>NZ_JCAUAP010000003.1:0-647308 GCF_059692015.1 Paenibacillus sp. J22P165 | reverse complement strand
AATGGGATCTATTGGTGCAACTGGGGCAACAGGATCTACTGGTGCAACAGGGGTCACTGGTGCAACTGGAGAATCAGGAGGAGCGACAGGGAACACAGGTGCAACAGGTGCAACAGGTGCCACAGGTTCCACAGGTGTAACTGGAGCTACAGGAGCTACAGGTGCAACAGGAGCTACGGGGGTATCAGGAGCAACAGGATCTACTGGTGACACAGGCCCAATGGGATCTATTGGTGCAACTGGGGCAACAGGATCTACTGGTGCAACAGGGGTCACTGGTGCAACTGGAGAATCAGGAGGAGCGACAGGGAACACAGGTGCAACAGGTGCCACAGGCGTGACCGGAGCAACGGGTGCAACGGGTGTAACAGGAGCAGCGGGTGAAATGGGGGCCACAGGTGCAACAGGTGAAATTGGTGCAACGGGAGCAACAGGGGCAACGGGAGCAACAAGTGAAACTGGAGCAACGGGTGCAACTGGAGTCACAGGAGCAACCGGAGCAACGGGAGCAACGGGTGCAACCGGAGCAACGGGAGCAACGGGTGCAACAGGAGCAACAGGAGTAGCGGGGGCAACTGGAGCAACAGGAGTAACAGGAGCAACAGGAGCAACAGGTGAAATTGGTGCGACAGGAGCAACAGGAACAACGGGTGCAACAGGAGCAACGGGAGCAACGGGTGAAACAGGAGCAACGGGTGCAACGGGTGCAACAGGAGCAGCAGGGGACACGGGAGCAATGGGTGCAACAGGAGCAACGGGAGTAGCAGGAGCAACAGGAGCAACGGGAGCAACGGGTGTAACAGGAGCAACAGGAGCAACAGGAGCAACAGGAGCAACGGGAGCAACAGGAGAAACGGGTGCAACAGGGGACACGGGAGCAACAGGTGCAACAGGAGCAACGGGTGCAACGGGTGCAACGGGAGCAACGGGTGCAACAGGTGCAACAGGTGCAACGGGTGCAACGGGAGCAACGGGTGCAACAGGTGCAACAGGTGCAACGGGAGTAACAGGAGCAACAGGAGTAACGGGAGCAACGGGTGCAACAGGAGCAACAGGAGCAACAGGATCAACGGGAGCAGTAGGAGCAACAGGGGCAACGGGAGCAACGGGAGCAACAGGAGCAACGGGTGCAACAGGGGACACGGGAGCAACAGGAGCAACTGGAGCAACAGGAGTCACAGGAGCAACGGGAGCAACAGGAGCAACAGGAGTTATGGGTACAACTGGGGCCACAGGAGCAACGGGTGAAACTGGAGCAACGGGAGCAACGGGAGCCACAGGAGCAACAGGTGAAATTGGTGCAACGGGAGTAACGGGAGCAACAGGTACAACGGGAGCAACAGGAGCAACAGGAGCAACAGGTGCAACAGGTGCAACGGGAGGAACAGGTACAACGGGAGCAACGGGTGCAACGGGAGGAACAGGTACAACGGGAGCAACGGGAGCCACAGGAGCAACGGGAGTAACTGGGGCAACAGGAGCAACAGGAGCAACAGGTACAACGGGTACAACAGGAGCAACAGGTACAACGGGAGCAACGGGTGCAATAGGAGCAGCAGGTGAAACTGGAGCAACTGGTGCAACAGGAGCCACAGGAGCAACAGGAGCAACGGGAGCAACGGGAGCAACGGGAGGAACGGGAGGAACGGGAGCCACAGGAGCAACGGGAGCAACGGGAGCAACGGGAGCAACAGGAGCAACGGGTGCAACAGGGGACACGGGAGCAACAGGAGCAACGGGTGCAACAGGGGACACGGGAGCAACAGGGGCAACGGGAGCAACGGGAGCAACAGGAGCAACGGGTGCAACAGGGGACACGGGAGCAACAGGAGCAACAGGAGCAACGGGTGCAACAGGGGACACGGGAGCAACAGGAGCAACGGGTGCAACGGGTGCAACAGGAGCAACGGGTACAACAGGAGCAACAGGAGCAACAGGAGCAACAGGAGCAACGGGTGCAGCAGGAGCAACAGGAGCAACGGGTGCAGCAGGAGCAACAGGAGCAACGGGTGCAGCAGGAGCAACAGGAGCAACAGGTGAAATTGGTGCAACAGGAGCAACAGGGGCCACAGGAGGGTTCTTCGAGTTCGGGTACATTTTCAATTTAGGAGCTCAGACGGTTCCAATAGAGGCAGATGTTATATTTGATACAAATGGCATTATTGCATTAGGGATTACGCATACTCCCGGAACCTCTCAAATTGTAATTACCAGTTCTACTCCAGGTTTTTATGAGGTTACTTATTCCATTTCAGGAGTTGAGCCCAACCAATTCGCACTCTTTTTAAATAACGTTCTGGTTACGGGATCGGTATACGGTTCAGGTGCAGGCACCCAGCAAAACAATGGGCAGGCTATAATCGCATTAGTCGCTGGTGATGTTCTGACTCTACGAAATCATAGTTCAGCTGCCGCTGTCACCCTTCAGACTTTAGCTGGAGGGACACAAGCAAATGCAAACGCTTCTATTGTTATCAAAAAATTAAGTTAGTCTCTAATTTGATGGAGTAACCAAAAAGGTAATTGCTACCGTTCCAGTTGGGGATGAATCATGGGACTTTGAGAGCAAAATAGTTACACTGTGGTTAAAAATCTTGTCAAATTAACTGCTGCTATCTTTCTTTGTGCTTATTGCATCAAAATGCGGAAAATCTTCAACGTTCAGTTTCGAACTCGCAATTCTCATAGATAAATAAGCCGCTTAGTCGAATTAGACTATGCGGCCAACGTTTAAATAACGCCCCATTCTTTAGAGAACATTCACAAGATCCGTATTTAGGTTGAATTGGAAATGAAAACATCCATTTCAACTGATAACTTAAGTGTTTAGTTCAACAAGCGTGTCTTTGTAGATATGCTAATTTTTCTTCTAAGGCATCAAAGTGAATTTTAGATGTCATGGAAACTTTACAATAACCAACATTTATTATTTTGTCTTCTTTTGTAGTGAATCCTCTTGAGAAGACGATACCGAGTTTAGAATGTTTTTCGTGCGTTATGTTACACTTAAGACAATAATACATACGATTCCCTCCCTATTGCAATTGCTTCCCAATCTGATCATAGATCATGTGGAATCATATAGATATAGAATTTTCTGATAATTATTGAATTAATAAAAAAGATATCCAGCTGAATTAGTCGACCTCCGAAGACAATTCTTATTGCTTTCATAGATGAATTTCTCTTGTGTAGTTGCTATTAAATAGGGTTAGGGACAAAAGAACCGCCTCGGCAATTCTTCAGGTAATTCAAAGCATGTACCTGGCCCGTCATCTCTAATTCATCACGATATACGGGATCATGCCAGCCCTCAATGTCAATAGTATGATTGTAACCTGACTGGCGAAGGATTGAAATTATATCGGTCCAATTCGTATCTCCGAAACCTGGCGTTCGGTGCCATACAAATTCTTTAGGTCCGTTAATTCCATTTTCCTTGACGATGTCCCACGCGATTGTGGCATCCTTTCCATGTACATGGAACACTTTATGAGCCCACTTGCGTAGCTGAGGTAATGGATCAATCAACTGGGTCATCTGATGACAAGGTTCCCACTCTAGACCTAAATTTTCAAACGGAGTTACGTTAAACATTAACTCCCATGCCATTGGGTTATGTGCAATATTCCAATCTCCTTTGAGCCAGTTACCACCCATTGGACAGTTTTCAAAGGCGATTTTGACGCCATTCGCTTCAGCTCGGCGGGCTAACTCACCAAACACTTCCTTATATCTTGGGATAGAGTCGTGAATCGATTGATCGACCAAACGTCCTGTAAAACCTGTTATCGTGTCAGTACCAAAATAGTGGGCGTGATCAATCAGCCTTTCCCAACTAGCAAGCGTATCAGCATTTCCATCGTGCCCTGTTAAAGCGTTTCCAAAGATAGATAGACTGGAAATGACTGTTCCATACTCTTGCATCAATTCTTGCGTTTTTTTGGCAGTTTCCTTCAGATCTATTGTGCCCGTTGATTGCCAAAATGTAAGTTGAAAGCTTTCAAATCCGTGCTTTACAATTTGTGGTATAACCCTTATGGCATCTTGGCCACCTACAAGAGTACCGATTCAAATGTTTTGCAACATAGTTGCCTCCCTGTCGTAAAGCGAATATATAATTAATGATATCGAAACAATAAAAATTGATCTACACATGATCGTGTTGGAAAGTTGCACAATTTTGTTATTGCGTGGAGGGAAGAAACGGTGACGGCTAATCTTCTATCTAGGGTAACGTTTTCTCCATTAGATGAAGATGAGTATGCCTTATTTCTTCAAACAATTGATTCTTACTTGCTATTTTCAGGAAAATAATGAATTTTAAGACAAGTAATTGAAAAATACTAAAGAGATAATTATTAAAGCCACTAGATTGGCTTTTGATGAGGACCGACTTACAGATTGGCACATAATAAAAACTTGTAATTTGTTTGGTAGAAGAAAACAGAATTCTACGAATTTAGATTTTGTTATGCTAGACGATCGAGAGCTGCATACTTGGCAATATAGAAGAAAATCAAAAATGGAAAAATTCATTTAAGAGAATATAAAAAGTACTTAAACATTGACGTTAGTCATAGCTAAGTACTTTTTTTGTTTCTTAGGGGGTTATGCGCGGAATTTGGGGAGCGAAAACCTTATACATTTTATGCATAAATAATGTATAAGATCAACAGCGGTTTTTCGCACTAAATATGAAAAATGCCGCTTTTTAAACAGTGACTACCTTCTTTTTCTCAGTAAATATGAAATCAGCATTTGAAAAATCAACAACTATTAATCCATTTTTCTTAGGTATTATGACAACACACATTTATTAAAAAATGATAATGATGCGAGAAAAGTTATTCAAAACGATATGAAGCTGCAATCATTTCTGGAAAGTCCCCCTGATCCCATATTGGACTATACTGGATCGAATATATTGAGTGATATGATAGTTCAACACAATTTTATTGATTCAGTCTACTTTTAATGGCTAACGAGAAAGGTTTGTTGAATAAACATATTTAGAGAGGCTGCCGTTACGGTATTGCTAACCTTAGAGGGGACAGGACATGAACTTCACCATGAAGATTGGGATACCATCATAGAAGCGATCTCTAAGCACACCACTAGTCGTATCCGTTAATGAAGGAAGAAACAATGGCTTGCAAACAGCTGCTGGTAAAAAAGTAAAAAATGATCATAGTAACTACAGTGCAGTGTGCTCCAGCTTACTGGCTGGCGTAATGGAGGGTGGCCTTTGTTGAAAGGCTAATGCCATTGCGCTACGGCGAACGATAGTTCAATAAAACAGCGACAATCCAGGACTTTATTTTCACGTCCTATGTTGTCGCTGTTTCTATTTTGTCATCAGTTTACTACTTATTTTATGCAGTCTGACGGTTTTCTAATTCGAAAAGCAGCGTAGATCAACAACTCCAGCTAAAACTTTATTTTCTTCGCTCACTATTATCGATTTTGGTCAACTGCTGCTTTCTTCAGTAAAAATCTTTGCACTAATTCTTGTAAGAAAAGCCATCCATTTTTCTTGGAATTCTTTGTCGGTTGGAGACATTCCGGTAATCATTTTTGTTGCATCGGCGAAAACAAGTGGATAAGTGGTTAAACTAGCTATCGCTAAGGTCAACAAGGCAGGGTCCAAGTCTTCTGGAACCAGTCCAAATTCTTTCTTAGACCTTAAATCCTCAACGTAGGATTGAAGAACTTGCTTTCTTATTGCATTCCTGTGTTGGTTCTCAGGTTGATCTTCAAGCGCTTGCCAAGCCGTAAACCTTAGGAAATCCATTCGATATTCAATGTTTACTTTTAATCGATGCTCTGCCAAAAGCGCTGGATTAGTTGGTGTTTGCAAAGAAATTGGCTGATGTTGGGAATATAAGTTCTCCATCACCGCTTCAAAGAGCTCTTCTTTTCCCTTAAAGTAATGATATAACAATTGCTTCTTGACCTTTGCTCTCGCAGCAATAGATTCTATTCGAGTACCAGAGTACCCTTTTGAGAAAAATTCTCTTCTTGCTGCTTCCAGTATCTTTTTCCGCGTACGTTCCGCGTTTCGAATTTCGCCCAATGTTTCATCTCCATTTTGTGTAACGCTAATCAAACTATAAAAGTTAATTTTATTCGAGTCAAGTTAAGCTGTTTAATTATCAGTATTTAACTTGACAGTTGTAAAGTTGTAGTATAATAATAATTATGCACAACTTTACAAAAGGTAAGTAAAAAAAGAGATTGAAAATGAGATAAAAAGTATCAATGTGCGTAACTGTGGATGGCTTCAAGGATAATCTGGTTTGTAGCCATCCTTTCCTATCAACCGAAAAAAAGAACTAATCTCGTCCTATCTGGATGAAGCTGCAGTCACGACACCCCGCAAACCACGTCGAATGCCTGTCACACACTGGCTGTGGTCTCGATCCAAAAAAAAAATATAAAATAAACCTCAACCTGTCGATTTATTAGATTTCTAATCGTCGTCCATATAGAGACGAAATTCCAACAAAAAAAGGAGACTTTCCCATGCACACCTTCCTCTCAAAAGACGGCACCAAGATCGCTTATGACAAAATAGGCCGCGGACCGGCACTCATCCTGGTTGCGGGCGCGTTCAGCTACCGCACCTTTCCCGGCCAGGTGCAGTTGGCAAATATGTTGTCGCAAGACTTTACAGTGTACAACTATGATCGCCGCGGCAGAGGCGACAGCGGAGACACGCAGCCCTATAAAACAGAACGCGAGTATGAAGATCTCCAGGCCATGATTGATGAGGCCGGCGGCTCGGCATACGTGTGGGGATTGTCATCTGGGGCGGTTCTTGCCCTCCAAGCGGCAGCCATCGGAGCAAACATCACCAAGCTAGCTCTTCATGAGCCTCCGTTTGTGGTTGAGGACGCGGACCGCAAGCCGCCGAAAAATTTCGCCTCGCAGGTTGCTGAGCTGATTGCCGCAAATCGTCGGGAGGAGACTATCAAGTATTTTATGACTCAGGGCATGGGCGCTCCTTCATTCGTTGTCAGCTTGATGCGTATCATGCCAGGCGTGTGGTCCAATCTCATGACTGTTGCCCACACGCTCCCCTATGATGCGGCTTTGCTCGATGGATACATGGACGGTAAGCCGCTGAATGCCGAATTATGGCGTACGGTCACGATGCCAACGCTGGTACTCGAAGGCGTTGAGAGCCCGGTTGCACTGCGTCATAGCGCCAAGGCACTGGCAGGTGTGCTCCCTAACGCGAAGTTAAGGAGCAAAAAAGGACTTGGCCATACTAAGAAGCTCCATACAAAAATCATTTCATCGGAGCTGACATCATTCTTTAAGGACGAAAAATAAGAGAGAGGGATGATTCATTATGCAAACAGCAATAGTTTCAAAGATGAACGCTAGCACCATTAAGTTGCTTCTAGCCGGAGGGGTCGCTTCTGCACCGTTGTTCTTCGTGGCAGCCATTGTTCAAGTATTCACACGTGAGGGATTCGATATCAGGCGTCACGCCATCAGCACACTAACATTAGGTGATTTGGGTTGGATTCAAAGCGCGAACTTCATCATAACCGGATTGCTCGCTGTATTGGCGGCAATGGGAATACGCGGCATGATCCGAGGCGGCAAAGGCGGAACATGGGGTCCATTGCTCATCGGCACTTATGGAATCGGGATGATGATGGCAGGTCTATTCCGCCCGGACCCCGGTCTCAGCTTCCCCTCTGGAGCCCCTGCGGGCATGCCGACAACCATGAGCGTCCATGCAGCCATTCATTCTCTCGCATTCTTTACGGCCTTTATCTGCTTGATTGCAGCGTGCATCGTCTTGGCTCGCAGGTTTGCCGCCAAAAATGAGCACATGTGGAAAATCTACTGTATCATAACGGCTGTCATTGCCCCGTTGCTTATTGTTGCAGGAATGGGGATGGCTAGCTGGATTGGGGTAATCATGGGAATCGCGGGAATGGTTGCCTTCGGGTGGGTCTCTGCGCTAGCCGCAAGATTGCGCTCCGAAGCCTATAAGGTTTAAATTTTCCTTGTTAAGCACTCTATTTCTTCCAGTTTTTACTTGACGGGTTTAAGACGCTACTTCAGGATTAATCCATAACCATAAGAAGGCATCATTATAAAAAATAGGAGGTATATACAATGAGATTTATGATGATTGTGAAAGCAACAACAGATTCAGAGGCAGGGGCTAAACCTAGCCAGGAGCTTATTGAGGCTATGCAGAAGTATAACGAGGAATTGATAAAAGCCGGTGTCTTGCTTGCTGCCGATGGACTTCAGCCCAGCACAAGCGGGATTCGAATTTCCTATCCGGAACCGGGAAGCAAAGCAAAGGTAGTCGACGGTCCTTTTGCAGAGGCCAAGGAAATGATCGCTGGATATACGCTGATTGAAGTGAAATCCAGAGAAGAAGCTTTGGAGTGGGCTCTCCGCATGCCTGACCCCCATGGATTCGGACAGGGCGAGATTGAGCTCAGACAGGTATTCGAGATGGAAGAAATTATGTACAGCCCTGAATCGCTGGAGAAGGAAGCATCGCTTCGAGAGCAGATCCGGGAGCAGAAGCAGGCGTGAGCTTGTCCCACACACAGCGGGCTGTTGATGCCATCTGGCGAATGGAGTCGGCTAAGATTATCGCCAGGTTGACGCGAATGGTGCGGGACGTTGGCCTAGCGGAGGATCTTGCTCAGGATGCGCTAGTGATTGCGCTTGACCGATGGCCGGATAACGGTATTCCGGACAATCCGGGCGCATGGCTGATGACTGCAGCTAAGCGGCGCGCAATTGATCTAATGCGAAGGACTAAACTTCGTGACCAGAAGTATGTTGAGGTCGCGCACAGTATGGATTTAACTGCAATTGAAGACTTGAATCATACATTGGATGGGGAGATCGGTGACGATCTCCTTCGACTGATCTTCATGACCTGCCACCCCGTGCTGTCGCAGGATGCCAGGGTTGCCTTGACGCTTCGTCTGTTATGCGGGCTGACCACAGATGAGATTGCGAGGTCTTTCCTTATTGCCGAATCCACAATTTCCCAGCGCATTGTCCGGGCTAAGAAAACCCTTAGCGCAGAGAAGGTTTCCTTTGAGGCGCCAGCAGGTGAGGAGCTTAAAGGCCGGCTAACTGCCGTACTTGAGGTCATTTACCTGATGTACAATGAAGGATATTCGGCAACCTCCGGTGAACATTTGACCCGTCCGCTGCTCTGTCAAGAAGCATTGAGATTAGGGCGTGTCATTGCCGAGGTATCCCCTCATGAGCCGGAGGTTCACGGACTGGTCGCCTTGATGGAAATTCAATCATCGCGTTTAAAAGCCCGAGTTACTCCCAACGGAGAACCGGTTCTTCTCATGGATCAGAATCGCGGGCAGTGGGATCAGCTGCTGATCCGACGCGGCTTTGCGTCACTGGAGCGCAGCCGGAGGCTCGGACGGACGCTTGGACCATACTCACTGCAAGCATCAATCTCCGCTTGTCATGCGCAGGCGAGGACTGCAACTGAGACGGATTGGACTCGTATTGCCGCCCTTTACGAAGCGCTGTCCCGCGTATCGCCTTCGCCGATCGTAGAATTAAATCGTGCGGTTGCGATATCCATGGCGTTTGGCCCAGCCTTCGGACTGCAGCTTGTCGACGAGCTGAATGCCGAGCCTTCCTTAAAAGGATACCACTTGCTGCCGAGCGTTCGCGGCGATTTATTGGCCAAGCTGAGCCGGCATGATGAAGCCCGCGCAGAATTCGAACGCGCAGCTTCCATGACTAGGAATGAGCGTGAACGGTCGCTTTTAATGAACCGTGCTGCTGAATGCGAATCTAAACTTTTTAAATAATTAAATAATGTTCAGTCATCTTGTCGATTATACCGTTTCCCATCCGTCGTTATAGTAAGGGAAGAGATGCGGCAGCCCATACTGCCCACAAATCTTCTTCCTACATGGGAGGGAAACAATAATGAGATATATGCTGATCGTGAAGGCGACAGGATACACGGAGGCAGGAGTCAGACACAGCGCGGAGTATCTTGATGCAAGGATGGCTTACCGGAACACTTTGGCCGAGGCCGGCGCTCTTCTTGCTGCAGAGGAGCTTAAGCCAAGCTCAACCGGTATAAGAATATCGTATTCATCACATAACGGAGAGGCAAAGGTGGAGGCAGGCCCTTTTCCAATCAATCAAGAGCTCATTGCGGAATTTACTCTGATTGACGTGAAGACGGAGAACGAGGCGTTAGCTTGGGCGTATCGGATGCCCGTTCCTGCGGGTCGTGACGAGTGTCAGATCGAATTGCGGAGGCTCGAAGAGGATCCGTCTTCCTCACAGGATCCTAGAATACAGGCCATGAAAGCTGATTTGCAAGATCAACTCGACATGCTGAAAAAAATATAGAATTATTTTATTCCTCTGTCGATTTCACCTCTAGTCATACGTCGTATTTAATAGAAGGACAAAACACTATGGAAAGGTTGTTGAAAAGTATGGGAGCACAAGTAAACCCTTATCTAATGTCGGAGGATGCAAGAGCACAAGCCAAATTCTACACGGAATCACTCGGAGGGGAGATCCTGTCCGTCATGACACACGAACAAATGGGAGCACAACATGAGTTTAAGGACAAAGTTATGCATTTGAGCCTGGTTGTTGCCGGAGGAAATTCGCTATTGATGGCTGATTCACTTGAACCGTTTACGCAAGGACGAGGAATTTCATTAAGTGTGACGTACGAAACAGAATCCGAAGCCAATGAAGCCTTCACGAAGATAGCGATTGGCGGCAATGTGAGATACCCTCTTGAATTGCAGCCTTGGGGGCTGTTCTATGGAGAGCTTTCAGATCAATACGGAGTATCCTGGATGATAACTGCCCGGCCGAGTGCAGGTCAATAATAATTCAACCAGCTAACAGACTAAAAGGAGCTTGTGAGGAATGAGTCAGGAAGTAACCGATTATATCGAAGCATTAAAAGAACCGTGGCAGCAGCATCTGGTCGGTAATCTTCGTCAGGTTGTCCAGCAGGCCATACCGGATGCGCAGGAACGCATGCAATATAAGAAACCCCATTTTTTGAAAAACGGCAAATACGCCGCTGTCATCTCAACCTCGAAGGACGCGGTAAGCTTTACGATCTTTCAAGCCAGTGAGCTTTCGCTTCCGGATGGGTTGTTCGATGGTCCTCCGGAAAGAAAGACGTTGAAGCTGAAGCAAGGGCAGAATTTCGATTCTGAACTGCTGTCATCGCTAGTCAGCCAGGCATCGGCGATGCTCTAATCGCAGCGGCGTAGGGTGAGAGTCCTGAGATAAAAATGATATATTAAACATTAAACAAGCTTTAGGTAGAGGACAGGGTTTTGAAACTAATGACGGGATCTTAAATATCTTACTATAGCTAGCTGAAGCTGGTTTTACCGATATTCAGTCGTTTGAATATGATGCATAGCAGTATTTCCAAACTTGAGGATTTGCTCTTCTTTTTGAAATTTACTCCTGTTATCCCTAACTTCGGGCGAACTGATTATGATTTCGAAATACTTCAAAAATTTATTGAAGCAACTCAAACGGAGAAGGGAATCAAAACCAATACAAAACGCTTTATGAATGGCAAGGAAATAATGGGTTGTTTAAACTAACGCAGGACCGTTTGTTCAATACACAGTAACGGGAGGTTGCCGGTACGGATCGGCAGCCTATGTAACTCCGGTGGTAACTAAAGTATTTTAGAATAAGGTTTTCTAAGATGTAGAGGGACTTTTACAGAGTACGAGATAGTGTTATTTGATGTTGACGAAACCATATTAAGTGAAGTAGATAGAATAGGCCTATAGCAAACCCTTGATATGCTGCAAAGCTCACCAACAAATTACATGTTCATGAAGCTTTTCAGCTTTATAAAATAGCTTTTCAAAGTTTGATAACACGTGATAATATAGGGTTTGCAGGAGAGTGATTTTGGTGAAAAGAGTTACAAGTATCGATGTCGCGCAGAAAGCAGGCGTGTCTAGAGGAGTCGTATCCGCTGTATTGAATCATACCGCTGGTATTCGTGTCAGTGAGGAGAAGCGCGCTCTCGTTTTGCAAGCAATTGAAGAATTGGGCTACCGCGTCGATGTGCAGGCAAGGGGGATGCGTCTCGGGCGCAGTCAGTGTTTCGCGGCTTTTGGCAATATGGATAATCCGCTGTTTCTCCAAATGCTGCAAGGTTTTCAGAAAATGTGCACAAGCTCTGGCTATCATGTCCTGCTCTATGGGAGTAATGGCAATGAATCAACCCGGTATGAACTGTTGGAAATGTTTCGTGAACGACGAATTGACGGTATTGTCTCGAAAGATCCTACACAATATGCAGATGCAGCCTGGGCGCAAGCCATTCAGGACAATCAAGTACCCTATGTGAGTGTAGATGGATATCCAGAGAACGAGTCTGTCTGTTCCGTGCTCACGGATTATAAGGAGAGTATTCAAGTAGCGCTGAATATCATTTGGCAGAGAACCCAAACACCACCCGTATATGTAGAAGTGCACCACGGTGCTTCAGACAGTTTGAACTGGGGAGATTTACAGCGTAGGGCTGGATATGTGGAATGGATGGAAGCAAAGGGGCTTACTCCACAAATCATAAATATGCCAAGACATAACAATGAATCTCAACGTGACGCATGGGTACTTGTATTGGAAAAGGTAGAGAGACCTGTTTCACTCGTAACAAACTGGTCATATGGTGCTAGACAAGTTTACGATGCCTGTTATCATCTGAATTTACGAATTGGTACAGATGTTCATATCATGGCTGCTGATAATACCGAACAAGTCAATGCCTATATGATACCTCCGCTAAGCGCCGTCGAAGTACCCTATTGGGAGATGGGGAATCTAGCGGCAGAGCGACTACTTCAATATGTGGAAGGTAACCGCAAGCTGCAGGATACGACGACAATCATGGTGCCATGTCAGTTAGTCTTGCGAAGCAGCATCTAATAGGTAAGCAGTGAAGAGGATTACGGCGCCTCTTACGCTTTGATAACACGTTATATCACTTAAAAACGGAGGTTTCTACATGCTATGGACGTATGAGAAAATCGCTAAGCGAGTAGACGAGCTTAAAGGATATAGGTATCGAGATGCTATTGTACTGGATGAATTTAATTTTCGTTTGGATCAAGAGGGCGACATTGGAGCGTATCCTTCAGAGGAAGGGGACTGGGAGAAGATAAAGCTTGGCGCTACGTGGCAAGGGTATGACCAGTATGCCTGGCTAACGTCCAACGTCACGATTCCACAAATATGGACCGGGAAGAAGGTCGTGGGCCGCTTTGATTTTGGGCAGACGGGAGGTGGGAATAACAGTGGCTTTGAATCGCTGCTATTCGTGGATGGCCAGCCATATCAAGGCGTTGATAGTAATCATCAAGAGGTGTTCTTGGAAGAGGGATGGATCGGAAACAGCGTCCAATTGAGCTTTCGGTTATGGTCCGGACTAAGGGGCTATGATCCCAATCCGGCGCCTATCCAGCATCAGCTGCAACTCGCCGAACTCTGCTGGCTAGATGAAGCAGCGGATGACTTGTATTTTACGGGGAAGGCAATTATTGAAACGGTCAAAATACTGTCGGAGCATCAGCATGAGAAGCATATCCTATTGTCGCTTGTGGATAAAGCTTTCCTACAAATGGATTGGTCAAGACCAGGATCGGATCTTTTCTACGATTCCATTCGAATAGCTAGAAACTTGCTCGTCGAGGGTCTTGAACAGCACCCCAAAACGAGTGAAATCATCGTTCAATGTATCGGTCATACGCATATCGATGTGGCTTGGCTGTGGCGGCTTAGCCATACAAGGGAGAAAACAGCGCGATCCTTCTCTACGGTGCTGAGACTGATGGAGCAATTTCCTGACTATATCTTTTTGCAAACACAACCGCAACTTTACGAGTACATCAAGCAGGATTATCCTGAGATTTACGATAAAATAAAAACGCGCATTGGAGAGGGTAGATGGGAAGCGGGCGGTGCGATGTGGCTCGAGGCTGACTGCAACTTATCTTCCGGTGAATCACTCGTGCGCCAAATCTTGTATGGTACGCATTTTCTGCAAAAAGAGTTTGGCGTAGCCTGCAGCTATCTGTGGTTGCCGGATGTGTTTGGATATAGTTGGGCACTGCCACAGATTTTAAAGAAGAGCGGCATTACCATGTTTATGACGACCAAAATTAGCTGGAATCAATATAATCGCATGCCGCATGATACGTTTCGTTGGCGCGGGATTGATGGTTCGGAGGTACTGACACATTGTATAACAACACCTGAATTAGGGGCTACGGAAGGGTCGTTCTATTATACGTATAATGGCGGGATTACCCCCTACTCCGTTAAGGGCATCTGGGAAGCGTATCAGGATAAGAGCTTGAATCGTAAGCTACTGCTGTCTTATGGATACGGAGATGGTGGCGGTGGCGTCAATCGGGAGATGCTGGAGATGAGGCGCCGATTAGCTAAAATGCCAGGGTTGCCGCAGGTGACAACGGGCAGAGCGGATTCCTTTTTCCAGGAGCTAGAGAGGGAAGTAGCTTCATCTGACAACTATGTGCATACATGGGATGGCGAACTGTATTTGGAGCTTCATCGCGGTACGTACACGAGTCAGGCTTATAATAAACGGATGAATCGCAAGCTCGAACTGCTGTATCGGGAGACGGAATGGCTGGATGTATTCGCTAGGCTAGAAGCAGGGGAACGAGGGGGGAATGCACCGGAAACCAAGCTGCAAGAAGGCTGGAAAATCATACTGCGTAATCAGTTCCATGACATTATCCCAGGCTCTTCCATCCGTGAAGTTTATGAAGACAGTCGAGTTGAGTATAGGCAGGCTGAACAGTTTGCTTCGGAAGTGTGGACAGCGGCAGCGGAATTGATAACAGCATCTCCAGTGAAAGAGGGATACACGGTTATCAATAGCTCATCCTGGCAGCGAACAGATCTGATTGAGGTTCCAGATTGTGTCGATGGGGAGGACATCCAGTGGGGGACGGCTGCTGGAGCACTTTGTAGAAGGCAAAAGACGAGCAAAGGCTGGCTTGTTGAGGTACCGGATCTACCTGCAATGGGTTATCGAACGCTTACACCGATTCAACAGCAGTCAAGCGAGGAACTGGATGAATCGAGTTTTCATTACCAGGGGAATAACTTAGTAACACCGCATTATCAACTTAGCTGGGACGAGAGCGGTAGGTTGACTCGTTTGTTTGACATTCAAGCTCAGCGTGAAGTGCTTGCAGCAGGTGAACTGGGCAATGTTCTGCAGGTCTTCGAAGATAAACCGAAGGGGCGTCACGAGGCGTGGGATATCGATATTTTCTATACCGAGAAGCAGAGGAATGTCGAGGTATGCACGAATATAAGTGTTATCGAATTAGGCCCTTTGCGTGCTACGGTGGCATTCTCTTGGGTATATGGGGATTCAACCATCGTTCAACACATGAAGCTCTACGCACATAGTCGACGCATTGATTTTGAAACGAGAATTGACTGGCATGAACAGCGTCAATTGTTAAAGGTTGCTTTTCCAGTGGCAATCCGATCGACCGAAGCGACCTATGATATCCAATTCGGCAATGTTAGACGTCCGACTCATTGGAATACGAGCTGGGACTATGCCCGTTTCGAGACAGTGGGACATCAATGGGCCGACTTGTCGGAGCGCGATTATGGCGTAAGCCTCTTGAATGATTGCAAGTACGGTTACGACATCAAGGATCATGTTATGCGGCTTACGCTCATTAAGTCGGCTATGGTGCCTGATCCCACTGCCGACCAAGGTGAGCATGTGTTCACCTATGCTTTATTGCCGCATAGCGGCGATTGGTTCGAGGGTAGGACGGTTCAAGAAGCATGGTCACTAAATAACCCAATTTCTATCATCCAAGGCGTATCAGCTTTTGAGGCTTTGCGGTCGCTTCTCACCCTATCAGCAGCTCATGTTATGATCGACGCCGTGAAGTGGTCAGAGGATGGAACAGGGATTATTGTACGTGTACATGAGTTTGCTGGAGCACGCGGCCCACTCACGATGGAGACGGGATTTAGCGTAACAACGTGGCAGGAAACGGATCTGATGGAACGTCCAATAGGCGATGAGATGACAGGCAGGATAAGCTGTGAAATCTTGCCTTATGAAATCAAAACATGGCTCATTAAATAAGTCGGATATGGATGTCTTCTTAGGCGTTTACTCAAATTGAGTGAGCGCTTTTTTAGTTGCCAAATTTAATTCTCAGTAATTATGACACCACACAGCGGGTTTATTTTATATATGTATTGACTTCACCAAAAATTGGAATATAAAAAGCTACATAAGGGGAAAATAACCGAAACTTTCCATTCAGAGAAGAGAGGGAACTCAAATGAAAGTCGATCCATCTCTAAACGTCAACGAAACATCGCTGCGAAAGTTGCTTTTCGACAGCGCTGACTTTAAATCGAGCACCTTTCAATCCGGTAGCCGTAGTTATCGGCTCTTATATTTAGATACCATGATTGAACTTGCTGTGGTACAAGAGCACATCATTCGACCCTTGCTTCAGCAAACGGAAGAACTCAATCTTCGTGAAACTGTGTCCGTATTGGAATTTTTGGAGACGGAGCTGCTGAGCGATGCAGTGAAAGCACTTGTGGAAGGTAAAACGGTGCTTCAAATCGACGGAGAAGTGAAGCTTTATTTACTTGGAACGGAAGTGAAGAAAGAACGTGCTGTTAACCTGCCTGTGAATGAACGAGTACTGCGCGGATCTAATGAAGCGTTGATTGAAAATGTGAATACAAACATTAATTTACTGCGCAAAATGATCGTCACACCTGACCTTGTTGTCAAATACTATCATCTTGGCAGACGATCGAATACGAAAGTCGCCTTACTGTACCTGCAAGAGCTTGCTAACGAAGAAGTTATCCAAGAGTTTGAGCGTAGAATTGGCCTTATCGACATCGATTATGTGGAAGCACCAGGCTTTATTCAAGAACTTATTGAGGATCGGAAATTTTCTTTATTTCCACAAATGATGATTACAGAAAGACCAGATCGCGTTAGATCCTACTTAATGAACGGAAAAATAGGAATCCTAACCGATGGTTCGCCGGATTGCATTATAATTCCCATCTCCTTCTGGGCATTCTTACAATCCCCTGATGATTATCAAATTGGTTGGTTACTTGGCAGTGCCTTCAGGTTTCTTCGCATAGTAAGCTTTATTACTGCAATGAGCTTGCCTGGAGCGTATGTTGCGTTAGTCACATTTGATCCGCGTATGCTTCCTTTTGAAATTTCATTAACTCTTCAAAGCACTATGCAATACGTTGCCATGCCCCCAGTGCTCGAAGCGATGTTCATGTTGGTTACGCTCGAAATATTAAGGGAAGCGACTGTAAGGTTAGCAAGTCCAATTGGGCAAACCATAGGTGTTGTTGGCGGTATCGTCATAGGAACTGTTGTTGTTCAGTCAAATCTAGTTTCCACCATGATGGTCATCGTCGTTGCTTTTACGGCTGTCGCGTCCTTTAGTATTCCGTCTTATGAAATGAGCAGTGCCGCACGTTTATTATCATTTCCTTTCATTATAATGGCCGCAGCCTTTGGCTTAATTGGCTTGGAATTGTCATACCTGATTGTGCTGACGCATTTAGCGCGTTTAAATACAATGGGACTCCCTTATTTTTACAGTGGACTTAATAAAAGTACAATGATGGATACCTTTTTCCGAGGGCCTATTAGGAGTCTAAGGGAACGTACGAAAGAGAGCTTGTCCAAAGATAAAACGAGAATCTGAATGCAAAGGGGGGAAGTGGATGATTCACCTTAAGAAGCTTTCTTTAACACAGCTTTTTAATCTCATTATTTTAACGCAAGTTGGTGTATCCGTCTTAACAATCCCCTTTGCAGAGTCCTCACACGCAGGTTATGACTCATGGATATCTGTATGCATTGGAGGGGTGATTTCGCAAGCAATTATCACGATTATCTATTGCCTTAGTGCAAGGTACGCAGATCGGGCGTTGCCTCAATATATGACTAACATTGTTGGAAAAGTTATGGGATCTATTCTGAATTTGGTCATCGGATTATATTGTGCCGAGTCTAGTCTAATGGTCATTGTTTCTTATTCCGATGTGTTAGGTAGGTGGGTATTGATTAGAACGCCCTGGTTAGTACTAGTTGGCATCTCAATTGGAATTGCTGCCTACATCGCTTCTTCTTCACTTCGATCAATTGCTGTAATTACACAGAATATTATGATTATGTTTTTTCTTGCCATGCTCATCATATTTATCAGTGGGATAGGGAAAGGGGATATACGTCATTTATTTCCAATCGGCAGTCATGGGATGGGAGCTATTCTGAAAGATGCTATTCCAGCCTTTTGGGCTTATGCAGGTTATGAACTCCTTCTGTATGTCTTTCCAACATTAAGTTACCGAAAAAAGAAAGATGTCTTTCTTGTAATGACTGCCGCTAATGGGTGTACCACCCTCTTTTATATGTTAATCGCTTTAATTGTAACGTTTAATTTCAGTGAAAATCAGCTTAAAGTAATCCCTGAACCGATGGTCTTTATACTCCGCCAATTCAAATGGCCTGTCGTGCAAAGTTTAGATATCGTTTTCATGACAATTTGGCTCTCGGTCACGACTGTCACAGCGTATGTGTATTTGTTTTTGGCAGCTCGATACGTTTCTTTTTCTTTTGGAAAAGAGAGGGGGAACCATACGATCATCGTCTGGTTATTAGCACTCTTTTGTTTCATATTAGGTGTATTTGGATCAGACCGTAAAGTGATTTTCCAACTTTCCAGCTATCATAGTTTTGCAACAATTGTCGTTATTGCCGTAATACCGTTTCTCCTTCTGTTAATTTCGATAATGCGGGGGAAGGTGGGGGCAAGATGAAAAGGGTTGTAGGAAGTATTATGATCTTGTTCCTTCTCACCGGATGCTGGGACAGATTGCCGCTGCGTAATCTTAAAATAGTTGATTTAGTTGGGGTCGATTATGATGAGAAGAGTAGCAAAGTACTGCTGAACTTTGTTGTTACCAAATTAAGTAAAGCCGGGCATGGGAGCGGTGAGTCTGTTTCGGAGTCAACAGAGATTTCAGATTCAAGTGTAATCAAAGCGGTTGGACAGGGGTTATATCGAGACCAGGGTCCGTTTATTGGAATTAATACAAGATTGTTTTTAATGAGTGAAAAATTCGCAGCCCATCAACCAGTGCGAGAGCTTGCTTTTTTGCTCGGTACGCCATTTACGACAATTAATTCGCCGGTAGTCATTCTGGACGATCAAGATTCACCATTTTTCAAACAGTTTAATGGCAGCACAATCACAGATAAAACGAAAGTGTTGAATGATTTTGTGAAATCCTTAGAACCATATGGTATTGTCCCTAACATTACAATGATGGATTTTCTTTTATCTAAGGAAGAGCCATTAAATGATTTCGCTTTACCTGTCATCAAACATGTTAATTCTCGAATGGAATTTAATGGAGCTTTATTATTTCGTCAGAGCGAAAGCACAGGTATTAAACTTAATAATGAACAAGTTCAGAGCATCATGTTTCTGGTAGGGAACGGGAATGTTATGCAGAAATTAAAGGGATTTTCATCCAAATTCAATTATGGGCGGGTTACCAAAACAGGACATTTGGATGACAAGGATTACGCTTTTTTTATCAAGAAAATAAACAGCAAAATTATCGCAAGTCAACAGTTGAGTGAACTTCCGGATATTACGATTAGGGTAAGTATGAACATAAATGCAACCGAACTTGGAGAAGAGATTAAGGGTCTTAAGACTGAATACGTCAATGAAATGGAAAAAGCACTTAGTCATCATTTAAACGAATTGGCAAGTAAGTCGATAAAAAAAATACAAGAAGCGAATTCGGACGTGCTTGGCATCGGAAAGGAGTTAAAAGCATTTCATCCAGATCTATGGAAAACGTTGGAGTGGAGAAAGGATTATCCTCAATTGTTGATTAAGCCAGATTTTGAAGTTAGGATTTTAAATACAGAGATTGAATGATAAGTTGAAAAAATAGGCCTGTGATTCTTAGTTCCATAGGGAGCTGAAAGTCAGAGGCCTTTGTTTAATTCTAATGATTGCTGTGTTTTTTCATTGCTGTTATAGTGGTCTACGTAGTTGCTCATAAAAGGTGACTATCGGCATTATCCCCTTCGCTCAGACAGGTTGACCCTCAACATGGATATGGATAATATTTCCATATAGTTTCTTCGGTTACTTCAAGCATACCATCAGGTGCTTAACTAGTTAGCGTGTCGTTTTGAAACACGTAACCCCAAATAGGGGTTATCGTGTAGTTGAAAAACTAATATGATATATTAACTTTTTTTTGTGATTTGAATTGTCATCATTAAGATAGCTTCACAGAGAACCGCTAACGAGTGCTCCCTTGTACCAAACGGCTTGACGTTTCGATCTTCGCGCTACGGCTTCTGCTGAGCAGCTGGCAGACAAGAGTACAAAGCTTGCGGTATCACCGACCTTTGGCCATACTTGTTCCCCTTTGTGGTCGAGCGGCGTGATCCCGCCAGTAATGAATCCAAGGGACTGAGATAGCGAATACTCATCGTTATACCCATAAAGTTCAGCGAACCGTCCAGCTCTCTCTAACTGATCGCCACTTCCAAAGGGAGACCAGTGATCTGTCAGGCTGTCTGTTGCTAATTTCACTTGAACACCCTTGCTATGCAGCATCGGGAGAGGCATTGTTGATTTCCCGATTGGCACTGTCGAGGCAATGGACATGCCCAGAGATGACATCCTTGCAGCTACTTCTTCGGATTCCTGCTTAGTAGCACTAGCAAACCAAAATGCATGGCTAACGGTCACTCTGCCTTGTAAGCCAGCTTCTTCTGTCAAATCAGCCAGCCGCAGCAAAGTTTGCTTCCCGGCTTCATTGCCATCATGCAAGTGCAGATCGATGCCGGCATTGTTCATAACCGCTAATTCTACCATGGTCTGCAGTGATTTTTCAATGTTGCCATCTACCGTATAGGGATCTACGCCGCCGACAAGAGTTGCTCCTTCTGCCAAGGATTGCTTTACGAGCCCAACAGAATCTGATCGAAGCAGTCCGTGCTGTGGGAAAGCAACGATTTCAGAGGATATTTTACCAGAGAATGTCTCCAAAGCCAGCATGGTTGCTTCCAAACGGTGTAGTCCACTGATGGGTTCAATGTTACAATGGCTGCGGACATGGGTGGCACCAAACCCTTGAATAAGCGCTAGAATGCTCTCGGCTTGTTGTCTTGCCATAGGGAGCAGTCTAGGCAATAATCGTTGTTCTTCTTCAATCCGCTCGAAAATGCTGGAGACTTTGTTGACAGCTTTCCATGGCCCGTCATAATACGTTTTATCTAAATGGATATGCGCCTCTTCGAAAGAGGGCAGCAGCAGGAATTCCTTACAATCGTACCTCGGAAGGTTCCCTTGAGGCTCTAAATCCGAGCTGATCACTTCAGCTATGGCTTCACCGTTGATCCTAACATGACATATTTTCGTGTGCGTACCAACTACTTGACCGTCTTCTTTGACATAGCCCTGCTCTAATCTCACATTGGTTAACCAATAAGAAGCATTTAACACAATATCCCGTCCTTTTCTCAGAATTAACGACAATTCATTTTACAATAAAGTTGAGAAACAACAAAACTATGTTCGCGATACGCAAGAGTTACATCGTAAAACGCCAGCTGCGCAATCCGCGTTAACGGTACAGGTAACTAAGTAAAATTGGTTCTGACGAAGAACGATTACTGACTTCACTCAGTAGTCGTTTTTTCTTATGTTAAACCTTAATACTTTCCATAGCGATGCTTAGTTGACTCCATACAAGTGACAACGCTTCCATACTACAATAGATGTAACAACATCACAGATGAAGGAGGAGCGCAATTGGCATCATCAACAGAAACATTTAGGCAGACGCATTCGGTTGATCTAAAGAAAACCAACAGTAAGAGCAAGAGCAAATACGGTAAAGTCATTTGGGAAGCTAGATATTTATTCATTTTACTGCTGCCCATGCTCATCTATTATGTTGTATTCCATTATGTGCCGATGTACGGCTTGCTGCTGGCATTCAAGGAATTGAATTTTAAAGAAGGGATAATGGGTAGTCCTTGGGTGGGATGGAAGCATTTCGAAACCATGTTTGGGTTACCGGATTTCACCAGAGCATTCAAGAATACGTTAATCATTGCCTTCGGGAGACTGGTATTCGAGTTTCCGGTTCCTATCGTATTAGCCATTATCATCAATGAAGTTCGGCATAAGGCGATGAAGAAATTTTATCAAACGGTATACACCTTCCCACATTTTCTTTCTTGGGTCATCATCTCGGGAATTATGCTGAATTTCCTTGGCAATGATGGGATTTTCAATCAACTGCTGCAGGGTCTCGGATTTGAGAAAATAAGTTTATTACTCGATGCTGATAAATTCAAAGGGTTGTTGTACAGTACAAACATTTGGAAAGAGATGGGATGGGGGACCATTATTTATTTGGCAGCGATTGCCGGTATTAACCCCGAATTGTACGAAGCAGCCTCGATGGATGGAGCGAATCGTTTTCAAAAAATTGTTGCCATCACGTTGCCAGCGATGAGAGGCACGATCCTCGTACTACTCATATTAGCACTCGGGAATATCATGGGTGGCGCTGGCTTCGATCAAATTTTCAATATGGAAAATCCGGCTGTGCGAGATACGTCAGAAATATTGGATACGTACATTTACCGAGCTGCCTTTACGCAAGGAGCAGGATTTGGATTAACGACGGCAGCTGGCTTGTTTAAATCAGTCATCAATTGTCTCATGCTGTTGGCTGCCCATTATATCGTCAAATCCAGAGGGCATGGAGGACTTTTCTGATGAAACCCAAATTCACACCTGTCGATACAGGCATTCACGTCATCCTTATGCTCGCTGCCGTTGTGATGGTGCTTCCTTTCTACACGGTTGTCCTTCAATCCTTTGCAACGCCTGCCGCAATAGCGAAACAGCCGATTTACCTCGTGCCGACAGTGATTGACTTTGCAGCTTACAAAACGATATTTGAAGGCAAGGAAGTTTGGAGCTCGCTTGGCAATTCGTTTTTCGTAACGTTAGTTGGAACTGCCATTAACATGCTCCTTACGACATGCGGAGCTTATGCACTTACGAAAAAGCATTTGCCTGGACGCGCATTCTTTGTAGGTCTAATCATCTTCCAATTCCTATTTCACGGAGGACTCGTTCCAACCTACTTAACCGTGAAAAACATTCATTTGCTGAACAGCATCTGGTCCATGATTTTGCCGGTTGCCGTCAATACCTTTTATTTAATCATCATGATGAATTACTTCCGAAGTGTGCCTGAAGCGCTGGAAGAATCGGCTAAGATTGACGGAGCTAACGATATTCAAATTTTGTTCCGTATCATATTGCCGATTTCCATGCCGATGATCGCTGCAATTACTTTGTTTTATGCGGTAGACCGTTGGAATGAATGGTGGAATGCGATGTTGTACATCCAAGATGCAGGGAAGTATCCGATGCAATTGTATTTGCGTGAATTGTTATCGGATTTAAGTAAATTAATGTCGGCTGATGCAGCTGCAGATTTCATTAATAAAGATGTGTTTACCAATGGTGTCAAAATGGCACTCGTCGTTGTCACCGCACTTCCCGTACTGCTCGTGTATCCGTGGCTGCAGCGCTATTTTACCGCTGGTGTTACGTTAGGGTCCGTCAAAGAATAATTGATTTTAAGAGCTTGTGCTTAAAATAAATCTAAGTATGATTACATTGTGGGGGGATTATCAATGAAATACGTAACAAATTGGAAGAAGCACACAGCCGTTGCTGCAGCTTTAACACTAACGATTGCATCGCTTGCAGCTTGCGGATCAAAGGAAGAGTCTGCTTCAGCTCCAGCTAACAGCGCAGCGCCGGCGGCTGCGAGCACTGCACCAGCTAAACCGACAGAAGTAACAGTCGCCCTGTGGGATATCGGAAAGGCCCTCGCTCAACCGGACACGGATGATTTGCTGCAATACATTCAAAAAGAGACCAACATGATCTTTAAGCCGCTGAACGTGACTGCCAACGATTACAAGGAAAAATTCCAACTATGGGCCGCTTCTGGTGAACTGCCGGACATGTTCATGACGGATTCCCGACTGACGCCGACGGTGGAGCAGTGGGTTACACAAGGTCTAATTCGTCCTCTTCCGGATCTTAGCAAGTATCCGAACTTAAATAAAATCGCGCAAATGCCCGATTCTCAAGCCTTAAAAATTAACGGGAAGTTTTACTTCCTTCCACGTATCTCCAAGCTGTCTACGGATGAGTGGGCATTGGAGCGCGGTTTTGTCGTGCGTAAGGATTGGCTAGAAAAGCTGAATATGAAAGAGCCGAAAACTTTTGATGAGTATAACGAGATGTTTAAGGCTTTTGCAACGAAGGATCTGGATGGCAACGGGAAGAACGACACCATAGGGATGACGCATAACTTCCTCGATGTCCTCAATACGACGCTAAGACTTGGCTCTTCTGTACCTAATCTAGGTGGCTGGATGCAGGAAGACGGCAAGTGGATCCCTTCTTTTACATCGAAAGGGATGGCAGATTTCCTAACGAAATTTAAAAAGATTTACGCAGACGGCGGTTTGGACAAAGACTTTGCGCTGTTGAAAGCAGGAGATGGAACGTCCAAATTCGCACAAGGGAACGTTGGTGCTCTGAACATTCAAATTAATGATGGCTCACTGAAAAAAATTAAGGACGAGTGGGACAAATTTAATCCGAATAAATCATTCGAAGATGCGATCACTATTCTACCTATTTGGCAGTCGCCAGATGGCAATACGTATCGCCAAGGCGGTTCCATCGCTTACTCTGATCTCTACTTCAATGCAAAGCTAGATGACAAGAAGTTGGATGCGATCTTGAAGTTCTTGGATTTTAACCTATCGGATAAAGGAAAAGATGCATACTCGTACGGGGTAGAAGGCAAGGATTATAAAAAAGATGGTGGCAAAATTGTAGCCCTCCGTCAAAAACCAGCCTATCCAAGTAGTGGTTTCTTCTCCTTCGTGGAGGGGATTGGCCACAGCATGAATACCTCTCGTGATGCGAAGTACAATGCCATTCCGAAAAAACTGGTTGATATGGCGTATGACAAGTACGATTGGCTTCTTAAGAACACGAAAGAGCAGCCAATTAATTATAATGTAGAGTTCATTAGTTCACCTGCCAAAAATCAGCTGCAAGCGCTAAATACGAAAATGTACGACAATGTCGTCAAAGCCGTTCTTTCCAAAGAGGATCCAATGATCACATGGGATAAATTCCTCAAAGAAAATCAAGCGCAAATTGATTCAGCAGTCAAGGAAGTTAATGACATTGTAGTCAAACAAGGCATTAAGTAATTAAAATAAACGTAGAAAGTCTGGAAATCAGACCTTCTACGTTTTATTATCATGAGTAGAACTTCATGGAAGGGGGAGCAGTGATGCTGGGATTTTTGAAAAATCGAGCGATAAAGGTACAGCTGCTTGTTGTATTCACGATAACGTTCTTCCTGATGTCAGTCGTTCAGTATGTGAATTACTGGAAAACGACGGACGTTATCTATCAGAAAAACAGCGAATACGCGACGGAGCTGATGAACAACGTAGAAACGACCTTATATGCCAATGTCGAATCGGTGAATCGCATTATGACAGCGCTATCCTTTAATGATACGGTACAAAATTTTTTCGTTGAGACGGATCCCGTCAAAGACTTTGAGCTGCATCAGGAATTAACTGGTTTTTTGGATAAAATGAAAGAACTGAAGCAGGGAATCGCAGAGTTTATTTTAGTTGGTGATAAAGGAAGATCGTTCAATGTAGGCTTCTCAGAAAGACTTGCGGATGTTGGGGCGATTATGCAGGACATTTCAATTCATAAAGAGCAGAAAGCCAAGTTCAAGATCCTTGGTTTAAGGTCTGTCTATTTAAACGATAAACGGGATAATTATGTCGTAGCTAGCACACCAGTTCGGTCGATTAAACAAGGAAGCTCTTACGGACAGGATGTCGGCTATTTGCTGATGCTGATGGACGTGAAAGCGATCAGTCCACAAATCGAAGATTTCTCACAAAAAACATCGGGTAACTTTTATGTCCTAGATGCCGCAGGATCTGTGGTTACGAGTAATGATAAGTCAAGTTTAGGGACGACTTGGAAGAAGGATGCTGGGGATGATACGATTACGAGAGAAAAGCATATCCCCAATATCGGTTTTACGATGGTCAGCGCTACCCCCAAGAATGAGCTCTACAAAGGGCTGCAGCAGGCCAGGCTGACGACGATTTGGTTATTTTTAGCCATGATTCTCATTGTGTATGTTTTGTATAAAGTCATTGCGAACAACTTTGTACAGCCGATACGCGCTTTTGGCGAGTTCATTAATCATATTCGAGGTAAAAATGTCCATCTCCTCACGGAACGTGTGCAGCTTGACGGCTATGCGGAAATAGGGAGTATGGCGGGGAAGTTTAACCAGCTGCTCGATGAAATTCGGGATTTGACGCAAAAGCTGCTCCACTCCCACTCGCAGGTCTATGAGCTGGAACTGCTGAAAAAGCAAGCCGAAATCGGCTTTCTGAACAGTCAAATTAATCCGCATTTTTTGTATAACACATTAGAATGCATTCAGGGCATTGCGGTTGTCAGAGGCGCACCGGAAATAGGCAGGATGACCTCTAATTTAAGCCATATTTTTCGATATAGCATTAAAGCCGCCGATGACGTTACGCTACAGGAAGAGATGCAGATTGTTAAGCACTATGTATCGATACAAAAAATCCGTTTTGATGAACGATTTGACGTGCAGTATGATTTTACGGATGAAATGCTCGCCTTTAACGTAAAGAAAATGATTCTGCAACCAATTGTTGAAAATGCGATTTTCCATGGGATTGAGCTGAAAATGGAGAAAGGTCATCTCTTGATTCGAGGTGAGCTTGATGAGAAGAGAAACCTGCGTATTACTGTACAAGATGATGGAATTGGAATGAGCAATGAACAGCTTCAGGAGTTGCAAAAGCGTTTGGATGTTGAACTTTCGAGCGAATCTCAGTTATCGAAGGACGGGAATCAATATCGCGTGGGGCTTTCCAATGTGAATCAACGAATCAAACTTGCGTATGGCAGTCCATACGGCATCACCGTGAAAAGCATGGAAGGCGTAGGGACGGAAATCGTGCTGCAGTTGCCTGGCAGAAAGGATGAGGACAGATGATTCGTGCATTTCTAGTGGATGATGAGAAGTGGATTCTGGAGAGCATTAAAGCCAAAGTGGATTGGCAGCGGCATGGCTTAACCTTGATAGGGGAAGCTTATAATGGCATTGCTGCGGTTGAACAGATTCGTCTTTTACAACCCGACATCGTGATCACGGATATCCGGATGCCAGGCATGAGCGGGATTGATCTCATGGAAACCGTGAAGCGAGACGGTCTTAATACCGAATTTATCGTCATTAGTGGATATTCGGAATTCGAATATGCGCAAAAAGCGATCAATTTAGGGGCGGAAGGGTATATTCTGAAGTCGATTGAAGCGGAAGAGATGAATCAAATCCTGAGCAAGGTCGTGCAGAAATGTAACTCAGCTAGACGGAATGAAATCTCTTATTTATCCACGCTGATTCAAATCCAGTCGCCGAAGGATGATGTGGAAATCGTAAGGCTCCTTGGTAAAATGGGGCTACAATGGGAAGAAACTGGCGTTGCGGTGCTCGTGTTTCGGGGGATGGATGAGCTGCAGCTTTCACAAGAGGTGCGCCATGTGCAATTGCAAATCGGTAAAAACATGCATGCTGTTTTACTTTGCCAAAGCGATCTTGAGCACATGGACCGATTAGTAAAACAAACGGAGTTTACTGGCAGGGGCGGAATTGGGCAAGGGTTGCCGGCTGCTAAGCCCGGACAATTGCATGCAGCCATTCAAACTGCGGCTGAAGCGTCTTGTCAGTTTTTCATGGATGGCAAACATAGCCAGATTCATACATATGAAGCTGCTGGTATGCTAACAAATGAAGTTACATCTAGACTTTATACAGCTATTCGCAGCAACTATAGGGAACAGCTTTCGAGTCTATTTGATGAGCTTGATTTGCAAGCGTATAATGGGCAGCTGACGATTCGAGATGCCCTTCATATTTATTACGCGATGCTATCCATTACACACGAGAGTTCATTGGAAGAAGATTACTTGCAGACGTATGAGCAGCTCTTCGTAAGGTTTGAGAGCTTTTCGAACATGTTGAACGAACTTAAATCCTTTATCCCTGAAACTTCGCGGATGAAAGATTCAATATCTGAAGAAAAGATTTCTAACGTTACGTTTAAAAAAATCATGAATTTTGTGGAAGAACATTTCCATGAGAATGTTTCCATACAGAGCATTGCGGAACAATTCGAGCTTCATCCTAATTATGTGAGTCAACTATTTCAGCGAGAACTGAAGATGACCTTCACCAATTACTTGCTTAATATCCGCAGTGAGCACGCATGTTCTTTATTGAGGGGGACGAATAGATCCATCAATGAAATTGCGGAGCAGGTGGGGTACAATGATTATTTTTATTTTGCTAAAATCTTTAAGAAACGCTTTGGCTTGACGCCGACTCAATATCGCATGTCAAATGAGAGGCTAATCATCGCAGATTAATTATTCGTTTCCTAATGGAGGTAACATGATGCAGCGTACAGACACAACGTTATGGTATAAGCAGCCTGCTAAAGCTTGGGTTCAAGCTTTGCCTGTAGGCAATGGAAGACTTGGAGGCATGGTGTTTGGGCTTGCTGCCGATGAACGCATTCAGTTGAATGAAGACTCCGTTTGGTATGGAGGTCCCAAATCTGATCGTAACAATCCAGCTGCTAATGAACATCTGGAGGAAATTCGAAGCTTGTTGTTTGCGGGTAAGCCGCAAGAGGCCGAGCGATTAGCGAGATTAACGATGACATCGGTTCCTCAGCATTTCGGTACCTATCAGACGCTGGGCGATTTATCTATACATATCGAAGGACTCGAAGGTGAGATTCGTGAATACAAGCGAGAGCTTGATTTAGAAACGGGCATCGCTTCGGTCGTTTATGTTTGTGGCGATACGACATACCGCAGAGAGGTGTTTGCCAGTGTTCCGGATCAAGCGTTGATCATAAGGCTAACTGCGTCACAAAAGGGATGTCTATCACTGAGTGCAGGACTGAACCGGCGCCCATTTGAAGGCAACCTTGAACTTACGTCAGATGACGAGCTTATGATGAGCGGCAGACTGGGGGCTGATGGTGTCGCGTATGCTACGGTGTTAAAAGCAGTAGCTGAAGGAGGCAGCGTGCAAACGATCGGCGCCTATGTCACAGTGAAGAACGCCGATGCGATTACGTTGATCGTCACAGCACAGTCGAGCTTTCGTTGTGACAACCCGGATTTGGTAAGCAGAGCGCAGGCTGAGGCTGTGGGAGAGAAATCATTTTCCGAGCTCCGAGAAAGTCATGTGAATGATCATCGCTTGCTATTTAGCCGGACGCGTCTTGAGCTTGGCGGTTCACAGGAAGCTGAGCTGATTGGGCTCCCAACGGATGAGCGGTTAAAGCGCATGCAGAAGGGGGAGACGGATCTCGGGTTGGAGGCGCTATTTTTCCAATACGGGCGTTACTTATTAATGGCGAGTTCAAGACCTGGCAGCCTGCCTGCGAATTTGCAAGGAATATGGAATGAAAGTCATACGCCGCCTTGGGAATCTGACTTTCATCTCAATATCAATCTGCAGATGAACTATTGGCCAGCAGAGGTTTGCAACCTAGCGGAGTGCCATGAGCCGTTGTTCGACTTTATGGAACGACTGCAAGCGAACGGCCGTCAGACTGCCAGAAGAGTTTACGGAGCAGGTGGCTTTGTTGCTCATCACGCTACCGATTTGTGGGCAGATACAGCGATTCAAGGCACGTACATTCCGGCTGTTATGTGGCCAATGGGTGGTGCGTGGCTTGTTCTGCATGCTTGGGAGCACTACTGTTATAGCAAGGATGAAGTGTTCCTTCGAGAACGAGCGTATCCGCTAATGAAAGAAGCTGTGGAGTTTTTCTTTGATTTCCTGATTGAGGATCAACAAGGACAACTGGTTACTGCGCCTTCCCTTTCTCCGGAAAACACCTACGAACTTCCGAACGGGAACAGAGGCAGACTTTGTATTGGCCCGTCAATGGATTCTCAAATTTTGTACGAACTGCTTATGGCTTGTTTAGCTGCTGGGGAACGTTTAGGGCTGGCGGATGATTTTCAAAGGAAGGCAACTGCAACGTTAATGAAACTTCCTAAACCACAGATTGGACGAGAAGGGCAATTGCTGGAATGGACTGTCGAGTATGGGGAACCAGAACCTGGACATCGCCATATCTCTCACTTGTTTGCCCTTCACCCAGGCCAGCAGATTACACCAGACGGCACACCGCTGCTTGCGGCAGCTGCTCGTCGAACACTTGAAATGCGATTAAGCCATGGTGGCGGACATACGGGTTGGAGCCGGGCATGGATTATTAACTTTTGGGCGCGTCTGGAGGATGGCGAGGCTGCCTACGAGAATCTAGTCGCGCTGCTTGGACATGCTGTGCATCCTAATCTGTTTGGTGACCATCCTCCATTTCAAATCGATGCCAACTTTGGAGGGACAGCGGCAATCGCCGAGATGCTTTTGCAGTCTCATAATGGGGAGCTCCGTCTGCTGCCAGCCTTGCCAAAGGCATGGTCGAGCGGCCGTGTATTGGGATTACGTGCGCGTGGCGGATTCGAGGTGGACATCATTTGGAAGGATGGCTTGCTTTTGAAGGCTAAGATTCGCTCCTCGGTCGGTGGGGCATGTACGGTTCGGTACAAAGCTGCTTTCATTGTTAACGAAGTAGGAAATAGCACGCCAAGAACTGAAGTCAAAGACGGTTCGAGTTCTCAATTGCTCGTGACTGAAGCGGGTAAGCAGTATGAAGTGAATTTGATCTAAGCCTATAAGGAACACGAACCCAATTCGGGCTAACGTGTTCCTTTTTTTTAATCCTTCTGTCTGTTCACCTAATACCCGATTCACATGGGACTTGTTCAGCTGATGATCAAACGAATTATCCGGGAACGACTTTGGTCGATGAAGGTGATGATCTTCTATGCAGAACAGGGTTAGGGAATGGAGGTTATTATTAATATGCAAATTATCACGGAAAAATGTGTGATTATGACTGATTTTATATAGGACACCACATAAACACATTTGTAAGCGGTTAAAAATGAATTGACAATGTGGAATCTTTGAGTATTATATAGATATAGGCTTCAAGAAACCACATTGGAAACGCTTCAAGATGTGGGATTGTTAATCCGCAATGTGGCATTGGCTGTCTAACCATTTTATTAGGGGGAATGTAACCGTATGAAGAGAGCAAATAAATCCATGTTGGTCGTACTTAGCACGGCGCTTACTACAGGCTTAGTGTTGACGGCTTGCAGCACGAGCAATACGGCAAGTCCGAGTGCTTCCGCTGGTACAGCAGCAAGTCCAGCAGTAGAGAAACCGAAGGGTAAAGTAACACTGGATTTTTGGACGCATTGGGGTTCTACTACACGTCGTCCTATTATCGAGAAAATCATTAGTGACTTTAATGCTTCTCAGGATCGCATCACGGTGAAACATACTTTCTTACCTTACGGAGATGGTTGGACAAAAGAACTAGCCGCCATTGCAGCGGGTAATCCACCTGATGTTATCATCCACGATATTAGCCAAGTTGCTCAACGTGCAAGTAAAAAGCAAGTGATGAATCTTACGCCTTACCTGGCAAAAGATAATATCAAGGATCGCTTCTTCCCGCACTTATTAAGTGCTATGCAATATAAAGATGAAGTGTACGCGCTTCCATTTGTTACAGATACTCGCGTATTGTTCTATAACAAAGCACTCTTTAAAGAAGCGGGTCTTGATCCGGAGAAACCGCCAAAAACATGGGCGGAATTGGAAGAGTACTCCAAGAAAATTGATAAAATTAATAATGGTAAAATTGAGCGCTTAGGCTTCCATCCTCGTATTGCAGGCGGGCAAGATATGTTCCTGAACAACGCTGACGGCGGAAGACCTTGGCTGGATGACAAAGGCATTTATATCAATTCTCCTAACCGAATTGCTGCTTTGGAATGGTTTAACAGCTGGGATACCCGCCTAGGTAAAAAAGAAGTCGATGCCTTTAAAGCTAGTTTCGGCAGTAAAACGAATGATCCCCTTATTGCTGGTAAGTTAGCGATGAAGATCGATGCGGGAACGTTCTGGACGCAAATTCGTGACTTTGCACCGAAGAAAGAAGATTTTGGTGTCGCAGCAATGCCTGAATTCAAACCAGGCAGCGGTAACTGGAGTAATGGCGGAGGCTTTACGATTGAAATTCCGTTTGGCGCTAAGCATCCAGATGAAAGCTGGGAGTTCTTGAAATACATGACGGATATTGATGCACAGAAATATTGGGCACAATTCAACTTCGATAATGTATCCAATATTAAAGCGTCCAATGATCCAGAGTTGATCAAGGATCCAATTTATAAGTTCACGGTAGATAACTTAAAATCAACAGTTTTGGGAACGGTCCCAGTAACAGCACCCGATTTCCTTAACCTGGTAAATCCACAAATTGATGAAGCGATTTTAGGTAAACAAACACCGAAAGAAGCCTTGGATAAAGCTCAAAAAGCGGTCGAAGATTTAGTTAAATCGAATACAAAATAAGCTTTAGAGAAAAAGGGTGGAGGCGTAGTGTGTGACTACTCCACCCTTTTCATATAAGGAGGGAAACAAGTGAATCCTCAATTGACGAAAGGTACACAACCGAAAAAAACAAGGAAGTGGTCCTTGGATAAAAAAGAAGCACTAGAAGGATACAGTTTCATTGCTCCGTGGTTTATAGGCTTTCTCATTTTCACAGCAGGTCCACTGTTGTTCTCTTTATACGCCAGCTTTACGAACTATGACATCACTTCGCGCATGGATTATATCGGGCTCGATAACTATAAACGTATGTTTACCGAAGATCCGTTGTTCTGGAAGTCACTCCGCAATACGCTTTATTATGTTGCACTTGCCGTCCCTTTAACGACGATGGGCTCTGTCATTCTTGCCGTTTTGTTGAATGTGAAAATTCCCGGTATGCGATGGTTTCGGACGATTTATTATCTGCCAACCGTTTTGTCCGGTGTCGCTGTTTATATGCTTTGGATGATGCTGCTCAATCCAGAATCAGGTCTCATTAATACCGTTCTTGGTTGGATTGGCATCGAGGGACCTGCTTGGTTATCGGATCCTGCTTGGACGAAAAATGCGATTGTTATGATGAAAATGTGGGCTGTCGGCGGTGGGATGCTGCTGTTTCTAGCAGCGTTGCAAGGGGTATCCGATCATCTATATGAAGCGGCAGAGATTGATGGTGCTTCTAAAATCCGCAAGCTATGGCATATAACCGTGCCAATGATTACGCCCGTCATCTTCTTTGATGTTATCACTAGCCTAATTGGCGGCTTTCAAATTTTCCAAGAAGGCTACGTCATGGCCGATGACCCTGGTGCGCCGGGTTCTCCATCGAACTCGCTATTATTTTACAACCTGCATATGTTCCTGAAAGCTTTCAAAATATTCGATATGGGATATGCGATGGCCATGGCCTGGTTCCTCTTCGTAATCGCCATAATTGTTACTGTAATTAATATGGTGCTGTCCAAATATTGGGTTCACTATGAAGGAGGAGATTCGCGATGACGGTTGCTGCAACTGTTACTAAGAAATCGTATCATCAAAGCCGCCGCAATAAGGAAAGAATCTCAAAATGGGTCGTAACTCTGATTCTAATTGTTGGCAGCTTGTCTTTTCTTATGCCGTTTTGGTGGATGATTCAAACTTCGTTGAAATCACTTTCGGAAGTGGTTTCGTATCCGCCAACTTGGTTCCCAAAGAAATTCGTTTGGTCCAACTATATAGAAGCCTGGCAAGCTGGCAATTTTGCAAGATATTCGGCCAATACACTGTTAATCGCTACGGTTGCTGTGTGCGCGCATGTCATTTCAAATTCTTTCATCGCTTATGGGTTTGCTAAAATTCGATTTCCAGGCAAGGGGTTTCTCTTTTCCATTATTCTTGGAACGATGATCATTCCGGGATTCGTAACCCTGATTCCTCAATATATTTTATTTTCCAAATTACACTGGGTAGGCACGTATTTACCGCTCGTCATTCCAGGCTTTTTTGGAAGTGCATTTCATATTTTCCTAATCCGCCAATTTTACTTGGGGATCCCGAATGACCTTGTGGAAGCTGCGAAAATCGACGGCGCAAACCACCTCTACATTTGGCGTTCGATCATGCTTCCTCTGGCTAAGCCTGCACTTGCAACGGTTGCAATCGGGACATTCACTGGGGCGTGGAATGACTTTCTCGGACCGCTTTTATATGTGAATGATGAAGCCAAGTATACGTTACAGATTGGTTTACAAGCTTTCAAGGTTAGTTCCGGCACAAGCCAATGGCATCTATTAATGGCAGGTTCCGTCATGGTGATGATTCCAGTTATCGCAATCTTCTTTATTTTTCAACGATATTTTATTGAAGGTATGAATATTAGTGCGGGTACGAAAGGGTAGGAGGAAATAGCTTGGAGCGTAAATATCGCGTTTTTGTGTACCATCACACGCATTGGGATCGGGAATGGTGGGCGACGATGCAGGATTTCCGCATCCGATTGGTGGAGCTAATCGACGAACTGTTAGATACGTTGGATAACGATCCAGCGTTCCGCTGTTTCTTACTCGACGGGCAAACAATCGTACTGAAAGATTATCTGGAGATTCGACCAGAAAATCAAGCGCGTTTGCTGCGATACATCAACGAAAACCGTATTCAATGCGGTCCATGGTACATTTTGCCGGATGAGTTTCTCGTCAGCGGTGAGGCCCATGTACGCAATCTGATGTTGGGGAATCGGATGGCTGAAAAGCTTGGATTTACAAACCTGGATGTAGGGTACATACCGGATACGTTCGGTCATATCTCGCAAATGCCGCAGATCCTGCAAGGCTTTGGCATTGATAATGCGATGGTTTGGCGAGGGCTGGGAGGACCAGCTTCTGAGTTCAAACAAGAGTTTCTTTGGGAAGCGCCAGATGGCACACAAGTGTTCACCTATTGGTTCCCAGATGGCTATTATATGGTGGATTTTCTCCACTTCGATAATCCGAAGAAGACGTATGAAGAAACGTATGGCAGAGTACGAAAATCAATCGAACGCTTGTCAGCGCGAGCTACCACAGATTGCTTGTTAATGCCATACGGCGGTGATCATAGACTGATCGATGCTCGATTGCCCCGCTTAATGAAGCAGGTTCAAGAGGATTTGCAGGAGATGGCGGAGCTTCACTGGGGAACAACGAAGGAGTTCATGGAGGCTGTCCGTGCACAAAATCCTTCTTTGGAAGTAATCAAAGGGGAGCTCAGGAATTTCGGCGCAGAGCTGCCTCATGTATTACCTGGTGTACTGTCTGCCCGAATGTACCTGAAACAGCATAACTTCAAAGGACAGATAGCCCTGGAGCGTTACGCAGAGCCATTATCAGCATTAGCATGGCTGCATGGGCGCAAGTATGAAGCGGCACTTCTGTGGACGGCTTGGGAGCTTCTTGTTCAGAACCACCCCCATGATAGTATTTGTGGTTGCAGTATTGATGAAGTCCATCGGGAGATGATCCCTCGCTTCGCACAGTCCAAGCAAATAGCTAACATTTTGACGGAGAAGAGCGTTCAGTACATCAACAAACTTATTGATACAAGTGCATTGCCTGAGGATGCTTTCGCGATTGTTATCCATAATTCACTCTGTTGGACGAGGAGTGATACTGCTGCAGTTTGGATCGATCGCAAGCTGACTGTTCACCCTAGAACGCATGTTCTTATGGACTCCGACGGACTTGAGATTCCATTTCAAGTGAAGGATGTCAGCGGAATGAAGCCAATGACGGATAAACATTTCTATACGGAAATCAGTTTCTTGGCGAAAGAACTCCCAGGCCTAGGTTACAAGACGTTTGAGCTACGAAAAAGAGAGACAGTATGCGATCCGAAACAAGTCTATTTCAATACGCTGCTGCCAGCTGCCAAGATCAAGGGCAGTGAAGCCAAATCTGACTTGCACATTAGTAACAACACGATAGAGAACGAGTTTCTGCGTGTGGAGGTTCAAGCACAGAACGGTACACTGCGAATCACGGACAAACGAAGCGGGTCCATCTATGATGGCTTAGGCGCATTTGAAAGTGGTGGAGACGCAGGGGACACGTACAATTATGCGGCCCCATTAATCGACCACGTACGACGTACTACGGATCATTCGCTGAAGGTACATATTTCAGCTGCAGAAACCGGATATGCAAAAGTCACCCTTCAGGTAGACATTCATTGGTCGTTGCCGACGAAGCTTAGCGAAGATCGGTTAAGCAGAATGGCATCATACACGGATTACCACATAACGAATTATGTGACATTAACTTCGGGATCCGAACGAGTGGATGTACGAACAGTTTGGAACAATCAAGCGGAAGACCATCGGTTAAGGGTGTTATTCCCTCTAGGTCAGAAGTTTAAAGTCTCGCATGCGGAAGGCCATTTTGATGTGGTGGAGAGAGAAGCAGCTGTTCTGGATATGGGAAATGGATGGCCGGAAACGTACGTGCCGCAGAAGCCGCAGCAAGGGTTTGTCAGTGTAAAAGGCAGCGATAAAGGACTGACAGTCGCTACTAAAGGGCTGACCGAGTATGAAATGCTGAATGATGAGCAAGGAACACTGGCGATCACGCTTCTGAGGGCTGTAGGCTGGTTATCTCGTGAAGATACCCTAATTAGACACGGCGGGGCTGGACCTGAAACACCTGTACCTGACGCTCAGAGCTTGGGGATGAATGAAGCGGAGTATGCCATATTTGTCCATCAAGGAGATTGGCTAGAAGCCCAAATCAGTACGAAAGTACATGAATATTTAACGGCAAGCTATGGCTCAGTCACAGATAGACATGATGGTGTTTTAGAGCAAACTGGCGGTTGGCTGGAGCTTAAAGGCGACCATACACTTATGCTTAGCGCTTGCAAAAAATCCGAAAAAAACGATGCGCTCATTATGCGCTTCTGGAATACGTCGAAGGAAGCTACCACTGCCAACGTGCAGTTAAAGATCAAGCCTCAGCAGGTTCGTTACGTAAAACTAAATGAACAGCCGATGGATCGAGAAAACCTGATCAATAATGCCGATGGCACGTTCACCCTGCATGCCAAAGGTGCAGAAATTATCACACTTGAAATCTATTTCACGACGAAGGAGAGATTGATATGACAGCAGGAACTAGACCAAAGAACGTTCTAACGCTCAAACAAGCCTTGGAGGTAGCTGAGAAATTTGGCTTCGCTATTGGCTCATTTTCCCCAAGATATACACCAATGATAACGGCCGTGTTACGGGCTGCGGAGAAGATGAAATCACCAGCTATTGTCCAAATCTCTCATAAAGAATTGGTTCGATATGGCATTACTCCGAAGGAATTCGCTGATGAGTTCTATGACAAAGTGGTTGCGGAAAATATTACTGTGCCGTTGGTCTTGCATCTCGACCATACGAAAGAATTGGCGACGATTGCTGAAGCGATTGATGCAGGTTTCACTTCGGTCATGATTGATGCTTCTGAGAAAAATTTGGAAGAAAACATCGCTATTTCAAAGGAAGTTGCAGATTATGCACGCGCCAAAGGCGTATCAGTCGAAGCCGAGCTTGGCATGATCGGCACAACGGATTTTGTAGAAACGGATACAGATGAAGAGTTATACACGGACCCACTGGAAGCACACCGCTTCGTTAATGAAACGGGAATTGATGCATTGGCCGTTTCTTGCGGAACTGCGCATGGCGTGTATATGGTGAGACAACCTAAGATCGACGTTGATCGATTGCAAGCCATTCGTTCACTAACGCCTGTTCATCTCGTCTTGCATGGTGGTTCCGGTGTGCCGGCCGACATGATGGCTGGCGCCATTCGCCTTCCAGGCGGCGGTGTGAGCAAAGTTAATATTGCAACAGATCTTGAACTTGCCTTCTTGGGAGCATTGGGACGCGAGGAAAGGCTAACAAATGCTGAGTGTCAGGCACTAGAGCCTTCGCTTTTAGAAGTAGGAAGAACTGCGGTAGAAAACACAGTCATCGATAAAATGACTCATTTCCTTGGAAGCAAAGGGCAAGATGACCATTTTGTGTAGATAGTCATGGCATAAAGGAGGGAACCCAATGCCGAAAGCAGTCAAGCTTGCCGAAGATTTCTATGTCATTTCTGGCGATAAATTAACCCATCCATGGGATGCAAGTGCTTATTTGCTTACAGGAAGCGAGCCTGTCCTGATTGATTGTGGAGGTTCTGAGGGGTACCCTGCACTGAAACGAAACCTCGAAGAGCTTGGACTACATCCACGAGATATTACAAAAGTGATAGCCACGCATGGTCATTGGGATCATGTTGGTGGATTTGCGCAGCTAGCCAAGGAAAGCCAAGTTGAACTGTGGATGCACGAAAACGATCGCGAGCAAGTGGAACAAGGTGATTACGATCGAACGGCTGCTTTTCTCTATGGCAAGCCTTTTCCAGCTGCACAAGTTCACAGGACATTAAATGATGGAGAAATCATACAAGTGGGCAGATTCATTTTGGAAGTAATTCACACCCCAGGACATTCGCCTGGGAGTGTGTCTCTTCTATTAAAAGATGGCATCCACAACGTATTAATTGCTGGAGATACTTTATGGGGCGGCTACCATCCCAGGGTAGGATCTGATTTGGCCGCGTGGGAGCAATCTATGGATAAGCTTCTGACCTATGATTTTGACTTGATGACCTTCGGTCATTTACCACCGACGCTGGTCTATGATGCGAAGAAGAAAGTTGCTGAGGCACGCAAACAGCTAGGAACGTATTTTAACCCTTGGTTTAAGCCGATGTGCGAAGCCTTTCAGTATTAACTAGCTTGATCAAACGCAAGTAACTACGTAGAGAGAAGGTAGAGAGAACCTATGAAACATAAGAAACTTTACATGATCGGGAATGCCCATCTAGACCCAGTCTGGCTATGGCAATGGCAGGAAGGCTTTCAAGAAACGAAAGCAACATTTCGTTCAGCGCTCGATCGCATGAAGGAATATGATGATTTTATTTTCACGTCTAGCTCCGCTGCGAACTATGAGTGGGTTGAAAACAATGATCGCAAAATGTTTGAAGAAATTAAAGAACGCGTCCGCGAAGGCCGTTGGCAAATCGTCGGAGGCTGGTGGATCCAACCGGACTGTAACATACCTGGCGGGGAATCGTTTGTCCGCCAAGGCTTATATGGTCAGCGGTATTTCAAAGAGAAATTGGGCGTAACCGCGAAAGTAGGTTATAACGTCGACAGCTTCGGACATCACGGCATGCTGCCGCAAATTTTGCTCAAAAGCGGAATGCCTTACTATATTTTTATGCGTCCTATGCCGAATGAAAAAGGCTTGCCAGGTCGATTATTCCATTGGGAATCCGATGATGGCAGCCGTGTCATGTCGTATCGAATTCCATTCGAATACTGCACGTGGGGCAAAGATTTGGAGAAGCACGTACGCCGCTGTATGGAGGAGCAGAAAGATCCGTTCGGCAACTTGATGGTCTTCTATGGGGTTGGTAATCATGGCGGTGGGCCGACCAAAGAAAACATCAACAGCATCAAGCGGATGAATGCATTGCCTGAATTTCCAACGCTGGAAATGGCGGCACCAAATGAATTTTTTGCCGATATGGAAGCCATGGATTTACCTATTCCCGTCGTTCACGATGATCTCCAGCATCATGCAAGTGGGTGTTATGCTGTGCACTCGGGTATTAAGCACTGGAATCGTCAAGCAGAGAATACGCTCATTACTGCTGAGAAATGGTCCTCGCTGGCCGAAATCATCACGGGGCAGCCGTATCCGGCAGACTATCACCGAGCATGGAAAAATGTCCTCTTCAATCAATTCCATGATATCCTCGCTGGAACAAGTCTGGAATCGGCTTATGAGGATGCGCGGAACATGCATGGTGAGGCTATGACCATTGCAGAACGTGGATTAAATTATGCCATTCAATCCCTATCTTGGAACATCGGCATTGAACAGGAAGAGGGCATGAAGCCGATTGTGGTATTCAATCCTCATTCTTGGGACAGCCGAGTGAATGTAGAGCTTGAAATTGGCGGTATCAAGGATACGACCATCGTAGTGGATGAGACGGGGAAACAAGTGCCGTTCCAGTTGGTGCAATCACAGGCAACGGCTGGTGGCAGATTCCGCCTAAGTTTCATTGCAGAGCTGCCTTCGTTGGGTTACCGCGTGTATAAGGTGAAGACATCATCGCTGGAACCCAAGTTAGCCTTACAGCCGATCAAAGCAAATGACTATTCCTTAGAAAATGATAGATTCCGGTTGGAGTTCGATCCAAAGACAGGTTTTATTTCCAGTCTTTTTGATAAGAAAGTCCAATATGAAGTATTCCGCGGCCCAGCGGCCAGACCCGTTGTAATCGAAGATAAATCGGATACGTGGAGTCATAATGTGTTCCATTTTAACAATAAAGTTGGCGATTTCATCGCAACAAGCGTCCAACGTGTGGAACATGGGCCTATTACATCCGTGATTCGTGTCACTAGTGAATATGGCAGCTCGAAAATCGTTCAGGATTTTACGCTATTCAAAGAGTTGGACTATATTGACGTTAAAGTGACAGTGGATTGGCGCGAACAGTTTAAAATGTTGAAATTGGTATTCCCGATTAATTTGATATTTACCAAACAAACGTACGAAATTCCTTATGGTTTTAAGGAAAGAGAGCATAATGGCGAGGAAGAACCAGGCCAAAGTTGGGTGGATTATGGCGGTATTCTGAGGGATGGCGGCGATCATAGCGGGACAACGTATGGTGTGTCGTTGATGAATGACGCCAAGTATAGTTATAGCATTATGAATAAAGAGTTGGCGATAACAGTGCTTCGCAGTCCGATTTATGCCCATCATGATCCAGTTGTGCCTGAGCCTCATGGTCACTATTCCTTCATTGATCAAGGGATTCAGTCTTTCACTTACAGATTGCTGCCGCATCAAGGAAGCTGGGAGCAGGCGGGCACTGTCAAGCATGCGCTTGAGCTGAATCAACGTCCAACGATGATCATTGAATCCTATCATGAAGGCGAACTTCCACAGAAGGACTCTTATTTACATGTAGATAAAGACAACATCATTGTTAGCGTAGTTAAACAAGCGGAAGATGGTAGTGACTTGATTATTCGTGCTTATGAGACTACGAGAGAGTCAACAGATGCAACTATCCAATTGCCGCATGTGAATCGAATGATTAAGGCGCGATTTGGCCCTTGCGAAATCAAAACGTTCCGCGTTCCATCTGACCCGAACCTACCTATCACAGAGACCGATTTGATTGAGTGGTAAGGCGGTGGGGACTGCAATGGAAGGGAAGATTAAGTTGACAACATGTCAAAGAAAAGCGATATTAGAATTTGCAACATTGTTTTTTATTTCCATTGTAAACTCCCCAGTCAGAAATCCCTTTCTGATACGGAAACTAATAGGTGAAAAGGTATTCGAGGATTAGAGGGGGATTGGGCATGATAGCCATACACCGCAGAACCAAAATTAAAGAATTGCTCTTCCAAGAACGCAGTGTCAAAGTGGCTGATTTGGTGAAGGAATTCAATGTCTCCGAAGAAACGATTCGACGCGATTTGAACCAATTAGAACAAGATGGCATCATTCAAAAAAATTATGGCGGCGCCATTCTTCTTGAAGAATTGCAAACGAGCTCGCAACAGATTGCACCTGTCGAACAGCGTAGGTTTCAATACTACGAGGAGAAGGATGCTATCGGTAAAATGGCTGCTTCTTTGGTGGTAGGCGACGAGATTGTCATTTTAGACGCAGGCTCTACGACATGGTGTGTCGCTCGTCACTTGCGTAATGTGCCAGGTCTTATGGTCGTTACGAACGGGTTAAATGTGGCGGAAGAAAGCAGTCAGAATGAAGATGCTTCTGTCTTTATGATCGGTGGCAAACTAATCAAGAAATCGATGAGTCTTGTGGGGCCGCAGGCCGAGCTTGAGCTGCAGAAATATAATGCTGATTTCTCCTTTTTAGGTGCCTCAGGCATTTCCAAACGTAAAGGATTTACAAGTTCTGATCTTTATGAAGCCGAAGTGAAGCGGGCAATGATTGCAGCTGGACAGAAGATTGTAATCGTAGCAGATCATAGTAAATTCGAGCGGCAGGGATTGATTTCATTTTCGAGCTTTCAAGGTGTGGATATCCTAGTTACCAGTGATTTGGTTGAGCAGAGTTTGCTTGACGAGATTAGTCAATTAGGTGTTGAAGTGATGGTGTGCCCGATTAAGCATCTACTTCAGAATGAGGACGAATAAGAATTGAGGCATAGTCCGATTCTACCGAACTAAATGAACACTTTTGACGGATAGGAGTCATTTGAGGTAATTTAGTTCGGCTAATTCGGATTATTCGAGGATTGTTGGTGAAGACAGTGGAATTAGTTAAGGAAATGGAAATTAATTCGTTGACAATCTTGTCTGTAAGCGATAACATATAGAAATAGATATAAGAGAAATGATTTTGGGAACGATCCCAGAAATGTGTGTAATACGAGGTGCCGATAGTTCTTTTTTTTGAATGAAATGTGGGAACGTTCCCAATAATGGAAACGACGATTATAAGTTACAAAACAAGATTGCGCACACTAGTTTGGGAACGTTCCCGTTTTTAGGAATATAAGATTCGTTAGAGGAAAAAAGGAGGCAAAAGATGGGGCCTACAATTCATGATGTCGCTAGAGTAGCGAATACATCCAAGAGCACGGTTTCACGCTATTTAAATGGACAAAAGGTGAAAAAAGACACGCAAGAGGCGTTAGAGAAAGCCATAGAATCACTTAATTATCATCGAAATGAAAATGCCAGAAGATTAGTGATGAGTCGGACGAATACGATCGGTATCGTTGTCGATAACATCTCGAACATATTTTACTCCGGTATTATACGGGGTATTGAAGCTGTTGCGAATAGAAAAGGATACAATTGTATTTTTTATAGCGGGACATCGAATTCTAAACACGAAGCATCCTTTCTCCATCTGCTTTATGAAGGTCACGTTGACGGGATTATCTTACTAAGCTTCCAGAAAAGAGATCAACAGGAGCTGGAACGAATGATCGAGATACCGTATCCATTGGCTTTAATCGGCGATCACGGGGAGTTGGACGGATTATTCTCGGTGGATATCGACAATGCAGCCGGGGTTTCGGATTTGGTGACCTATTTACATGGATTAGGACATCGCCGCGTTGCATATATTTCGGGTCCTGCTCATATGGGGCCAATTAAATATCGGTTGAAGGGCTTGCAACAAACGATGAGCGCATTGGACATGGAATGCAGGCCAGAGTGGATCGTGAACTCTGACTGGAGCAATCAAGGCGGCTATGAAGCTATGAATGAGTTGCTCCAACATGAAGGTTTCACAGCTGTTATTGCATCCAGCGACGAAACGGCAATTGGCGCACTGCGTGCGATACAGGAATCAGGACGTCAAGTTCCTGAACAGATGTCCATCGTCGGGTTCGATGATATTACGTTGTCCAGCTGGGTGTCGCCCAAATTGACAACCGTTCGCCAGCCGCTGCAAGACGTAGGGATGAAGGCTGCTGAGGGGTTGTTTGCCCAAATTGAAGGAGAAGAAGTTGAACGAACAGCATATTTATATAAACCGACACTGATGGTTCGTCAATCGTGTACCACACTTTAGAAAAGGGTTGTGAGCGATGATTTCTAAAATCAATAAGTCGAATTACGGCTATCTATTTATTGCCCCATTTTTTATAGGATTTGGCATCTTTGGATTGATTCCGATTTTATATACGTTCTATTTAAGCTTTACCAAATGGGATGGATTTTCAGATCCGATTTATATTGGTTTCGCGAATTACACACGGCTGTTGCATGACACGTACTTCTATCAAACGATAGGGAATACCATGATCATTTGGATCATGTCGATTGTCCCGCAGCTCATCATAGCTCTCGTACTTGCGATTGTATTAAATGAGAAATGGATACGTGGTAAGCATTTTTTCCGGGCTGTGTACTATTTTCCACATATTATTACGCCAATTACGCTAGGTGTCATGTTCAGTTTAATGTTCGATTGGCAAACAGGCTCGGTGAATAAAGTACTTATGGATCTGGGGATTGTGAGCGAGCCGGTGAATTGGTTTAGCAGTCCTTGGTGGTCACGTACGATTGTATCTGGTGTCATTTGCTGGCAATACTTCGGGTTTAATTTAATTGTATTTATCGCTGGTTTACAGTCCATTTCGGATGAAGTGTATGAAGCAGCCAAAATTGATGGCGCAAACAAATGGCAAAGCACCCTGTTTATTACGCTCCCCTTACTGCGTCCCGTGTTACTTTTTACATTCATTACATCCGTCATCGGGGGGCTGCAATTGTTTGATGCACCATTGATGCTGGGCAGCGGTCCGGACAACACGACAAGAACAATGGTCATGTATTTATATGAGACAGCGTTCAAAAATTTCAATTATAGCTACGGAGCGACGGTCGCATATGGCATTTTCGTGGTTGTCATGATCTTGACGGCAATTACAGCGAAAGCTTCAAAGTTAAATGAGTAGGAGGTAACCATCCAGTGGTTAGAAGTGAAGAGAAACCGTTTGAACTCCATCTTTTACTGTTGAAAATCATCATCTATGTGGGTTTAATTGCGATAGCCCTGACTTGTTTGCTTCCTTTCTACAGCATGTTGATTACGTCTACACATACGAATTCAGACATAGCTCGGAAGCTGTTGATCGTTCCTGGTAATCAGTTTTTTGTCAATTATCATCGGTTAACTGAAACCGTTAACATATGGCGGGGATTTGGTAACACGGTTTTCATCACGGTGACAGCAACCTTGATTAATGTATACTTTGCAGCTTTAGCTGGTTATGGCTTTTCCAAATACAATTTTCGCTATAAAAGCGTGCTGTTCATGATGGTGCTTGCAACTATGATGATTCCTGGACAGTTGGGTATTATCGGGTTTTATAAGTTAATGGATGTTTTCCATATGTTGAATACGTATTATCCGCTGTTGCTGACATCCATGTACAATGCTTTTGGTATTTTCCTTGTCAAACAGTTTGCTGACACCTCGGTGCCATCTGAAATTATCGAGTCTGGAAGAATAGATGGTTATGGCGAAATTCAAATTTTCCATCGTATTATTTTGCCTTTAATGAGTCCAGCACTGGCTACATTAGCGATTTTTGCTTTTATTGGAAAATGGAATGACTTCTTAGTTCCGATGATTATTTTATTCGACGGTGATATGCAAACTCTTCCGGTTATGATTGCAAGTGTCAAATCGCAGTTCTCCTCCGACTTTGGTGCACAATACGTAGGGATTGTTATTTCGGTCATTCCTATTTTGGTCTTCTTCTCTTTTATGTCCAAACGGATTATTAACGGTGTTGCAGCCGGAGCTGTTAAAGGCTAATAAACGAACATTGAGAGGAGTGATGCTCACCGTACAATCGCCTGACTTACTGAACCTATTCGTTTCTATTTCATAGGAAAAAAATCGTTACATGTTCAAGCCAGAAGAATTACTATTTCAATTACATCAAAGGGGCGAATTCTCATGAAAGCACAAAAATGGACATCTATTTTAATGACTGCAGTACTGACTACAGGGGTTTTGACAGCATGCGGTGCGAAATCGAATACGAATAACTCGGCAACTACGAGTCCAGCTGCAACAGCTGCGCCAGCAGTAGACCCAGCTAAGCTCTCTGGTACGCTTTCTCTTTGGACTTTCTTTGATGGTACAAAGGGCATTGCAACTGCATTTGAAAAGAAATATCCAAATGTCAAAGTGGATGTCAAGGTGTTCCCGGGCGATCAATATCAAATCAAATTGTTGTCTGCGCTACAATCCGGTAAAGATGTACCTGACGTGCTTGATCTTGAAAGAAGTTATGTAGGTAAATTCATTGAATCACCTTTCTTAATGGATTTAACACCAATTGGTGCAAATGAACTCGTGAAAAATTATATCCCTTATGTAGCTGAGCTTGGTAAATCATCGGATGGCAAAATTAAAGCGATCTCTGACCAATCCTCGCCGGGCGGCTTCTGGTATTTGAAAGAAAATGCGAAAAAGTTCTTAGGAACCGATGATTCAGCGAAAATCAGTGAAATGGTGAGCAGTTACGATAAGATCATTGAGCTTGGCAAAAAAGTTGCGAAAGATAGCGATGGCAAAGTTCATTTGATCGCGAATACGGGCGATTTGTTCGATATTGCCAGTTACAATACGCAGCCATTCTATGTAAATGGCAAATTAAACGTCGATGCGAAATGGGAAAAAGTATATAACACGCAGAAAGATATCCGCGCGAATAACGTCGATGCTAAACTGCCATTCATGTCAGCAGGATGGGGAAATGCCCTGAATGATGGAAGTGTAGTACTCGTTGCCATGCCAGCTTGGGCTTCGTTCATGATCGGTAACAAAGATAACAAAGCGGTAGGCAAATTTGGCGTTGCCAAAACACCAGAAGGCTTCTATAACGGTGGTACATTCCGTGCGATTTACAATAAAACAGCAAATAAAGACATCGCGAATGAATTTATCAAGTTCTCTGCAAGTGCTGAATGGCAAAATGCAGATTTGCTCGCAAGAGGAAACTTGCCAGCACTGAAAAGTGTGTATGATGCCAATGTTGATAAATACACAGGTACGCTAACAGGCGATCAAAAAGTACTTCAACCTTATTACGAGATGATGAAGGCAATGCCAGTTATTAAGTCTGATAAATACAGCGATTCCATCCTTAGTACGTGGAGAAAAGTGGCTGGTCAAGGGATTACAGATAACAAAAGTTATGCGGATGTCGTAGCTGCTTTCCAAAAAGAAGTGAAAGCTGCGTTCCCAGAGCTTCAATAATGACAAATATAGAGAGCGGCTGCTTCACAAGAAGCAGCCGCGCATGTAGAAGGAGAGAGACCCGCTAATGAGCATCCTTCATGATTATGTTAACAAAATCCGCATCATTGACGGTCATGAACATCTAGCAACACCGCAAATTCGTAAGAAAGAAAATCACGATCTGTTCTCTCTCCTGCATTACTTGGACTCCGATTTCTATAGTGCGGGGATGAAACAAGGTTCTCTAGGAAGACAAAGCTCCTTGGATATGCAGCAAAAGGCTTCGATGTTTATGGACTATTGGCATAAAACGAAAAATACGACGTACGCTCGGATGTTCCGGACCGCGCTGGAAGATTTGTATGGCGTCACGGAATGGAACGTGAAAAGCCTATTAGAGGCAAATGAAAAGGTTTTGCAAGCTACGCACAACCCGAATTGGTATGAGCAAGTCATGGCTGAAAAGTCCGGTATTGATCTTGCCTTTACACTCATCCAAACAACGAAATTGGACTATGATCGTTTTCGTCCTATCATGTTTATGGATTTCGCATTTAAGTTACGAACATTAAAGGATATTACCACAGTAGAACGGATGTCTGGCGTCACGGTCTATCAATTGCGCCAATATTTAGATGCAGTGGATGCCTTATTGCATAGATATGTTCAGGAAGGGATGGTCGCAACAAAGTTCGGGCATGCGTACTGGCGCTCGCTTGCTTCAGGAAAACCGACCTTCCACGAAGCGGAGCTCGTGTTTAATCGATTACTCGGCTGTAGCTTGGAAGAGTCTCTCTCACAAGCTGAAACAATAGCGCTTCAGGACTATTTAATCCATTTTATTATCCAGCGTTCAACAGCTTATGGACTCCCGATTCAAATTCATACTGGACATCATGAAATTAGTGTTTCATCCAACGGCAACACGATCACGAATTCCAATGTAGAGTTGCTCATTCCATTGCTACTGGAATACTCAGAAACGAAATTCGTTTTGCTCCACAGCGGCTATCCTTATTATTTACCTTACTTAAGTATCGTGAAAAATTTCCAAAACGTTTATGCCGATCTGACCTGGCTGTATATTATTTCGCCGACGGCGGCTAAACAAATTTTGCATCAATTCATTGAAATGGTACCCATGACGAAAATACAAGGCTTTGGCGGCGATTATAACTATATCGAGGGTACGTATGCTCACCAGAAACTAGCGAGGAAAGTCGTTGCCGACGTGTTGACAGAAAAGGTAGCCCAAGGTGCACTCGATGAATCTGAAGCGATGACATTTGCTGATCGAATTTTCCGCTTAAATCTAATTGACATCTATCGTTTGAAGGACATGGGGGGACAGGAATGATACAGTGGGGGTTATCGGATAACGGGCACATGAAAGCAGTTGAGATTCGACACGCGGAATCCAAGCAAGAAGCCTGTCTCTCATTTGCCCAATTGCTGACGGTAAGCAACCGACAAGGAGATAAGGAAATCGTCCCGGTGGAAGAAGCAGCTTCGACTTTGGATGGGCTTGAAGTGTCCGGGCAATCGGCAAACTTTCAGGTTAGCTCAAGATGGAAGCAACATCAGGGGATTTGTGATTATTACGAAGTGTTTGTAGACATTCAGTATAAAGGTAGGGAAGCATCTGCCCATAATTTACAGTTTGGCTGTCAGTTAGAAGGAGCAGGTAAACCAGACTGGATGATTCCGGGTGCATTTTATAAAGAGAATCGATTCGAGAAGAACTTGCGTCCATACCCGCGTTATGATTTCCAAGGCGGTGACCCGCAGCATATGGTGTCAGACTACTGGTCCTTCCGTGCGGACCGCGCAGCTCTTCCAGCTGTATTCGCGTGGAATGACGGCATGTGCGGCGCACTATGTACGGAGGAAATGTCACCGTTCGGAATAAGCGGCTTGGGCTTCCGCGGCAATGCTGCAGGTACGGAAATTTGGCTTAACTTTCCTTACAAAGAGGAACCCGTTACGTTTATTGGCAACGCTGTGCCTGCACCAGCCGATTTGGTTATGCATACCTTCCAGCCAAACGAAAAAGTGCAGCTCCATCTCTATGTGTATGCAGGTACACCAGATCCACACAGCTATAATCCATTTGTTCGTCAAATGTATGCGATACATCGCCAAGAGCACGGTCTTAATCCATGGATGGGCTTAGAACAGGCTGCAGAATTAACAGCTCATGGCTTATTCGAATGGCATTATGACAAAGAGAACGAGATCTTAAGGGAAACCGCTGCATTCGACCGAGAGTTTAATAACAATGTGAAAGGGATGGGCGATCGTCCTCACATGCATGTCAGCTGGGTAAGCGGTGTGCCTTATGCCTATGCTTTGCTGATGTACGGTAGGAAAAAAGATAACTCTTCCTATACGGATGCAGGGATTGCAGTCTTGAATAAGATTGCAACAGGTCTTGCACCGAACGGAACCTTCTGGGCTTCTTGGGAGCTTGGCAGAGGTTGGACGGCCGGCTGGAATCCGAAGAGGACTTGGCTTCAAGCAAGAACGGTATCGGAAGCTACGTTATTTCTTGTTCGGGCGTTAGCTTTCGAACGAGAAGCGGGCATCGCGCATCCGGATTGGGAACATGCCGTGCTGTCTAACCTACGATATGCGGTCGATCATCAACGTTCGGATGGAAACTTCGGCTCCTATTACGATTGTGAAACGGGCGAAGTGCAAGAGTGGGACGGCGCAGGCGGTATGCTCTGGATTGCAGCCTTACTTGAGGGAGCGAAATACTTCGCAGACGATGCATTCTCAGCTGCTGCAGTTCGTGGAGGAAGTTATTACGAACGGTTTATCCGTGACGAGTATATCTATGGTGCGCCTGAAGATGTTCATTTAACACCAACTTCCGAAGATGCATACAATGCGGTTGTTTCTTATGTGTTGTTGTATGAGTTTAATCGTCAGCCACTTTGGTTAGAGCTTGCATCAAGCGCAGCAGACTGGATGATGACATTCCGCTGGACTTATAATTTACAATTTCCTAAGCATTCCTTACTTGCGCAATACAACTACTGCTCACGTGGTGCAGATCAAGCCTCAACATCGAACCAGCACTTACACAATTATGGATTGTTCGCAGTACCTGAGATGTTGCGTCTATGGACATATACAGGAGATCGCTACTATCTAGATCGTACCCGTGATCATATATCTTGCTTCTTGCAATTTATTGCCAGAGAAGATGGAGATTTCAATGCTTATAAAGGAATGGTTACCGAACGATTCTATAATACGAATTGCTTTCAGCCTAAAGGAATGATGTTGACACTGTCCCATTCCTGGTGCATTGGACTTATTTTATATGCTGCTCAAGCCTCACTGTCTTATGAGCAGGAGTTAAATTTATTCGATCAATAATGGGGGGCTACCTGATGTATGCGGCGGGCATTGATATTGGCACAACATCCATTTGTGTCGTCATAACCAATATCCAAGACGGATCCATTATCCGTATTGCATCTAGAGCAAATGACTCAGAAATACCTGCTATGGAATTTTGGGAACGTACCCAAAATGCAGATCGGGTTGTAGAACTGGTCAATGAATTACTTGTAGAGTGTCAGGAAGACTGGATAAACGTTCGCTCTATTGGTGTTTCCTGTCAAATGCACGGTGTGCTTTATGTTGACAGAGAAGGTCAAGCAGTTAGCCCGCTCTTTACATGGCAGGATGGCCGCGGAGATTTGCATTTTGCTTCGGGACAAACCTATGCAGAAACGTTAAAGGACTGGACAGATTATCCGATCAATACGGGATTTGGCCTAGTCACACACTTTTACATGACACAGCAAGATGAAATTCCAATGGGTGCTGTAAAGCTGTGCACGATTGGTGATTATGTAGCTATGAAGCTTTGCGGGGAAGCTGCTCCGCTAATGGATCGCACGAATGCCGCAAGTATTGGACTCTATTCGCTAGAGACTGGGAGATTTGCTAACGAAAAGCTGAGTGCAGCAGGGATGGATGCCGGCTATTTGCCAGAGCTTGCCATTGACCGACAGCTTGTTGGAGAAACGACTGACGGGAAGAAGGTCGTCTGTGCGATTGGCGATAATCAAGCAAGCTTTCTGGGGGCAGTTCCTACTTTCGAAGGCAATTTACTTGTTAATGTGGGAACTGGCTCGCAAGTGTCCGTATATTCTCCTCATTTTATGCAATCTCCCAAGCTGGAAACTCGTCCGTTCGTAGACGGGGGGTATCTGCTTGTTGGGGCTTCGCTTAGCGGTGGTAAATCGTATGAAGTGCTGGAACAGTTTTTCCGTTCTGTGCTTGACGCTTTTGCCGAGGAGGATGAAGACCGACTTTACGAGGCGATGAATCGTATGGCGGAAGAAGCGATGACGGAGGCCGTACAACCGCTGCGAGTTGGAACCCAATTTTACGGAACTAGGGAGTATCCGCAAGCCACGGGCTTCATTCAAGGAATTCGAGCAGATAATTTCAATGCCAAACAGTTAACAGCAGCATTCCTTCATGGCATTTTAGATGAATTAGTTGGCTGTACACTGCAGTTTCCTACTCACATTGTTGAAAAGCTAGTCAGGCTGATCGCATCAGGCAATGGGCTGCGTAAAAATACTGCGATGCAACGAATCGCTCAGTTGAAATGGCAGCTCCCTTTAAGTTTTGGCAAGGTAAAGGAAGAAGCAGCATTTGGCGCAGCCATTCACGCTGCAGTCGTAACCGGTTATTTTAGGAATTATGAAGAAGCCCTACAAAGGATGCAAAGGAGCGATAGTCATGAAGCATAAACTTGCCATTATTCATACAACCCCCGTCACTGTAGACAGTCTAAAAGCGTTAGCGAATGAGCTTCTGCCAGGCGTTGAAGTGATGAACTGGGTGGATGATTCGATTTTGCCGCAGCTTGCAGTAAACGGTGGGCAAATTGATGAGATCGAAGATCGCTTTCGTCAATACGCACTCATTGCAGAGAAAGCAGGCGCATCTTGTATTTTAAGCGCATGCTCGTCGATTGGTGAGCTCGTTTCTCGTGTACGTCCTCAGCTGAGCATCCCCATCATTCGAATTGATGACGCGATGGCCGAGTTTGCCGTGAGTTCGGCGCAAACCATCGGTGTGGCAGCAACGCTTGAGACGACGCTTCAACCGACCAAACAATTGATTTCCAGTAAAGCCGCGCTAGCTGGCAAAACGGTGCACATTGAAGCTGTTGTAGCTAAATCAGCCTATCAGAAGCTAATAGCAGGGGATAAAGAGGGGCATGATGTGGAATTAGCTGAGGTTCTTCGCCAGCTTGCATCGGAAACCGATCTGGTCGTACTTGCTCAAGCTTCTATGGCTAGAGTCATTTCGCAGTTTAGTCCAGAAGAGCAAACACATTTTCTTAGCAGTCCAAGGTTAGGCATGCTGCGTGTCAAACAAGTGATCGAGCAACTTTCATAGATAGATAGATAGATAGATAGATAGATAGAGATAAAAATAGGAGTACAAAGGAGAGTTCACCATGACACAAACATCCACGAATTCATCAGTCATTACATTGAAACAAGCACTAGAGGTGGCTGAAGCAAACCATTTTGCCATTGGTTCCTTTTCACCGCGCTATACACCTATGATTGCAGCTGTATTGAAGGCAGGGCAATTAGCGAACTCACCGTTAATTGTTCAGATTTCACATAAAGAATTAGTTCGCTATGGCATTACGGCAGCTGAATTCGGAGAAGAGTTCTACCGTCAAGTAGAAGAAATGAAAATTACCGTTCCAGTCGTCCTTCACTTAGACCACACGAAGGAATTAGAAACGATTAAAGAGGCGATTGCAGCAGGATTTACGTCCGTTATGATCGATGCTTCTGAGAAGCCTTTTGATGAGAATGCCGCGATTAGTAAAGAAGTTGTGGACTATGCTCGTCCCAAAGGTGTATCCGTGGAGGCCGAACTGGGGATGATCGGTACGACAGATTTCGTGGAGACAGATAAAGATGAAGAGCTTTATACAGACCCCGTTGAAGCAGGTGAGTTTGTGGCGATAACAGGTATTGATGCGCTAGCTGTTTCTTGCGGTACGGCACATGGTGTGTATGTCGTCAAGCAGCCCAAAATCGACTATGACCGCTTAATGAAAATCCGTGAACTAACGCCTGTACATCTTGTTCTTCATGGCGGATCTGGTGTGCCTTCGGAAATGATGCGTAATGCCTACAAGTTGCCTGGCGGCGGCGTTAGCAAAGTGAATATTGCCACTGATTTAGAACTGTCACTGCTCAAGGCTCTTGGTCGTGAAGAACGTATGACGAACGAAGAATGTAAGAACTTGTCACCTGACATGCTGCAGGCTGGTCGCGATGCGGTCACGCAAACGGTTATGGAAAAAATGAATGAATTTTTGAGCAGCACTGGGAAAGCGGACGCTTTTAATAACTAATCTGGGGGTTCTTACGATGAAAGAAAATAAGCTCTACATGATCGGCAATGCACATCTAGATCCAGTTTGGCTATGGCAATGGCAGGAAGGCTTCCAAGAAGCGAAAGCTACTTTCCGTTCCGCATTAGATCGTATGACGGAATCCGAAGATTTTATTTTCACTTCCAGCTCCGCTGCGATGTACGAGTGGATTGAGAATAACGAACCAGCGATGTTCGCTGAAATTAAAAAGCGCGTACAAGAAGGCCGCTGGAACATTGTAGGCGGTTGGTGGATTCAACCGGACTGCAACATTCCCAATGGCGAATCCTTTGTCCGTCAAGGCTTATATGGCCAGCATTATTTCAAAGAGAAATTCGGGGTAACGGCTAAAGTTGGCTATAACGTAGACAGCTTTGGACATAACGGCATGCTTCCGCAAATTCTGAAGAAGAGCGGGATGGACTATTACGTGATGATGCGTCCGATGCCAAATGAAAAAGGGCTACCAAGCCGTCTGTTCATGTGGGAATCCGATGATGGTTCACAAGTCATGACCTTCCGCATTATGTATGAATATTTATCTTGGGGCAAAGATTTGGAAAACCATGTTCGCCGTTGCTTAGGCGAGTTCAAAGAGCCGCTCAACGAACTTATGTTGTTCTATGGTGTTGGTAATCATGGCGGAGGCCCAACGAAGGAAAATATTGAGAGCATTCGCCGCATGAACGCGGACCCTGCTTTGCCTAAACTTGAATTTGCGACGCCAGATGAATATTTCAAGCAAATGGAGAGCAGAAATTTAAACTTGCCGGTGGTCCATGATGACTTACAGCACCATGCTAGTGGTTGTTATGCGGCTCACTCTGGCATTAAGCATTGGAACCGTAAAGCGGAGAATCGCCTTATGGCAGCTGAAAAGTACTCCGCACTTGCTTCATGGATTACAGGGCAACCCTATCCGGCAGAGTTCAATCAAGCATGGAAAAATGTACTCTTCAATCAATTCCATGACATTCTCGCAGGAACAAGTCTTGAGCCTGCGTATGAAGATGCGATGTACTTGTACGGCGAAGCAATGGCGATTGCCGATCGTTCCCTGAATTATGCGGTTCAATCGTTATCATGGAACATTAACATCGAACAGGATGTTACCATGAAGCCTATCGTTGTCTTTAACCCGCATGCATGGGAAAGCCGTGTGAATGTTGAGCTTGAAGTTGGCGGTATCAAACCAACGACTGTTTTACTAGATGACAAAGGAACACCAGTTCCATTCCAAACGGTGCAATCTCAGGCATCCGCCAACGGCCGCTTCCGTCTAAGCTTTATGGCTGACCTGCCTTCGATGGGGTATCGCGTGTATAAATTAGTAGCGGAGTCGACTTCTCATAAACCAGTTGGAGAACCGATTGTGGCCAGTGATGTGATGATGGAAAACAAGCGTTTCCGCTTGGAATTTGATAAAGAAACTGGCTTTATTAAAAGCTTATTCGATAAAGTTGCTGATCATGAAGTGTTAAAAGGTGAAGGTGCGAAGCCGATTGTTCTCGATGATAAATCGGATACATGGAGCCATGATGTTCTGCATTTTAATCAAAAAGCAGGTGCCTTTAAAGCGAAAAAGGTATTCCGCGTTGAGCACGGTCCTGTGAAATCGGTCATTCGTGTAGTCAGCGAGTATGGCAGCTCTAAGCTTGTTCAAGATTTCGCTATGTACGCTGATCGGGATCAAATCGATGTTCAGGTGATGGTAGACTGGCGCGAATCGTTCAAAATGTTGAAACTGGTATTCCCTGTGAACGTGATCTTCAGCAAACAAACCTACGAAATTCCGTACGGGACGATTGAGCGTGAACATAATGGGGAAGAAGAACCAGGATTAACGTGGATTGATTATTCCGGGGTTACACGCAAAGGCAATATCATGTACGGCCTGAGCCTCATGAACGATGCGAAATACAGCTACAGCATCCATAACCAGGAAATGGCGATGACGGTACTAAGAAGTCCGATTTACGCGCATCACGTACCATTCGAACCAGATCCAAATGGTGAGTACTCCTTTATCGATCAAGGTATCCAACGGTTCTCCTACTCCTTGCTGCCGCATGAAGGAACTTGGGAACAAGCAGGCACAGTGAAGCGTGCAGCCGAACTGAACTGCAAGCCGATTGCTGTGATCGAATCGTTCCATCAGGGAGAGCTAGCACAAACGGATTCTTATGTGAACGTCAATAAAGACAATATTATTGTGAGTGCGATTAAGAAAGCTGAAGATAATCAGGATCTCATTATTCGTGTGTATGAGACGAACAAAATGGCAACTTCTGCTGAAATTATGTTGCCTAGATGGAATCGTGTTATTAAAGCGGATTTCAAACCATGCGAAATCAAAACGTTCCGCGTACCGCACAATCCAGAATTACCGATAAAAGAAACTAATCTGTTGGAATGGGACGTGGAATAAATGGACGCATCGGTTTGGCAGCAGTTGCAGGAAGCAGGGCGATACATGCTGAATAACGGCTTAGCTTGGGGAAACGCCGGCAACATCAGTGCACGAACCACAGATGGCCATTATCTAATTACCGCAAGCGGAACAGATTTAGGAGAGCTCGGCGAAGATGATTTCGTCGAGTGCTCAATCTCAGAGGGAACTTCCTCTTCTTCGGCAGGAAAGAAACCATCGAAGGAAGTTCCCATGCATCAAGCGATTTATGAATCCCGTCCAGACGTAGGCGCTGTCCTGCATGCGTCCCCTTTTTACAGCACGATGCTAGCTTGTTCGTCAGAAAGCCTGCCGTCTGAGTGGTTTGTGGAAACGATGTATTACCTGGAGCGAATTGAGCGAGTTCCTTATTTTCATCCAGGTTCCCGTGAGCTTGGAGAAGCTGTGCGTGAAAAAGCGTGTAAAGCTAACATTCTGTTCCTCGAAAACCACGGTGTGCTTGTTTACGACAAGAACGTGAAGGAAGCACGAATGGCCATGCATACGCTTGAAATGGCATGCCATATGTATGTCGTGGCGAAGAGCTCAGGCATTTCCCTGCGCAAGCTGCCCGAGGATGTTGTACAGAGCTTCTTAAATGAGTCCGGTTATCGGCCTAGAAGGAGGTTGTCAGAGTGATCGGTATTATCGCAGACGATATTACAGGCGCGAATGACATCGGGATTATGTATGCGAAGGCAGGCATTACAACGCATGTCTACCCGATGGAAGCGTGGACGGATCAAACCAAAGGCGATAAGCCAGAGGTGCTCGTTCTTGATACACACTCCCGATTGGACACAGCAGAACAAGCTTACAAGAAAGTGTTTCAGATGACGAAGAAGCTGAAGGATGCGGGAGTTTCACGTTTTATGAATAAAACGTGCTCCGTGTTCCGAGGCAATATCGGTGCCGAATTCGATGCTATGTTAGATGCCCTAGAGGCATCTTTTGGCATCATAGTCCTTGGTTTTCCGAAAAATGGTCGTACGACACTAGATGGGATTCATTATGTGCATGGTAAAAAACTGGAAGATTCTGAATTTCGTAATGATCCTGTTCATCCCATGCTGCAATCCAATTTGGTTGATATTTTACAATCACAAACAGTTCGCCGTGTAGGACTATTATCCATAGATCGGATTGATCAAGGCTCATCCGTGCTGCAAGAAGAAATCGCTAGAATAAAGAATGAAGGCTTTCAATATGTGATCTTGGACGTGCGCGACCAGCAGTCTCTTCAAATTATTGCTCAGGCTGTTCAACATGAACCGATCCTATGCGGAAGCTCAGCGCTTGCGGAGGAATTGGCTTTATTAGAGGAGCCAGTTGCTGCTGAACTGGGCAATCAACGGAATCAACTGCCTGACCTGGGAAGATCCGCTGTGCTATGTGCGGCAGGAAGCTTAATGCCGCAGAGTGCTGCACAAATTGCCTATGCCAAACAGCAAGGCTTGCAAGCACTGGAACTCGATTCGCTGCTATTATTCGATCGTTCGGAAAAGCAGGCATATTGCCACCAAATCGTTGAGGAAGCGTCTCGACTTCTGAAGGAAGGTCAGGATGTGCTCATTTATGCCTCGAACAGCCCGCTAAAGGTGGCAGCGACGAAAGTGAAGGGAGCCGAACTCGGCTTCGACAATACCGAGGTATCTATGCTCGTTTCGAATGAACTGTCCGACGTGATACGTTCTATCGTCGTGGAAACAGGGCAACAACGGCTGCTCATCGCAGGTGGAGAAACGTCCGCCGCAGTTTGCGACAAGCTGGGAATTGATGGACTTTGCATATGGCAAGAAATACAGCCAGGATTGCCTTCGTGTTTAACCATCCAGAAGCCGCAAAGGTTTTTGGTACTGAAATCAGGCAGCTTCGGCACGGAATCCTTTTTCATAGAAGCGATTGAACATTTGAAACAAACTTAAGATCAGCCGGGAGGAGATTGGCGCATGAGATCAACGTTTGAGCAACTATTCGTGAAATACCCCGATTTGGAGCCATGTCGTGCATCCATTCAAGCCGCATTTGAGGCAATGAAGCTTTCATTCGAAAAGGGAGGCAAAATGCTGCTGGCCGGGAACGGAGGAAGTGCAGCGGATTGTGAGCACGTAGTAGGTGAATTAATGAAAGGTTTTATGTCTCCTCGTAAACTCCCTAAGAAGCAAAGGGATCTCATGATGGTTCACGGTGAAGAGCAGGGAACCTATTTAGCGGATCGTTTGCAGGGAGCGCTTCCAGCGATTTCATTAGTGAGCCATACCGCATTTGCAACAGCATTTAATAATGATGTGGCAGCAGATATGGTATTCGCACAGGGAGTGTATGGTTACAGTCGACAAGAAGATACCCTCGTTGTGTTCAGTACATCGGGGAACTCGGCCAACATTGTTCACGCTGTACAAGTCGCCAAGTCAATGGGGGTAACGACGATTGGTTTGACGGGGAATGGCGGCGGTCGATTGAAAGAACTTTGTGATGTTACTATTCGTGTTCCGTACAACGCAACACCAGATATTCAGGAACGTCATCTTCCGATATACCATGTGCTTTGTATGATGTTAGAGGAGGCATTCTTCGTATGAGTCTCCTGCTAGGCGGCATGGATATCGGAGGTACCAAATGTGCTGCTGTACTTGGGAGATCGGCTTCTGAGACGGTGAACATTATCGATAGAATAAGCTTTCCCACACCTGCAACGCCCGAAGAGGCGCTAATGCAGCTAGGCGATGCGTTGGAGCAATTGCTGAAGCGCAACAACGCGGGTACTCTCCAAGCCATTGGGATTAGCTGCGGCGGACCTCTGAGTAGTAAGGATGGATGGGTCCTTTCTCCACCCAATTTGCCTGGTTGGGATCGTATTGATGTGCTGACACCTTTTCGAGATCGATTCCATGTTCCTGTTGGTTTGCAAAATGATGCCAACGCTTGTGCATTGGCGGAATGGAAATGGGGAGCCGGACGAGGCTCAGAGAATATGATTTTCTTGACCTTTGGTACCGGCATGGGTGCTGGTCTTATCTTAAATGGTCGAATCTATGGCGGGGCTAACGATATGGCTGGTGAAGTCGGGCATATCCGATTAGCGGAAGATGGACCTCTCGGCTATGGGAAATACGGCTCGTTCGAAGGCTTTTGCAGCGGCGGCGGGATTGCCCGGTTAGCTCAAAAGATGGTGGAAGACGGCGTAGGAGTCGGGGAGTCAACACTTTTGCAAGGTAATCAGCAAGCGCTGACAGCAAAAGCTGTGTTTGAAGCTGCACATGCCGGAGATGAACTAGCGATGACCGTGATTCGAACCGTTAGTGTACAGCTAGGCCGCGGATTGGCGATCCTGGTGGATATCTTGAATCCTGATACGATAGTTATTGGCAGTATCTATGAGCGTCAGGAAGCGATGTTAGCTCCTCTGGTTATGGCCGAGCTGCAGCGTGAAGCTTTACCGATTTCACTTGGTGTTTGCCGAATTGTCCCTTCCGGATTACAGGATAATGTCGGAGATGCTGCCAGTTTATCGGTTGCACTCCATGAATATGATCAACAGCGGAATTAGAGAAGGAGGACCTTATGCTACAAGGAAATGAGATTAGTTCAAACGGCTTACAGTCCGTTCTTGGCCATATTGGTGTTACGGTGACACCTGACAATGGTCCTGCATTGCCGCTTCTATGTAGAGCGACTGAAGTAACAACAGGCTCGGATGAGCGCGGTGCATATACAGAAACGAAGCAAGTTTTCCGCAACGAGAGTGATACAGCCGTCGTTCAGGTGCAGTTGCGCGCTTATGATTCCTCTGTGCTGGCCTCGGTGCAAGGTGAGTTCATCAATGCTAATGATTTCGGGAAACAGCTTTGTTTTGCCGCACAGAATGGCATTATCATCCATGCACAGAACATGGAGCAAGCAGAAGGTTTAATGGCCAACTATCAGCATAAAGACTGGTGGACTCGTCCTCATTTTACCCGGGATTGGTCAAAGTTGCCTGAACGTACACAATCTTTGCTGTGGCGTAAAGGAAAGGAGGCATCCTATTACCATCTGCTGCCTGTTTGCGGACCTGAATTCCGTACAGATGTATGCGGCGATGCGTCAGGGCTGCAAATTCGAGTGTCATCTCATCAAGGTGGAAGAACCAAATGTGAGACACTGTCTTTTGTGCTTGGGACAGGTACAGATCCTTATCTGTTAATGGAAAATCAAGTTGACACAGCGCTACATGCCCTTGATTACCCGACATTGCCTCGCACGCAGAAAACGTACCCAGAAATTCTGGATTCCCTAGGCTGGTGCAGTTGGGATGCATTTTACCATCAGGTCAATGAGGAAGGTTTGCTGATCAAAGCTGAAGAGCTTCAGGCTGCTGGACTGCCCGTGCAATGGGTGATGATTGACGATGGTTGGTCACAAACGATGGATAGGAAGCTATCCTCTTTCCAAGCAGATGAAGAAAAGTTCCCGCAAGGGCTTGGCGCAACGGTTCGCAAGCTGAAAGAGCAACATGGGATTCGCTGGGTTGGCGTTTGGCATACGATCGCTGGTTACTGGGGCGGAATTCATCCAGATTCGCCAATTGCGAAGCAATATAGCGACTATCTCTACAGCAATGCGAAAGGTAGCTTAATTCCTTATCCGGATGCGGGACGCGGCTTTGGCTTCTGGCATGCTTGGCATGCTTTCTTGGAGCGTCAAGGTATCGACTTTGTTAAAGTGGACAGCCAAAGTGCCGTCTTGAATTTCACAAAGCATGAATGGTCGATCGGTGAAGCGGCAGCTGCGGCTCATCAGGCACTGGAAGCATCGGCATCCTTACATTTTAATAACACGATCATTAACTGTATGGGGATGGCGGCTGAGAATATGTGGCACCGTCCGAAATCTTCGGTTTCTCGCAACAGCGATGACTTCGTCCCACAAGATGAATTTGGCTTTGCTGAGCATGCTCTGCAAAACGCATATAACTCCTACTATCACGGCGCGTTCTATTATGGCGATTGGGATATGTATTGGACGAAGAATCATGATGACATTCAAAATGCGGTACTTCGCTCGGTCAGCGGCGGACCTGTTTATTTCAGCGATGCGCCAGGCAACACCGATCCTTCAAAAATATGGCCGCTAATTTACCAGAACGGCAGTATCATTCGCTGTGAACAAACGCCCAGCCCTACGGCCGATTGCCTATTCTTAGATCCGACGAAGGAACAAGTACCATTGAAACTATGGAACACGTCGCGAGATTCAGGCGTTGTAGCAGCGTTCCATATCGGTAAGTTTAAGGATGAGATTAAAGGTTCGGTAAGTCCTTCTGATGTACCGGGATTACACGGGGAGCAGTTCGTACTTTATGAACATTTCTCTGGCGAGATGAAGCTCATGCGTTCGGATGAACACCATGATTTTGTACTTCAGCCAGCACAATGTGCACTTTACTTATTTATTCCAGTTGCAGGGGCGGCAACGCCAATCGGCTTGACCGATAAATATGTTGCAACGGATGCAGTAAGCCATGTGAAGACAGATGGTTCTACCGTTTCCTTCCAATTGAAAGAAGGCGGAATATTCCGGTTCATGTCAGCTGGCAGTAAAGTAGTCGTGGATGTAAATGGCAAGACACTTCCTGTCGTGATGGTGAGTAAACAATTGTATGAAGTCGAAATCCCTAATCTGGAAGACAAGCTTCAAGTTGTTCTTTCAGTTTCGGAATAAACTTGAGGTGAGATGACATGGACAAGATGACCCATTGGGAAGCTGATATTCCTGTTCTTGAAGAAAAAGATATTGTCATCATTGGTGGGTCTTTCGCTGGTATCGCCTGCGCGGTGGAATTAGCGAAAGCCGGACAACGAGTCATGATTATCGAGCCACGTACGTATTTGGGGCGGGAACTCTCCGCCCCTCTTCGTCCGTGGCTAGATCTTTCTGCGAGCGATAGCTCGAATCGACCTGAGCTTATTCAATTTGTCATCGAGCAGGCTGGTGAAGAAACGTTTGCTGCTGATAAAACATATTTGCCCCTGCATCCTGACCGGCTGAAGCGTGCACTGGAAGATAAGCTGATCGCGCACGATATTGCCCTCCTATATGCTTCACTTCCAGTTGCCATCGTAAAGAAACGTAACGAGCTGGAAGGGCTCGTCATCGCGAATAAAACGGGCAGCCAAGTGATTCTCTGTAAGCGTTTAATCGATATGACGGAAACAAATGTTGTTTCACAGTTGACTGGTCAAGCCCTGGATTCATTTGTCAATGGGAAAACGGCAGCGTTTGCAAGAACGTTAGAATTTACTGGCGTAACTTGGCAGGAAAATGAGCAAGCGGATGGACTCATCGTTCCCAGTAGTCTGGGACTGCTTAATGACAAAGTGAACATGCTACAAGGCTATCGAGATGGGCAGCATTATTACGTGGAATACTGGATGGAGTTGACAAGCGGCAGCCAGCTGGAAACAGTGGGTGAACGCGAACTGGAAGCTCGTAGGCGGGGCATGGACTTGACGGCCTATCTCGTACAGCACGTTCCAGCTTTCCGTAAAGCTAATTTGTGCTCGTCCTCCTTTGAGCTTCACGGACCTGTGCCTCTTGCTAGCGGAACAGAAACGCATTTGCAGTCTAAAGTTGATCCGATTGAAACAACCATTGCGGGTATGCAGCTGGCTGCTTCTTTCCTTAATGAGTTGGAAGAGAACACACCCGAGTCTGAGCAACAAGCTGGACAGCCGAGCACATACAGACATATAAAAGCCGAGGTTCCTACGTTGAAAAAAGTCGATGTTCTCGTGATCGGCGGAGGTTCCAGCGGTGCATGCGCATCGATCACAGCGGGAGGCGAAGGCGTTAGCACGATGCTCGTCGATATGAATCCCGGGCTTGGCGGTACAGGAACCTTCGGCGGAGTGGACAGCTATTGGTTTGGCCGAAGGGAAGGCTTCGCAGCTCGCATTCATGATGCAGTATTAACTGTGCAGCAAGGCATCGGCTACAAGGGGCATAAATGGAACATTGAAGCGAAAATGTTCGCTCTGCAGCAGGAGGCACAGTGTCAGCATGTCGATCTGCTATTCAATTCCTTTACGTATGCAGCGTTGATGGACAAGAACCGCGTTTGCGGTGTCCTGGTCGCTACCCGCTCAGGACCTGTTGCCATCTACGCCGATGTTGTGATCGATGCGACAGGCGATGGTGATGTGGCTGCTTTTGCAGGGGCAGAATTTGTGTACGGCTCTGCGAAAGACCAAACCGTGATGTGGTACTCCCTATCGCAATATAGCAAACCAGATAAAATTCAGAACAATTTTACAAGTATGGTGGATGTTTCGAATATTGTGGACTACACACGTGCGATTATGGCTGGACGCCGGAGAGGCGACCCGCAATTGCATGACCATGGCATTTATGTTGCGACAAGGGAAAGCCGGCATATTGTAGGCGAAGCTGTCATGCAGCTATCCGATCAGCTTCTGCAAAGAAGTTGGCCGGACGTAATTAATGTTCATTTTAGTAATCATGATGTCAAAGGGGTCAGCGGGGCAGATTGGATCAATATTGGACTTATCCCACCTAATTTAGAAATTGAAATTCCGTATCGCTTGCTGCTGCCGAAAGGGATTGAAGGCTTGCTAGTCGCGGGCAAAGCTATTTCTGCTACACATGATGCGCTGCCTGCGATTCGGATGCAGTCTGATTTGGAAAATTTGGGAGGTGTAGCTGCGCTTGCCGCTGCATTAGCTGTGCGAACTGGTGTTCTTCCAAGTGGCATTGCGATTAAGGAGCTGCAAGATCGCTTGATTCACGAAGACATTTTGCCTGAAGCGGTTAGAACAAGACAACTTGCGCCTATACAATACACAAATGAACAACTCAAGCTCTTAGTAGATAAAATCGAATCGGATCAGCCGCTCTATGAATATGCCAATATGCGAATGAATGAAATTTACAGGGAGCGCATTCCTTTTGTAGAAATATGCTCGTTAGGGCAGAGAATTGTCCCCTACTTAATTGAGGCGATGGGGCACGCAACAGGCATGCGGGAGCTCCGACTGGCCCAAGCATTAGCTATGCTTGGAAGTAAAGAGGCTGTTCCCATACTGATCCCAAGGATCATGGAAGAGTTGCAGGGACCTGAACTTCCACGTCGGACGGCGGATATGATGTATGTCCAGCTGCCACCTGATCATGGCGCAATGCCAGATGTCGTTTATTTGTTGTATTCCCTCGCACAAACGCAGGATTCACGGGCAATTGCCGTATGGGAGCGGGTCGTTCAGCTGATGCAGCCAAGCGAAGACGACTTCAAAGATACTTGGTTAGGTCTCTACTATTATATAGATGCGGTCAGTCAAGGAGCAGAAAGACTAGGTAGTCGCGATGCCATTCCAGTATTGGAACGATTACATCGCATTCCTTGTCTACATGCCCAGATGAGCACAAGCGCTCCGCAATCTGACTATTTTTTGGAAAGAAGAGCGATGCTGGAGCTGGTCATTGGCAGGGCGCTTGCCCGGTGTGGAAGCAGGCTTGGATACGAGGTGTTGATCCAATACGTCAGTGATGGCCGATCGCTGCTTGCGAAGCAAGCACTTCAGCAATTAAGGGCGATTAGCGGACAAGCGTTCACGAAGAATCTAGAAAGCTTACGACGTTGGCTGGATAACGAGCAGCCTTATCAGCATACGTATCCACTTCAGACTCAGCTCGATATTGAAATGAACAGTGAATCCATTTTGCGTTCGTAAAAGGGAACTATTTCAGGATGAGGTGGCTACATTGTTTTTAGCGCTGGATATCGGAACAACCAATATAAAAGCAGCGGTTGTAGATGAGAAAGGGAAGCTTCTCGGTACAGCTATTCGAGCTAACCAGAAGAATCAGCATCCACGGGGATATATGTATTATGATCCAAAGCATTTATGGAGTACCGTTGCTTCGCTTATCAAAGAAGCTCTTGCTATGGTAGGTGGCGTCACAGCGATTCGTTCTGTGGGTATAACCAGTATGGCAGAAAGTGGGCTTTTAGTTGACCGTCAAACTGGCGCAACCAGAACGATGATTATTCCCTGGTTTGATTCGTGTGCCCTCCCGCATGAGGGACGGATTAAACAGGAGATTGATGTTTATGAGCAGTTTTGCCAAAGCGGACTACACCCATCATTCAAACAAGGACTGTCCAAGCTACTCTGGGTTCAAGAAACACAGCCTGAAGCACTCCATGGCAGCATCTGGTTGTCCGTTTCTTCCTATGTGGCTTACTTACTGACTGGGAGATTTGCGGAAGAGGAAACGCTTGCTGCTCGAACCTTTGTGTACCGAATGGACAAAAGGGAATGGAATTCCTCATTGATCCGACATTTTGGACTGGCAGAGAATCATTTTCCTACGGTAATTACCACAGGTACTTCTGTTGGAACTGTTTTGCCAGAGGTTGGCAACAGACTTGGCTTAGGGGGAGAAGCAGCGGTTTGTCTCGCCGGGCATGATCATGTATGTGCATCGTTGACAATCGGTGAACCCGAACAGCGCAATGTGTATAACTCCATGGGCACGGCTGAAACATTAGTAGGAAGCTTCGGAACTAGAGCTCTTGGCAAGAACGATTACCATTCGGGACTTGCGTTTGGACGACATCCGTTGGCGGGTCAAATGTTTTGGATGGGAGGTCACTCTGCGTCAGGAGGTTCCATTGAATGGTTGAGGGACCTCTTGGATACTGGTGAATTATCCTATTCAGAAATACTGGGCTTGCTCGATCAGGTTAATCAGGTTGATTCAGGACCAACCGGTATTCTGTATTACCCTTATTTGTCCGGATGCGGTGCACCTTCTCCAAATGCGAGGGCACAAGCTGCTTGGATTGGACTTACTGCGCGTCATCAGCGTGGGGATATGTTCAAAGCTATTTTGGAAGGGAATGCCTACCAAATGGAATGGATGCGACTCCAAGCTGAAAAAGTAGGCGGAGAACCTATCAACAAGTTGGTTGTCGTCGGTGGCGGGGCCAAAAATAAGCACTGGCTGCAGATCAAAGCGGACGTGTCAGGTATCGAGCTAAATCAACCCGACTTGCCGGAAGCAACGCTGCTTGGTGCAGCGCTAACGGCTGGGGTCGGTGCCGGTGTGTATGCTTCCTTTGAAGAGGCAATGCGTATTGTGCCAGCAGGTGGATTGCAAATCTACAGGCCCGATCTTGCTAATCACAATCAGTACCAGTCCATCTTCCAGAACGGCTTCGCTCACCTTCGTCCGATGCTTTTAGAATACGACATGTGGTTAAGACAACAGTCTAGAAATGAACGCTAATCGATAATTCATACTTCTCAAGTCTAGGAGGACCACGATGCCACAGAAGAATCAAGTCCAGCTGATTACGTACCCCGACTCCCTTGGCGGAGATTTAAAATCCCTAAATGAGGCGCTGCGCAATTATTTCTCTGATATTTTTAAAGGCGGTATTCATATCTTACCTCCCTTTCCTTCATCAGGGGATAGGGGCTTTGCACCGTTAACTTATTTGGAAATTGAGCCTGCGTTTGGTACTTGGGAGGATATAAAGGCGATAGGGCATCAATATGATGTACTTGTCGACCTCATGGTTAACCATATTTCCAGAAAATCAACTTATTTTCAGGATTTTTTGAAGGATGGACGTAATTCCGAATATGCAGATCTATTTATTACGTTAGATAAAGTCTGGGAGGACGGACAGCCTGTCACCGAAGATGTCGAGAAAATTTTCTTGAGAAGACCGCGACCTTATTCAACTTTTGAAATTGAAGAAACGGGTACCGAGGAAACTGTATGGACCACATTCGGTAAGGAAGATCCTTCTGAGCAGATTGACCTTGATATTAAATCAGAGAAAGTTAAACAGCTTTTAACGGATTTCTTCGCCAACTTCTCCCAAAATAATGTGAAGACGGTGAGATTGGATGCGGTCGGCTTTGTCATCAAGAAGCTGGGAACAAGCTGTTTCTTCGTAGAGCCTGAGATTTATAATTTCCTTGATTGGATTAAGGGGATGGCAGATTCTCAAGGCATTGAGTTGTTGCCTGAAGTACATGCACACTACAAAATCCAAAACAAACTGGCTGAACGTGGCTACTGGATCTATGATTTTATTTTGCCGTATACGATTCTTGAAACGATGCTGAATTGTTCTAGCGAGAAGCTTTGCGACTATTTGAAAGTACGTCCAAGTAAGCAATTTACCATGTTGGATTGCCATGACGGTATTCCTGTACTGCCAGATTTGAATGATCTAGTCGATACAAAATCTGCAAGACATGTAGTCGATCTATGTGTAGAAAGAGGCTCAACGCTTAGCCTGATCGTTTCCGAAGAGCACAAAGGTGAAGGCGGTTTTGATGTTCACCAAATAGGCGGGACCTACTACTCGGTACTGGGTCGCAATGATGACGCTTATCTAGCAGCTAGGGCGATTCAATTTTTTGCTCCGGGCATTCCGCAAGTGTATTATGTTGGCTTATTGGCTGGAGAAAATGATTATGAAGCTGTCCAAGCGACGGGTGAAAATCGTGCCATGAACCGTCACAACTACACCATGCAAGAAATTGAAGCTTCCTTGGAAAAAGACGTTGTGCAACGCCTGTTAAAGCTTATTCGATTTAGAAATGACTATCCCGCCTTTGAAGGGGATTTTAAAGTGCTGGAATCAGCTGCGGACGAAGTTCATCTTTCCTGGCAGAAGAATAGCCACTCTTGTACGTTGTTTATCGATTTGAAAACGAAGCGAACTGTCATTGAGTATTTGGATAATAAGGGTGAAATGATTCAATATAGCGTTTAAATAAAGCTAACTCTCAGGAGGAATCAGGCATGAATAGCAAACTCTTTTTAAATGGTAATGACTGGGAAATATTAGATTTTATCGACGAGGCTTGGCGGACCAAACAGGTAGAAAGTGACGAACCGACAGATCCTCGGCCGTGGGTTAAGGCAACGGTTCCAGGGAGCATCCATCAGGACCTCTGGGACAATGGGATCGTGCCAGATCCTTATTTTGAACAAAACAGCCTTATGCTGGAGTGGATTCCGCAGCGCTCTTGGGTATATAGAAAGACGTTTTTTGTTGAAGGGGGGAAAGAGGGAAGCGGAGCACGGTTGCACCTGCGCGGTATTGATTATAGGGCGCACATTTACCTAAACGGTACGCTGCTCGGCACTCATGAGTCCATGTTTGTACCTGCCGAGTATGAAGTTACGTCTCATCTCCGATACGGGGCAGATAACTTGTTGACCGTGGTCCTTGACCCGGCTCCTCCTTCTGAGTCCCAGATGGGGCGAACGTCCAAAGTCGGACATACGAAAACGAGAATGAATTATTGGTGGGATTTTACACCCCGTATGGTTCATCTCGGTATTTGGCAGGAAGTGTTTATTGCCTTTACTGGAACGGTAACGGTTGAGGATGTTTACGTCCGGCCGCAGCTGAACGCAGACTATACCCGTGCGGAAGTTTCTGTAAGCATCGAACTTTCTTCCCAAAAGCATATCTCCGCCGAAGTCGTTCTGGGGATTAATCTGAACGGAAGTCAAGTTGCCCTCTTATCCTGCTCTTCGCAGCCGCTGTCTGAGGGAATAACTAAGCTTGAAGTCATGCTGCCCATTGAGAATCCTGAGCTGTGGTGGCCGAATGGGGAAGGTGCGCAGCCGCTCTACCAGCTGACCGTTTCTGTCATGGAAAAAGGGTCAGACGAAGTGTTGTATCGCAAGGAGACCGAGTTCGGTATCCGAAAGGTAGAGTTTTCGCCTAACGAAACTTCCCATCCAACGGCATTGCCGTACACCTTCACCTTAAATGGCCGTAAGGTCTATGTCAAAGGGTATAATTGGGTGCCGATTGACGTTCTTTATGGTGTAGAGCGCTTGGCAAAGATGGAGCATCTTCTCACGCTCGCGAAGGAAGCGAATGTCAATCTCATTCGGGTCAATGGGGTAGGCCTTATTGAGACGGATGTTTTCTATGAAATTTGCAACAGGCTCGGAATCATGGTCTGGCAGGAGTTCAACCTGACCAGCTCCGCTTTTAACAGTAAGCCAAAAGAGGACGAGTCGTTCATCAGCGGAGTTATTCAGGAAGCAGAAAGCTTCATTCCGCTCAAACGGAACCATCCTTCACTCGTGCTATGGTGCGGGGGCAATGAATTGGAGTCGTTGGACAAGCTTCCATTAAACGGGGAAGAACCTGTGCTTGCAGCGCTCAAAGCGACAGTCAAACGACTCGATCCAGACCGCTTATGGCTGCCTTGTTCACCTTCAGGTCCTCTGCCGTTCAACGGTATTAACATGAGTCGGAACCGGCCGGATGACCTGCACGATGTCCATGGTCCTTGGCACCACGAGGGCTTGACTGCGCAATATACGCTTTTCAATGCCGGAGCTAATTTGTTACACAGCGAATTCGGCGCGGACGGCCTCACGAACTTAAAAGCGCTTGAAGCGACACTGAAGCCAGAAAACCGCTGGCCAGTAACGCTGCAAAATCCAGTGTGGTATCACCTAGGCTCCTGGTGGGTGCAGGAAAAGCAATGGCGAGACATTTTCGGCGAACTTCCCGATCTGGAGACGGCCATTGAAGCAACCCAATTTTTGCAGGCGGAGGGTGTGCGTTACGCCATTGAGAGGAATCGTGCTCGAAAATTCCGCAACAGCGGTGTTTTGCCGTGGATGTTCAACGAACCATATCCCATGGCAGCGTGCACGTCGGCCGTTGATTATTTCGGCCGACCGAAGCATTTGTATTACGCCTCGGCACAAGCGTATAACACTGTTTCCGTAACGGCCAAATTCGCGAAGCAAGCGTGGGCGAACGATTTGGATTTTAACGCGGAATTGTGGGTGACCAACGGCGGTACCCAAGCGTACACAGAGGCGGAGCTACATTGGTCGATGGAAGAAGCTAATGGCAACGGCTTTGCAAGCGGCAAGCGTACGATAAATGTGGGAGTTAATGAAGCGGATAGCTTTGGAGATATCAGCTGTTCATTAGCTGAGATTACCGGAAATTTATTTTTTCTTTCCATTCAGCTCATCGATACGTCGGGTAACGTTATAGCTTCTAATCGTTATCTGTTTACGAAGACGGACAATCTTAAGCCGATGCTGGAGCTTCCGCGTACCTTGCTGGATATCCAATCGGAATGCACGGGTCCGAATTGGAGCGTCAACGTTACAAACAGAGGGAAGCACGCCGCCTTGCTTGTGCGGATCGATGATGATCGATCTCTGGATGCCGAAGGATGGGGCTATATTAGCCATAGCGGATTCCATCTGCTCCCGGGGGAGAGCCGCACAGTTACAGTTGTCTGGAAAGGTACCGGGAATCACAGTGTGCTGTCCGTCCAGGCACTTAATGCAGAAAAGAAGATAGTCCTATAGCGACTGAAGAATACAATGTATATGTTTAGCGAATCTCCATTACACAACAGTAAAATTTAATAACATACAGTTCCATAATTGAGAAAAGTGCAAATCTTGCACTTTTCTTTTGTTTGTATTCCAGTTTATGTTGGATGTGTGTAGGAAAGGGGAGAAGGAATTGCAACGATTAAATCAGTTTCAATTTAATCAGTTTTCTTTGCGGATCGCGGGACTGGCTTCAACCATCGATGATGATGCCAAATTCGCCAACATGCTTATGGGGCAAAGTAGTTTAGATGGCATTTAAATTCTAAAGCCTAGAACCGTCCAGTAGCTTACATCGGCAGCCTTGAACACAGATCAGCTAAATAATTTATGAAATTACGGAATATTGTTAATTCATCTTCTCTATTTGAAGGCTAATTTCTTTCATTACTTTTCTACGATATTGGCCTGGGGTAACGCCAGTAAACTTCTTAAATAACTTATGAAAGTAAGGTAAGCTCTCATATCCGCAATTGTAGGCGATGGTATCAATGCCTAAGTCTGTAGTTAACAGCTGCTCCTTGGCAGTTGAAATTCGCTTGGCATTCACATAGTCGGTGATGTTCATCCCGGTTAATTGTTTAAACACCCTAGATAAATGAGGGGCTGAGACGGAAGTCTGCTTAGCCAAATACGAAAGTCCAACGATATGGTCAGTGTGGAACTGATCTAAGTGTTGAAGGATGTTTAGTAACCAGGAGGGTCCGACATCGGATTCGGCCAATTGATGATGGGATTCTTTTAATATCAAACGATTAATGCTGATCAGAAAGCTATTTAAAAGTAGTTGAACTGCGTATCTAAAACCAGCTTCATGTCGTTCCATTTCCTCATGCATTTGTTGGAGCTTTTCTTCTAGATGAGGGCGCATGGCTACTGGGACAACAAGCTTATAACTCTTATATTTTCGTGCTCGCTCAAAAACTTGCCTATTCGTAAACGAATCACCTGTTGAATAATGTCCAATTAGTTGCGGATCAAAAAAGACAGCAGTGGCAGTAACAGGAGATTCAGAATCTGGCAATGCCTGATGAATGGTATTGCCAGGAATGATGAAAAGGTCTCCTTCATTCATTTCGTAGAGCATTTGATTTAAGAAAAACGTACCTTTCCCACTATAAACATAAACCAATTCGTAGCGATCATGAAGATGTTCTGGAAGTTCTCGAATTGGTGTCTTTTGGTCCTTAAAAACAATGTCAAATGGCAGGAGATCATCGTTTGTAAAGTTTTTTACAAGCGGTTTTTGCATTTTGTGAGCCTCCACCTGATCAATTTACTTTATTATTTGTCTTTGTTTTAGAATATCAAAATAGAGTATGTTTCTGCAAAGGTAAAGAATTAACAAATGCCATAATCTTGGTACAATATTAGTAAACTTGAAATGTTCAGAATATCTCATCAAAGGAGCTAGTCATCGATGGACGTCGTTTACCAATTTGAAGAAGTAGCGAGACTTCCCTTACCTGGGGATAACTGCGCCGTTGCGATCCGCCAATTGAACTCTGGTACCGCCATTCAGTATGAAGACCAGATCCTCACCTTAGATTACACGGTTATGGAAGGCCATCGATTTGCGGTGAAAGCGATTTCTCCTGGCGAAGATCTGCTTTCGTGGCATTTGCCTTTCGGCGTGGCGCGTAAGCCGATTCAGCCCGGCCACTATGTGATTAACGAAACAGTGCGGGAAGCGCTCAGTGTGCGTCAATTGACATTCGCGGTGCCGACGGAATCAAATTTCGCGGATCAAATTTCTCCTTATATCTTTGACGAGGAGAACTTCCTGCCGGCTCAGGCATCGCCAGCTTTTACAGATACGCGCACTTTCATGGGATATCGACGCCATAAAGATCGCGGGGTAGGCACCCGGAACTACATCGTACTGCTCGGAACTACCTCGCACACGGGGAGCTACGTGAATGAGCTTGCCACCCGTCTGCAAGGTATATGGAAGAATGACTCGAATATAGACGGAATTGTTCCCGTCGCTCACACAGAGGGCGGCACAGAGAAGCCGAATAATGTGGACTTGCTGCTGCGAACGCTCGCAGGTTTCATGGTCAACCCGAACGTTGGAGCGGTTTTGGTTGTCGATTATGGCAACGAATCGGTCACGAACAAGATGGTGGAGGCTTATGCACGTGAGCATAGCTATCCAATCGATGAGGTTCTGCATAAGTTCGTGTCGCTCACAGGCAGCTTTGAAGAGGAGCTGGTTAAAGGTGAAGCTTTAGTAACCGGATGGCTATCAACGGTGAATACGATGCAGCGAACGCCTGAATCCGTCAGCCACTTGCGAATCGGCTTGCAATGCGGCGGTTCGGACGCATTTTCTGGCGTATCCGCGAATCCACTGCTGGGTTGGGTTTCGGAACATCTGGTGCGTTACGGTGGTGCGGCTAGTCTAGCTGAAACGGATGAGTTGATTGGCGCGGAGCCCTATGTCCTCTCGAAAGTACGCAACGTAGAAACCGCGCGCAAATTTCTGGAACTTGTGAACCGATTTAAAGAGCGTACGTCCTGGCACGGCACCAGTGCGGAAGGTAACCCGTCAGGTGGCAACATGTATCGCGGTTTGTACAACATTTATCTTAAATCTATAGGCGCTGCTATGAAGAAAGACCCGATAACACGAATCGATTATGCAACTGAGTATGGGGAGCTCATGAAGGATGGCGGTTACTATTTCATGGATAGCCCTGGCAATGACCTGGAGAGTATCGCCGGACAGGTAGCCGCAGGCTGCAACATGATCTTCTTTACAACAGGAAATGGTTCGATTACCAATTTTCCATATGTGCCTACGGTTAAGGTGGTCACGACAACTCGCCGCTTCCAATTGCTTTCGAACGATATGGATGTGAACGCGGGGCAGTATCTGGAAGGCAAGTCGATGGATGAGTTAGGCAAAGAGGTATTCGAGTTGGCGATCCAAATTGCCACTGGTCAGCGAAGTGTCGGCGAGAAGGCGGGCCATGCACAAGTTCAAATTTGGCGCAACTGGCAGCAGAACGATGCGAGTCAGCTAGAGACGCTGTTTCACGCTCCTGTACCGACAGGAGATCCGATAGCCATTGAAGATAATACTACAACCTTGGTTAACCCGATCCAATTTTCCTTTACTCGGCATCGCAATCGGCAGTCTAGTGACCATATCGGCTTGATCGTGCCAACCAGTCTTTGTGCGGGACAGGTAGCGGGCATGATTACTAAGCGTCTGAACGAGCAAGGCGCAGGGCAGCCAGAGCTCTCGCGCTTCGTAACATTGGCGCATACGGAAGGCTGCGGCACCTCGGGAGGGCCAGCCGAATCGCTGTTTGCACGCACGATGATTGGCTATATTACGCATCCGATGGTGGAGCATTGTTTGCTGCTGGAGCATGGCTGCGAGAAAACGCATAACGACTATATGCGTCATCAAATGGATGTGATGGGCGTCGATGCGAGCCGCCTTGGTTATGCCAGCATCCAGCTCGACGGCGGAATTGCTAAGGTGAGCGAGAAGGTTGAGGCTTGGTTCGCCGATCGATTAATTGCGGCAGATCCTGTGGAAAAAGTGACGGTCGGTTTGGAAGGGCTGCGCATCGGAATCGTAAGTGTTGGTGCCATTAACAAAGATGCCAGCGAGCAGTTGGGACGACTAACCAAGATGATTGTCGGGGCTGGAGGCTTGGTAGTCGTTCCCGAGAATAGCGGATTGCTTGCCGAGGATTCGTTTAACCAGCAACTATTTAGCTCGACTCAAGTGGGGCCGTCTATCGCATATGGGGAACATGTTCGTCAAAATGGATTCCATATTATGGATACCCCGACAAAGCATGGGGTAGAGACGATTACAGGACTCGCGGCCACAGGTGTGGAATTAATAATCGCGCTGATTGGTGACCGTCCAATGCAAACGCATCCTTTCGTCCCGATGCTGCAAATGACGTCAGATCAGGTTGTGCTGGATAAACATAAGCAAGATGTCGATTTGGTCCTCGAGGGTAACCCGAGCTTTTGGGTGGATCATATTCTCGAGCGCAGTAAAGAAATTTTGGAACATACGTATGTACCACATCTCTACCAGCAAGGTAATATTGATTTTCAAATGACACGGGGCTTATTTGGAGTGTCGTTATAAGTGAGACATAAATAGAAAGCGAGGTAAATTCCATGACGAACGCATTATTATCCCTACGGCCGCTTGGCCGTACTGGTCTACTTATATCACCGCTATGTATTGGAGCCGCTCCACTCGGGGATATGCCGGAGACCTTTCAATATAGCACATCTGAAGAACAGGCATTGGTGACGTTGCGTACCGCCTTCGAAAGTCCGATTAACTTTATAGATACGGCTGCAGCATACGGCGAGGGTGAGAGCGAACGGCGGATTGGCATGGCTATTCGAGCGAATGGTGGACTTCCGGCTGGTTACGTGTTGGCTACCAAAGCCGACCGCGACTTCAAGACCGGCGACTTCAGCGGCGAACAGATCAAACGGTCCATCGAGGAAAGTCTCGAACGATTAGGACTCCATCGTCTGCAATATGTTTACATCCACGATCCTGAACATACAACCTTCGAAAATGTGATGGGACCTGGCGGGCCTTTAGAAGTACTTCAAAAGTTTCAAGAGCAAGGAATCATCGATCACATCGGCATATCCGGCGGACCGATCGGTATGCTCATCGATTATGTGGAAACGGGAGCGTTCAGCGCTGTAGAAACCCACAATCGATATACGCTGCTCAATCGAGCTGCCGAACCATTGCTTGATGTCGCTAATCGCTTGGGCGTCGCTGTTATTAACGCTGCTCCTTATGGCAGCGGCATATTAGCGAAAGGTCCAGAAGCATACGCTCGGTATGCCTATAGCGATGCTTCGCCAATCGTAGTAGAACGAGCACGTAATTTCGCCAAAGTGTGCCAAGCATACAATGTACCACTAGCCGCAGCAGCGCTTCAATTTTCGCTTCGCGACCCGCGGATCGCCAGCACGGTCGTCGGCATGAGTAAACCGGAACGGGTAGCCCAGACATTGGAGCTTGCTAATTACCCGATTGCCCCTGAGCTATGGCCGGCGCTTGATGAATTTGGCTATGATACGGAAGATCCCGAAGGGAATTGATTTGCTTAGTGGGTCACTTTAAACCACTCTGTAAGTCAGATGACCTATGTTTCTAAACTTATTTTTAAAAAGATTACTCGTTCTATTGCTCGCTTTGTTTCAGGTGTGCGGAAATCCTACAGAAATAAGAACAATGAACAACAAAGAAGACAAGAGATGGATGCTCTTGTCTTCTTTTGTTTGCTCACCAAACAACGCTCATGATCATTTCCTCCAATCCCTATCCCTTAGGAACGTTTCGATAAGCACTAGGGGAGGAACCGGTTATTTTCTTAAATAATCTTGAAAAATAGTAGGGATCCGTAATACCCATGTTGAAGGCAACCTCTTTGATGGACAGAGGCGTTAGACTGAGCATTTGAGCGGCTTTTTGAATTTTCATTCTTAGAAAGTATTCAATGGGTGGCATGCCTGTTACTTCGTTGAATAATAAAATTAAATGCTGTCTAGACAAGCCTGTGTGTTGGGCTAATTCAGGGAGATTAATGGCTTTTTCTAAATGGTCATTCATGTATCGGATGGCAACCTCTAGGTATTGCTCTCTCTTTTTGTCCTTGGCTGTACCTCCTACCCGCATACCAATACTGCTAATCAGCTGTCGGATAGACTGGGAAACGTGCGTGTGGATGGGTAATGAGTAGGTTTTATCAGAAAGCAGATAGTAACATTGGTCAAAAACATCCTTGTATTCGGTCATTGCCCCGATAGGTAAATGTAGTGGCCCCGTATCCATCCCGTACATTTGTATAAAAGCTGCTGTATGGTTGCCCTGAAGATGAAACCAGTAAATACTCCATGGTGCATGGCTAGATGCGCCATATCGATGAGGTGTGTGGGCAGGAATGACGGCTAGATGATTCCGAGTCAAGGTGAATGCAGCTTGTTGTCCTAATTCTATCCAGCCTTCTCCTTCCGAGCAAAAGATGAAGATATGGGAGTTACTACCCTCAGGACGTTCCCGATAATGATGACGGGCAGACGGGAAGAAGCCAATGTCACTTACAAATAAATCTCGCGTCAGCTCGGAGCGGGATAATTCCGTCTGCATATATTCAGGAAGGATGAACAATTTCTCTTCTTCAAACCCTTCAGGCTTTCTAGTCGTATCCATTTGTAAGGCCTCCCTACAATAATAAGAATATAATCCATTACATTAAGCATTTTGTCAATTGGCTGCCGCCAGCATCCGAGGTAAAGTAGAGATAATCAGATAAGGGAGTGATGATGTTGAGTCAGAAGGTTCGCATTTGGGAAGAAGTAACGTCGATTCCGACATATGGCATTGGTGAGCCAGATCGCAATCCAATGTTTCTAGAGAAACGTGTTTATCAAGGAAGCTCTGGTAAAGTATATCCGCATCCGGTTATTGATAAAATTGAAGATGAGAAGAAGCCTCAGTCATATCGTATGGTGATCTTGGAAAACGAATATGTTCGCATCGAGATTATGCCTGAACTTGGCGGACGTATCTATCGTGCGTTGGACAAAACGAATGACTATGACTTCGTTTATTATAATCGCGTTATTAAACCAGCTCTGGTTGGTCTTGCAGGACCCTGGATTTCCGGTGGCATCGAATTCAACTGGCCGCAGCATCACCGTCCGAATACGTACGGTCCGGTTGAATATAAACTCACCGAGCAAGAAGACGGAAGCGCTACCGTATGGGTGAGTGAGATTGACCGCATGTACGGCACGAAAGTGACGGCAGGTTTCACTTTGTATCCGGGCAAAGCCTATCTAGAAATTTCTGCGCAGTTATATAACCGGACGTCGGAACCACAAACGTTCTTGTGGTGGGCAAACCCCGCGGTCGCGGTTAATGATCATACGCAATCTGTATTTCCGCCAGATGTAACGGCTGTTTTTGACCATGGTAAACGTGATGTCTCGAGATTCCCTATTGCAACAGGAACGTACTACAAAATGGATTATTCAGCCGGCGTAGATATCTCACGCTACAAGAACATTCCCGTTCCCACCTCGTATATGGCCTACAAATCTGATTACAATTTCGTCGGTGGTTATGATCATGGTGTTGGAGCAGGTTTGTTGCACGTAGCCAATCATCATGTTTCACCAGGTAAGAAGCAATGGACATGGGGGAACGGCGAATTCGGGCAAGCGTGGGATCGCAACCTGACAGATGAAGATGGTCCATATATTGAGCTCATGACGGGTGTTTACACAGATAACCAACCTGACTTCACGTGGCTGCAGCCCTATGAGGAAAAATCGTTCAAGCAATATTTCATGCCTTATAAAAATATTGGCGTCGTTAAAAATGCTTCCATCGATGCTGCGGTCAACCTAGAAGTGGATGAGAAGACGCGTGAAGCTGTCGTATTTGCCTATGCAACGTCCGTATTTGATGGTGCTATTGTGGAGTTGAAAGGCCGCAACCGAACGTATTTGAAGGAGAGTGTGAAGCTTTCTCCAACCGACACGTTCAAATCAGTTCTTACATTGGATGCAAACGATCAAGCACACGACTTGAAACTGACTGTCAGGGATGCCAATGGTACCTTACTCATTTCTTATCAGCCTACGAAGCCTTCCATTGAGCAAGTGCCGGATGCAGCTAAGCCACTGGTAGAGCCTGCAGAGTTGAAGACGAATGAACAGTTGTATTTAGCCGGTCTGCATCTGGAGCAATATCGCCACGCCACCTTCGAGCCAGAAGATTACTACTTAGAAGGTTTAAAACGTGACCCAAGTGATAGCCGTATTAACGTCGCCTACGGTACACTCTTGCTGCGTCGTGGGTTATTCTCCCGAGCAGAAGAACACTTCCGGACCGCGATCAAGTCGCTTACTTGGCGCAATCCAAATCCGTATGATAGTGAAGCACTCTATCAATTAGGCGTAGCACTTAAAGAGCAGGGACGGAAGGAAGAAGCATTCGCTGCCCTTTACAAAGCGACATGGTCGGCGAATTGGCAAGATGCAGGGTTCTTCACATTGGCACAAATTGCTTGTGAGAAGGGTTCTTACAGTGAAGCGTTGGAATTGGTTGAGCGTTCACAGGTACGCAATTCTCGCAATTACAAAGCACGTCACCTGAAAGCTGCACTTCTTCGAAAGTTGGGACTATTGCAGGAAGCAGTTGTCTTCTCACAGGAGACACTTGCGCTTGATATCGCTGATTTTGGAGCAGCTAACGAACGATACCTTACACTTGCAAGCCAAGGTGAGCAAGATCTTGCTAATGAAGCATTATTGGAGCTAACACGCCTCATGCGTGGAGATGCACATAATTATTTGAACCTGGCATCGGATTATGCGAATTGCGGCTTATTCGAGGAAGCTACCCGATTGCTTGGGCGAATTGTCCAAGGTCACGATTCCTCTAAAGTAAACCCGATGGTTCATTACACACTTAGCTATCTCTATGAGAAAACAGGGCATTTCGAACTGGCTAGCCATCACAGGCATGAGGGGAATACAGCAACTTCGGATTACTGTTTCCCGAATAACTTATTCGATTTGCAAGTGCTGACAAGTGTTATTGCGGCCTCTGAGGACAATGATAAGGCGCATTATTACCTTGGCAATTGGTGCTACGACAAAAAAAGGCACGAAGATGCCATCCTACACTGGGAAGCCTCACGTTCGATCCGAGAAGATTTCGCGACGGTACATCGTAATTTATCTCTCGCATATTTCAACAAAAGAGGGGATTCAGCATCGGCGCTTATCGCCATGGAGAAAGCTTTTGCTTGTAACCAGGATGATGCACGCGTCTTTTATGAACTGGATCAACTGTATAAGAAACTGGGTTACACCGCTGCGATTCGTTGCAGTAAGTTAGAAGAACACCAAGATTTAGTGAACAAACGCGACGATCTTTACGTGGAGTATGTGACACTCCTGAATGCGCAAGGTTTTCACGAAAAGGCCGTTCAAGCTATTCAAGCACGCAACTTCCATCCTTGGGAAGGTGGCGAGGGCAAAATAACCGGTCAGCATGTATGTGCTCATGTCGAGCTTGCGAAAGCAGCATTAGCTGACAATCGCTTTGAAGCAGCAGTATCCTACTTACATGAAGCACTGATCTACCCGGAGAATCTAGGGGAAGGTAAGCTGTCTGGTGCGCAAGAAAATAATGTGTATTATTATCTTGGACTCGCTCATAACGGTTTACAGCAAACGAAGCAAGCACAGGAATGTTTTGAAATAGCTTCACAGGGGCTGGAGGAGCCAGCTAGTGCCATGTATTACAACGATCAGCCGCCAGATATGATCTTCTATCAAGGAATGGCTTGGCTTGCTCTGGGTAATCAAAGGGAAGCGAAGCGCCGTTTCAATAAGCTGATTGATTACGCTGAGAAACACGTCTTCGACGATGTGAAATTTGACTACTTCGCGGTTTCTTTGCCAGACTTCTTAGTATTTGAAGACAATTTGAATGTACGCAATGAAGTTCACTGTCTATATATGATGGGACTCGGGCACCTCGGATTGGGTAACATAGCAATGGCTAAGGAGCAGTTCGATAAAGCTCTGGAGCTAGAAGCTAATCATGCAGGGGTACGAATTCATCAGGGGTTGTGCCATTAATGGAAGAGACTCAGACTAGCATAACAACGGGAACGTATAAAGGATTTTTATCCATCACCATTGAAAATGAGCAAATCCGTATGGAGATCGTACCGGATCTCGGCGGAAAGCTGGTTTCACTGATTTATAAGCCTAGTGGTAAGGAGTGGCTGATTGATTCGGGTGAAAGACCATTAAGGCAGCCTCGCTATGGCTCCGGCTTTGGCGAGTGGGATATGAGTGGTTGGGATGAATGTTTTCCAACAATTAATGAATGTCCATGGGAATTAGATAAGCGTGTGATTCTGCCCGATCATGGCGAAATTTGGTCGCTTCCTTGGAGTTATAGCGTCGAAGAGAACGAGGTTGTGTGTTGGGTAGAAAGTTCATTGCTCTCGTATCAGTTTACAAGAAGCATCACCCTGCATTCGGGGAATAAGGTAAGGATGAAATACCGTGTTAATAATAAGAACGATCAGCCGATGTCATTCCTGTGGGTGCCTCACCCGCAGTTTGCCATTACGGAACCAACACGTATTCTGCTCCCCAAACCCATGGTGGAAATGCTTTGCGTGTACGCAGGTCATAAGCTAAAGAATGGGGAAACGTATGCTTGGAAGGATGTCTCTCTAGTTTCCCCCGCGGTTACTGGAGACGGACGAAAGTTTTATTATGAGGGGCAAGTACCCATAAGTTGGTCTGGCCTGTACGGTCAGGAAAGTGAAAACTTCCTGATCGTATCAGTTCCCAAAGAGAAGGTTCCTTATCTAGGCATTTGGATCGATGAAGGCATGTTCAATGATCGAGTTACTTGTGCTTTGGAACCTAGTATTGGTTATTATGATTCCCTTGATAAAGCCGTACATAATGGGTCTGCACAAACCACTCCAGCCCAAGCATCTTTTGAATGGTATTTAGATCTAACCATCGGTATTGGAGAGTGGCATTCGTAAGGGCTGGTACCAGTGGGAAGTAAAAAAGATGATCCCTGTACAATACACATACAGGAATCATCTTTTTTTATAATGAATTGCTCTTACAAACCAAATTCACCAGGAGTTAATGCAAGTGAATGACAGATATCACGAACAACGGCTTTCTCTTTGTCATCGAAATCCCCATCTGCTGCACCGATTGCACTACAAACTCCAACGATTACTCGTCCAACCTCTGGTTTACTACGGAATTTCGCAATCGCTTTTAGTGCTTCTTGTTTACCGATCATGGAATCAAATTCAAGGTTTCCAACAAAATGGTTAAAGCGATTGATGACGTCACTCATGTCAAATACTTTTAGTTCTTCACTACGGCTCATGTAGCCAGCCATTTTTTGTTTTTCATTTGAATCAACGGATCCATCCGCTGCAGCTACAAGTGCACAACCGGCAACCACGGCATCCATAAAGTCCTTGTTCTTAAATTTCTTTACTTGATCAGTCAGACCTTGCTTAGAATTTTGTAACCATGATTTGAATCCAACACTCATGTATGATTCCTCCATAATTTTAGTTTTTATTAACTTGTTATTTTACATTTTAAATTTAATATTTACTTTTAGCAAATTTTGTAGAAATTCGCCTTCAGTTTACAAAGAAAAATCGATGCCTACCATTTTATCAACCGGATCAAGTGGATCATTTCTTCTTGTTGCTGGGGGCTAATCTGCCAAGTAAGAATGTCACTTACAATTTTATCCATATTGGTGTATCCCTTAGCCAGTCCATTTAATCGTGCAGCCAAGGTCGCGTTGTTCAGATCTTCTTCGGTTGAAAAAAGGGTTCTCAACTTATCGATCGCGTCTGGGTACCGTTTCAAATAATATTTCTGATGTCGATCTTCAGCAGGGTAAAAAGTTTTATTAGCATCAACTTCAGTGTCAATTTTGCTATTTCCTTGTTGCTCTCGGTTAGTGAGAACATTGTGAATTACACTTTGCTGGTTGGAGTCACGATACAATACCATAGATTTGTACTGTCGGCCCTTGTAATCATTGATATTGAATGGGTTATGGTTGCTCCAGAACACATGTAGGAGGGTCTCTAAACTTATGTTGTCAGAGTCGAAAACGATTTCAACGGTCTCTGTGTGGTCGCCCATTTCCCTGTAGGTTGGATGATCTGTCGTACCTCCGGCGAAACCAACACGTGTTCGAACGACACCCGGTAGTTGTCCGAACAAAGCCTCAGGGCTCCAGAAGCAACCCATTCCAAGCGTAATCGTGTGATTGTTGCTGCTATTCATTACAGGCACCTCCAAATAAGTTAATCATAGCATGAATGGTTCAGATTGCTTTTATTCATGTAAGTGGTTCGCATACATGTCTAACACAAAAACGCTCATCCTTGCTCAACTGAGCAAGTGGATGTGCGTTCTTTGTCGTGTGAATAGGATCACCCTACCATGTGCGATCCTTATTAATTTCCATTTTCATCGCAAAGGATTTCTCAAGGTCGATTTCTAATTTATTGGCGAGATCACAAATGTTCCACACAATATCGTACATCTCGAGGCCGAGATTCTTTTTAATTTCTTCTTTGTTTGCGTGGTCCGGATGATAAGAAATATGCAGCAGCTCCTTGACCATCTCACCTACTTCGGTCACAAGATAAAGTGCTCTTTGTTCCACGGTAGACGACTCGAAGCCCTTCTCGATACTGAATTGTTTAATATGCTTTTGCATGTCAGATATCTGCATAGATGTGTTCCCCTTATTTTATAATGAGTGAAATGAAGTTGTAAGAATAAGTATAGAGATAAACGAGGAATTTTACAAAATGTAATTGTTTAATTATGGAACTATTGTAAATGATGGACGTCTAAGTGTAATAGAGCGGTTGTTAAATGCGAGACAGAGGGAGAGCCAATGTTGAAGATGAATCCATTATCCCAAAAGCAAGTGGTACTATTTCTTTTTGTACTCCTCATAGTTGGATGTACGAAGACGCAAATCATTAATAAGAATGAATATTTGGATATATACAAAGTAGCCTTCAAGACGATTTATGATCAAGAAACTAATTTTTATAATAATTCCAGGATGACTTATGTTGTAGTTAAAACAGATAATTTAGAACTCAACACGGATGAAAAATTGAATTTATTAAATTACGTAAAGCAAATCAGTAAAGTTGATGTGGAGGAAGGGGAGTATTCTGATATAGAGACCAATTTAGCGAAAAATAAATTTGGTGGTATGGCAATTGAATTAGCGAATATCATTTTCAAAACAGATGGAAAAGTAATCCTAACTAGCAGGAAGACGTTCCTAGGATCAATTCAACTAAGACAAACAATTGAGAAAAAAGATGACATTTGGCTTACAAGTATCACAGATAAAATAGTGAAATCAAAATGAGGGAGTTGGTGCTGGAATTTAGGGCACATTTCTAATGAGACGAGGAGACTGCATCGCGGCAGCTCCTCCTTTTTGCAAAAATACAGATTCACTCCAAAGGAAGGGGACGCGCGATGCATTTTCGTCAGTATGTATTCAGGTTAGTTTTTGTTACTGTAATGACAACTTTACTCGGATGCTCGAATCATGCCAGTCAGTCATATAATGTTACTGAAAGTCCAAGACTTACAAATGAAATACGAGCAATAACATTGTCTCAATTAAGGCAAATCAAAAAGGACATGTCATACAGAGAATTAATAAATACGCTAGGCAACACCAAAGATTTGGGATCTGGCATATTGATCTTTAGATATGAATACGAAAAGGGGAAATTCCTTGATATTAACATGTTTGAACATGATCTTGATGCAACAATTAATGAAGATATCTACCAGCACATTCAAGACGTCTTAAAGTCATAAAAATACATCGCTAGAGATCTGCTAAGACACAAAGTCTGATAGATAACGTTATGTTTCTGAAAATAATCGCGTAGAGATCTCTCTGATTTCATTCCTATAATAGACATGAATGAAATTTCATTGTACAAGGAGAGATGTTATGAGAGATAGGATGGCGAAATGGCTGGTTGTGTTCATGGTTTTGTTATTGGGGCTCCAGTCCAATTTGGGTATTGGCGTTCAAACCGCGTATGCAGAAGGTCAGACCTACGAAGCAGAAGCAGCTGTTAATATTTTAGGTGGAAACGCTTCAATAACCGAGTGTACCGGATGCTCCAGAGGTAAGAAGGTAGGCGGGCTCTATCAAGGAAGCTCGTTGCAATTTAACGGTATTACCGTAAACGAAGCTGGAAGCTACAAGATGTCGGTTTCTTATATATCCGGCGATCCTCGTTCGGTGAATATCCGTGTAAATGGAGGTAGCGCGGAAAATTACGATTTTCCCAAAACGATAGATTGGAGCACGGTTGGTACTTTCGATATCACGCTTCAACTGAATGCCGGTACGAATGCGATCGTATTTGACGATGGCAACTGGTATGCACCGGATATTGACAAAATCGTAATCAATCCTGCAGGTACGCATAATCCTGGAGATGGTGGTGGAGGTGACCCGCCCCCGGTATTCGCTCAAAATTACGAGGCGGAGTCTGCTGTCAATTTGCTAACAGGCAAAGCTTCCGTATCTAATTGCGGCTCATGTTCAGGAGGCAAGAAAGTCGGTAACATCTATCAAGGAAGCGCGTTACAATTCAATCAAATCCAAGTGAATGCTCCCGGTATCTACACGGTGAAGCTTTCTTATATTTCCGGAGATCCTAGGTCTGTACAAATCAGTGCGAACGGTGGGGCATCCGAGCTGTATGATCTGCCGAAAACGGCGGATTGGAATACAGTCGGCACATTCGATGTCGATCTTTCTTTACAGGCGGGAAGCAATACAATCATTTTGTCCGATGGCAATTCGTACTCCCCTGATATCGATAAGATCTCTATTTCTCCCAAAAGCTTAACTTATGAAGCAGAAGCTTCTACGAACACACTCGGTGGCAAAGCAAGTATTTCCAATTGCAGCAACTGTTCGGAAGGCAAGAAAGTCGGCAACTTATATCAAGGCAGCTCCCTGCAATTTAATGGGGTTGAAGTGGCTTCAACAGGGAATTATCAAGTAACCGTTTCTTATATATCTGGCGATCCTCGCTCTGTACAAGTCAGTGCAAATGGTGGATCTGCGGAGACGTATGATTTTCCCAAAACACCTGACTGGAACACAGTGAATACGTACGTGATTCCTTTGGCTTTAGTGGCTGGCAGCAATACAATCCAGTTCGCTGACGGTAACGGCTACTCCCCTGATCTGGATAAAATAGTCGTTGGCCCGAAGATTGTACAGAATCCTGGTGATGACGATAACGTCGACAGCAGTCTTGGCGTACCTGGCGAGTCGAAACAATACGGTGCCATCACCGTAACGCGTTATACGTATGGTGCGACTTTTTCGAACGGTGATACGACCATTACGTACCATACAGACAGCGGTATGGCAGATTATGCATGGAAGAATGCCAAAATTGTAAAGGGCGTTTACGGCAGCCTGCAATTGGATGAACTCATCACTAACAAAAGTTATCCACAGCATACCTTATCCGAAGCTGCGATCGTCCCTATTCATGACGGTTTTGGTACAGGTCTTCGTTTCACCGTCATTAACGAAGCACCTGGTAAACCTACGCTTCATCAAATCTATACCTTGTATGAAGGGAAGAACTTCTTCCTGACTCAGTTAAAAGCGGTAAATGCCGCATCCATGACGACGAATACCATAGCTCCTATCGTTGTGAACAATACGGGCGGTGTGGACATTGGCAGCTATGCGGATAACCGAGCCCTATTTGTTCCTTTTGATAATGATAATTGGATTCGATATAAGGCTCAATCGATCAACACATCGAACACAGGATATGAAGTAACGGCTATTTACAATAACGCGAATCGAAACGGACTTGTGATCGGTTCCGCTACGCATGATACGTGGAAGACGGGGATTTCCTGGAACGGCTCTAACAATAAATTGAATAACCTCACGGTGTATGGCGGAGCATCATCCAACATTACACACGACACCGTGCCCCACGGAAGCATTTCAGGTACGGAAGTAACATCACCAACGATGTTTGTAGGCTACTTTGCCGATTACCGTGACGGTCTTGAGGAATATGGACGTGCAAACGCCGTGTTTGCTCCGCCATTAAGCTTCCAGGGCTCTGTTGCCCAAGAAGTTCCGGTAGGCTGGAACAGTTGGGGAGCTTACGGCAGCGATCTCACTTACCAAGATGTGATCGATACGTCGAACTACTTCAAGGAGCACTTGCAAAATAAATCTTTTAACAACAAGGGATCACTCTACATTAACTTAGACTCCTATTGGGACAATTTAACGGATACTCAGCTGCACAATGCGGTGACAACCATTCATCAAAATGGTCAGCAAGCCGGTATATACTGGGGACCCTTCGTCTACTGGGGCACGAATATGAGTCAGACAGTTGAGGGGACGAACAATCAATATACATACGGCGATATCGTATTGAGGGATAGTACGGGGGAGATTTTACCTACGCTGGATGGCGCTTTTGCACTTGATCCAACTCATCCGGGCACGAAGGCACGAATGGATTACTTTTTGGGTAAATTTAAAGCGTTAGGCTTCACGTATATTAAATTGGATTTCTTGACGCACGGATCTTTGGAAGGAAAGCATGCCGATCCGACGGTGACCACCGGTATTCAAGCGTATAATCAAGGGATGGCGTATGTGAATCATGTCATTAATGGCAGCATGTTTATTAGCGAATCGATTGCACCGTTATTCCCGAGTCAATATGCGCACAGCCGTCGAATATCTTGTGATGTGTATGGCAAAATCAGTGAAACTGAGTACGAGCTGAACTCGCTCACTTATGGGTGGTGGCAGAATGGAACGATTTACCCTTACACTGACCCAGATCATATGTCATTGTCGAGGGCAAGTTCCATGGACGAGGCGCGCAGCAGAGTTAATTCTGCCGTTATTTCGGGCACTGTTTTCTTGAACTCGGATGATGTTCATAATGAGACGGCTCAAGCCTACATGAACGAATTATTGACCAACAAGGCAGTCAACCAAGTCGCTTTACTAGGTAAGGCTTTCCAAGCAGTGGAAGGGAATACGGGAGCGAATGCAGCCGAGACTTTCGTGCTGAACCACAATGGCACATACTACGTAGCTGTCTTCAATTACAGCGGAGCTTCCGCTTCGACGAAGTCCATCGATTTGGCGCGTGCTGGCTTGAATGGCGTCAGTAACTATCTGCGAACGGATCTATGGACAGGGGCCGAGGATAAGGTGAGCGGTATGCTGAACGTAACCCTGAAGCCCGCTGAGTCTAAACTATTTAAGCTTCAGATAGATACCGTGCCTCCTACGACAAACGTTATCTTGGACGGGATCAGCGGTTCCAACACGTTTACCAATAAAGATATCAAGATGACTTTCAGCGCAGTAGATCAACCGGGAGGCTCTGGCATACTGTTGACTGAATACCAGCTAAATGGCGGAAATTGGGTAACAGTTAATGGACCTGTGAGGCTTTCTACAGAAGGTGCTTACAGCATTCATTATCGTTCGAAGGATCGATACGGCAATGTCGAGGCAGCTAAGCAAGTGACAGCTGGCATCGATCGCACAGCACCCACTGTTCGAATCAACGGTCCATTAACCATATGGCAGACAGATCCTTTGAACCTGCCAGTTCAGATTACGGATTCGTTAAGCGGTACAGGTCATAGCACGATTCAACTGGATAAGAGAACCACGGGCAATCCAATTCAAGCTGCCCCTGCAACTCTAGCCGTTGGAAACCATCTCATCGAGATCATCGGAACGGATCTGGCCGGCAATGTAACGGCGAGTACGTATACGCTTCAGGTTCAGATCGATACCAATCATTTCTTGGATCTCATTAACATCGGTGTTGCGAATGGTGCTATCACCATTTCAGACAAAGGCAAGGAGTTGCTTGCCAAAGTGGATGCGATTATTCGCAGTCATAATAAAGAAGCGACTGTTCTGCAATTAAAGGCGCTGCGAATCTTTGTGCAAGTGGTAACCGTCGGTAAGAAGATCACCAAGGAATTCTCTGAGATCCTTATTGCTGACATCGATTACCTCATCCAAAAGGCAAGTAAATAGCGATGAGAAAAAGGGGCTCTCACAAGAGCCCCTTTTGTTTTACTATTCGCATTTTTCAATGATGCTTATGAATGAATACCGTGCAGAGGGATACGAATTTGCGCCTTCGTTCCGATTCCAAACTTACTGTACAGCATCACACCGTATTCATCGCCAAAGGCTAGTTTGATCCGCTGGTCAACATTCGTAATCCCATACCCCGAGATGTTATCGGTTTTATTGAGAGCACGTTCCAGTGTTTCGGCACGCATACCCATTCCGTCATCGATCACTTCCAGATAAATATCGCAATCATCTCTGTATACTTTAATGATAATATTAAGGCCGACTTCATCGTCCCACACAGCATGATTGATGGCATTTTCGACAAATGGCTGTAAGGCTAGCTTGACTGTCTGATAAACCAGTACAGAATCATCAATATCATAATGGAGTCTTAGCAGTCCCTCAAACCTATGCTGTTGGATGGCGATGTAATATTTGGTGAGTTTGATTTCTTCACTAATGGGCAAAATCATTTTTCCTTTATTTAATGAAATTCGGTAAAACTTAGCGAGGTGTGAGACCATTTCGTTAATTCTGTTATCCCCATGCTTAATAGCTAATGAGGAGATAGAAGCTAACGTGTTATATAAAAAATGCGGATTGATTTGTGCTTGCAGCATGTTCATTTCCGCTTCTTTCTTGGCAATTTCCTTCTTGTAGACCTCATTGATTAATACTTTGAGGCGTCCTGTCATCTTGTGGAAGGCAAAGGATAGCTGTCCAATTTCGTCATGCCCCATAAATGTCATATTGACATTAAAATCTTCCCGTTCAACCCGCCGGATGACTTGAAGCAGGGATTCAATACGTTTGGTGAAGAACCGTGAGGTGATATAAATTAAAACCACGGAGATCGCTATACTGCTCAAAGCCATGAGTAAAACGCGTTTGGATGCTTTTTGAGTATTCGTCATAAAGCTCTTGTAGGGGATAACGGAAATCGTTTTCCAGCCATTTTTAATCGTGTTGTACACGACGAGCGACTTCTCACCATTGTACATGCTGTCGAAGCTTCCGGATTGCTTCTCACCGAAGTTACCGGGGATTAAGGTGTTGATATTTTGATTCAGAAGTGCTTTATTACGGTTGGATAAAATATTGCCTTTCTCATTGACGATATAAATATCTTTTTGTTTATCTTCTTTCTCCATGAGCCGATAAATGTCCGCTTCGGCAATTTCGAACGTAAGAATACCGTAAGGAAAGTTAAGGCTGTTGTTATTGAGCAATCGCGCCAACGTGAAGACAGGCTCAGTGGCATCTGTATTTGCGGAAACGCTGTAAGTCACATTACCATGAGAATTGGCGATAGATGCGTACCAATTGGTTGCTTTGGCTGCAGCATCGATTCGTTTAATATATACGCTATCCGCAGGAAATGTGGTATTGCTTATGTAGATGGATGCCGCCCGAATATCGGGATTCGTTGCTAATACATTTTTCATTACATTATTAAAGTACATGTAGGAATCCAAGTACTCTGTTTCATCATCAGAGTAATCTTTGATTAATAGCAGACGCAACGTATTATCCAAATAAATGGAAGCCGATATTTTCGAATAGGAATCCAGCTTCGTTTCTAAGTTTGTGTTAATTTGATCGGTCGTTGCAATCATATTGGCGTAGATTTGTGTTGTTAACTCCTGTTTGGTCGTGTCATAGGAATATTTGACGAAAAACAATAAAGGTAAGATTGAAACGATACAAAAGACGGCGAATAACTTACGATTCAAATTGAGATTAAGAAACGTTTTAGCTGCAAATCCGAGTGGCCATGGCAATCGTCGCTGCTTCATAACAGTTTTTTCCTGTATTCATTTGGGGTCGTTCCTTTAAACTTTTGAAACACAGCGCAGAAATAAGAGACGTTCTCGTATCCCACGGATGCGGCAATCTCATGGATTTTTTTGGATTTATCTTTGAGCAGCTCTCCTGCATGATGTATGCGTATACGCGTCAAATATTCCAGTATCGTTTCTCCCGTTTTTTCCTTAAATAAAGTTCGCACATAATTGGGTGACAGATACACTTGTTTCGCGAGATCCTCGATGGTCAACTGTCTGCTGAAGCTGTTGTCGATAAGACTAGTGATTTGATGAATAATATGAAGATTCTTATCTTTGTCCTTTTCTTTCATAAGGGAGAGGATGGCATGACAGACACCCAAAATGTGATTTTCAATTTCATTAATGGTTGAATAATTCGCGATGCCTTTCCAATCGTCGACATACATGGCATTCACAGAGTCGCCCCCGATAATATTGGTAAAATGCTGTTCAATGGCGGTAATAAGGCGCAGTGAGCTTGAGCAGACCAGGTCCCGATCGACTTTGGAGGAGCGCATTTCGTTAAAGAAATCATGAATCACGGTACTGGCAGCAGCTTCTTGTAAGTGGGAAATGGCATGACAAAGTGAAGCAATTGCCTGTTCGGGGTTCACTTCTTTGTACACCGGCTCGACAGCTTGATCAGCCCTTGTACACGTCCCCAAGCCGTAATAAAATTTGCTTTCATTCGCTCGTCTGGCGCCGACATATAGTTCGTATAGGCTATCTAAGCCCATCTGAACGTCGGAAATGCCGATTGAAATAATTGCGTTATTGCTGTCGTTGATATAGCGAATCAATTGTTCCGCCGCATGGTATAGCTCGAGTGGTGCTGTATCTTGCTTGTGGCAGAGAAGGAGAAAGGTTCCTTCTTTCATTTGACAGAGAAAGGAACGAGGGATCTCCGCCTGTGTGAATTTACGGATCTGTGTTACGAGCTCTAAGCCGTAATGGCTAACAGGGTCAACAGTTAGGTAGATCATTTGAAAAAGTCCGCTTGAAGGGATTGAAGATGGCAGCAAGACTAGCTTCTCAATCCATTGGGATCTAACCAGAGGACTACTTTCCTGCACGAGCTCCCTCAGATAGGATTCTTTGAGTACTTCTGAAGTCTGTGAGGATATTCGGAACTCCTCGCACTTCTGTTTCACTCTCTCCATTAGGAGTTGAAGCTCTCCCATATCAAGTGGCTTTAACAAATAGCCGATCGCTTCAACGGAAAGCGCTGCTTTAATATAGTGAAATTCATCGTGACCACTTAGAAATATGATTTGGACGTTACGATTGATCTGCTTGGCTCGTCTGCTGAATTCCAGTCCGTCCATAATAGGCATACGGACATCCGTTAATATGATATCAGGACGAAGTTCTTCCATGCGCTGAAGCGCTTCTCTACCGTTCTTGGCTGTGCCAGCGACACGAATACCCATATCACCCCAACGAACGTAATCAGCGAGCATTTCGAGCTCCATTTTTTCATCGTCTACCAGCAGTATGCTGTACATTGAGAGCGCTACCACCTTTCTAAACGCCAGTTATAACCCCATTTATTGTAAAACGTATAGCTCAAATAAACAATGACCTAACCCAAGGATCGTTCATTTGGAATACGTTTCGGAGGATGTTTGTATAGAATTGTGTATGGCCCGTTCCTATAATGAGAATATACAAAATGATTATGGTTGTGATCGAGCGGCATTAGCCGTCGCAGCCTGGAAAAGGCGGGTTAACCACATGGAAGCGCGACTCAGAAGGATGAAGAGCCAAAAATACTTATACTTAATGATCCTGCCGGCTTTCATCTCTACCCTATTCTTCTCGTATGGTCCGATGTTCGGCTTATACATGGCGTTTATCAATTACTCGCCCGGTGGAGGTTCATTTTTTCATCAGTTTTTTACAAGTAAGTTTGTCGGTTTCGAGTGGTTTCGGTACTTCTTTAGCAGCGGTGACTTCTATATCATTATGCGAAATACGATTGCGCAAAGCTTCTTATCCCTGTTAATCGGATTTCCGGCTCCTATTCTACTGGCGTTAATGATTAATGAAGTGAAGACGGGTTTATTCAAAAAAGTGATGCAAACGGTATCCTACTTACCTCACTTTATTTCTTGGGTCATAGCAGCAAACATCATCATAACACTGCTATCTTCACAAGGGCTAATTAATAAATTATTGATGCTTCTGCACTTTACAGAGCAACCCGTGCAATTTTTCCAAAATGGTCATTATTTCTGGGGAATCATTGCTGTCTCGAATATGTGGAAGGACATGGGATTTAATGCAATCATGTATTTGGCCGCAATAGCCGCTATTAATCCCGAACTATATGAAGCAGCCAGAGTGGATGGGGCTAGTCGCATGCGCCAAATGTTCCACGTAACACTTCCATCTTTGCGCCCTACGATTGTCATTCTAGCTATATTGTCAATTGGGGGGATTTTGAACGCAGGGTTCGACCAGCAGTATTTATTACAAAATAACACGATCTTGAAATATTCGGATGTTATTGATACGTATACGTACCGTTACGGATTGCAGAATGGCATGTTTTCTTATGGAGCTGCTGTAGGGTTGTTTAAATCAGTCATTGCCTTTATCCTCGTCGTTAGCGTCAATTCGTTCTCCAAGCGAATGAATCAGCAATCTTTGTTCTAACTAAGAAAAGATAGGAATGGGTGGGTTTAAATGAGAACAAAATCGAGAGGCGATTTTTTCTTCGCTTGGTTCGTATATGGGTTCCTCTTACTGATGTTTATCGCAACGTTCTACCCCTTCTGGAACATTCTTGTACTCTCTCTAAACAGTGCGGAGGATACAATCCGGGGCGGTGTGTATTTCTGGCCAAGAGATTTTTCACTAACAAGCTATGCACAGATTTTGGGCGATCAGGAAATTATTAATGGGCTCAAAGTGACGATTGCACGCACGTTGATCGGCACGCCTCTCGCGGTTCTGGTCATCTGTCTGCTTTCTTATCCGCTCAGTAAACGTGATCTAGTTGGTGGGAGACCCATCACGTTGTTCTTCATATTCACGATGTACTTCGGCGGGGGCTTAATTCCTTACTATATGATTTTGAAAAGTTTGCACCTTATTGATACCTTCTGGGTGTACATTGCACCAGGGCTTATGAACGTATTCTATATGATATTGGTACGTACATTTATTCAACAACTTCCTGGGGAGTTAGATGAATCAGCGAAAATAGACGGTGCAAACGATCTGCAGATCTTCGTGATGATCATTTTGCCGTTAACAACACCAGTGCTTGCAACAATAGGTTTGTTTACAGCGATTGGTCACTGGAATTCTTGGTTCGACTCCTATGTATTTACGTATAAGCCCGAATTAAAGACCTTACAGGCGGTGCTGGTCAAAATATTGAATCAGTATCAGACATCTTCTATGGTGTCCGATGCACAGCAAATGGCAGATTCTGCCAAACGCCTCGCTGTATCATCGGATTCAATCCGCATGGCGGCAACGATCGTCGCAACACTCCCGATTGTTATCGTGTATCCCTTCCTGCAAAAGTATTTTGTCAAAGGGATGACGGTTGGCGCTGTTAAAGCCTAAATCCCATTCTCATTTCTGAAAGGTGGTGGTTGGGAACGCATTCGTATTAATGAGGACGATATTCTAGTAAGTTATGTATGCAGATATGTTTTAAATACATTCAGTCAAGGGGGATTTAATTTCATGTTCAATACGAAAAAAACGTTCAACGTGCTGATTTCAGCGGTTCTTATGGGTTCCGTCATCGCTGGTTGTACGACCAAAGAAAATACGGCTTCAACAAGTGTTAAACCAGCAGCTACAACCGATAACAAAGCAAACGATACGACACCGATAAAGATGACTTTTTTCGATAAAAATACAGGCGATGCGTTTACCAATGAAGTTGCTAAGGAAATTACGAAACGGACGGGCGTTACGATTGAAATTCAGCAGCCAACGGGCAATCCTTCCGAAAAGCTGAATCTGATGCTCGCCAGCAGTGATTTGCCGGATCTAGTCCTCATGGACCGTGGAGATATTGTTAGTAAGTACATCGCCGCAGGGGCGATTATTCCACTGGATGATCTCATTGCGAAATATGGTCCTAACGTGCAGAAAATGTATGGGGACACTTTAAAGAAGACGCGGTTTACGGACGGAAAAAACTACTATCTTTCTAACTGGTACGGTCCAGAAAATGAGCCTGTATTCGGCATCAATATGCGGAAGGATTGGCTGAAACAGATTGCGCCAGACAAAGCAGAAGGCGGCAAGCCGTTTACGACCGATGAATTCGAGACTCTGCTGAAAGATTTTAAAACAAAGCTTGGTAAGGTGGATGGCAAAGACGTGTTCCCGATGAGCTTCAACGGTGAAAACATGGGCGCTGTACTCGGAACGTTTAAAGGCATGTGGGGAATGAGAGTATACTACGAAGATAATGGAACACTGAAATACGATGTGAAGGACCCGAAATATAAGGACATGCTGATGTATATTAACAAGTTGTACCGTGAAGGTTTAATCGATCCGGAATGGCCTGTTAACAAGAAACAAACGTGGGAGCAAAAAATTTCCAAAGGTCTCGTATTTGCATCACCTGGCGCTTATTGGGATTTCGGTACGCCTAACGGTGTGCTGAAAAAAGAAGGCGGCATTGAGAAGCAGGTTTACCCGTATAAAATTGTGGGACCAGGCGTTGACCCTGCAAAAACAACCTTAGGGCCAAAAAGCTCGCTTGGTTGGGATGCAATTGCAATTACAAAGACGAATAAAAACCCTGAAAGAACGATGAAACTCATTGACTTCCTAGCTAGCGAAGAAGGCCAATACCTTCTCATGTGGGGAATTGAGGGTGTGCACTGGGATCAGAAGGATGGCAAGCATACACCGCGTCCGGAAGTACTTCAAGGTTTCAAAGATGATTGGGATAACTACGCGAAGAAAACAGGTATCCGCAAATGGACTTGGTTCGTGAAGAACGGTAAAGGCTCCGATGGTACGCCGTATGATTTGCCGGGACGTTATTCACGTAACGAGATCGACCAGATGGCACTGAAGAATTTGTCCGATACGGTATGGGAAACAGCGGCTTATGATAATCTTGGCCCTGCAGGCGGTACCCCGGATGCGCTCGTCAGCCAGAAAATTTCAGATATTATGAGTCAGACCATTACGAAAGTAATCATTTCCAAGACGGAAGCGGATGCAGCTTCTCTGTTCGATAAAATGCTTGCCGATATGAAGGCAGCCGGAGATGAGAAAGTGGAGAAAATCATAAACGATAATTACAAGAAACGCATGGATCTTTGGAAATAAGAGAGGGATTAGGAAGCCGTGGGATTGCTCCGGCTTCCTTCTTCATATACAAAAGCGTGAAGGAGCGGGCAAAGATGAGATCTAGTACGGTATTGTTTCAAGAGTTGGACGGGCAAGTCGTTGGCGGAAATGGGTTGTGCCGAATAATCGTCGATCTGTCCAGCGGATTAGTCAATTATGAATGGGTCTCAGGCAGCAGCTTGAGTGGGGCTTATAGTGTTGTGAGGATCGATGGCACCGATGTGGCTTCGACCGATTACTCGGAGCACAAATTAGCGGCTAGCGGAATTCAAGCAATCCATGACGAGTTTGGCACAGGCTGCCGCTTCTCTGTCATTCATACTGCTCCGTTAAAGCCGGTTATGAAGCAGACGTTCTGGCTTTATGAAAAAGCGCCATACTTTTTCGTTCAGGTCGAGCTGAAAGGCGAAGCTTTGGAGACGAATTATATGTCACCATTGACGGTGGATGCTGCGAAGGGATCTTCGGTTGTTTCGTTGGCGGCTGAGGAACTGCGCGCGTTGTTGGTACCTTTTGATAACGATAAGTGGGTACGTTATGAATCCATCGCCATGCCGAATCAGCTGGAAAGCTATGAGGTGACGGCTATTTTTGACCCGACATCAAGAAATGGTTTAGTCGTCGGTTCGGTGACACATGATACGTGGAAAACGGGTCTGAAAGTAGTCGGTTATGAGGGAGCTGCCATTCACCGTCTGGAGGTATTCGGAGGCGCAGCTGGCGAGTATACTCGCGATTCCATGCCTCACGGTACGTTAGTTGGCAGAACGATTACTTCACCGCGTATCTTTGTGGGCATGTATGAGGATTATAGAACAGGACTAGAGGAATATGGAAAGACTAATGCGCTGATAGCCCCACCTCTACAATGGGAACACGGTACTCCTTTTGGATGGAATAGCTGGTCGGCGGCCGGGGATAAGCTCGATTATGAGTTGTACACCCATACGTCGGATTTTTTAAAAAGCTTGTCGGATTGCGGGTTTCATCATCAGGGGACGGTCTATATCAACTTCGATTCCTTCTGGACGAACTTATCGCAAGAGCAGCTCGAAGCGTCCGTGCTTCACGTTCGTGACAATGGACAGAAGGCTGGCATTTATTGGACACCTTTTGCCTTCTGGGGGAAGGATTATGATCGGTTTGTGGAAGGGACCGATGGCAAATATACCTACAGAGATCTACTGTTGCGCGATGAACAGGGACAAATTCTACCCGAGCTGGATGGCGGGCTTGCCATTGATCCTACCCACCCTGGCAATCTGTTGCGGACGGAGTGGTATCTGGAACGTTTTGTCAGGTGGGGATTCGAATACATTAAACTCGACTTTCTTGGACACGGTGCTTTGGAAGGTGTGCATTTTGATAAAGCGGTGCGTACTGGAATTCAAGCGTATAACCTTGGCATGGGGTTGATTAAAGATAGACTTGACCCTAAGGTAATTGGTCGTCCGTTCTTTATCAACTTGTCCATCGCGCCGATGTTTCCCCATCAATACGCGCATAGCAGGCGCATTTCCTGCGACGCTTTCGGTACACTGAAAGATACGGAGTATATGTTGAATTCACTCACCTATGGCTGGTGGATGAATGGAAATTTATTTCCATTTAATGATCCGGACCATACGGTTCTATATAAAAGCTTTAACCAAGAACCTACGATGGTACAAGAAAGTAGGAGCCGTCTGAACGCGACGCTCATTGCCGGGACAGTTCTTCTCATGGGGGATGATTTCCGACATGAGGAAGCAAGAATTAGGGCAGAGGATTGTTTGACTCGTCCTGAGTTACTGGAAATTGCGAAAACAGGGGAAAGTTTTATACCGCTTGAGGGGAATACGGATGCGGCTTCTGACACTGTTTTTTTCAAAATGTCAGGAGACAACTGTTTCATAGCCGTATTCAACTTTAATAAAGAAGAAACCGTTGAGACAGTCATACACATTGATCGATTAGGCCTGCCTCGTGACGTGACTTATTCGCTGCATGATTTATGGGAGGAAAGTGTTATACCGTCAACTGGTGATATCCGAGTTCGTTTGGAACCGGCGGAGTCGAAAATATTGAAGCTGGTATTTTAGTGTGGGGATCCAAGGCTAAGGTTGAGAAGCGTAACTCGATATTATCGAGTTACGCTTTTTTTTATTGCCTTGGATGTTATGCGTAACTCGAAAAAATCGAGTTAGCGTGCTGGAAAAGGAGTGATAGGCAGGCGTAACTCGAAAAAATCGAGTTACAGTGCTGCAAAAGCTGAGGTTGTTACGCGTAACTCGAAAAAATCGAGTTACAGTACTGCAAAAGCTGAAGTTGCCACACGTAACTCGAAAAAATCGAGTTACAGCACTCCAAAAGCGAAAGCTGCCACCCGTAACTCGAAAAAATCGAGTTACAGCATTGCAAAAGCCAAGACCGCCACCTGTAACTCGAAATAATCGAGTTACAGCACTGCAAAAGCTGAGGTTGCTACGCGTAACTCGAAAAAATCGAGTTAGAGTGCTGGAAAAGGAGTGATAGGCAGGCGTAACTCGAAAAAATCAAGTTACAGCACTGCCAAAGCTGAGATTGCTACGCGTAACTCGAAATAATCGAGTTACAGTGCTGCAAAAGCTGAGGTTGCCACACGTAACTCGAAATAATCGAGTTACAGCACTGCAAAAGCTGAGGTTGCCACCCGTAACTCGAAAAAATCGAGTTACAGAACTGCAAAAGCCGAGGTTGCTACACGTAACTCGAAATAATCGAGTAACAGAACTGCAAAAGCTGAGGTTGCAACGCGTAACTCGAAATAATCGAGTAACAGCACTGCAAAAGCCTAGTCTGAATGATGAGCCTGCCACTCTCGACGTCTCAGAGTGAAATCGGTGCTGATAGACAGCTGAGCCAGCAATAATCGACGTCTCAAGAAGGGAATCGCGCGATGTCAAACTAGTATGTTATCTGAGCCTGCCACTTTCGACCTCTCGGAGTGCAGTCGGTGCTGATGGGTAGCTGAGCCAGCAAAAATCGACCTCTCAAGAAGGGAATCGCGCGATGTCAAACTAGCACGTTATCTGAGCGTGCCACTTTCGACGTCTCAAAGTGCAGTCACTGCTGATGGGCAGCTGAGGGTGCAATAATCGACGTCTCAAGCAGGGAATCGCGCGATGTCTAACTAGTTTGTTGCCTGAGCCAGCTACTTTCGACGTCTCAGGTTGCAGTCACTGCTAGTGGACAGCTGAGCCTGCAAAAATCGACGTCTCGAGAAGAGGATCGTGCCATGTCAGACTAGTTAGTTATCCCTTCGCCACATTTTAAGAAAAGTTTAGAAATCGTTGTTTTGCTATCTATTGGTTTTTTCAAAACTTAACTAAAATGTACTATATGTAAGCGCTTAATTTACACTATTTATAAAGGGGGACATAACCAAAACGCAGGCACAAGTTTAGCTACATTTGATGAAATCGATCCCATGTAATTCACTAGGAGAGGATGTCCATGATGATGACACGCATGCAAAATGTTAATTGGCTATATGAACAGAAAAAAGTAGTGTCGATAGTAGTAGCGATGTTCATTGCGATTATGATGCTTATGTTTGCACAGCCAGTGAAAGCCGCATCGGCGGGAATTGTGAACAATACGCTCAAGTATGCGACGAACGGTGAGGAGATCTGGGCACAAGGCGGTTGGACGATGAAGGAAGGAGATACCTACTATTGGTACGGTCTGGACGCATCGGAACCCATGACTTTGCCAAATGGTACACTCAATCCGAACTGGAAAAAGAAAATTAGTGCCTACACGTCGACAGATCTTATGACTTGGACAGCGCATAGGGAAATTGTCGACTTTGATTCCATTGCTGAGTATCGCACAGCGAACCCGGGTACGACTGTCCCTGCTTTTGATACGAGTAATTGGTTCGGTAGGCCACTCGTCCAGTATAACAGTGAGATTGGTAAATATGTGATGTACCTGGAATGGGGCTGTTGCGGGTACCGCGCGTCTATTTCAATTTGGTATAGTGATTCGCCAGTGGGGCCATTTGATTTCCAACAAGTCATTCCTAATCCAGGCGGTTACTACGGTAATGGAGATCTAGGTTCGATTTTCACCGACGATGACGGCACTACGTACATTACGCAAACCGTGGATTGGAAACTACAATCAGACGGCATCACACCTGACTATAACTCCGGCATTTATATCGGCAGAGTGGACACAACACTCAATAATAATAAATACGAGATCAATGTCACACCTGTGGTACTTTTTAAGTCGACTGGCCCTAATAAAGAAGCGACATCATTGTTCAAAGTAGGCTCCACGTATTACATGCTGGCTTCGGAGACCAACGGTTGGAAATCGAGCCCGACGTATTACTATACCGCATCAAGTGTAACCGGCACTTGGAGTTCTGCCACCAAGGTAGGGACAACCGCTTGGAATGGAACAACTTACGCTGGAACGAGTCCTACGGGTGCAAATTCTTTTGATACACAAATTGATCAAATCCTACCGATTCAAGGAACAGCGGGAACGACATATATGTATATGGGCGATCGTTGGAGCAACATGAAAGAGAAGGGTGCTATTGCAAGCACGGGACCTGGTCGTAACCAATGGTATCCATTGACCTTTGATAGTACAGGCAAGCCTATTATTAACGGATATCAAAATTGGAACATCGACTTAGCAGCTGGAACATGGAGCCCTGCAACTCCTACTTCTTCTATTAATACGCAATTAACTTACGCAATTGTGAATGGTAACTCGGGTAAGGCGCTTGGCATTTCAAGTAATCTTACGAGTGCTGATGCAACGCTTCAACAGAGTCCATATACCGGAGCAGTCAGCCAATCCTGGAAGTTCGTTAATATTGGGGGTGGCTATTACAAAATTCAAAACACGAACAGCGGATTGTACTTGGATGTTAGAAGCGAGTCGACAGCAGATGGCGGGCAGAGCATCCAATGGACAGCTAACGGCAACAATAGTCAGCAATGGCAACTAGTTGACGCAGGCGGCGGCTACTATAATATCAAGAACCGCAACAGCGGTAAGATGTTATGTATAAGCGGGGGTTCGACGGATGACAGTGCTGCTGTGATTCAGTGGTCGGGATCAGGCTCGGCAAACCAAAAGTGGCGCTTCGACGCAGTTGCTCCCATTGATTTGACCAAGACGTATGCGATTGTCAATCGCAATAGTGGTAAGTCCCTAGGCACAGTAGGCAACGCTACGACAGCTGGTACGAATATCGAACAGCGCACTTTTGCAAGTGCGGCAAGCCAGTCCTGGCAGTTCGAATATACGAACGGTTATTATAAAATCAAAAATGTAAGCAGCGGTACTTACATGGATATTACCAGCGCCTCTACAGCTAGTGGAGCGAACAATATCATTAACACAGCCAGCAGTTCCACCAGCCAGCTTTGGCAGCTAGTTGATGTAGGCAGTGGCTTCTACAAACTTAAAAATGTAAAAAGCAACTTCATGCTTGGCCTAGACGGCGGCAGCTTGAATGATGGTGCATTAAATAAACAGTGGACCGAATCCACTTCTTTGAACCAAAATTGGAGCTTTACCGTTCTTAATCCGTAATATGTATGTTGACCGGAGACACGTTACATGTCTTCGGTTTTTAATTATTTTCTAATAAAAAGTTGATTTTATACTCCTTTCCGTTGATTTTTTGTATATTCTAGACATGCACGTATACCCTAAACTGAGAATGCAGGCGTTCTGTAGTTAAATCGTAGAAGGGTTGGCCAGGTATGACACGATTATTCTTCAGAAGCAGATATATGCCATTTACGTATAAAATGATGATTTCTTATCTCTTACTTGTGCTGGTCACGGACATTGCAATCGGGTATGCCTCCTATACGATGCTTGTTAAATCTCGAACGGAAGTCGCACAGACGGGGATTCGTGCAGCACTGGAGCAGACGCGCAATAACGCTGATTACCGAATGGCGGAAGTTCAGCGGATTTCGGACCAGTTGTTTGGCAACCTGCCCTTTCAACGCGCACTGACCAAACACGGCGATCGGGCAACGATGTACTTAACTGTCATCGACGAAGTGATTCCGCTGCTGCAAGCACCGCTTGATCTGTTTGGCAGTCCAATTCGGCTGACACTTTACGCGGTTAACCCAGATATCGGTGAATCAGCAAGCTCTTCCGACACGAATCCAATTACCAGAAGTGATTATTATATACATGCCTTTTCTGCTGTGCAGAACAGTCCCTGGTTTCAAAAGCTGAAGGCCGAAGGAGTGGATAATCTCTGGTTTCAGGCTGATGAGGATCGGGAGCTTGGCAACGTCTCGCTATTCCGCAAACTCGTCTTATTTACTGACTATAGTACGGTCATTGGTTATATCAAAATTACGGTTAATCTCGATAGTTTGCTAGGCAACATCGTCAAATATCCAGAGCAAGGACTTGGCTTGCGTTTCTATGACCAGCGAACAGGTTCTACTTTGTTTGAGCGGTTTCCCACTAACATTGGCACTAATTATTTGAATCTGCGTGAAGAAATTGTAGGAACTTCGTTCGCCATTGAAGTTCGCGTGCCGCACGATTATTTGAACAAAGATGCCAAACGGCTCCAAGTGACGATTGGGCTGATTTGTGCGGCAAGCTTTATCGTGATGGGGATTATCGGGTTTGTCGTAGCGACGTTGTCTGGACGAAGAATGAAACGAATTGTCTCATTCATCAATACCTTGCAAGAGGGAAAACTGGATCGCCGGCTTTCCGTGAGTGGTAACGACGAGTTTGAACTTATCGCCCGTTCATTCAATAACATGGCGAGCAGTATACAGCAGCTCATTCAAGATGTGTATAGTCAAGGGGTTCAAAAAAAACAAGCGGAACTTGAGGCACTGCAAGCGCAAATCAATCCGCATTTTTTATACAATACCTTATCGGCTATCAGCTCTCTGAGCAATTTGGGCAAGACACGCGAGGTGACGGAGATGGTTAAGCTGCTCTCGCGATTTTATCGATTGACGTTGAACGAAGGGCAAGTTCTTATTCCGCTCAAAAAGGAACTAGATCAAGTGGGAGCGTATCTCGACATTCAGAAGGTCAAATATGCGGATGCTTTTCAAGTTTATATTGAGATGGACCCTGTAGTGAAAGATGTTCAGATTATTAAATTGCTGCTGCAACCCTTTGTTGAAAATGTGTTTAAGCATGCTTGGTTTGAGGAAACGATCGCGATTCGTATTACGGCGAAGCGGATTGGAGAGAGCTTAGAGCTAAAAGTTATTGATAACGGTATCGGCATGAGACCAGAAACCGTTGAGAAGGCACTTCGAGGTGGAGCACAATCGAACGCTTATGGACTTAAGAATGTGAATGAAAGAATTAAACTTCGCTATGGCGCTGATTACGGCGTGCAAATAGCTAGCGTTTACGGTGGCGGGACAACCGTTCAGATTCTGTTGCCGTTTCATATGAATGATTTTCCAGAACTCGACGTGACAAGTTACGCTCGCAATCACACAGGAAAGGGTGGTGAGATATCATGAACATTAACATCTTGCTTGTCGATGACGAAGCGATTGATTTGGAATGGCTGCGAGTAAGGGTAGAGGCAACGGATTGCCAAGGACTGCGAGTTGCGGGAACGGCGAAAAGTGGTTTCGCCGCTCTTAGCTTTATGAAACAGGAAAGAATTGATATCGTGCTATCGGATATCCGTATGCCGATTATGTCGGGTTTTGAATTCGCCCGAAAAGCGAGAGAAATTAATCCAGAAGTTCGGATTGCTTTTATAAGCGGACATGAAGATTTCGGCTATGCGAAGGAAGCCATACAACTAGAGGCATATGACTATTTGTTAAAGCCTGTCGATGACGATGAGCTGGCCAAGATGATTGCGGGTCTTTGCGCCAAGGTAGAGGAAGATCGTCGTCTTCACTCCTCTCTATCGGAGGCACTGCCTTTTGTACAGCGGGAATTGCTGCTTCGATGGTTCCAAGAAGCGTCTCCGGGTATTGCCGAAGAGCGTGTGGCTGAGTTTGTGTCGCCTTTTATCGAGATGGGTACAGCGGTGGCATTAATTGAAGTAGATGACTTTGAAAGACATTCGAAAGATAAGACAGTCGAAGAGCGGCGTGCATTATGGACAAGCATCGAGCAGCACCTTATAGATAGTGTTCAGAATAAAAGACTGGGGAGCCTGATGAATGGATATGCGAATAGGTTCGTTCTTTTGGCAACAGGCGGCGCCGATATAGGAAATGAACTTGAAGAACTGATTCGAACGTTCGGTAAGTCCTTCCCATTCACCCTAACAGTTGGGCTTGGCGTTCGTGCATATAGCGAGGATGAGCTTCATCAGTCCTATCGTCAAGCGGAGATGGCGCTTAGCATCAAGTGGGTTCTGGGCAAGAACAGAGTGATTCGCGATGTAACCTTCCAGCAACCTGTTAAGGTGGGAACAGTGAATAGTGAACAAATCTTCGAAGAAGTTTTGCAAGCGATACTCGATTATGACCTGGTGAAGATTGATGATGGATTAACGGCCATCTTTCGCCCTGACTTAGCACCGCATCGCAAGAGTGAGGCTTATGATCTGATCATCCGTATGACGTCGAAATTACATGGCGATTTGCAAAAATTAAACGAGAATTTGTATGAACTTCTGAACTGGGAATCCCATCAGCCGGATGTTCTATTCGAATTCGAGACGATGAATGATATTGTATCCTGGCTGCGCAGAAGATTCTTCGAATTGTCTGAACTGTTATATGTGAAAAGACGGAAGCAGGACCGTAAATTGATCGCAGAAATTAGGAGTTATGTAGAAGAGCGGTTGGAGAACAAAGTTACTTTGAAGGAAGTTGCCGCGCGATTCGACTTTACACCTAACTATCTGGGCCATTTGTTTAAAACGGAAACGGGGATGGGGTTTAGCGAATTTATGAATGACATCACCATGAAGCGAGCTTGTGAGCTGCTGGACAACCCTCGGTTAAAGGTGTATGAAATCGCCGACAAAATTGGTTATCGAAACGTCATTTATTTTAATCGCTCCTTCAAACAAGCTACAGGCATGTCGCCGAGGGAATATCGTAAAAAGAATAAAATATAAAGTTCGTAGATTTCGTATTAACTTTTGTTGTTCTGCTGAATGATGTGCAGGTGGTTTCTCTCTTTATAATGGGAAGAAGAATAAATAAAGAGAGGGACTATTGCTATCATGGTGATGTTTTCTGAAAATGGAGGGAGCTTTGGTGCTCCCGCAGTTACGACTTCCGTTGTTATTGACGGTAACGGAACGGGAAGAATTTTTGAAGGAGAAGGTGTGGTTAGCGGTGGAGGTGGAAATACTCGTCTATTGATCGATTACCCAGAACCTTATCGCAGTGACATTCTGGATTATCTCTTTAAGCCTAATTTTGGAGCGGGTTATACCCATTTAAAAGTCGAGGTTGGTGGAGATGTCTTTTCCACGACGGGAACAGAGCCAACTCACGCGAGAACGAGGGAGGAGCTTGCCCATCCGAATATGCGCCGCGGTTATGAGCTTTGGTTAATGAGCGAAGCGAAGAAGCGGAATCCGACTATCAAGCTGGATCTTTTGCAGTGGGGGGCCCCTGGATGGATGAACGACTTCGACATGAATGTCGGGAGAGATAACGGCAACTACTACGCTAACAGCAAAAGCAAATACGCCATGTATTCGCAGGATAATGCGGATTATTTGGTGAGTTATATAAAGGGAGCCAAAAGAGAGTGGGACTTGGACATAGACTATGTAGGGGGCAATCAGAATGAAAGCTTTGTTGGGCTTGATCTAGTTGACCCTAGTGACCCAAACAGTCCTTCGTATTTAAAGAACTACATCGTCAATATTTTGAGACCCACCCTTGATCGAAATGGCTTACAACAAGTGAAGATTGTTGCTCCTGACATAGGCGGCAGGGAACATGAGCCCTATAACCCAAGATCACCTTGGGCTTTCATTGATGAGGTCCTAGCTGATCCAGCGTTGAAGAAGTCCGTATCCGTCATTGGTTACCACTATGTTAAAAGTACATCGTCGGAAACGGCTCAAAACGCTGGGTTGACGCTTTGGGAGAGCGAGGGGTGGACAGGAAGTGGCGAGTGGGAGTGCGCTAACGGTCAAAAAGGTGCGCTTGATTTGGCTAAAATCATGAATAACAACTATATCAAGGCCAAGGTCACCAAAACCAATGTGTGGCATATGATCTCCTCAACGTATCACAATTTGTCATTTCCGAAGACAGGTGTAATGGTTGCCGATGAACCTTGGTCAGGTTATTACACCGTGATGCCAGCGATCTGGGCTGCTGCACATACGAATCAATTTGCTCAGCCTGGTTGGAAATATCTAGACAGCGGGTGTGGAATCACGACAGGAGAGACCTCGTATGTCACATTCAAGCAGCCAGATGACAGCGGCAATTATAGTATCATTGTGGCAACCGGCAGCTCGGAGGAGACCCTGACAGTCAAGCTGACAGGGTGCTTGTCGACTGACACGGTTCACGTGTGGAAATCAAATGCCGTGCAACAATTTATGCAACAGACTGACATCACACCATCTGATCAGTCTTTTTCGATTAACCTTGAGCCTAATTCGATCTACTCGTTGACAACAACAACAGGGCAGCAAAAAGGTCTCGCGGCCCACTCAATCCCAGTATCTAAATCTTTTCCTACTCATGATCAGGTTGATATTGAGAGCTGCAAAGTGGGGGAAACCCCGAGATATACATCGGATGTTGAAGGTGTATTTGAAGTTGCCGACAAGTTTGGCGGCGGTGGCAAAGCTTTGCGTCAGGTTGTTGTGGGTCCTATGAAGCAGTGGGATGCTTGGATGACCCCTCGAATTAGATATGGTACACATACACAATGGGGAAACCTCAATTGGACGGACTATGAGTTCAGTTCGGATGTACTCATTGAAGGTCCCGAAAAAGATAGTTACGGAAATGAAAAGCCTGGAACAGTAGCCATAATTGGACGAGCAGGCACAAAGCCGCGTCAATGGATTAATGATACATTGATCAGTGGCTATAAACTGCAGGTTGATCAGACGGGCAATTGGAGCTTGCGAATCACTGACCCGCTTAAGGATTCCGACACCATACTCTCTTCGGGAAATGAGTCATTCTCAGCAAAGACATGGCATCATTTAAAACTAAACTTCAACGGCAGCCTTATTAAGGGCTATATAAACGGTAAGCTTGTTGTATCGGTGAATGACAGCACGTTTGCTTCAGGCCTAGTAGGTCTGGGAAGCGGCTATAACTATGCACAATATGATCATATTTCTATAACAAATATGCCTTAGGCGGCGTATTTAGATGAGCAGCAGTGGAGCGATCCTCTACTGCTTTTTTTTATGCACCTGCTATTTCCATAGCGTTGCAAAATATAAAAGATGTTCGTTGATTTTGTATACATTTTTGTTGTTCTGCTGAATGATATCAAATTCTCTATCCCTTTATAATAAGAAACAGAGAGAGAGGAGTAGAGACATGATAAAAAGACAACAAAGATTTTGGCATGAGCTAGTAAAGAGTAAAACTCTACTGCTCATGATAATGCCAACAACACTGTTATGTTTTTTGTTTTCCTACATCCCGATGGCTGGGATCGTAATTGCTTTCAAGCAGTACAACTATACAGGCGGTATTTTTGGGAGTCCATGGGTAGGGTTTGATAATTTTAAATTTTTCTTTCAATCCGGTAACGCTTGGCTGGTAACGCGAAATACAGGATTGTATAACATTGCTTTTATTATTCTGGGGAATATCCTACAAATTGGTGCAGCGATTCTACTCTTTGAAGTCGGAGGCAAATGGTTCCGTAAAATCATTCAATCGGCCATGTTCCTGCCCTACTTTATCTCTTGGGTAGTCGTTGGCTCGATCGCTTACAGTTTCTTTAGTTACGACATTGGTGCACTGAACAACTTGATGACTTCGCTCGGCATGGAGAAGATCGATATCTACAATACGCCGGCATACTGGCCTTACATTCTGGTATTCTTCAACATTTGGAAGTCCCTCGGCTACGGTATGGTGATGTACTTGGCTGCGATTACGAGTATTGATACCGAAATGTACGAAGCAGCCGAAATTGATGGAGCGAACGTGTTCCAACGTATCTTCCATGTGACCCTTCCCAATTTGATCCCGACGATGACGATTCTCGTGCTGTTATCCGTTGGTCATATCTTCCGCGGCGACTTTGGGATGTTCTACAATTTGGTTGGCAACAACGGGATGTTGTTCTCATCAACAGATGTTATTGATACGTTTGTCTTCCGGTTACTGATGACCACCAATGAAATTGGTATGTCAGCCGCAGCGGGTGTGTATCAATCGGTACTCGGCTTCGTGACTATTCTCATGGTCAATTACGCAGTACGCAAATACGACAAGGATCGCGCTTTATTCTAAGTTGGAGGAGGACAATTCATATGCAAGCAGCAGCCGTTAAACGCGGCCTACAGAAGGATAGGCTCCTTCTCTCCGCCATCGGGTACGTCATACTGATTTTCATGGCATTAGTATGCATCATCCCATTCTGGATCGTTCTAGCATCCTCTTTCAGTGATGAAAATACGATTCGATTAAGCGGATATAGTCTCTTTCCACAATTATTTTCGACCGAAGCTTATCGGATCATATTCGAATTTCCCGAAGCTATTCTAAGGGCATACGGCGTAACCATCACGGTTACGGTTGTCAGCACGGTGCTCGGCTTGTTCCTAACGGCAATGACCGCTTACGTGCTATGCCGCAAAGACTTCAAGTGGCGCAACCATTTCGCCTTCTACTTCTTTTTTACCACGCTGTTTAGTGGAGGGCTTGTCCCGTGGTACTTGTTGATTGTCAATTATTTGGATCTGAAAAATAATTTGATCGTCCTTATTCTTCCGACCTTAGTGAATGTCTTCAACATTCTCGTGATGAGGTCGTTCATGAGTGGGATACCGGATGCGATTTCAGAGTCAGCCAAAATTGATGGCGCCGACGATTTCCGGATCTTTCTTAGTCTGATTCTTCCGCTTTCCAAGCCTGCGATGGCGACAATTGGTCTGTTTATCGCGCTGAGCCATTGGAATGATTGGTATATGGCCTTGCTCTTTATTTCCGACGAGAAGCTAATGCCACTGCAGTATTACTTGTATAAAATGCTCGGCAATCTGGAGGGCATGCGTGATGCCATGCTTGGATCTGGAGGCGGCATGACGGTGACGATCCCTGGTGAAAGTTTGAAAATGGCTATGACCGTCGTCGCGACAGGCCCAATCATCCTGGCTTATCCATTCATCCAAAAGTACTTCGTAAAGGGATTAACGATTGGTGCAGTAAAAGGGTAATCTCAGGGAAACCTGATTATCAATAGGAAAAACAACTAACAGAATGAAAAGGGGTAGCATCAGAATGAAGAGATTAAAATCCATGAGTCTTGTGTTGACAAGTCTTTTAACAGCGTCAATCATGCTTAGTGCCTGTGGTAACAATGAGAAACCGAACAACGCTTCGAACAATGCCCAAAGTACCGCCTCTACAAATCCGAAAGACGCTGGCATCGATACATCGAAAGCCGTTGACTTGAAGATGATCATGCTCGGACCGAAACCGGCCGATTACGACCTCGTATTCGGAGAAATTAACAAGATCTTGAAACAAAAAGTAAACGCTACACTCCAAACGGAGTTCTTAGATTGGTCTGATTATAAACAGAAATATCCGCTTAAATTTGCAGCAAACGAAGACTTTGACCTTGTCTTCACTGCGAACTGGTCAGCATACGCAGATCAAGCCAATAAAGGCGGCTTCCTTGAGTTGAAAGACGATATGCTAGCCAAATACGCGCCACTAACTTGGAAAACGATTGATAAAGTCAAGTGGGATCAAGCGAAAGTGAAAGGTAAGCTTTACATGATCCCGTACAACATTCCGAATGAATACAAAGAAAAGACCATTATTTATCGTGAAGACTTACGTGAGAAGTACAGCTTGCCGCCAATTACGGACGGGGCTTCGTTTGCGAAATACTCGGATACGATTGCGAAAAACGAAAAAGGTGTTACGCCATTTGGTGCGACATTAGGGACCGTTCACACGTTGGATATTTTGTTGTTACTACAAAAGAACAACTGGAAACAAGTTGATGGCACGCCGTTTGCTTACAATGCAAATGATGCAACGGGCAAAGTGTTTAACATTTACGACACGCCGGAATTCAAAGAACTTCTAACTTACTACAAAACGCTTGCAGAGAACGGCTCTTGGATGAGAGATGTGCTGACTTACAAAGGCAGCCAAACAGAAGATTTCAAAGCGGGTAAAATTGCCTCATACTCACATACTTTGTCTGCCGCTGCTTCTGCTGTAAATGCTGTGAAAAGCTTGCATCCAGATTGGAAAGTCGGTATTGCGGATATCGCTCCAGATAGCAAGAAATCAAACCCTATTTCAACACAAAATGGTATGTCCATCCATGCAACGTCGAAATTCCCTGAGCGTTCATTGATGGTACTCGACTTGTTGCAAAATGATAAACAGCTTCACGATCTGATCATGTATGGTATCGAAGGCACGCACTATTCGGCTGTTGGTAACGATCAATACACGAAATTGGATAAATTCGCTAGCTTCAACACGTTCACGAACTGGGGCTTCCAGTCCACATTGAATCGTACAGAGACGACTTACCCGCAATCAGCGAAAGACATCGAGGCTAAATGGAAACCACAAGTCATGCATTACAAACTTGAAACGTTCGTGTTTGATACCTCGAAAGTTGTTAACGAAGTTTCGAATGTGAGCAACGTGATGACGCGCTACGGACTGCCGCTGGAATACGGTCTTGTGAAAGAGACTGACAAAGGATTGGCAGAGCTGCAATCACAGCTCAAGGCTGCAAATGCTGAAAAAATTCAAACGGAAATTCAAAATCAAATTAACACGTTCCTGGCTGAAAATAAATAAGACAGGCGCGGGTGACAGGCTGAATTAGAAGTCTTGATCCTATGTAATAAACAGTAACCCGGAAGAAGGCGCCTTGTTTGGAGGTGTCTATCTTTCGGGTTACTGTTTGGTTACACACTTCTTGCTTACTAAAAGACGAAAGAGGTCATCGATGATGAAACAAAAATTGAAGTATACCCCGCCGGCAAACGGCTATCCAGAATGGAATAACAATCCCGAAACGTTTCAACTTAATCGAATGAGGGCACACGCAACTTTAATGCCTTTCGATTCCGTGGAAGAAGCGTTAAAGAATGACCGTTCAGCTTCCCGTAGTTATTTTTCGCTAAACGGTACATGGAAGTTTGCTTTCGCGGAGTCTCCATCCAAGCGCATTAAGAATTTCTATGAGGACAGTTTTGATCATACCGAATGGGATGACATTCAGGTGCCTGCACACTGGCAGTTGCAGGGTTATGATTACCCGCAATATGCGAATGTTCGCTACCCGTGGGAGGCGTCAGAGCCCGAACTAGTTGCCCCGTTTGCGCCAACCTTGTACAATCCTGTAGGCTCATATTTCCGCACGTTTACGGTGCCCGAACAATGGCAGGGTGAACCCATTTTTATTAGTTTTCAAGGTGTGGAGTCCGCATTCTATGTATGGGTCAATGGCGAGCTTGTGGGCTACAGTGAGGATACGTTCACACCGGCTGAATTCGACCTTACGCCCTATCTGAAATCTGGTGAGAATAAGCTTGCACTTGAAGTGTATCGCTGGTGCGATGCAAGCTGGTTGGAAGATCAGGATTTCTGGCGGATGAGCGGTATTTTCCGCGATGTCTACTTATATACAGTGCCAAAGGCGCATGTGTACGATTTCTTCGTAACAACAGAGCTAGACGAAGCGTACAAAGATGCAGAGATTAAAGTGAATGCGACGTTGATGAACTATTGGGAAGACAACTTGGGTGTAGTGACGCTTGAGGCACAATTGTATGATGCTGGGCAGAACGCTGTATTTGCACAGCCCATCAGTTCAACTACAACGATTGACAGCCACCATGCAGAAGCTCAAGTAGTAGTTGCAACCACTGTTGCTAATCCATTGAAATGGAGCGCGGAAGAGCCGAACCTCTACATGCTCGTTATCATCTTGAAGGATAACAAAGGAGAATTGCTTGAAACAATCAGCACACAGATTGGCTTCCGCAAATTCGAGATTAAAGATGGCCTTATGCTGATTAACGGGCAGCGAATCGTCTTCAAAGGCGTCAACCGCCATGAGTTTGGCGTCAATGCCGGCCGCGTGATGAATATGGAAGATATGTTGACAGACATTACACTTATGAAGGCATACAATATCAATGCTGTGCGGACTTCGCACTATCCGAACAATCCACTCTGGTATGAGCTGTGTAACGAATATGGCTTATATGTGATTGACGAGACTAACCTGGAGACACATGGCACGTGGAGTGGCGGTCAGACTGAGCTGCTTCCAACGACGGTGCCTGGCAGCATTCCAGAATGGACGGCGAACGTGATTGACCGTGCGAATTCTATGATGCAGAGGGATAAGAATCATCCTTCCATCGTTATGTGGTCGCTAGGCAATGAAGCTTTCGGCGGCGACAATTTCATCAAGATGCATGATTTTCTGCGCGAAGCAGACCCGACACGCCTTGTTCACTATGAAGGTGTTGTGAATTGGAAGGAATCAGCAGCAGCAACGGATGTTGAAAGCTACATGTATACGAGACCGGATGGCTTGGTTCATTATGCGAAAAAGGCAGGACCGAAAAAACCGTATATTCTCTGTGAGTACAGTCATGCAATGGGGAACTCCCTTGGCGGTTTACATCTATACACCGAGTTGTTCGATCTCTACCCGGTGCTGCAGGGTGGTTTTATTTGGGACTGGATAGATCAAAGTCTCTGGAAAACGGAAGCGGACGGAACGCGATATATGGCTTACGGCGGAGATTTCAACGAACCGGTACACTCTGGTAATTTTTGTGGTAACGGTCTTTTACTTGCTGATCGGTCCATTACACCGAAGTTAATTGAAGCCAAGAAATGCTATGAAAATATAGGCATTACTGAAGTGGATGTTGCACAGAGCATCTATCGTTTTATAAATAAATTTCTATTTACTAATTTGGATGCTTATTTGCTACAGTGGACGATTGCTGTAGACGGGACTGTCTGTGCGGAAGGCAATTTGACTGTATCCGTTGCACCTCTCGACAGCAAGGAGATTCAGCTTGCCCTACCGAAGCTTGAACACAATGGAGAAGCTGTGCTTACGATCAGCTTTGTAACGAAGAAAGGGGAGAAGTGGGCAGAAGCGGGTCATGAAGTGGCGTTCGAGCAATTTGTACTTCCTATCGGGAAGCCCGTTCACGCTGTTGTTGAGGCAGTGAAGAGCTATCGTCCAGTTCATGTATCTATCCAATCCAGCGCGTTGGCTATAAGCGGCGAGGGCTTCACAACTAAATTTGATACGACAAACGGCAGCTTGGTTTCCTATAACGTTGGAGGCAGTGAACTCCTCAAGGGTGCACTTGTACCGAACTTCTGGCGTGCCTACACGGATAACGATCGCGGTAATAAACAGCATGAACGTTGCGCAACATGGCGACGTGCAGGTGAAGAACGCAATCTCCGCTCATTGCGTTGGGAGTTGCTTACCGACCGTGTCATCGTACATGCTGCGTATGTGCTGCCTACAACATCGGAATCGTCTTGCACGATCACGTATACCGTACTTGGTAATGGAACGATCCGAGTAGAGCAGCAGCTTGTGCCCGGCAATAATCTGCCAGAAATACCCGAAATCGGCATGATGTTTCAGATGGACAGTTCATTTACAGACCTGTCGTGGTACGGTAAAGGGCCGCATGAATCCTACTGGGATCGCCAGTTGAGCGCAAAAATTGGATTGCATCAAGGCAAAGTTGCTGATCAGTTCGTGCCTTATCTAAGACCGCAGGAGTGTGGCAACAAGATGGATGTCCGCCATGCCGCAATCTCGAATTCGAGCGGTGTTGTCCTGCACATGACAGGTGAACCTACCTTTGAGTTAAACGCATTGCCTTTTACGCCATTGGAGCTTGAGGCCAATGACCATGTCTATAAGTTGCCGGCAAGCGACAAAACGGTAGTACGGATCAATTATCGTCAAATGGGTGTTGGCGGCGATGATAGTTGGGGTTCAAAGCCACATCAGCAATTTTTACTGCTTGCTGATAAGAGCTATTCCTACAGCTTTACGCTGCAGGGGAAGGTGAATTAAACTTAGTACGACGGGGTTGAAAAGTTTACGATGAGTTGTTGGCATGAATTCGGTATTGTACCGGGCTCATGCCTTTTGCGTTTCAGTTATAAATGAGCAATAAGATGTCATCGAAGCTAAATCTGTCAATTATAAAAAGGAAGTGTTATTTCAATCGTCGTGCCTTTGTCTACTTCACTTTCAACCTTGATGTGACCAGAGTGATTCTCAATAATCTTCTTACTTACCATAAAACCTAGTCCGGTACCTTTCTCTTTCGTTGTATAAAAAGGTTGGCCTAATTTGGAGATCACATCTTTAGGAATTCCGCAGCCTTGGTCAATTAGACGGATCAGCATCTCTTGATCATGGTCGCTGTGGATTTCGATCGTTATTTTCCCTCCGTTTGGCATGGATTCGATGGCATTTTTGATGAAATTGATAAACACTTGCTTCAGTTGATTTTCGTCACAGTATAGATGGGTAACACCCGGCTTGAATTCTGCAATGAATTCAACATTGTTGAGGATCGCTTGTGAATCGATCAGCGTCATCACTTGACTCAATAGCACCCGTATATCTTTTCGCTCGTATTTAATCAATTGCGGTTTTGCCAATATTAAAAGCTCACTAAGAATCATTTCAATTCGTTCGATTTCGGAAGTCATGATATCAAAGTATTTTTGTTTCTCACCAAATCCGGATTGCATCAACTGAATAAATCCTTTAATGGAGGTAATGGGATTCCTAATCTCATGAGCAATTCCCGCAGCTAATTGGCCTGCAACAGATAATTTCTCGGAATTTTGCAGGTGATGTTGCGCAATTTTCCACTCTGTAATATCCCTAAATGTAACAGACCATCCTATCTGTGTTCCTTTACCATCAAGAATAGGTGAAGCGGTTAATACCACATTCAATAAATTCCCATTTTTGTGTAATCGCATGGTTTCGATACCAATGACAGAGAGTCCCATTTTCACTCGTTCACGACTATGCTTGAACTCATCTATACATGCAGTAGGAATAAAAGGAAGCAGATGTAATTCAGTGCCAATGACCTCTTCCTTCGACCACCCGAAAATATGTTCAAATGCTTCATTTACTCTTAGTACAAAACCTTCGTTGTTGAAAATTAATATGGCATCCGCATTATTTTCAATAAACGACTCTAGCTGCTCTGTTTTTGCTTTGAGATCCTCTTCGGCAAGTTTTTTAGCTGTAACATCACGGCAAATACCTGTGATCCCGATAATCGTTCCCTTTTGATCGCGAAGGGGAGATAAGGTTGCTTCCACATGGATTAGAGTACCATCTTTGCGCATGCGAGTGGTTTCCAATCCCACAATGGTTTCTCCCGCTCTAATTCCTTGATGAATGTTATTGATGAAATCTATAAGAAAGTCAGGAATGATAGGTAATTTACTGCCTTTAACCTCTTCGGAAGACCATCCAAACAGCTTTTCGAAAGCAGGATTTACTTCTAAAAGCGTATCCTCAGCATCGATCATCCAAATGGCATCCGCATTATTTTCGATAAACGACTCCAGCTGCTCTGTTTTCGCTTTGAGATCCTCTTCGGCTAACTTTCTTTCCGTAATGTCCTTGATTTGGCTTATAAAAAAAAGGGGCTGCTTCCCAACGTCCCTTATGCAATTGATAACTACTAATACCCATACCGTGAAACCATTTTTGTGTATAAAACGTTTCTCCAGTTCGCAATTTTCCATATTACCTTCTAAGAATTGATTCTTAATATGCAGAGATCTCGCTAAATCATCGGTATGCGTGATGTCCTGAAATGTCATATCAAGGAATTCGGATTCTGAGTATCCAAGCATTTGACATAAAGATGAATTGACTCGCAGCCACTTGCCTTCCTTAGATAGGAAGGACATGCCAATCGGAGAATATTCAAAGATTTGAGAGAACAGTTCGGGCTGTGAAAAAGTGAGATCCTTTGCCATATATCCTCCAAAATTCTCGTAAGTTTTATATTAAAATAATTGGACAATTGTAGCGGAATTCCTTTATTGCACGCAGGCTATTTAAGGTAAGTTAGGTGTGTAAATACGTAAAGCGCACATTCCTTCATCAGGTATGTGCGCTGTTTTTGCGATATTGGTGCGGAGAGGTTCCAATATGAGTTTTGAATAATTGGCAGAAATATGACACATTGCTTAGCCCGACAGCCGAGGAGATGATGTGAACAGGCTCTGATGTCGTTCTGAGCAGCCAACAAGCTTCTCGTAATCGTTTGGCCGTTAAGTATTCCGTAATACTGCTGCCGGAAAATTTGCGGAAGAGATGCGAGACATGAGTGGTATTGAGATGTAAGGACTCTGCTAGATCTTCCAACTTAAAAGGATTCTGGTAATGCTCATCAATCCATTTCATGATGTGTTCGACATGATGCATGGGGCGTTGGTTGGCCGAAGCAGAATCCTGTTTATCTGGCCAATGTGCCCGTAGACCCTGTAGGAAGCCGATTAAAAAGATCGTGAACACTTCCATATGCTCTTCTTTGGGAGTCGAACGTAAAGCAGTGTCTAATTGTTTCAACTGAACATCCCAAGTAGGCGCTAATTCGGGCAAGTACAAGACTTGGCAGGTAAGGGTATCTTTCCATAAGGCTCGGAAAAAGTTCTGCATGTTGGGCAATGTACTCAGTATGTTGTCTACAATAGAAGGTTCAAATAAAAATTTTGAACGCTCGTAGGTATTGTACGTACTCGAATTGAGATCCATTTTTATTCTATGTAGTTGATAAGGTTGGAAAAACATTAATGTGTTTGGTTTGATCTCGTACATAAAAGGATCAATGATGACGGAACCTTCCCCTTGATGCACATAGATAAATTCCATACCTTGGTGAGCATGGTAAATGTCCCAGTAGGCAGTTGTTTGACTGTGAAACGTCATTTGGACCGGTTCATGATTCAGTTGAAAATCTTTTATGAGATTCAGTAGGACAACCTCCTCTAAATAAATCACAATACAACAACATTTTAACACAATGCAGGGCAAAGACAATCTGATAGTATGTGACTACAATGAAGTCAATAACAAGATTTCATTAAGGAGCAAACTCAAATGATGATAACAAGGCATTTTGACAAGCAGCAAAGTATACAAGCAAGATGTGGCTCTAACACCCAACACATCCTAGAGAATATTGCCAACCACTATATGGGGACACATCCCGCGAATACGTTCACTTGGCGGTTGTTTAGCAGAGATGGTTTTAAGCAAATGGCCGATGGCAGATATGATCTCAACTTAGGCGAGAAGTTCCCTGATGCAAAGAATGGACAGTTTGGCTATGTCTTTACCCAAATATGGAGCGAAACAAATCGACTCTTCGAGACAGCACTAAGCTGCTATGGTCCAGCAACTGTGTATATAGATGGACAACTGCTCTATAAGTCAGAAACGCTTGATGAGTTGAACCCAACGAATAAACGTCATCTAAAAATACCGTTGAGTTCGGGTTGGACGACGATTCTAATAAAATTGCGTAAAACGCCATCTGGGTTTGGCTGTATCTTGGGTTCGATTCGCAGCAAATGGACGACACCACCTGCGCTATCACCATTCAAGGAGCGAGAAGGTCAAGCTGGATGGATATATTCGGTTCCCGTAGATGAGGATGTTTTCAATGATCGTGCATGGCCAGGATTAGATCAAAGTGAGAAGGAAACAGGCATTAAATGGCGACCAATGCTGACGTGGGAAGCAGACAAGTTGAAGCAACCTGTTTTCACGAGAATGTTCGGGAAACATATTGAAACAGGCCAATATGCCTATGGTTGGACGCGTCTGCGATGCCAATCTCCAGGGAAGCAACGTTATTCTTTTAGGGGAACGAACCAGGGGGCAGGACTGACCGTTTGGATAGATGGTATAGAAGTCTACCATACTCAGGCTTCAGAACCTATCCATTTTGATATCGAATTAGTCTATGGGCAGCATGACCTCTTAATAAGATCTGAAAGCGGTGGGACTGATTGGGGGTTCCATGTAGATATAAATCAAGAGGGTAAGTTATGTGAGAGCGAGCTTCCGCATCCCATCCAAGGCACAGATGAACACTGGTTGTATGCGGGACCTTTCCAGAATGAGAAGTCGTATAAACCTGAAGAATTACAAACGATGTTTACCGTCTGGGAACCAGAGAATGGGGGCATTTATTGGCAGCTGGATCAACCGAATGCCTGGGTTCGTCCTTATTTAGAGAATACGAATTATGCACGTTGGAACTATCCGCTTGGTGTGACGCTGTATGGCTTATTGCAGGCAGGTAAAATGCTTGGGCGTGAAGACATCGTACGTTATGTGACGGGTCATATATCAGCATGTACCCGACTTTACAATTATGCGCTCTGGGACCGCGAACAGTACGGTTTCCCATGGGTCAATCATCAGTTGGCAGAATTGGATATGTTGGATGACTGCGGCTCTTTCGGATCTGCCATGCTAGAGGCATACCCAGATGCTCAGGATAGCAGCTATTTGGAAGTAGCTGAAGTAATAGGCGACTTTATATGTAACCGTCATGAACGTAGAGAGGACGGGGCATTTTACAGGGAAAGTCCAGGATATTATATGGAAAAGACACTATGGGCAGATGACTTGTATATGAGCACACCGTTTATGAAACGTTATTATTTACTCACGGGGAATACGGCCGTTTTGGACGATGCAGCAGAGCAATTTGTGGCTTATAAAAAGTATTTATACATGCCTGAGCTGAAAATCATGTCGCATGTGTATGATTTCAAATTCGATACAGCCACCTATGTGCCATGGGGGCGGGGGAATGGTTGGCCGATTTTCTCCTTGTCGGAGTTATTAGAAGTATTACCGTCAACGCATGCTCGCAGAGGGGATTTAGTTTCATTTTTCCAGGAGTTCTGTGAGGGACTAATTTCGCTTCAGGGAGAAAATGGATTGTGGCATCAAGTTCTGACTCATCCAGATTCCTATGAAGAAACCTCCTGCACGGCCATGTTCATATATGCTTTCTGTAGAGGTATACGTCTGGGTATCCTGAAGGATAACCGTTCAGCATTTGAAGCCTCCATTCATCTTGCATGGAAAGGACTAACAAGTAGGGCGATCGACCAATTTGGTAACGTGCATGGGGTGTGTACGGGATCTAAATATGCTTTCACCGCTGATTACTATAAGGATGACTTGAAATGGAAGACGAACGATACACACGGTATAGGCATTGTAATGCTAGCAGGCATTGAAGTGGAACAATTGAACCACTATTTGGCGAGTGGAGAGTGAGGCACACCATGACCATGAGCGAAGAAGTCAGATACCACATGCTTCGCCCTGAGCAGATTGTGGCGAGAAGAACGGCGTGTCCCGTCGTTTACATCCCGATAGGCACGCTAGAATGGCATGGCTTGCATAATCCCGTCGGAGCCGACTCCTTGCAAGCCGAGGGCATTGCCATGCGATGCGCACAAAAGGGTGGCGGCCTTGTTTTTCCGCCATTGTACTACGGCGAGAGCCGAGTTGAAGGTCTAATGGAAGCGAATGCGACGGATAGACAACAAATTGCAGAGTTGATGCAGCTGAATCCAGACAACTTTTTGCCAGAACGCATGCCTTTCTCCGCGATGGAGCAAGTGATTAATTATGAGAAACTGCTCTTGCATATCCTTGCAGAGGCGGAATCACTCGGCTTTCGAGTTGGCGTACTAGTTGCTGGACATTATCCGCTAATCGATCATGCCAGAGCGGCTGCGATGTTGTTCAACAAGCGGTTGTATAGCCGCAGCAGTAGTGGGATGCAAGCGTGGGCGTTTGTTGATTATATGTTGGTGGAGAACCGGTACGATTGTGCCGGGGATCACGCTGCGGGGTGGGAGACTTCGCATATGATGGCGCTTCATCCCGAGACGGTTAGACTCGATTTGCTTCCTCCGAAAGGGGAGCCGATTGTTGGTGTCGGAGGTGTGATGGATCCGCGGGATTCAAGCGAGGCTTTCGGTAACGAGACGATCGACCTGGCTGTTGATATTGCGGTCAAGGAGACGCTGCATCGCTTGGAGCACAGACAGATGTATTTCCGACATGGGCATTCGTTTCGAGAAGGACTATGGAAACAGGAATAGGAGGCGTGCTGATATGAGAGATGAAAAAGATTTTGAAGGTTTGCAGCAGGACTTGGTCACTGGGCAAAGCTATCTAAAAAATCGATTCTTGCGGCCTGTGGATACAAGTAATGAACTCAAGCATTTGCTGTGGCAGGAGTTGGCGCTATCTAAGTTAATTGGCGGATGGATTCCGGCAATTCCGGTTTATGAGCAAAAGATCGAACTTGGTCGCCTATGCTACGTGCACAATCGGAACGTGAAATGCTTGTATGAACGTATTGAAGAGCTGCCTGGCGGGATGCATGACAAGGATTGGATGCCGGATATCACCAGGGAGGCATTCGAAAGAGTGTTTGGAGCGCCTGATGAGCACGCGTTTCTAATCAGTTACTTATATATCCATAAGCAACTATATGCCCAGTATGATGCTTTAGTAGCCAAGCTGGATCCGGTTTTAAATGCGCCTACGTTAGATCAGATCAAGATCATCTTTATAGAAAGGGAAGCGACGCAGCGCTGGCTGCATGAGCAGTTGCAGTTTGTCCATTGTGGCAGTGAGGAAGGCTCGCGGAAGCTGGTGGAATGGGAGCACTATATCGATACCGTCTGGGCTGCCTTCCAAGCTAATGCTTCCTTAGATGATGGGAATGCTGTGATCTGGCCTGCAAACCTAGTGAAGAATCCAGCAGGTCCACTGCCGGAGAAGGCGAAGCTGGAAAGTAAATATCCGCGATATACGAATCCGAAACCACAACAATCGTATACGGATACAAGAATGTCGGTGCTGCATGACAGTGTGAAGCAAATGATCTACATCTATGCCACGGAGATTTTTGCTGGAGAGACGTTGTCCTGCATTTATTATTACGTGGATCGGATGCCGTTGCCCTTTTATTTTGATTTGGCCCGTCACATGTGGGATGAGTTTCGTCACAGTCAAATGGGGATGCGCCGGTTGCTGCAAATGGGTCACTCCGTTGACCAATTCCAGTGGTTGGGCGGTCCTGGGAAGCAGGATGTCAAAGAACACTTTACCGAATTGTATGCCAACTTAACCATGCTAGGTGAAGCTTGCGGCTTCAAGAAGAAGCGCAAGTCCGCGGAAGCGTTTTGGAAATTTGGCGATGTGTTATCTGCGATTACGTGTGAGTTCGATTTGATTGATGAACGCCGGCATATTGATTTTTCGGTGAGATGGGGACCCGAGTTGTTCAAGAAAGCCGATATGATTATCACCTATCAGGAAATGGCGGAAATGACGAGAATCCGGCGATTAACGGAACTTGATTCTGTGCCTGCTGAGGAGATCGCCAAGTTGGCAAAGAACTTCCCTATTTTCTGCAGCTTCCACACATCAGAACTGGCTTATGATCATTATTGAAATTGATTGATAATTCATATTTGTAAAAATATTTCATTGACATGAATATTGAGGCGTTCTATAGTTAAGTTGAGATTGAAAACGTTTCCAGTATGTGAAAAAAGGGTAGGACATGAACATACGAGGGGGGATATAGGGGATTCTCTACGACTTATCAATAGCAAATCCAAAATAGGAGGATTTTATTAGCATGGCAAACAAAATGAAACCCATTATGAGATTTCTAGTACTTGTTGCAGTCATCATGTCACTTGTTCTTCCTAACTCAGCATTTGCTGCCTATGCGCATCAACCTGTCCAGATTCAAGATCCAGCTTCGCCAATACAGATTACGGTAAACGGCAAGAACGTAAAATCGGACGTAACACCTAAGTTTATGGACGGTAAAATCTGGGTGTCTGCCGAGGAGATCGCTCACTACTTATATGCGGTGTTTTATGAGTCGATCGACGGCAAATCCTTCACGTTAAAAAATGATTATTACGATATGAAAGCTACATACGGAAGCAACGAAGTTGCTTTAAAGAACGGCTCTACGGTTACGACGGAGATGCCTTTTAAAGAGGGAATTCGCAGTTTTATCCCACTGGATACACTGATGTATGCATTTGAAGCTACATATACGTGGGATGCCTCCAGCAATACGGCCAAAGTGCTATACGATGAGAATCGACATCTTACTGCTGAAGCTGCTCTGCCAGTAGCTGTACCGGGCGTTGATATCACAGCTGTAGGCAAGTCCAGAGACGGCTACTACAGTATTCCGAGCGACGATCCGAACGCCGAAGTAACGGTATGGCGGAAGTCAGCGGACCCGGCCAACTATGTAATCGCTCAACCGAGAAATACCGGCAACGCTTGGTTGATCGCGCCTAAGCCCGGTTACAATGCGGCAACGGGAGCTTTTGAAGGAGGCCTCAGTTATTTATCCGGCGGAGGCAGTAACGACATTATCAGAGTGAGAATTCATTACTCCGATGGCAGGCCCGATAAGGAATTCAAAACGACGATTTCCACAAGCGCAGCGCAAAGTGGTTCCAGCATCCCCAATACAGGGAACGATTTGCTTTTAAGAACGACATTCAACAATGTAAGTGTGTATCTGAACTATGACGGTTATACGTCACCTGGAGATACGATTGCTTATAAGCTTCCGACATCGCCTGTTACCACCATACAGGTTGCCTCGGATCCAGCTAATGAGGTGCAATTCCGGAAAGTAGGAGAGGCAACTTGGAAAGATGGCCTTTCACTGGCATGGGATTCGGTCAACAAGCAGTTCAGGGGTTCTATCGTCGGTCTTGAACCTAATACGGATTATGAAGTGAAAGTTAAGGTGCTTAAAGATAATTCTACCTACACCGAGCAAATCAGAACATGGAGAGAAGATGTGCCGATTGCTAGGGATATCCCGATTGCATCCATTTATGAGCCCGGCAAACCGCTGTCTGTTCAAGGGTTAAGAGGGACAGAAAATGGCTATATCCGAATCATTGGAGATGGAAGTACGGTTATCGAAGTAACGGATGAGTTCTGGGAAGCGGTATCGATCGCGCAGTCCGAATATGTGATCTTGGAAAACTTAATCATTCGTGGCGGTAAGCGAAGTGCGATATCCGTTCTCAGTTCAAGTCACCACATTCGCATTGTGAATAGCGATATTTCCCATTTTGGAAGAGAAGCAGCACAATACTTAGCGAAGCAAACGATCGTCGCTAATGCTGATCCCAACTTGGCTGTTGATTTGCGTACGGGTCAAAGTTACTCGGCTAATGCTACGCCGATTAACAATGATTCTGGTATTTTTATCAGCGACGCAAGTCATCTTGTCATTGAAAAGAACTATATTCATGATGCAAGAACCAAAACCAATGCATGGAACGGTGGCGGCGGTAGATCGTGGTACCCTGAGTGGGACGAAAAACATCCGCAAGGTGTAAGTGGCATGTATGCCAGAGGCGGACAAGGTGTTGTTATTCGTTACAACGACATTGTCGGAAGCGATGATCACCGTTTTAACGATGGCATTGAAACTTGGGGGAATGGTGAAGTAGACGGCGGCGTTGGGAAAGATTCCGACGTGTATGGCAATTATTTTGCCTATACCCAAGATGATAGCGTCGAACTAGAAGGTTCGGATATGAACGTAAGATTTTACAACAATAAAATAGAAGGGGTTGCCTTTGGCGTAGGTCTGGATACGAATTATGTAGGTCCCATTTATTTATATAGAAACGTTCTATTAAACTTGGGCGACGAATTTGGATTGATTCAAGGGGCACTCAAGCACGGAGCAGCTGCAAAAGAATCGAGTATGGGAATGGGCGTTAACTATCTGTTTAACAATACCATTCTTAGTGCGGCTAATCATATAACCCGGAAAGACAGTCAAATTTACAGACCGTACTATCGGAATAATATTATCGAATCCTTAGATAGTCCTTTGGCGAATGGCCAAGTCATTATAACGATTAAGCACATGTACAATTATCCCGGTGCTAGCTACGATTACGATTTGTTTAATGGATCTGGGGTAACCACGAATGCTTTAAGTACGACCGGTGGACCTCCGCCGATTGTAGAGCCTAATGGGGTAACGGGTAGCAAAATCGGAACACCTGTAACGGCGATCAATCCGGATTCTAGCAAAAAGGCGACTTTCACCAATAGAGCGGAAGGTGACTTGAGTCAAACCAGTGGAAGCCTTGGTTTTGATAAGGGGACAACGATCAATAACTTTGTTACCGCAGCCGATTACGCTGGTGCAGCACCTGATATCGGAGCTATTGAAAGCGGCAAGGATGTCATCGTTCCGATTAGACCGACAGCTTTAAGATCAGCGGACAGTAAGTATCAGCTTAACTTGACGGGGAATACCACGCAGCAGGTTGTTATTAAAACCGCCGGTATTCCGACTGGAACGAAGTATGATTTGCGCAAAAACAGTGACTATGATTGGTTTACAGTGACCAATGCCCAAGGGAATACGCAAGGCACGATTACGCAAGGTGTGGATTTGGTACTTACAGTAACAGGTTACCCGAAGAAAATCGGCAAAAACTTCTTAGGCGAGCAATTCGGAACAACGATTACAAAAGGTCTTGTTGATCTTGGGAATACCAAGGCGAATGTATTGACGGGGCAGCCGGCAAAAGGTAAAGGCGCTTTCCTCGTGAAGTTGGACGGTGGGCTTTCACTTCCGATTTCGGTTTATGTCACAGAAGGTAACTATGATACGAATTATAGTCTTACTTATAAATACAACGACGGTGTAACATCGGATGCAACGATGACTGTTCATGCAAACGGTACGTCGCTGGGTGAAACCGTGACGCCTCCGACGCCGACGAGAGCTAATTATACGTTTGTCGGTTGGTACGACGAAACGTATGCGAACAAGTTTGATTTTAGCAAAGCTGTTGAGGCGGATACCGTTCTTTACGCGAAATGGCAGCCGATCATTCAAAACTTTACCGTCGCGTTTAATACCAATGGCGGATCAGCTGTTGCGGCCATTTCCAATGTGGCTAGCGGGGCTACGATTGCCAAACCGGCAGATCCGACTAGAAACGGTTATGCGTTTGAAGGTTGGTATACGGATGGAGCGTTGCAGAACGCGTTTAACTTTGCGACGGATGTGATTACACAGAGCATCACACTCTACGCCAAATGGACGGCGCTAGATACAGCGATACCTCAAACATGGGATCAAGCTGGCGTCGATGCGGTTCTGAACAATCCGGCATTTGCAGGTATGCTCGACTTATCGAGTTTTACGACTGCACCAACGGGCAATGTAACTATACACATACCGTTGAACAAGTCGCTTACGATTAAAGGTAATCCGAATGTGGAATTTGTTGGCGTGGCTGTAGTTGGCGAAGGCAATAACGCATTGGCGATTAATAATGTAAAAATGAAATCAGCAGACGCGCAAGCGAAATCAGCTCTGTACTTTGCGTCAGGCAGCAATACGCTTACGCTTGCGGGCACAAACGCCATCACGACGGTACACTCGACACTCATCGTCGGTAATGGCGCAGGAATAGGCGTGCCCGTTGGCAGCGCCTTGACGATCCAGGCAGCGGATGCAAGCCAGACGCTTGCTGTTACTGGCGCCATCGAGGGTGCCGGCATCGGCGGAGGCAAAGGCAGCGCCGCCGGCTCCATCACCATCGCCGGCGGCAAGATTACGGCGACAGCCGGCGGGCACGCCGCAGGCATCGGCGGCGGCCGAGGCGGCGCAGGCGGTGACATTGCGGTCACCGGCGGAACGATTGCACTTGCCAAGGGCGGCAGCAGCTCCGCAGGCATTGGCGGTGGTAATGGCGGCGCAAGCGGCAACATTACCATTAGCGGTGGCACCGTGACGGCCACAGGTGCGAACGCAGCCGCAGGCATCGGCGACGGTGCCCTCGGCACGGGCGGCAACATCACCATCACCGGCGGGACGATTACGGCCAGCGGTGGTTCCTCTGGTGCCGGCATCGGTGGCGCAAGCGGCAATATCACCATTGGCGGTGGCGCGATTACGGCCACGGGCGGTGGCTCTGCGGGCGCCGGTATTGGCGGCAGCACAGGAAACGCAGGCGGTAACATCACCATTACCGGCGGAACGATCAATGCTGTAGGCGGCGGCAATTCCGCCAATGCAGCAGCAGGTATCGGCGGCGGTAAGAATGGCGCAGGCGGCAATATCATGATCAGTGGCGGAACGATTACCGCTACAGGTGGCGGCGTGACGACCGCTATTGGTGCAGGTATTGGCGGTGGTGAAAACGGCGCAAGCGGCAACATTCTGATTTACGGCGAAAATACGCAAGTCACAGCGATTGCGAAAGCTGCCTCCGCTGCCAACATCGGTGCAGGCTCAGGTGCAGCTCTGACGGGTAATGTCTTTGTGGCATTGCCAAAAGGTAAGCTGAGAAACGTAAGTGCCGACCTAGGGAATACAGTTGCATTCTCGTCTACGACGGGGGCGCAAGGTGCGGTAACAGCGGAATTACCTTCACCGCTGAACGTTGCTCCATTCCCGGCATCCGTAGGCGTGGTATCCAACCTAACTACAACCCCGACGAACATGTCTGTGATTACAACGCTTACGGATGGTGGAGTTGTGTTTGGCTATCCGAACGCCACGCCTATCACGAAGACGGGGGTTGACCTCGTGGCGCCAGGTGCGGCTGTATCCTTTGAGAAGCCTATTTCAACGAGTCTTGTCGTCAACTTCCCAGGCATTGAGAATGTCATGGTTGAGTACTACAAGACCTCATGGATGAATGCGGGTACCTATAGTGACGGCGCTGTCATTCCTTTTGAAAATGGCAGCCTGACGACAGGCAAGTATACGGTGCGCGTTCGCAAGGGTGGTATGTCGTATACGTTCCCGGGTGTGACCTTGTATGAAAATCAGGCGAATGTATTCAATGTGCCTGTTGAAACGATTACGGTTAACGGCATTAACGGAGAAAGCAAACTCTCGATTGTGCAGTCAGATTGGGTATATCAGACGTTGGCGTATCATAACGGAGACACGGCGACTTTTAACGTATTTGCGAATCAAAGTGCTTATGAATTGCAGATCATTCATACTGGTTTTCATAAAATCATCCTAGGCGGTGTTTCAGCGGGCAGCAAGGTTGATATTAGCAGCTACTTCTACACGGTTACCGTTCCTCAAGGTGTATCAACCGTTAGATTGCAGTCCAACAACTGGATTATTAACCCCGCTCAAGCAGGCACTGTGATTCCGTTGCTGAAAACCAATCAGCTGGCGAAGATGAGCTATGTGTACAACGGTCAGACAATCAATGTGGAGTTTCTACTCGATGGGACAGATCCGTTTGCAGCTGTGTCAACTCAATAGAAAGTCGTAGCTCTCAATTGCAAGAAGTCAGATCTTTACGCTGTAAAAATGTGGCTTCTGATTTTGTCAGGAGCCCTATTTTTTTAACTAACTCTTGTTGAAATTCACAAACGTGAAAAGATTTCATTGACGTGAATATCTAGTCGGGATATAATTAAATCACAGAGAAAGCGATTCCAACTAAGTGTTCTACATATCAAGTACACATAAATGGGAGGGTTTTATTTTGAAAAAGACGAGTCTGGTTGTATTAAGCAGTATGATGGTAGTAACGCTTGCAGCTTGTGGTAACGGTCAAACAGAATCAACGGCAACGACGAGCAGTGCACCTGCACCTGCAGCGGCTACAGCTGCTGCGCCACCGAAAGAAGTAACACTGAAGTTAGGTTTGCCGGGAAGTTACGACGTTACTAAGAAAGAGATTATCGAAGGTTTTCAAAAGAAATTCCCTTATATTAAGTTGGAGATTCAAGATGCGCCATGGGCTGAATTTGCTACGAAAATTACAGCACAAATTGCCGGCAACAATGCGCCAGATATCTGGTTCCAAGAAAATGCGATCGTCCTTGGTTACGGGAAGCGGGGGGTAGCAGAGGATCTTGCGCCCTATGTGAAACGCGATATCAAAGAAAGCGATTATGTTAGCATGCTGAATGCAGCCAAAGGATCGGATGGAAAGATGTGGGGCATACCGCACGGCATTAATCCAGTCGCGCTAGCGTATAACAAGAAGATTTTCAAAGAGGCAGGCGTTGCTGAGCCAACAGAAAATTGGACTTACCAGGATATGTTGGATACAGCTAAGAAGTTGACAAAAGACACGAATGGCGACGGTAAAACAGATATTTACGGCATGTCCGTCGAAAATAATATGACACAAGGTTTCTTCCTATGGTCGAAGATTTATGGAGGCGGCTGGTTGGATGAGACCAAAACGAAGTCCATGCTCTTAGATCCGAAAACCGTGCAAGGGATAACGGCATGGCAAAATGCAATGAAGAGCGGGATTGCACCAACGTTCGACGTTTTGGAAAAGAACGGAAAAATCGCTCAAATGTTCGGTGAGAACAAAATCGGTATGATGATTATGCAATATAGCGGACAGCTTACATACAAGAAAGATTATCCGAATCTCGACTACGACACAGTGATGGTCCCTAAAGGTTTAGACGGCAAACGAGTGGTTCCGTTGGTTGCGAATTCGTGGGTTATCTTCTCTAAAGCGAAGAAGGAACAGAAGGATGCAGCGTGGGAGTTCTTGAAATATTTCTTAGGTGATGAAGCGCAAGGATATTTGGCAGCAAGTGGTGCTTCGCTTCCAGTTAAGACTTCGGCTAACAGCAAGCTGGATCTGAACACGAATCCGAAAAACAAAAAAGCATTCACCGAGGGCGTTGCTCAAGCAGGTATGACCACAGATGAAACACCGTTCTGGAATGAAATGAAGACGACGGTTCAACCGGTCTTTATTGAAATGTTCAAAGGAACCAAAACCGTAGAAGTAGGCTTGAAAGAAGCGAATGATAAGTTAAATACGGTTATTAATAACAACAAGTAGCCAGATTGCCAAGTTTAGGAGGAGGTTAACGCCTCCTTCTATATTTATGAAGTTAAGGAGTGTTGCGTCATACAAAGGTACAATTATTGGGGATATATACTCACGTTGCCATTTGTCATCGGTTTTCTCATTTTCCAAGCGTATCCTTTTATTTTCTCCTTGTATCTAACCTTTACGAAATGGGACATGTTCAATGCTCCACAGTGGGTAGGTCTTCAAAACTGGAAGTCGATTTTTCATGAGAAGCAAATGTACTATTCGTTTCGCAATATTTTCTTTTTTGCAGTGATCTTTGTGCCATTGAAAACGGGGATCGCGTTCGTTGCGGCGTATGTATTAAACCAGTCGATTCGCTTAAAAGGATTCTTTCGGGTCATTTTCTTTTTACCCGTCATTACGCCTTGGATCGCAGCAGGTATGGTCTGGTCATGGATTCTAAATTCTAACTTTGGTGTCGTCAATTTGCTGCTCGGTTACGTGAACCTGGGCCCTTACAAATATCTGGATAACCCGAATTGGTGGGTTGTCATTGGATGTGTAGCCATAGCGAATGTTTGGAAGGGTATGGGGAGCTCCATGGTTCTCCTGCTGGCAGGTATGCAAAATATTTCGAAGGAGTTGTATGAAGCTGCAGATTTAGATGGTGCCTCGAAATGGCAAGTGTTCATACGCATTATCGTTCCACTCGTCTCGCCGATGGCCTATATGGTACTTATCCTTTCAACGATTTCTGCATTTCATGCTTTCGATTCCTTCCTTACATTGGTCGGTGCACCTGGCGGAGTCAGGGACCAATTGCTGACCGTGAACATTATGATTTACCGCGATGCTTTTATTTTATTCAAAATGGGACCTGCTTCCGCAATGGCCTGGCTGCTATTCATTGTGATTTTGATCATTACCATCTTCCAACGCAAGATGGAGAAGAGGTGGGTGCACTATGACTAAAGAATCCAAATTAAGCGCAACTTTGCTTTATTCGTTTTTAATCATAGGTGGTTTATGCATGTTCATTCCCTTCTATTGGATGGTCATAACCTCGATCAAAACAGGAGCGAAAGTACTGCAGTTGCCGCCGCAGTGGTTTCCTGATCCCATGACGTGGCAACATTATGCTGCAGCATGGAACAGCCAAAATGTGCATTTTGCCAGGTATACCATGAACAGTACATTTGTAACAGTTCTCGATGTGGCCGGAACGATGATTTCATGTGCCGTGATCGCATTTGGGCTTGCTATGTTTGAATTTAAATTAAAAAAATGGATCTACTTGGCTATGGTGTCGACGTTGATCTTGCCTGGTCAGGTGACGATGGTTCCGCAGTATTTCATTTGGAAAAACTTGAATGCTCTCGACACGTTCTATCCGTTAATTGTGCCAGCCTTCCTGGGTGGGGCATTTGGAATTTTTCTCATGCATCAATTTTATAAAACATTGCCTAGAGAGCTTTTTGAAGCAGCACTTATCGATGGTTACACCCCTTGGGGAGTGCTCTGGCGCATTTATATCCCGTTGTCCAAACCTGCGCTTTCGGCGCTCGCTGTGTTCACCTTCATCGGTGCATGGAGTAATACGATGGGACCACTTTTGTATTTAACGGACAACAAAATGTTCACACTGCCGCTCGGTCTCTTGTTCCTTAAGGCAGTAAATGATCAACCGAATGAAATGCCAATCGTGATGGCTGCTGCGTTCCTTATCACCATCCCGGTTATCGTCTTGTTCCTGTTTGCCCAGAAGCAATTTATTCAGGGGATGGCATCGTCCGGTTTGAAGGGGTAAGCGGGAAGGGGGCTAGAAGTGCCCCTTATTGTGGAAAGCAGGAGGTAGTTGAATGAATTTACCGCTTCAGGATAAGGTCATTGTAGTGACCGGTGCGCTTGGCAAAATTGGCTTCGCCTCGGTACGGATGTTTCTGGCCAGAGGAGCCAAAGTCATCGCGAATGACTGGGTAGCTGCGGAGACATCTTCTCGGATGACTGAGCTTCAAGCGCAGTATGGCCCAGATCGCCTGGTTTTCGTGCAGGCCGATGCGAGCAATGGCGATCAGGTCGCCGGCATGTTCCACCAAATCCGCGAGCAGTTTGGTCGCTTGGATGGGTCCTTCCATAATAGCTATACACAGAATCGAAAGCTGGTTGCGGAGTATACGTTGGAGGACTGGAATCAAGTGATTCAAGGCACGCTCACTTCGACATTTCTCATAAGCAAGCATGCGATTCTACTAATGAAGGACTCCGGAGGCGGGTCCATCGTGAATACTTCTTCTGTTCTTGGCGTACAACCGAGGGCAGGAGAAGGGGCTTACGGCTCGTCAAAGGCCGGGATTAATTTCTTGACACAGGTGATCGCTGCCGAGAATGCCGTTCACGGTATACGAGCTAACGTGATTATACCGGGGGATGTGAAAGAGCCGAAGCCCGTGTCGCCGGAGAAAGCAGAAGAGCTGCGAAAGAGTACCTGGCTTGGACGCAGCGGAACTCCGGACGAGATTTGCGAGCTTGCTTCGTTCCTGCTGTCCGATGCTGCTTCGTATATAACGGGATCGCTGTATACGATTGACGGAGGGATTCGGATATGAAGAAACGAGTCGCAGCGATCATTACACAGTACAAACTCAACTCGCACGCAGATGTGATTGTGAGCAGACTGCTAGGCGAGCTAGGCTATGAACCGCAAGTCGAGGTAGTCGCTATGTATGTTGAGCAAGTAACGGATAAAGACTTGAGTGGCGAGCTGTCCGCCAAACATGGTGTATCCATCTGCGCTACGATTGAGGAGGCTGTTGCCTATGGTGCTCCTGAACGGGGAATTGATGGTGTTGTCATCATCGGGGAACATGGGGATTACCCATGGAATGAGAAACAACAGCATTTGTATCCAAGGCTGCGTTTTATGAGAGAAACGTTGGCTGCCATGGATCGCCATGGCATTCGTGTACCTATCTTCCTTGATAAGCATTTCTCTTACGATAATGAGGATGCGCGTTGGATGTATGAAGAAGTGAAAACACGGGGCATTCCATGTATGGCGGGATCCTCCATACCCTATACAGATTATGTACCGCACTTCGATCGCTCCTTTCTGCAGGGAGGCCGTACTTTCTTTGTCGTCAGTCATGGGGGACACGAATCCTACGGATTTCATGGCATGGAAGTACTGCAGGTACTGGCGGAGCATCGACATGGTGCCGAGACGGGTGTTGCTTCTGTTCATAGCTTAGCTGGCGATGAGATGTGGCAAGCTATGGACCGGGCTGAATGGCCGGAGGCGCTGATGATGCAAGCGCTCGCACTCGAGCCAGAGCTATCTGGCAGACATCCACGCAACGAATGCCCAGATCCTGCGCTGTTTGTTGTCACCTACAAAGATGGCACGAAGGGATATGTGGCGCAGCTTCATAAATTTGCTACAAGATGGAGCTTTGCTGTTCAAGATCAGGCAGAGACTAGTATCGCTGCATACTGCAATACAGGGCGAGAGCGGCCCTATAGTCATTTCACTAAATTGACTGAACTGATTGAAGAGATGGTCCTTTATGGTACGCCCCCGTGCCCAATTGAAAGAAACCTGCTGACAACGTACCTCATCAATACAGCAATGGAATCCTTGTATCTCAAGAGTCCGTTGTCCTTAGACGCATGGAGCGTTGTCTATGATCCAAAGAATAAAGTTGAATAATAGTAATTAAAAGAATGAACTAGTATGAGAGTGTCAACACTGGGCAGCTAATTCTAATCCAATCATGGAGGTCTATATATGCGATCTGAAGTAATGAGTTCAAGCAGCAGCAAACCGATCTCGGCAGCTATTCAAACGGATTCATTGGTATTCGTATCGGGGCAAGGTGGTCTTGATCCGCTGACAGGTGCTGTTGTTGGCAGGGATTTGGAATCACAAACCGTTCAAACGATGGCGAATATTAGTCAGATTCTCGCCGCTGCTGGACTTACTTTTGACGATGTGGTGAAATGTAATATTTATTTAAGCGATAGAAAGCTGTATGAAGAATTCAATGACATTTACAGACGTTTCTTCACAAGCCCGTTTCCTAGCCGCACTGCTGTTTATTGTGATTTGAATTACGATCTTCTCGTTGAAATTGATGTTATTGCTCAGAGGCGGAACTAAGGGAGAGAAGGAGCATATGGAAGCGTACGTATACACTTGCATCTATCAGAGTGGCCCCGAAGTGTGCTGGGAGGAAATAGGGAGTATACCGCTCGTGGATACCGTTACCGGAGAACAAGCGCGTTTACACACAACCGTGAAAATCTGCCGCACGGATAGCTATCTCCATGTGCGCTTCGAATGTGCCGACGATCATATCGTTGCCACCTATGAGAATCGGGATGATCCTATATATAAGCAAGATGTCGTTGAAATCTTCATCGATGAAAGCGGGGCGGGCAGGTTCTACAAAGAATTTGAGCTTAGTCCCCGCAATGTCGTATTCGATGCGCTCATTGATAAAGAAGATGGGCAGAAACAGAAGGTCGATGCCAGCTGGAACCTGGACGGATTGCTGACGCAGGTAACGTGGCCAGAGGAGGGGAAGGCCCTGTACGACATGGCACTTCCTATCGCTTCCTTCGACCCCCCGCCTGCTCCGGGCATGAAATGGAGAATCAATCTTTACCGTATTGACGAAGATTCCACGGGCCAGCGCCATTATTGGGCCTGGTCGCCAACGGGGGAACGAAGGAATTTCCATGTGCCAGCGAAATTTGGCACGCTTGTTTTTAATTGAAATAATTTCCTTTTATGACAATAGACATAAGCAGTGGGTTACACTACAATGAATATAACGCTTTCATATAGATGAAACGATTTCAAAGGGGGATTTATGAATTGGAAAAAAATCAAGCGCATAAAGTCAAATCAGCAGATCGAGTGTTGGACATATTTGAGTTATTTACGGGAGGGACCGATTCCTATAATTTATCGGAAATTGCTAAAAAATTAGAGATGCCTCCGAGCAGCACCTATCTCATTTTACAAAACATGTTGAACCGCGGGTACCTAGAAGTCGATAAGTCAGGCAAGCAATTCCGGATTGGCTATAAATTATTTACCATTCGTAATCGCTACATCCAGAATACAAGTTTGACTGGCGAGTTCTATCAGATTGCCGATAAGATCACGGAGGATTTGAATGAAACGGTTAGTTTATCCGTGAGAAGCGGCAACCAGCTGCTGTATCTTGGGGAGAAAATAAGCAGTCAGGCATTGCGCTTTACGCCTAATCAAAGCGATGTATTTCCTTTACATGCAACAGCATCTGGTAAAATTTTGCTTGCTGACTATTCAGAAGTAGAATTGCATGCGCTTTATCCAGAAGAAAAGCTGGAACAAGTGACAAGTAAAACGATCTCCTCCTTAAAGGAGCTAAAACTTGAATTAGAAAAAGTAAGATCGCAAGGTGTTGGTTACAACTTGGGTGAAACAGTGCTAGGCGTACATTGTGTCGCAGGGGCTGTACTTGATGCTGCTAACCAAACTGTAGCTTCCATAAGTATATCTGTTCCTGAGGTGCGCATTACGGATGAGATCTGGGATAAAGTCCATGTATGGATTAAGCGGGCTTGTGAAGAACTTGGTCGCAAAGTGTATAGATAAATTCGGATGGAAGGGAAGCTTCGCTAAATGAGTGATTCGAATTTTAGGAGTCGGTCTTTTACAGAACCCTTTGGTTTCACGAAGAGTATTGAAGGACCTGCCTGCGATCGGGAAGGTAATTTGTACGCTGTGAATTTTGCCCGTAGACATACGGTTGGTAAGGTAACGCCTGCAGCCGAATGTGCCATCTTTCTTGAATTGGCAGAAGGAAGCACGGGCTGCGGGATGCGTACGAATCGGCATGGCGAATTATTCATTGCTGATCATACCGGCCATAACATTCTCAAGGTCGATATCGCGACGCGCCAAATCTCGGTCTATGTGCATGAACCGACGATGAATCAACCGAATGATTTGGCGATTACTTCCAGCGGCGTTATTTTTGCAAGCGATCCGAATTGGAAGGACTCCACGGGGCAAATCTGGCGCGTGGACGGATATGGGCAGGCAGTTCTACTGGAAGCCAACATGGGAACGACCAACGGGATCGAAGTCAGTCCAGATGAGAAGACGTTGTATGTCAACGAAACAAGGCAACGCCGAATCTGGGCCTACGACCTATCAGCGAATTTCCAAATCAGCCATAAACGACTCCTTATTGAATTTCCTGATTTCGGATTAGATGGGATGCGGTGTGACATCGCCGGCAACCTCTATGTAACCCGCCATGGCAAAGGCACGATTGCCAAAATTTCACCAAGCGGTGAGATCCTTGTCGAAGTTCCATTGTTAGGTAAAGACTGTACCAACTTGACGTTCGGGGGACCCGATGGTCGCAGTTGTTACGTGACAGTAGCGGATACTGGCAATATCCAACTATTCCAAGCGGACCTTCCCGGTAGGTGCTGGCAGTTACTTCAAGAGACTTGAGCTAACTGCCCCAAATTCATCATGCTCGAGACGGAGGGGAAATTTATGAAGCTAGCGATTGTAGGCATTTTTCATGAAACGAACACGTTTGCTCCAGGGAAGACCGAGTTGGAAGATTTCGCACAGGAATGGATACAAGGCAATGAACTTTTTTATCAAAGATATGAGCATACACGAACATCCATGGGTGGAGTTATCGATGGGGCACGAGTGGAGCTCGCAGAAATAAGATGCGGCTTGTACACCGCGGCGCCTCCAAGCGGAATGGTCAGCCGTAGAACAGTGGAGGCACTATTTGATTCCGTGGTTTCCTCCATTGATTTATCAGCTGATGGCATCGTTGCCATTCTGCATGGTGCCATGGTAGCGGAAGGCTTTCCAGACATTGAGGGTGAACTCGTTCGGCGTATACGAGAGAAGGCGGGTCCTTCCAAACCCGTTGCAGTCACCTTAGATCTGCACGCCAATATTAGTAAGCACATGGTGGAACAGGTCGACCTCATTGTTGGTTATGACACTTATCCGCATATCGATGCCTATGAGAGAGGCGTGGAGGCGGTTCAGTTGTTAGCACAGACAATCCGCGGAGCAATTAAGCCTGTGAGTGCTTTCGTTCAACCGCGACTTCTCCTTGTACCGCAAGTGATGTTAACTGATGTAGCCGGTCCAATGCGGGAATTAATGGATTGCGCTTTCGCCATAGAAAGTGACCCGAAGGTAGTTAATGTTACTGTAGCAGGAGGCTTTCCCTATAGCGATGTCCCTGATGCTGGCGTTGCTTTTGTGGTGACGACGAATAACGATCAACCGCTTGCCGATCACTATGCGCAAGAACTTGGCCGAATGGCATGGGAACTCCGAGATAGGTTAAAAAGCAATGGATACCCGGCCGCCGAAGCTGTTGCGATGGCTTTTGCCGAGGAGCAAGGACCTGTCATCCTTGTAGAAGGTGCGGATAATGTAGGCGGAGGCGCCCCAGCGGATGCAACCCATGTGTTGAAGCATCTCATTAACGCACCCAAAAAGTGCCTCATGGTGATTCGTGATATAGAAGCTGCACAATTTGCCCATCGTCTAGGTGTTGGTGCTGTTTGTGATGCGAAAATTGGCGGCAAGAGCGGCAAAATGAGCGGCGAACCGATCCCAATAACAGGTGTCATTCGTTTGCTATTTGATGGTAAATACACTCATATTGGCCCTTATATGACCGGGCAATGGGCAGATATGGGAAAAACAGCTGTCATCGAAGCGGGAAATCTCACTGTTATTTTAACGGAAAAGCGCACAGCACCTTGGGATCTTGGGCATGTCACCTCTGTAGGCTTACGCGCTGAAGACTTCCATGTGATCGTTGTGAAATCCGCCATTGCGTGGAAGACAGCTTTTGGTACCCTATGCCAAAAAATTATACAGGTCGACACGCCAGGCTGTTGTGGAGAAAACCTCTACGACTTTCAATATGAACAATTAACTCGTCCCATTTATCCGCTTGATCCTATTTCGTACATGGAGGAATCCCAATGAGAACCTATGAAAAATCCATTGCTAAGCATCAAGCAGCCAAACAGTATCTTGCAGGCGGGGTAGCCAGCTCTTTGCGTGCGTCGATGAAACCAACCCCCTTGTATGCAGAGTCAGCGAAAGGGGCACGTATCTGGGATGTGGATGGTAATGCGTATATTGACTTTTTGCTTGCCTACGGTCCATTAATACTGGGGCATTCGCATGACGGTCTGACAGAAAGTATTCATCAAGCCTTGCAGAATGGCGCTACTTACGGTCTCCAGCATGATGGTGAAATTCAGCTAGCTCAATTGCTAACAGAGGTTCTTCCTTGTGCGGAGAAAGTATCGTTAAGCGGCTCCGGGACTGAAGCTGTTATGCTGGCACTGCGATTGTCACGTGCTTTCACAAACAAAACAAAGGTCGTACGCTTCCATGGACATTACCATGGCTGGTCGGATTCAATCTTCACATCTTTTCCCAGCTCGGATATGAGTCAAAAAGCTTCTGACGACAAAGCTGCTGCTATTCCCCCTGGTACATTCGGACAAAGCGAAAATAGTCTGGATGATATCATCTTACTTCCTTGGAATGATCCTGAGGCATTAGAATCTACGCTGCGCACCAGAGGACATGAAATCGCGGCTGTTATAACAGAGCCGGTCATGTGCAATTCAGGCTGCATTCAACCGAAAGCAGGATACCTAGCGTTGATGCGTAAGCTGACGCAAGAGCTCGATATCGTCATGATTATGGATGAGGTGATTACCGGGTTCCGACTCAGTTTGGGAGGAGCTCATGGAAGATTTGGCATTCGTCCTGATCTGGTCGTGATCGGCAAAGCAATGGGCGGAGGCATCGCCATCAGTGCTGTGGCTGGTAAAGCTGAGATTATGAAGCTTGTGGATGAGGGGAAAGTAAGCCATCTTGGAACGTTAAATGGAAATTGTGTTTCTACCGCTGCAGCGATTGCAACGATAAGCCACCTCGCCCAAGATAACGGTGCTGCTTACAAGCAAATGGAAACACTCTTTACAGAGCTTGCTGATGGTATACGTGCATTACTGAGCAAACACAGTATAGCTGGTGTAGTCAATCAAATAGGACCTGTGATGCACATGATGTTTATTGACGCGATAGAGGTTAACGATTTCGATACGTTTAATAAGCGCGATGCTGCCCAATATACCCGCTTTGCAGAATTAATGCTGGAAGAAGGCGTCTTACTCCGTCCGAATGGGTTATGGTACATTTCTACCGCACACCAATCGGCTGAAATCGAAGCAACTTTGCATGTAATGGATCGCGTGTTCGTTCAGTTAGCACCTCAAACAACGGAAAAACAAAGAGTCACAGGTTAGAACTAAGATGGAGGTTCACGATATGGATACTTTCTTATTTCACCACTTGACACGGGAAGAGATTACGAAATGCGCAAGCGCCGGTTATGCCGCAGTTGTGCCGCTGGCAGCCACAGAGCAACACGGCAAACACCTGAGTGTCTATACCGACAGCCTCATTTGCGAGCATATTAGTACAGAAGCTGTCCGTAAAGCGACAGCAGGAGGAAAGGCGAAGCTGCTCCTTACACCACAATTGTCGATCGGTTGTTCCAGTCACCATCTTGCCTTTGGCGGTACGCTTTCTTTTTCACCTGAAACGTACTTACGGATGCTCAAAGAAATTGGTGAAAGCTTAATTAAGGATGGATTTCGCAAAATCATTTTTATTAATGCGCATGGCGGCAATGCCAATATGATGAACCAAGCAGCACAGGACTTAGCTGTCCAGCATCCGGTGTGGGTCGCTTCCGCTTCCTACTGGAACGCAGCAGGGGACACGATTGCAGCTGCAAGGGAAGAAAATCGAGGAATGGTGGCAGGGCATGCCGGTCGGTTTGAAACCTCCCTCATGCTGGCGTTGAATGAACGGCTTGTACGTAAGGAGCTCATTCCGAAGGAGCATCCTGAGCTCGATTGGATATTTGGTGCACGGGCGGGTACGTTTATTGGTTGTCATGGCAAGCTAACAGGGGCTGATGGTTTTACCGATAGCAGCGAGGCTGCTTCCGCCGAGCAAGGACTTAAGTATTTAGCTGCCATCGTAGATGGTGTAGCTCAGTGGTTCGTAGATTGCTATACGACAATGGATAAGGAGTGTAAGGGATGACAACATACACGGTAGTCGTAACGGATTATGGGTTTCCAGATTTGAAGCAAGAAGAGGATGTTTTGTTGCCCATGGGCGTGAAGCTCCTTTCGGGACAATGCAAAACGCAAGAAGAAGTGCTGCAATTAGCTAGACATGCAGATGCAATTATATCCGAAAGAGCGCCAATTACTAAAGCAGTCATCGACAGCTTGGAGCGCTGTAAAATCATCGTCAGATATGGCGTCGGTGTAGATAACGTGGATATAGAAGCGGCCAAAGCGAGAAATATTCCTGTCGTCAACGTTCCGGACTATGGAACGGGCGAAGTCGCCGATCATGCGATGTCCTTGCTGCTTGCGAGCGTCCGTAAAATTCCGCAAGTGGTTGCCCAAGTACGCCGAGGCGTATGGCAAATAACGCCATGCCGCCCGCTTATGGGACTTAACGGGAAAACGTTAGGGATCGCCGGGTTCGGCAATATCGGTAAAGATGTGGCCAAGCGAGCGCAAAGCTTCGGCATCAACACGATCGGTTACGATCCTTATGTGCAGCAGGCGGTTTTTGAACAAAATAACACGCAGAAGGTGGATTGGCATCAATTGCTGGAACAAAGCGATATGATCTCCGTTCATCTTCCATTAACAGCGGATACGAAACATATTTTCAATCGAGATGCTTTTGAGCGAATGAAATCAACGGCTTACCTCATCAATACGTCCAGAGGAGCGGTCATTCACACTGAAAGCTTAATAGAAGCTTTATTAAATAACGAAATTGCCGGTGCCGCATTGGATGTGCTAGAGCAGCAGCCTGTTGCGCTGGACAGTCCTCTGTTGAAAATTGAGCAGTGCTTGATTACAAGTCATTGCGCTTGGTATTCGGAAAGTTCATTAAACCGACTGCAGCGACATGCCGCTTTGGAAATTCAACGCATATTTAACGGAGAGCGTCCGAAGCATATCGTGAATGGCGTGGAGGTATACTCAGCATGAATACGCTGGTATATAACGGGCCGAGGCAATTAAGTCTAGAGGACAAAGACGATCCGCATGCGGGTCCTGGAGAGGCTGTCATTAAGGTTGAAGCCGCTGGGATTTGCGGCAGCGAGTTGGAAGGCTATCTGGGCCACAGCAGCGTCCGAATTCCGCCGTTAATTATGGGGCATGAGTTTTGTGGGACGATTGTTGGCATCGATTACAAGTCAGGTGCAACTGCAGGCTTTGCTTTAGGTGACAAAGTCGTAGCCAATCCGCTAATCTCTTGCGGCTCTTGCGACCGCTGCATGATCGGCAAGCGTAACCTGTGCCGTCACCGTGAATTAATTGGCATTCATCGACCAGGCGCTTTTGCGGGTTACGTGACCGTACCTGTAAGCAGCTTGTACCAGGTGCCTAAAGAAATGGATGCCGCTGTCGCCTCATTGGCGGAGCCGCTAGCCGTATGCATTCATGCGATCAAGTTAGGGCTTCCGTATTTGGATGATCTCATTATTTATGGAGCCGGTACAATTGGCTTGCTGACGTTGCAGGCAGCATTAAACATGGGCGCAAATAAAGTGTTGGTCGTGGATCGGCAGGAAGTGCGGCTGCATCATGTCAAGCTTCTAGGTGCTGAGGTGGCGACACCTGAGCAAGTGGAAGAAAAAGCAGCGGAGCTGTTCGCGCAGCGGGGGATCGATACGATCATCGATTGCGTCGGTGCAACCGCCGTGAGACAGCAAGCGTTGCAGCTGATTAATCCTGGCGGGAACATCGTGCTGGTTGGCTTAGGCAGTGATGAATCGCCTTTGAAAATGAACCATCTTGTTCGTCAAGAGGTGAACATACTTGGTTCTTATTCCTATACGGATGCGGATTTTAAACATGCGGTGCAAATGCTGGTCAGTGGGAAAATCAGAACGGAGGGTTGGCTGGCGAAACGCAATCTGTCAGATGGACCCGACACTTTCCGGGCTTTAGTAGACGGTAAAACAGAATTTAGCAAATTTATCTTACAACCTTAAACCGGAGGGCGACACCATGCGATTTGAGAAAAAGGTTTTCATTGTTACCGGCGGCGCTACAGGTATTGGTCGAGCCACTTCCATACGCTTAGCTCAAGAGGGCGCCAACGTTGTGATCGCCAACCGTTCGGAAGCGAACGCCATGGAGACGCTAGAGCAGATGAAAGATTCGGCGGGAAAAGCCATTTTTGTCAAAACCGATGTGGGTCAGTCTACCGATATACAGAGGGTGATTCAGACCGCGGTTGATACGTTTGGCAGGCTGGATGGCATTGTCCATAGTGCTGCGATTGAATCTTTGCTCGGGGTTGTCGATTTGTCCGAGGAGGAGTGGCACAACACGATCAATGTGAATTTAACCTCCGCGTTCTTGTTGGGGAAATACGGCATTCCTCACATGATCAGCAGTGGTGGAGGCGTTATCATTAACGTCGCTTCGGTTCACGCGCAGGCAACGATTAACAACTATGCAGCCTATGCAGCTTCAAAGGGCGGGCTGATGGCTTTGACTAGAAGCATGGCGATTGATTACGCCAAACAAGGGATTCGCGTCAATGCGGTTCTACCCGGTGCGACCGATACGGGCATGTTAAATCGCTATGCGGAGTTAGGTGGATTGCATGGCGCAGATTTGAATGAGGAATGGAAAGACGCCCAGCCGCTTGGCCGCATTGGCCAACCGGAGGAAGTGGCCAACCTGATCTGCTTCATGGCAAGCGACGAGGCGCGATTTATGATTGGCACGGGTGTAGTCATTGACGGAGGGATGTTGGCTGAGCTATGAAACAGTACATCGCGATTTTACCGATGCTAGATGAGGAAAAGAATCGAATGCATCGACCAGCTCACTTGGCTTATTTGGAGGATCTGGAAAAGAAGGGTTCGATTTATCTCAAAGCTCGTTTTGTAGACGGAGCAGGCGGCATGGTGATTTACAATGCGAACTCGTTGGAAGAAGCTGAAAAGCTGGCTACGCAAGACCCGTTCGTTATCCATGGGGCGCGCTCCTGCGAGTTCCACGAACTGCTCATCGTATGATGGAACACATCCGCTTGGAGAATGAGCACTTGTTGATTGACATCATTCCTGCACTCGGTACTAAAATCTGTTCGCTCGTCAATAAAAAGACCGGAAAACAGTGGATGGATCAACCTGAGGGAAGGGGAGAGTTTCGTGAGCCTCGCTATGGCAGCTTGTGGGAGGAATGGGATCGATGCGGATGGGATGAATTATTTCCCAGCATAGATAGCTGTTCCTATCCGGTTGATCCATGGAAACATATCCAAATTCCCGATCACGGAGAAGTATGGGCATTGCCGTGGGTGTGCAACAAAGTCTCCGACCTAGAGATGCATGCTGTTGTTCAAGGACGCAGCCTGCCTTACCAACTGGAGAAAAAGATGGTTTTGAAAGGTAGTCAGGTCCTTTTCTCTTATCGTTTAACGAATTTGAGCGAGCATGAGATGCCTTATTTATGGGCTCCGCATCCGATTATCGCTGCTACGGAATCTATGCGCATCTGTTTGCCTACATCTGTAAGCCAAATCATAACGACCGTTTCGTTAGATCAGCGATTGGGACAATGGGGAACGGTGAAGGAATGGCCAGCTTTTATCGGCGAGGACGGGGCTAAAGTAGACATAGATAAGATGCCCGCACGTCATTCTGGTGTGGCCGATAAATTTTATGTAATGTCACCTCTTCAAGAGGGCTGGTGTTCCGTAGTTGAGGAAGCGACAGGAGAGCGATTTACACTCATTTTTGATGTGAAAACAGTTCCTTATTTGGCCTTCTGGATGAATGGCGGCGGTTGGAATGATCATTATCACCTTGCGTTGGAGCCAGCAACAGGGTATTTGGATAATGTGAGCATCGCTCATGGTTTGAACAGCTGTTCGGTCGTGCCAGGCAGCGGCGTCAATGAGTGGGCGTTAACTTTGGAAATCAGCTAGATCCATAGGAGAGTGGACGCATTGATAGGTAAAGTATATCCATCGGAAAAGAAGTCGTACATCGATGAAAAAACGGGAAAACAAGTGTGGCAGCTGACCGACGGCGCCTCCAACAATGTTCATCTCTATTTTACGGATAATTCATTTACGCTCGGGGATGAGGAAATTTACTTTCTCTCCGATCGCGGGAGTGAGCGAGGGCTGTACAATTTTTTCAAGATGGATCTGGCAACAGAACTTATGACGCAAATGACAGACGAACCCGAAGGTGTCGGCTACACCGGCTTCAGCACGAAGACACCGGACAGCGAGCTGTTAGTCTACATTACAGGCAACAAGATCAAAAAGGTGAATACCCGAACGGGAGAGATCACCGTTGTATACGAAGAAACCGAGGGTATGACGTTATGGTCTCCTTTTATTAGTCCAGATAAAAAGCTAGTGGGCTTCTGCCGCAACGAAGATGTTTCCATTACATATGGCAACAATTACGCGGGCTTCAAGGAGACGATGTATGCGATCAAGCGGGGCTTCGTCACGATTGCTCATCTGGACGGTTCCAAGGTCTATAATGCTTTTGAAGATACCCACTGGCTGGGGCATTTTCAATTTTCGCCGCATAACAGCGATCAGGCTATGTTCTGTCATGAGGGGCCGTGGAATCAGGTTCATCAACGTATCTGGCTGCTGGACATTCCCACCGGCAAAGTAACTCCCTGTTTTAGACAGGAAGAAGACGATTGCGTTGGGCATGAGTTTTGGACGCGAGACGGCTTAATCTTCTTCGATAATCGCAGAAAAGGGCATGACGGCACGATTACCTCGAAGCGCACGCAAGCTACAATCGTGGCGGAGAAAAGCGGGCAAACGCCTTACATCGGCTTGGCTGATGAGAACGGCAAGGTCCTTAACACGATCTCGATGCCACATTATTGCAATCATTATCATGCTAACAACGATAACAGCCTGTTGGTCGGGGATGAAGTCGATGATATCGTCCTCATCACATTGAAGGATGGTCAAACGGAGCTGCAAACATTATGTACGCACCACACTTCATGGGGCTCCCAGATGTCGCATTGTCATCCGACGTTCAGCTGGAAGGCTGACCACATTTTATTCGCCTCTGACCGAAGCGGGACGATACAGCTCTACTTGACGGAGGTGAATGGGGAATGAAAAAGAAGAATCTATTGTTTATTACAACGGATCAACAAAGACAGGATTCACTGCCCTGTTATGGGCTCAATTTTATGCAAACGCCGAATCTGGATTGGATTGCTAATCAGGGCATGGTGTTTAACAACTGCTATGTGACAGCTCCCGTATGCGGACCCAGCCGGTCATCCATGATGTGCGGGCAGTATCCTTCAGTCATCGGGACGTTATCCAACGATACGAATCTTCCTGAAGGAACGCCGGTATGGCCGGAGATAGTTGGCAGAGAAGGCTACCAAACGGCTGCAATTGGTAAAATGCATTTTACTCCATGGGATCAACTAGGCGGGTTTAAAGAGCGAATTATTTGTGAGGACAAACGGCATTTTTATTTACCGGATGATCATTATACCTTTCTGAAACACAACGGATTGGACCGTTCGAGTCCGGTTGAGTTTCCGGAATATCAGGAATCACTCGGAGCGCCGTATTTTATTCATGAAAAGAAGTTCCACCCCGATGTCTTTGTTGCAGAAAGCGCGGCACAATGGTTGGGAACGAATGGCGACGAGCCTTTTGCCGTTTGGGTAAGTTTTCCGAGCCCGCACGATCCTTACGATCCGCCTGCTGAAATGAAGGATATGTATGAACATTGCGACATTCCTGAGCCGATTCAAGGTTCTGTAGAAGCAAACTATATGTTGGAAGATCAGCTGGCGTTCTGCAGGGATACGGAAAATAATTCGGTTTTCAGAATTGATCCTACGAAGGCAACTCCTGAGCAAATCAGAAGATGGCGGAAGCATTACTATGCGACCATTTCTCTAATCGATGAAGGCATTGGCAAGATGATTGATGTGTTAAGGGAAAAAGGTGTGCTGGAAGATACGTATATTGTGTTTACAAGCGATCATGGCGATGCGCTAGGTGACCATGGTTTATCCTATAAATATTTCTTTTACGAATCAATGGTCAAAGTTCCACTTCTTGTGTATGGACCAGGAGTGGCGAAAGGCAGCACATGCGATTCCCTCGTTAGTACGGTTAATCTGATGCCGATGTTCTTAGATATGTGTGAGGCTCCTAAACCGAAAACGGTTCAAGGGAAAAGCTTGATGGCGTTAATCGAGAACCCTGAGAAGCCCATTAATAACTACGTTTTTAGTGAATTCCTAGGACGTTCCATGGTGTATGACGGTCGCTATAAATATGTGCATTATATTTCGGGTGGCGAAGAACTGTTCGATGTTCAGGAAGACCCACAAGAGATTACGAATAGATCGAAGGATGAGACAATGTTTGGCATAAAGAGCGATCTGAAAAGCAGATTGATTGAGCATATGTTGGAATGCCAGAGCTTACTTAAACAAAGAACGACCGTAGAAACTCATCCAGAACGGAAACGAATCGATGACGAGTATAAGCAGATGAGAATGAGTATCCCGTCTTAGAGAGGAGAACATGATGAACATTTCCTTACATTTTGAAAAGTTGTCCAAGTTTCCACGCGAAGAAGAACCAAGCACGATTGCTGTTCCATTTGCGGAAGGAATGGTGTCCGATAGCTCCAAGGTTTCTGTTCTAGACGGCAACAAAGTGGTACCGACGCAGTCCCGAGTAACAGCAATGTGGCCTGATGGCTCCGTGAAGTGGCTGCTGCTGCACTTTCTAGCGGATCTTCCAGCGAATCTTGGCAAAACATTTATGATCTCAACGGATTGTGAAACGGTTTCGCCATCGGATCCAGTAGGGATTCAGCAAAGCAATGGATCGGTGGTGATCACCACCGGTGAGTTGGTCGCCGAGTTGTCGGCTCCTGGCCAAACAGGCCTATTCCAATCGTTGAAATGCAAAGATGGTGTACCTACCCATAGCGTAGTAGGGCCGACGCTTCGAGATGTATCGGATCAGGAGTTCGTATGCGAAATCTCCGCGGAAGGCTGGCGTGTGCTCGAATCAGGTCCTGTTCGGTGTTCTATTGAAGCGAAAGGGAAGCATCTCAGTGCTGACGAAAATCGCTGGTTCGATTTCGTAGTGCGGGTCTATGCATTTGCCGGAAAACCGTGGTTGATGATCGATTATCAGATTATCAACAAGGAATCAGCCCAAGAGCAGGTGATTCATGCTGCCGAACTGCGTGTTCAATCTGCGCAGGACGTTCTGCAATCCGAACAGCTTCGACTCGGCATCTCCCGCTTTGGAACGGATAAAAGGTTGTCGAAAAGCGGAGTAAAGGGAGATCATTTATCGTATGCTTTTACGGCCGAATCCTTGAAAAAAGAATTTATCGAAGACATACCAGAAACATTTTGCGGGACATTCTGGGCTGATCTGAGTGAACAGCATCGTGGTGGAATTAGCGTTACGTTGTTCCAGGCACCACAAAACTTGCCTAAATCGTTGGAGGTTACATCCGAAGAAATCAACGTGGGTATCATTCCAGCAGGACACCCCATCACCATGATGCAGGGAATGGCCAAAACTCATCGCTTCTTCCTGCATGTGCATGGAGCGGAAGAGACGTTGGAGCAAGTGAACGTGCGCAGTCTGCAAATGCAGATGCCAGATCATCCAGTACTTGAGCGCGGAGCCTATGAACGGGCGGGAATTATTGAGGCTATCCCAGGCGGTCAATTCATCGACTGGGTCGAGCGTGGATTTTATCGCATGGCGGACGGTCGAGCAAAAACCTTCGGCATGTTGCATTGGGGCGATGCGCCTGACAAGAACTATACGTTCCAAGGCAGAGGCAATGGAGATTGGGTGTGGGTGAACAACGAGTATGACCTCCCGCATGCGATGATGCATTTGTTCGCGAGAACCGGAAAGCGAAGATTCTACGACTACATGCTAAGAGGCGCTGAGCACTGGATGGATGTGGATATTTGCCATTTTAGTGAGGATCCGTTGCGTCAAAATGGGCAAATCATGCATTCAGGCAAGCATGTAACAGGACTTGTGAAAATATGCCATGAATGGGTCGAAGGCCTCCTTGATTATTATCACATGACTGGTGAGCAATCTGCGCTAGCGGCAGCTATTGGGATTGGTGACAACATAACAAGGATCTTAAATACGCCCCGTTATCAAGGTGAGGGAGGCATTGCCGCTAGAGAAAGTGGCTGGGCGCTTCGCAGTCTCGCAGCCTTATATAATGAAACCTATGAAGAGAAATGGCTGGAAGCTGCAGATCGCATTGTTGATCATTTTGAAACGTGGAAAAATAAATTCGGCACATTCTTGTCCCCAGCTACGGATCATACGGTTTACCGGTCAGGCTTCATGATTTGCGTGGCGGTCAACAGCTTGATGCGCTACTATCGCATCCGTCCTCAGGAACGAATCAAACAAATGATCGTGGATGTGATGGACGATTATTTGGAGCATTGTTATGTGAAAGAAACCGGCTTATTTTACTATAAAGAGTTACCTAGTACACAGAAACTGCACAGTAATCCAATTTGTCTAGAGGCGTTGTCCTATGCTTATGAATTTACTGGTGAAGTGAAGTTTTTGGAAGCGGGTCGAGCTACGTTCCGCGAAGGTATTGACATCCGTGGGGGCGAGGGAGAAGGCAGAGAAATCTCTGGTGATGCCCTCATTTTCTGGGGAGATAGTCCGAAAAAGTTTGCGCAATACTACTACCCAATCTTCTATTATTATCAAACAATTTTAAAAACCGACTTTAAGATATAAAACAAACCATTTCGAGGAGAAAACCACAGATGAAACTGTTGCAATTTTACGCGAAGCAAGACCCAAATAAGTTGCAAGTCGGAGTTATGAAAGGTGAGAATACCATTCAAGCGCTTGACGTATCAGGCAGTGCACGAGATGTGATTCGGGGGCTTGCTGTTTCTGGTAAGCGTGCCGAGGAATACCTTGCTGATCTCGCGGAAAACGGCGCTGTGCATGCTTTGGAGGATGTCAAACTAGCTTCACCTATAACGGATCCCGAGAAAATTATTTGCATTGGGCTTAACTACCACGACCATGTCATCGAATCCAATATGCAAGTGCCTAAAGTTCCAGTACTTTTTCCAAAGTACAACAACTGTTTGATTGGACATGAGGATTTTGTGACGATTCCGAGGGAAGTCTCGCAATGTGATTACGAAGTCGAACTGGCCGTCGTCATTGGCAGAACAGCCAAAAGGGTCACAAAAGAAGACGCAATGAATTATGTATTTGGTTATACGGTGTTGAATGATGTCAGTGCTCGTGATATTCAGTTGAACGAGCCACAATGGACGCGAGGGAAAGCAATTGACGGGTTCGCGCCGACAGGTCCGTGGATCGTGACGGCAGATGAAATTGCAAACCCAGGACAACTAAACATCTCGCTGACGTTGAACGGGCAAGTGATGCAGAATTCGAACACGAAGGAATTAATTTTTGATATTCCGCATTTGGTTTCGTTTCTTTCCAATACGATTACGCTCCAACCGGGTGATATCATCAGTACGGGAACTCCGCCTGGCGTTGGTATGGGTAGGAAGCCTCAGGTGTGGTTGAAACCGGGCGATGTTGTCGAAGCAACGGTTGAGAACATTGGTACACTGCGGAATACGTTTGTAGCTGAAAGCTAAACATGAGAGCAGCCTTGGTCCTGGATGTCACCGGACTGAGGCTGTTTCATTTCGGTTAAACAAAGATCAAAGTAAACTTACGATGACAATTTGCCAAAAAACGGTTGACAATATAGGGGTTCGGAGCTAAAATTCTAGACAAAGTGATAACCGAGTAATCTTATTGGATTATAATAATTGATGCTGACGCAGTCGACCGTACTAACGGAGACGTATCGCATGAACGTAATTGTTCATGCCGTACGTCTCTTTTTATTTTGCCATTGGGAGGAAGGTGTCATATGCGTACAACTAGCGGGCAAGCCTGCTGCTCCATCAAGCGAACGGAGCAGATGACCGTCGAGGCGCAAAACACAACTAATTTTATACATTTGGAATCATTCGTACAGCGTACCCAGAAGAAATCGGTTCAAGATGAAGGGTTAATTTACTTGCCCGGAGGCGAATTTTTAATGGGCACCGATGACGCCGAAGGCTTTCCGAATGATGGGGAAGGACCGATTCGAACGGTCGAGCTTTCACCATTCTATCTCGATGCCTGCACGGTTACGAATGAGCAGTTCGCGAAGTTCATCCGACAAACCGGCTATGTAACGGAAGCGGAAAGGTTCGGTTGGTCGTTCGTTTTTCATTTGTTCGTCCCGGATAAAGTACGGGAAACGGACGCAAGGCCGGTGCCGAACGTGCCGTGGTGGCTTGCTGTGAACGGAGCCTGCTGGTTCCGGCCGGAAGGCAGCGGATCTTCGATCGAGGAACGGCTGGATCATCCCGTCGTTCATGTTTCTTGGCATGATGCAACGCAGTATGCCAAATGGGCCGGCAAACGGCTTCCGACGGAAGCCGAGTGGGAGTTTGCGGCTCGTGGAGGCTTGATACAGAAGCGCTACCCTTGGGGCGATCTGCTGAAGCCTGGTAACGAGCATCTATGCAATGTGTGGCAGGGGAAATTTCCTGACAAAAACCATGCCTCAGATGGCTACGCCGGTACCGCACCTGCCCGCTCGTTTCCACCAAATGGGTACGGCTTGTACAACATAGTTGGCAACGTGTGGGAATGGTGCTCCGATTGGTTTACGGCAGCGCCAGACAAGAATAAGAGAAATCCGCGTGGGCCATCTTCCGGCGTAAGCCGATCCATGCGTGGCGGTTCGTACTTGTGCCATAAGTCGTACTGCAACCGCTACAGAGTTGCTGCACGCAGCTCGAATACACCGGATAGTTCAACAGGGAATATAGGGTTTCGCTGTGCGGCAGATGCTTAACATAATGATCAAACGAAAGGAGGTGGTAACACCATGCAAGTAGTTACTGGCAATAAAACAGAGGGAAGAGAGAAGCCAACATGGTTTCACTACCGTTTGCGCAAAGAGATGTGGTGCTGGGCTTTTATCGCGCCGCAGTTGATCTTGTTCCTGTTATTTACGGTGTACCCGATCGCAATGAGCTATGTGTATGCCTTTTTCAATTGGAATGGCTACGGCCCTCTGCGAGATTTCGCAGGATTCGATAATTTCAAGGAGACGCTACTTGATCCGATTTTCTGGAATGCTTTTCGCAACAGTATTATGTTTATGGTTTGTTTGGTAGCCATTCAAGTACCGCTTGCACTGCTCATGGCGCTATTGTTGAATGCAAGTTGGCTCAAAGGAAAGGTGTTTTATCGCACCGTGTACTTCTTACCGGTTGTTACGACCACGGCTGTTGTAGGCTTAGTAATGCGGTTTGCATTCGGCGCTTATAAAGGTCTGGTAAACGAGGTACTCCTGCGACTCGGATGGATTGAACGGCCTGTGGATTGGCTCGGATCGATTGATACGGCACTCGCGATTGTCATCGTAGTTGGCATTTGGAAAACCTTCGGGATGAAGCTTGTGTATTGGTTAGCGGGTATTCAATCTCTGCCCAAAGAATTGTTCGAAGCAGCCCGTATCGACGGAGCCTCCGCTTGGCAATTGTTCCGATTTTTGACGATACCTCTGCTGCTGCCGGTTGGAAGTGTCATTGTGCTGATGTCGGCTGTTAATGCGCTCCATGTATTTGATCTGGTTAAGACGATGACAAATGGCGGCCCAGCCTTCAAAACGGACATGGTCGATGTGTACATCTACCGGTATGCGTTCTCTGGCAATGGGGAAGCCCGGGTAGGCTTCGCCTCCGCAGCGGGAGTTTTATATGGGATTGTGGTCATGCTCATTTCAATTATATTAGGGTTGTTTGTCAAATGGACTGGCGGACGTAAAGCGTCCGGGCGGTTATAGGAGGGACTCATCTTGAAAAGGAAGCTTCTACGCGTGCCGTTATTAGCTTTGCACACTTTGTTGATCGGGATTGGCATCGTCTGGATTTATCCGTTCATTTGGATGATTGCCGCTTCCTTTAAGACAAATAACGAATATATCACCTCAGGCATTACACTATTGCCGCAAAAGCTTCAATTTGCCAATTACAAACGGGCATGGGAGACGGCGCATTTCTCCGTGTATTTCTGGAATACACTGATTGTTACCGTTTCGGTGGTGCTGATCGTGCTCGCGGTGTGCTCCCTAACGGGTTACGCGATTGGGCGTTATCGTTTTCGTGGACGACTGTTTTTTGTAACAGCTGTTACTGCGACGATGTTCATGCCCAAGGGATACACGATTATCCCGGTTTATTCTCTTGTTAACTCACTTGGACTCAACAATTCCCTATGGGGCGTGATTTTGGCTGAGGCAGGCAGCGGACATATCTTGTTCATTTTACTATTCGTTGCCTATTTCCGCGGTCTTCCCAAGGAAATGGAGGAATCGGCAGAGATCGATGGGAGTGGTTTTTTTAGGACATTTGCAAGTATTATGCTGCCGATGGCAAAGCCGATCATTGCAACGACTGCGATCATGCAGTTTATGTGGACGTGGAACGCGTTTCTCATGCCACTCATTTTCACACTTAGCAAGCCCAATTTACGGACGTTAGGTGTGGGGATGTTTCAGTTCGTAGGCGAAAATACGATGGATTGGACGGGAATGGCAGCAGCAGCTAGCATATCTTTGCTCCCTATCCTTGCTGTATTTATTTTACTGCAACGTTATTTTATCGAAGGGGTCTCAGGCGCAATCAAGGGATAAGAAAAGTGTAAGAAAACAATTTTTTATTATATGAGGAGGATGGCTATGAATAAGAAATGGATCAATGGATTGGGCGCTTTGGCTCTAGGGAGTGTTGTGGTGCTCTCAGGTTGCACAAGTAATAACGCTGAGAAGCCAGAACAAACGAAAGAAGTTGGGCAGGAATCGGTTGTCACGGTATGGGGCGGGAGCGATTTCTTGAAGGGGGACGAAAGTCCAGGCCAGCGTATGGTGAAGGAGTTTAATGAAAAAAACAAAGGCCGCATTCGGGTTGAGGCCCGTTACATGCCTTGGGCCGAATACAATTCAGCTGTTCAGGCGGCGGCTACATCCAACGAGCTTCCGGATATTTTTCAAACTCCGCAAAATACAGATATACGTTCCATCGTTGCTAATGGGTGGGCGCTTCCGTATGACGGTCTTCTCTCGGAGGAGTGGAAGAAGCAGTTTATCGCGGGATCCTTCGCCGAAGGTGTGAATGTCATTGATGGCAAAACGTACGCTTGGCCACTCACGGGGCCGCAGTTGAGTTCGATCCTGTACTATAACAAGGATGTGCTGCAAAAAGCTGGGCTTGACCCAGAGAAGCCGCCAACAACTTGGGATGAGCTGCGCAGTATGTCAAACACGATTACGGCCAAGGGCAAAGGCGATGTATTCGGCATCGTATTTGGCGGTGGAGAGACCGGCGATGCTTCAGGCATCAGTAAATTCGTAAGTGCGCTAAGCGCAGGCACTGATCCTCAGGCAGCTGATGGATTTAACTATAAGACCGGGAAATATGAATACAGCTCCAAAGCAACGCTGGATGCTTTTGATTTCTTACTAAAGCTCAAAGCAGACGGTAGTATTTTACCCTCCTCTTTTACATTGAAGAGCACAGAAGCAAGCGTGCTATTCGGCCAAGGCAAGGCAGCTTTTCTAATTGATGGTCGCGCCCGTATGTGGATTGCGAAGAGAGATACGCCAGATGTTAAGCTGGGACTCGCAGCCGTGCCGACGCTTACCGGAAGTAAGCCAACTTATTACTATGTGCAAGCAGCCCCTTCCGGCTATCTTATTTCGGCTAAATCCAAAAATGCGAAAGCCGCAGCGGAGTTTATCGAGAAAGCATTTTCCTCACAGCTATTTTATGAAAAGTACTTAAACAGCGGCGTCGCTTTGACACCAATTAATAGTATCAATGAGAATAAGGCGCTGTATCCATATCCTGAATTCAATTCGTTCTTGAAGCTGCATAAAGAAGAATTGAAGCTTCGCCCAGATTACGCGATTCAAAACCCGCAAACCGCCAAGGTCATCGTGGGTCTCGGAACCCTTTCGCAGCCGAAAATCAAGCCATCATTCAGTGACATTTTGCAATCGGTGTTGACGGGGGCTGAAAAAGATGCGGCACCTTTGCTTAAAGCCTATGATGAAAAATTAAACAAAGGCTTGGACGAGGCTGTGAATAAAGTGAAGTCATCTGGTGTACAAGTGAGCAGAGACGATTTCACCTTCCCTAATTGGCAAGCGGATAAAGACTATACATCGGATGATTATAAGCAATTAGTGAAAAAATAATAGTGTCGGAGTGGAGCTGTTTCTGTGAGCCGCAAGCCTAACATTTTGCTTATTACAAGTGACCAACAGCATTGGAATACGATCGGTGCCTTTCAACCTGAGATTAAGACGCCGAATCTGGACCGTCTAGTCAGGGAAGGAACAACGTTTACTAGAGCCTACTGCCCTAATCCAACGTGTACGCCGACTCGCAGCTCCTTAATAACGGGACAATACCCTAGTCAACATGGTGCATGGACATTGGGGACGAAGCTTTCGGAGAAGGTGCATACGGTCGGTGAAGATTTCCAGAAGGCGGGATATGAAACTGCGCTGATTGGCAAAGCGCATTTCCAACCACTGGTTTCGACGGAGGAATATCCGTCTCTGGAGTCGTATCCGCTGCTTCAGGATTTGGCGTTCTGGAGACAGTTCGACGAGTCGTATTACGGCTTCAAGCATGTAGAGCTTGCCCGCAATCATACGAATGAGGCTCATGCCGGACAGCATTACGCACTATGGTTAGAGGAGAAAGGCTGCACAGAATGGCGTAACTATTTCCTATCGCCGACAGGCACAATGGATCGGAAGCAAGTTCACAAGTGGGCGATTCCGGAAGAATATCATTATGACGCCTGGATCGCTGAACGTACAAATACGCTGCTTGAGCAGTATCAGCAATCCGATCAGCCCTTTTTCTTGTGGGCGAGCTTCTTCGATCCGCATCCGCCTTACCTTGTGCCAGAGCCATGGGACACGATGTACGATCCGAATCAATTGACTCTTCCGAAGCTGCAGCAGGGAGAGCATGCTGCCAATCCGCCGCATTTTCGTCTGGCACAAGAGGAGAAGCCTGATTTTTCCTCATATCGAGAGTCCGGTTTCGGCATGCATGGCTTACGTTCTCACTTGCATAATGAGGAACAGCTTCGCAAGGACATTGCCGTGTACTACGGAATGACGAGTTTAATGGATGCTTATATTGGACGTATTCTCGATAAGCTGGATGAACTTGGGCTTGCAGAGGATACGCTGGTTGTCTTCACGTCAGATCACGGTCATCTGTTCGGGCATCATGGTCTCATTGCCAAAGGTCCATTTCATTATGAGGATCTCATTCGTGTACCGATGATTGCCCGTTACCCCGGTCAAATTCCGGCAGGACGTGTGACGGCTTCAATGCAATCACTCGTTGACTATGCACCGACTCTACTAAGTTACGCTGGCTTACCAATCCCTTCCTCCATGACGGGAGTAAACCAACGGGAGGTTTGGAATGGCAATCAAGAGACTGCCCGTAACCATATCCTTTGTGAGAATCACCATGAACTAACGACCATTCATTTGAAAACATATGTAGATGAGCGTTACAAGCTCACGGTTTACTACAATCAAACATATGGCGAGCTCTTCGATCTTCAGGAGGATCCACAGGAAGTGCGAAACCTATGGGATGAACCGGAGTATGAGGCTTTGAAATCCAACCTGCTGCTGCGATATGCCTGGGCGGAGCTGGGAAAAGAACCGATTTGGATGCCCCGCATCGCCAATGCTTAGTGAGAGAAGACTTGCTATTTTGAAGTGAAAAAGAAGGAGATGAATGGATATGGCAAACACACAAAAAGCTTCACAACCGAATGTTATCGTATTCTTTACGGATCAACAGCGCTGGGATACGACTGGGGTGCACGGTAATCCGCTTGGACTTACGCCTAATTTCGATCGAATGGCGGCACGGGGCACTCATTTATACAATTCGTTTACTTGTCAGCCCGTTTGCGGTCCAGCACGATCGGTGTTTCAGACGGGCTTGTATCCGACGACGACGGGCTGTCATCGTAACTCTATTCCGCTGCCGGAAGGGACGCAGACTCTAGCGCATTATTTCCGAGACGCCGGATACAAAACCGGTTATATCGGAAAGTGGCATCTCGCCAGCGAGAATCCCGTTACAGAGAAGGGACGTGGCGGTTACGAGTATTGGCTTGCGGCGAATGCCTTAGAAATGACATCTGACTCTTACGATGCTGTTGTCTTTAATAATGATAATGAGCGAGTGAAGCTGCCTGGTTATAGAGTTGATGCGTTGACAGATGCAGCGATTCGCTACATCGATCAGGAGAAAGAGAATCCCTTCTTCCTATTCCTTTCCTTTTTGGAGCCGCATCATCAAAATCATCGGGATGACTATCCATCGCCGGACATTTATCAAGAAGCTTACACAGGCAGATGGACCCCTCCTGATTTGGCTGCGCTAGGCGGTACAAGCGCGCAGCATTTGGGCGGTTATTATGGCATGGTGAAACGGATCGATGAAGCACTTGGCCGGTTGTTTGACGCTGTCAAAAGTTTAGGACTCGCTGATAATACCATTATCTTGTTCACGTCCGACCACGCCTGCCATTTCAAAACACGCAACAGCGAGTACAAACGCTCGTGCCATGAAAGCTCTATCCGTGTACCGTCGGCAGTCATCGGCCCCGGCTTCGATAGCGGAGGGCAAATCCGCGAGCTAGTCAGTTTGATTGATCTGCCGCCTACGCTGCTGGAAGCGGCAGGTATTGAGGTACCTGAAGCGATGCAAGGACAATCATTTCTCCCGCTCGTACGTAGAGAAACAGCTAGTTGGCCCGATGATGTTTATGTGCAAATTAGCGAAGCGCAGATTGGCAGAGCAATTCGCACTTCGCGATGGAAATATTCCGTATCGGCTAGAGAACCGATTGGCGATGTACCGACTGCGGATTCCTACGTTGAAGAATTTTTATACGATCTTCAGGCCGATCCATATGAACTAACGAACTTAATAGGCTTCGCATCACATGGAGATGTCACCGCTATTTTGAGAGAGCGACTGCTTCGGAGAATGGAAGCGGCAGGTGAGCCCAAAGCCGAGATTATAGTAGCGCAAAGCAAAAAGAGCGGGCAGCGACGTGTAGCCGACCACGAATCACGTGTGTAAAGAGAGGAGATTGCGTATGAGTAATTCCATCATTATCCTATCAGATGAGCATAACCCGTTGTACTCGTCCGTATACGGACATCCATTTCTGCGTACGCCGAATATGGAGCGGTTGGCGAGCAGAGGTACGGTGTATGAAAACGCCTATTGCCCTTCGCCTCTTTGCAGCCCAAGCCGCAGCGCCTTCTTCACGGGCAAGAGAGTACATGAGCTCCAAAACTACAGCAATTGTAATCTGGCATTACCAACGGATGCTGATTCCTATGGCAAAGTACTAAGTGAACAGGGCGTTCATACGGTCTACTTCGGCAAATCGGATGTATTCGACGATATAGAGCGGTTAGGATTTTCAGAGCTGCATCATACGAAGGAGCGTAAACTGCCAGGAGATCTTAATTTCCATCGCAGACCTCTCGCTATCCGTGAGGGAGCAGCCCAAAGGGCAAACGGTTACGGTGTGAAAGAGGACGCTTTCAACTCGGATCTCAAGATTATGGACGCAGCATTGGCGTGGTTGACGAATGTTGCTCCTACCCTTACAGCGCCATGGAATCTGACGATTAATTTAATTAATCCACATTTCCCGCAATGGAATACGCAAGCTTATTGGGACTTGTATCCGGAAGCGGCCGATCTGCCCCGATACGGTGTTCATGAGGCGAGTGCCAATCATCCGTATGCCAAAGATTTGCGAGAGCATTTTGAAGCAGACCTGTTTACGGAGGAGCAAATTCGCGGACTTCGACGCGGTTATGCAGGCAACGTTGCCTTTATTGACGATCAGCTAGGAAGACTGCTGGATACGGTAGATGCACAGGGGATAGCAGAAACCACCCAGTTGATTTACACCTCGGATCATGGCGAAATGCTAGGGAAATTCGGCATGTGGTGGAAATGTTCCTTGTATGAAGACTCGGTACGCATCCCTTGTATTGGAGCAGGACCGGGGTTCGCGCAGGGCGTTCGGGTAAAGACACCCGTCGATTTGCACGACGTGCAAGCTTCGTTGTTTCACGCTGCTGGTGCAACAAGGCCGGCTGAATGGGCAGGGAACCCACTGCAGCACATCGATCAAGATGACACCGAACGTGTCGTGTTTTCGGAATATCACGGTCATGGTACCCGTTCGGGTGCTTATATGATACGCAAAGGCAGCTGGAAGCTTATTTCCTACATGGAAGCTCCACATCAGCTGTTTCGCCTCGATACAGATCCGGATGAGCTTGATGACGTATATGAGCAGTATCCAGAGAAAGCTTCAGAGCTTGATGCGGAGCTGCGGCGAATATGTTCGCCGGAAACGGAGAATGAGAAAGCGCATCAGTTCCAAGATAGGCAGATGGAGCTGCTTGAGCGCTTTATAGCACGATAATAGTTCTTTGCGAAGGAGCGGAGCGGATGAAAGAATATGGCCATGAATTTGCCGAATATCTGTACCACACGCCTTCCGAATTCGAGAAGAACGGAGGCTTATGGATCATTCGAGCCGGGCAGAACAGGGCAAAGCCCAACTACTCGGTTGGTCCTAAAGTCATTGAATGTTATTCTGTGCATGCCGTAATTAGTGGAAGTGTTACGCTCATCCATGGTAACGGAACGGTTCAACTGCGCAAAGGAGATCTGTTCTGTCTGTATCCTGGACAGCGATACAGCTATCAGCTGGCTGAAGCCGAAGACGAGCAGCAGTTGAAGATGTATTGGCTGGCTTTCCAAGGCAATCAAGCCGGCCCTTTTCTAGATCGAATTGGCTTCAGTAAAGAGGAGCCCTATGTTAAGCAGCGGTGGATGCCGGAGCATGCGCAGACGATGAACCGAATTCATAGCATGCTTCGAGACCGCACCGAGTATGACGAAGTGATGCTGCAGCTGAAACTATATCAGCTGCTCGAGTCACTCATTGCCAAGACGGATGAGCAGGCGAAGAGTCAGGTGAATATCGATTGGCTGGAGCGATGTAAACAGTACATGGATACACATTACATGGAAGGCATCGGCGTAACGAATGTTGCCACAATTGCTGGTGTCCATCGCTCCCATCTCTATCAAGAGTGTATCCGCGTTCTCGGCTTTAGTCCGATGCAATATTTAATTAAATTGCGTATGGAGAAAAGCATAGAACTGTTGAAAGACGGTGAGTTCAATGTTACGGACATCGCACTATCGATCGGTTACCCAGATGTGTACTCGTTCTCGCGGGCGTTCAGCAGATACTATGGAATGTCTCCGACACAATACCAATCAGGTGCACGGACAGGGATCCATAAATAAATGATGATCTTTTAGTGTTCATTTTGCTAAGGATGAATGGGTGAAACCTTTGATCTATAGGTCATTTCAGGAGACAAAATGCTAAATCTAGGGAATCAAAATGACATTTACCATTGGTACCTAGATCCGTTAAACTGATAGTAATAATTCCAAGTAGATTACTATGCTTTATCGGTTGCCTTGGTACAGGAGGATTGAGCATGAAAGAGAAACTGAAAGTTGGCGTGATTGGGATCGGCCAAGTAGCTGCCATTCATTTGGAAGCCTATTGCACCCATCCTGAAGTGGAAATTGTCGCTCTGTGTGATATTGTCTACGAAAAAGCAAAGCGATCGGCACTTGAGTTGCATGTACCAAGGGTATATACCGACTATCGTGAGCTTATCAAGCAGGAGGATATCGACTTTATTGATATCTGCACACCGAATGCCTTTCATGCTCGCATTGCAATTGAAGGCTTGCTTGCGGGTAAACACGTGTTTACCGAGAAGCCGGATGCCATCGATGTGGAAGAAGCACGGCAAATGGCGAAGGCTGCCAGCCAGTCAGGCAAACATCTCATGGCCATGCGTAATAATCGATTTGCGCCAGGCGTACAGTTTCTTAAACGATTCATTGATCAAGGCCAGTTAGGTGAAGCGTATACGGGGCGTTGTGGTTGGCTGCGTCGACGTGGAATTCCTGGCAAAGGCGGTTGGTTCACAACAAGGGAGATATCCGGCGGTGGGCCGCTTATCGATTTGGGCGTACACTTCATTGATGTCGCCATATGGCTAATGGGTAATCCGAAGCCGGTCAGCGTAGTTGGCGCAACTTATACCAAATTTGCCGAAACAAGCTTGTCGGATTCCATTCATAGTGGATATGGCGAGAAGAAAGAAGATGGCGTGTATGATGTTGAGGATTTGGCTTCTGGCTATATTCGTTTCCAGAACGGAGCGACGCTGCAGCTTGAATTTAGTTGGGCCTCAAATGTAGAGCAGGAGGAGTCATTCGTTGAGTTGCGTGGAACCAAAGCAGGGTTCTCGCTGCGCAAGGGAGAGGTGAAGTTGTTCTCGGAAATCGCAGACACGATGTGCACGACCATTCCTGATTTATCTAAAGCAAAGACAGGCGGGAATCATGCCAAGCATCTCCATCATTTTATCGATGTCCTGCAAGGGAGAGCGGAGCCGATTATACGTCCAGAGCATGGCGTCGACATGATCCGTATTTTATGCGCGTTGTATGAATCTGCACGTGTGGGTAGAGAAGTCAGGCTGGATGAGGAGAGAGGGGAGAGCCTTGAAACAGAAATTCGCTATTCAACTGCATACGGTACGGAAAGAGTTTGAGCAGGATTATGCAGGCGTACTAAGGGAATTGGCCGCTATGGGCTGGGCTGGTGTTCAGACTGCCCAGTTGTACAATCATGATCCGCGTGAAATCGCAGCCGTATTAGCTGAGACAGGTCTTCGCGTTGCAGGCATGCACGTCGGTTACGAGAGGCTCAGCAAACAGCTGGATAAAGTGATAAGTGAAGCAGAAATGTTCAACACGCGTGACCTCATATGCCCGGCGCTGCCCCCAAGATTACGCAATGAACAAGGATTTCGGGAGGCGAAGTCAGTCTTAAATGAAATTGCTCATAAAGGGAAGGAAAAAGGTCTGCGCATTCATTATCATAACCATACTTATGAGTTTGAAACGCGTATGGATGGGGGATCTGCGCTATCCTATCTGTGTGATACAACCGACGGAAGTCATATTTATGCAGAGCCGGATGTGTATTGGGTAAAGAAGAGCGGGATTGACCCTTTGACTTTCATTCAGCAGTACCCTCATCGCATACCTTATATTCACTTAAAAGATATGACGCCAGGGGACAATCCGGAATTCACGGAGATTGGAACAGGCATCATTGATTTCAAGCCTATCCTTATGTGGGGCGAGAAACACGGCATTGAATGGTACGTAGTCGAGCAGGATCAATGTAAAGGGTCGGCAATGGACAGTGTAGCTGTCAGCTATACACAGTTAATACGCCTTTCGCAGGATTAAATCCGACTATTCGCATAAGCATTTACGTAAAAATGCATAAGTCCATTAGTAAAGGAGGGGGACAGGTGGGCAAACCCAATATTTTGATTTTCATGACCGATCAACAGCAGGCCGGCGTTATTACCCGAGATCATCCTTGTCAGATGCCGAATGTTCAAGCTTTAGCCAATGATGGCCTAATGTTCACGCGTGTCTATACGACCATGACGCACTGCTGTCCTTCCCGTGCCTCCTTCATGACGGGAAAATATCCTTCCCAGCATGGCATCCATAATAATGTGAGCAATGCTGCTGCGCTGCGTCGTGGGCTTTTTCCAGGCGTTACGACATTCTCAGAAGGTCTCAAGTCTGCTGGATACCAGCTTTATTTTTCAGGTAAATGGCATATTTCAGCGGAAGAAAATCCTGCAGATCGGGGCTGGGAAGAGCTTCTTGTAACAGCGGGAATGGACGCGGTGATGGGTCTTACCATAGACGATTGGCGGGAAAAAGACATGGTCCAGTATGGACCGAGGCAGCAGGGGGAAATTGCAAGGCCTGGTTGGGGCAATTACAAGCTCTATGGTACTTCGCAAGTGGAATACGAGGATACAAGAGACTATCGGGTGGTACAACGTGCAGTTGAGCAGTTGGATAAACTTACAAAAGATGAGACACCATGGTGCATGTATGTAGGGGTAACGGGGCCTCATGATCCTTTTCAAATTCCTGAAAGATATGCACGCATGTACGATCCGTCCCTTATTCCGCTTCCGCCGAATTACAACGATTCGCTTCAAAATAAGCCGGCCATTTACCGGCGGATGCGTAAAATTTGGGATCAACTTTCAGAGGATGAAGTCAAAGAATCGATTAGTCATTACTGGGGTTATTGCACCATGGTTGACGATCTGTTCGGAGAAGTCCTTGAGGCGTTGGAGCGAACTGGTCAAGCTGAGGATACGTTAGTGGTCTTCTTATCTGATCATGGTGAAAATGTTGGAGCACACGGCTTGTATTTAAAAGGAATCAGTCCGTTCGAGGAAACATACAGACTGCCTTGCGTGCTACGCTGGCCTAACGGAATCGCACGGCCGGGGAGGGAGATCGATGCGCTGACAAGCATTATGGATTTTGCACCGACCTTCTTGGACATAGCAGACGCAAGTAGGTACATTGCAGCGGATACGAAGGGACTTAGCTTGACGAGATGGTTTGACGGCGAGGAGCCGGAAACATGGAGGGAAGCTTTGTTTACACAATGCAACGGAGTAGAAGTGTACTACATGCAAAGGATCGTCCGAACGAAACGGTATAAGCTGGTATATAATCCAACGGATTGCGATGAGTTGTACGATTTGCAGGAAGATCCTCACGAGCTTAGCAATATCGCGAATGAACCAGAGATGCAGGAACTGAAACGATCTTTGTTTATGGCGATGTGGAGAGAAGCTGCGGATGCGGGGGATTTTATTTTTAACCAATATCCGACGGTAGCTTTAGCGGAATGGGGCCCGGCGTGCGCCATTGGAACAAACCGTACACAAGATTTATGAGAGGAGTAAACGGAATGAGAGCGAGCAAATGGTTACATGTAGGACTCACAGCTGTATTAGGTATCGGAGCCTTGACGGGCTGCTCCAGCGGTAGCAAAGAGAACTCAGCTACGGCAGTTGGCGGAAGCGCACAAGAGCCTGTATCGATTAAAGTGATGACCATCCATTATGAGGATCAGCCTCCAATGGAAGGTAATCAGGCGAAAGCATATATCGAAAAGAAGCACAATGTGAAGCTTTCCATGGAACTGGTGCCGGCCTCAACCTATGACGAGAAGCTGAATGTTACGATGGCAAGCTTGGACCAGTATGACTTAATCCTTTTGAAATCAGGGATCAAGGACCCTAAATTTGAAAAATTAGCAAGACAGGGCGCATTCTACGATCTGACATCCTTGGTCAAAGGGAAAAAGAATTTGGACCAAAACATTCCCGAAACGGCATGGAAAGCTTCCAGTGTTAATCAGAAAATTTATGCGATTCCTCGACCGCAATACGCCTATGGGAATGGTTCAGCCAATATTATTATGCGTAAGGACTGGCTTGACCGTTATGGCCTCACCGTACCAAAAACCATCGATGAATTGACGAATGCCTTGCGGGTATTCCGTGATAAGGACCCGGTAGGTGGCGGGAAAACGATTCCTTTTGTCACGTTTGCTGCACAGGCAGATGATGCAAAGTCTGTTTTCGGCGGAATGGCACCTGTTAAGTTTGCATTTGGCATGCCGAATAACTACCGAATTGAAAATGATAAGGCTGTTTACGCCTTGGAGACGAAGGAATATAAAGATTATTTGGATTGGCTGAAGCAGGCATGGAGCGAGAAGCTAATTAATAAAGACGCGACACTGCTTAAGAATCAACAAAACAAAGATAAATTCCTTGCAGGTGAAGCGGGAGCGCTTGTGTACCATGTAGGTTTGCTAGGCAGCAACAACTATGACAAGCTCAAGACGGTAGACCCGAAGGCTGAAATGGTTGTTTTACCTACGATTGAAGGTCCTGGCGGGAAGAAAGGCGTTAATCAAAGCTTGGGCTTCTTCGGATCCTGGGTGATTCCTTCAACGGTATCGAAGGAAAAAGCGGAGCGCATTGTAGAATTTTTGAATGCCCAAGCGGCTCCGGAATACGAGTATTACCGCAATGGCGGGATCAAAGGCGTTCATTCCACGGATATTAAAGATGGCATTGTTAGTCGTACACCAGAACAGGAGAAGCTTAGCGAGAAAGAGAAGCCCTCGACTTTTCTGCTGTTATGGCCACTCGATCCTTATAACTATGCTAATTCAACGGACCCGCAGGTGAACAAGTTACAACGTAGTATTCTGGACAGCTTCAAAACAATCGGCGTACTAGATACGTTCTCTGGATTGATCTCGCCTACGGACCAGAAAAATCCAGATCATGAGAAGAAGGTCGATGCGTCCGCGATCAAATATGTGACAGGGCAAGCTGGATGGGATGTTGTGCAAAAAGAAATTGCGACTTGGCAACAGAATAGCGGTAATCAGATTGGTAAAGAGCTATTGGAGCTGTATAAGCAGTAGATAGGCTAACTTAGTTAAAGAGAGGTATAAGCTAATGGCAGTAAAGTGGAGAAGTTATGCATGGCTCTATGCGTTGGCCGCTCCGGGTATCATCTATTTCTTAGTCTTTCATTACTTTCCAATGTGGGGCGTATGGATTGCCTTTCAGGATTACAGCCCATTTTTGGGAGTTTTTAAAAGCGAGTGGGTAGGTTTGGAGCACTTTCGTAACTTTCTGACCCATGATGATTTTCCTCTCTTGTTGAAGAATACATTGCTTCTAAGTTTGTATCATTTGTTTTTTTATTTTCCATTCGTACTTTTCATTGCTATCATGCTAAATGAACTTCGGTGGTTGATTTATAAACGGCTGATTCAAACAATCTTGTACCTGCCGCATTTCATTTCCTGGGTAATTATAGCGGGCATGACATTGGTGTTCTTCGGTCCTTCCGGTGTCATCAACCATTATGTAGGTAACGGAGAAGGCATTCCTTTTCTCGTTAGCAATGAATGGTTTCGCTCCATGATGGTGATGCAGCATATATGGAAGGATCTAGGCTGGGGGACGATTATTTTTCTTGCCGCCATAGCCGGGGTAAACCCTGAACTATTCGAAGCGGCTAAAGTGGATGGTGCTGGGCGTTGGCGTCGCATTTGGCATGTTACACTGCCTGGTATTCGCAGCACGATTGTCATCTTGCTCTTGCTGCGTCTAGGACATTCCCTGGAATCCAACTTCATGCAAATTTTTCTAATGTCCAACGCCATGAATTTAGACGTATCCGATGTGTTCGATCTCTATGTCTACCGTGTCGGACTACTTGGTGGGGATTATAGCTTTGCCACAGCAGCGGGACTATTTAAATCGATTGTTGGTTTGATACTCGTATTATTGGCTAATAAAGCTGCCAAATCGATGGGGGAGGAAGGGGTATTTTGAATAGACAAACCTCCCTTTTTGATGTCGGCAATGCCGCTATGTTTCTCCTGCTAGGTTTAGGGGTAGTGATTCCATTTCTATACATGCTGGCGGTTTCGCTCAGCTCCACGCTGGAATCGGCAGGTGGGCATTTATATTTCATTCCTAAAGACATCATGCTGGATGCCTACCGGTACCTTTTTTCTACGAATCGATTTATACGCTCATTAGGTAACTCGGTCTATCTCACTGTCGTAGGTACGCTCATTAATTTGTTCGTTTCCATTACGCTCTCTTACGCTCTGTCCAAGAAGAAGTTGCCGGGTCGCCGCACGATGCTGATGTTTGTATTCATTACCATGCTGTTCGGAGGCGGGTTGATTCCTCACTATTTATTGATCAAGTCGCTTGGTTTAATGAATACGTATTGGGCTTTACTGCTGCCGGGAGCTACCAATGCGTTCACCGTACTTGTCATGAAGACGTTCTTTCAAAATTTACCGGAAAGCTTAGATGAAGCTGCGCGCATCGATGGGGCAGGCGAGATTCGCATTTTATTTTCTATTATTTTGCCGCTATCCAAGCCGATTCTGGCGACCTTCTCACTGTTCTTCATGGTTCATCATTGGAATGAATTCTTTGCAGCCGTGATTTATCTGAGCGATGCCAGCAAATGGCCGATTCAGGTATTATTGCGTCAAATGGTTGTAGGAGGAACCGCTGAAGTTGGATCCCAAAGTTCACTGGAGGTAGAGATGGCCACGTCGATCGGGGAAAATGTGAAAATGGCGGCGATTCTGGTGGCTATGCTGCCTATTGTGGCTGTCTATCCTTTTTTGCAGAAATATTTTGCAAAAGGTGCGCTCATCGGATCCATTAAAGAGTGAACGGTGCTGCTTACCATTTTATAGACAAAATGATAAAGTCAAACCAACCTTTTTGCTATCCCCTCTTTTTCAAAAAGAAGTTATGATGTTTAAAACCAAGTAAACAACTTTGATAAGTTGTATATAAGGTGATAAACTGAAGAGGTGAATAGGATGAATAAGAAAAGAATTTGGTCCACCGCATTGCTTACGCTCGCTGCAGTTACATTGGCTTTCGGAGGGAAACCGCTAGGTAAAACGAACACCGCCCACGCTACAGTCAATCTAACTAACTGGAACCCGGGACATTTTCTATTGGCGAACGATAAGCTTTCCATTAGTAATGGGGAGTATGATACCTGGTTAACCCAGAAAAGCACGGACGGCACACCAATATTCAGGGGCATTCAAAAGAAATATAATTGGAATGAACTTGAAGTTCCTCATTCATCTCAACCTGGCCAATTCGTTTATGATTTCTCCGAAATTCAAGCGGATTTGAACCACCTTACGAGCTTGACGGACTCGAATGGCATTGCTGTTCCTTCCAAATTGGTTATTCAGCTTCAAACCAAAGCATTCGGTGAGGGGGAAACAGCGACTCCTGCTTATATCCAAGGCAGTTACTATGGCGGTGGGGTGTATGAGACAGCCACTGGATCCTATAATCCGATTCGTTGGAATGATCATGTACGCGATCGAATCAAGGCGCTGTATGCCGCACTTGGAACGAGTTTTAACGGAAACAGCACGTTGGAATCGGTGATTTTATCAGAAACGGCTCAGTCCCAACAACCAGCAAATATTAACAGCCAAAGCATTTCGCCAGCCTTTGATTATACCGTATATGCCAATGCAATCAGCGACGAAATTGTCGCGCTCAAAGCTGCATTCCCGAATACGGTAACCATTCAATTCACCAACTTTCCGCAACAAAGTCTTAGCGGAATTTTTGCAGCGGAACGTACGCATGGCGTTGGTTCTGGAGGTCCAGACATTAAAGCCTATTCCGCGATTAACACTAGCTTAATCGGAACCAATAACGCGCCTGGCGCTTATGCCTATTATGCGAATGCCTGGAATTACAGCAGCGTTCAAGGACAGACACTAGCAGGCATCGTCCCACTAGGGACAGCTGTACAGTCTGCGGATTATTTTCAAGATGATGCCAAAACGATCCCTGCCAATATCAGTGATTTGTATAACTTCGGGCACGACAAGTTGAATCTGAATTATATATACTGGTTATATAACGCGAAACGAATCAATGATGTGGTTAACTTTTTGAAAACGAAAGTAACCTCAACAGACAAAGCGGGTGGATTGTATACGACGCTTCCGACAGCTTATCAATAAAGCTAGTGCTCTTCCTCTGTGTGTCAGGGGGAGAGCTTTTTATGATAGAGGGACTCAACTAACCTATACGCACAAAGGAGCTTATTCGTTTGGAAACGATAACTAGGAAACAGCATGCCTTAACACCCACCCCTCCGATGGGCTGGAATAGTTTTGATTGTTATGGTTGCGCGGCATCTGAGGCGGTGCTGCTTGAGAATTTGGAAGTGATGGCTGCGCGATTGAAGGCCGCTGGCTATGACTATTTCGTCGTCGACAATGGTTGGTTTGCTGAATATGACATAGAGCCGGGTCACCAATTTCCAACAGCTAAGCATGCACTTGATGTTCGTATAGACGCATATGGACGGTACTTACCTTCCAATTGTTATTTCCCGAACGGGCTGCAGCCCTTGATTGATCGTACACATGAACTGGGGCTCAAGTTCGGTATTCATATCATGCGTGGTATTTCCCGCAAAGCCGTCGAAAGGAACCTGCCGATTTACGGTACGTCTTATCGGGCTGCAGACATTGCCAATACGGCGGATACCTGTGCATGGTGCCATTATAACTATGGGATTGATATGGATAAGCCTGGGGCTCAACAATTTTATAACGCTTGGATCAGTCAGCTCGCCGATTGGGGTGTAGATTTCATCAAAGCGGATGATATTACTGGTTTTCCACGTGAGATCGAAGCGATTGTTAAAGCGATCGAGCAATGCGGACGCGATATCGTTCTGAGCCTTTCACCAGGGGGCCAAACGGTCATTGAACAAATAGGCACGTATAGCCTCGCCAATATGCTGCGGACAACCAAAGATGTCTGGGACAATCAACGTGATATTGACAAGGCATTCGACAAGTGGCTGGAATTTCATGATGTTCGTCAGGAAGGATTTTGGCTGGATATGGATATGATTCCTTTCGGGCATCTCTGTGTGTGGAGACCGGAAGAGAAACAGCAAGCGGAATCTAACGTATCTTCGCAGGAAGAGTTTTTTATCGGAAAAGGAAGTGAACGGATGAGCGGGCTAAACCGGAGCCAAATGCTGACCTTTATTACGATGAGGGCTCTTGCTGCTTCTCCATTATTCATGGGAGGTGCACTTCCCACAACGGATGAGTTTTCATTTGAATTACTTACGAATTCCGATATGATTGCTTGCAATCAAAACGGTGTCATGGGAACTAGGGTTTATCATAACGAGGGAATCGAGGCATGGTCTACTCGGAAAAAAGACAGTTTCAACGAGGGATGGATAGGTGTTTTTAACCGAACGGGAGAGCAGAAGTCGGTTGCGATTACACTGCAAGAGCTCGCATTGCCGCATGATCCTGGCTTTCTTTTGCGGAATATTTGGGAAGAACCTGCAATGAACTACGACGGGACTTCCATAGAAACGCAGATTGATGCCAATGGCGTATTGTTTATCCATTTTATCGGGGGAAAATGAGGTAGCTTTCAATTTATAGAAGGAAGGAATGGATAGGAATGACCGCTGCGATTACACCAAATAATTGGAATATCCTAGTTATTACGTCGGATGAACATAATGCCAAAATCATGGGCTGTGCGAACCACCCGATTATTCGTACTCCTGGTTTGGATCGACTGGCCAGCGAGGGGACACTTTTTACGAAAGCGTATTGTGCTTATCCGATTTGTGCCCCGACCCGGCAAAGCTTTATCACTGGACAGTACCCAATGGAGCATGGCCAACTCAGCAACGCGCATGTATTTGATAAACGCAGTCTGACATGGGCGCATCATTGGAAGCAGCATGGGTATACGACGGCTTGTATTGGGAAAATGCATACCAATCATGAGTCATACGAATACGGCTATGATTACAGATATAGTACAGAGCATTTTACTGAGGAGACTAAAGCGCGAAGAGCATCCGATCCACCGCAATTTGATCCTGATGACAAGCTAGTATTTGATGCTATGACGGATATTCGTCCTGGAGGGAAACAATCTTCACGGCTGCATGGCAAAGTAGTGAACGATGAGTCATTGGAAACCGATGCGATTATGCTGAAAGAGGCGGTACAGTACCTAAAGGATCATCAATCGGAAAAGTTTTTCCTACACGTTTCGTTTGTTCAACCGCACTGGTATTGGAATACACCGAGAGACTTTTATTACATGTATGATCCTGCGAACATAGATTATCCGAAAAGCGTCCCAGGGGAGTTGGAAAGCAATGCGGTTGTGTATAAAATGGCAGAGCAAGCTGGCTGGTTTCAGAATACCGAGATGATGAACAGACTGGCGCGAGCCCGGTATTATGGCAGCATTAGCTGGATGGACCATAATGTGAATCAATTGCTGGACACGCTTGACGCGCTTGAACTCGCGGAGAACACGCTGGTTGTGTACTTCTCGGATCATGGGGATATGGCTGGTGAAAAAGGACTGTGGCTTAAAAATCAGATGTATGATTCCTCGGCTCGTATACCGCTCATCATGCGGATGCCAGGTGTCATTCCTGCGGGTGAAGTCAACGACAAGCTGATCAACCATGTGGATTTGTATCCTACGCTTGCGGGACTTACGGGGGCGCTAGAGCACCTGCCGACTACGCTATCCGGCGACGATCTGTCCAGTTCGGTAATCAGCAGTGGAAGCGGAGATGAAGATTCCCATGTAGCGAGAAGATTTACATTCAGTGTGCAGGGGCTGCAAAGCGTAGATAGTGTACCTATGCAGGTGATGGCAAGGTCGGAACGGTGGAAGTTTATCCAGTATAACCTTGAGGGGCCCGAGCAGCGTTATGTTTTGTACGATATGGATAATGATCCGGATGAAACGCATAATTTGGCTTATAACGATTCCTTACAATTTGTCGTTCAGGAGCATCGACAAGCCATCGATGACTTTCTTCAGGGATTGCGGAAGCCGGTGTATGAGACTGTGAAAATAAAAAAAGATCTGCCAGTAGCGTAAGATTATAGTTAGTAGTAAGCATCAGTCTAACACATCATTTTTGTGTGTGACTGGTGTTTTTTTATATGCAGAAATGGAGTGAGATGGCATTCTGAACAAATGAATATAGACGGATATTTCCTACGCTCCTTAGAATGAAGCCGTAAGCATCGCTCCTGAAGACGAGGCGCGGCGAACTTGATTTATAGAGAGAAGGAGTGAATGACATAATGGCTGCAATCGATTATTCAGCACATGAACGGGCTGAAGCACGAACCAAAAGAAGAAAAATGAATCGCGTGACAGGGAAGCTACTCAAGGATCGGTGGCTATATCTAATGCTGTTGCCGGGGATTGTCTACTTCTTACTATTCAAATACGGTCCCATGTGGGGAATTGCGATTGGGTTTCAGGATTACTCTCCGTTCCAGGGGATGTCCGGTAGTAAGTGGGTAGGCTTAAAGCATTTTATTCGTTTATTCAGTGAACCTACGTTTTTTAAACTACTGAAGAACACGCTGGTTTTGTCTCTCGTTAATCTGATTATTGTCTTTCCGATGCCGATTATTGTAGCGCTTATGCTCAATGAACTGAGGAAAGAACGGTTTAAGAAAGCGATACAAACGCTGATCTACATCCCTCATTTCATGTCTTGGGTGATCATTATCGGTATGTTCTATGTCCTATTTGAGTCGCATGACGGCTTATTTCAAAAGTGGATCGTTTCACTCGGTTTCGAACCTTTCACGTTTATGATGGACCCCGATAAATTTATCCCGATGTATATCTTGCAAAATATTTGGCGTGATACAGGATGGGGAACAATCATCTTCCTTGCAGCTCTGGCAGGCGTAGATACCCATCTTTATGAAGCGGCACGTATGGACGGCGCAGGTCGGTTGCGTCAAATGTGGCATATCACGTTGCCGTCGATACGAAGCACCATTTTGATTATGTTTATTTTGCAGCTTGGTAATATTCTTGAGCTCGGATTTGAGCATGTCTACTTGCTTCTTAACTCACTCAATAGGGAAGTAGCTGAAATATTTGATACGTATGTCTACACAGCCGGCATCCTGAACGGGATGTACAGTTATTCGACGGCCATAGGTGTGTTCAAATCAGCGGTTGGCCTCATTCTAGTCGTACTTGCCAATCGGTTATCTAAAAAATTCGGTGAAGAAGGCATTTTCTAAGGAAGGGTGAGACATATGATTCACGAGCGAAGTTGGGGTTCCCGTTTGTTTGACGTTATCAATTATACAATTCTGATCCTGTTTGCACTGAGTACACTGCTCCCTTTCGTCCATGTTGTTAGTTCATCATTCGCTAGTCCGACAGAGAAGCTTACAAAAGATTTCGTGCTGTTTCCAACACATTTCACGCTGGATGCGTACCGTTTTATATTCTCCACGGACCGTATTCTGAAAAGCCTTCTGGTCACCGTTCTGATAACAGTGGGCGGAACCATTGTTAATCTGATCATGACTTGCTTAATGGCCTATCCACTTTCGAGAAGAGATCTAATCGGACGTAGACCGATTATGATGATGGTGATTTTCACACTCCTGTTTAGTGGAGGCATGATCCCCACGTTTCTGATCGTGAAAGCTTTGGGACTGCTGGATTCCATGTGGGCGCTGATTATTCCAAGTGCAATTAGTACCTTTAACCTCATTATTCTCAAAAACTTCTTCCAGCAGATGCCGGATGGCATTGAGGAATCAGCCAAAATTGACGGTGCCAATGATCTCAGTATCCTTATACGGATCATCCTTCCGCTCTCACTACCGGCGCTGGCGACATTCGGTCTGTTCTACGCAGTTGGTCATTGGAATACGTTCATGTCGGCCATTCTGTATATCCGAGATACCGATAAATGGCCGATTCAAGTGCTACTCCGCTCCTTTGTTCTGTTATCCGAAGGCCGGTTAGACGATGCAGCGAACCTTGACGGGGATATTCAATTGCCGCCTGAAACGGTGAAAATGGCTGTCATTACGGTCGCAACACTTCCAATCCTATGTGTGTATCCTTTTTTACAAAAGCATTTCGCGAAAGGTGTTATGATGGGTTCTATCAAAGGATAAATAATAGAACCCATTTAACCATAGCATTCTCAACTATTATAAAATGGAGGTCTTGATTACATGGATATGCGTAAAAATGTAGGTGTAAAAGCAGTGGTGGCGGTTAGCATGGTTGGTTTACTGATGACGGCTTGTTCCGCTGAGAAGCAAACATCCGAGCAACCAGCATCTGCACAGCAAACGGAAAAAGCGAAGGACGCAACGCCCACGACAATTGAAATTATGAGTACGATGCAAGGTGTGGCACCGAAAGAAACAAGTGATGTGCAAAAAGAACTGGAGAAACTTACGAATACGAAACTGAATATCACTTGGGTACCGGAAACGGCGTATAAAGAGAAGTTGAACGCTACGATGGCTTCTGGAACGCTTCCACAGGTCATGTTCACAAATGAAACGAAATCCGCTAATATCATCAATGCAGCTCGCTCAGGAGCATTCTGGGAAGTGGGTCCTTATTTGAAGGACTATCCGAATTTAAGCAAACAAATGGACCCAGAGGTATTGAAAGGAATTGCAATTGATGGTAAATATTACATGCTTCCTCGTCATAGGGATGCTGCCCGCCACGTCATTACAATCCGCAAGGATTGGCTGGATAAATTGGGCTTAGCAATGCCGAAGACGTTGGATGATTTATACAAAGTATCGAAAGCATTTACAGAAAATGATCCGGACGGGAACGGTAAGAAAGATACGGTCGGACTGGTGGAAGACGGGTTAAATGCTATGGTTCGCAGCATTGCCGTTTATCATGGCGCCCCAATGAATTATGGTGTGCAGAACGGGCAAGTGGTTCCCAACTTCTTGACGCCAGAGTATTTGGAAGGTCTTAAATATTACAAGAAGCTGTTTTCCGAGAAGTTGATGAATTCCGACTTCCCTATCATCAATACGCAGCAACGCCGGGATATGATGGCACAAGGCAAAGCGGGGATCATGATCGCCGTAGAATCCGACGCTCCAGGTATTCAGAAAGAAGCGGTAAAGGTGAATCCGAAAGCTGAATTCGATTTGATTCAAGGCGTGACGGGACCAAAAGGGCTGATCGTATCAGCTACTTCAGGATACAATGGCGCCATTGTATTTTCTAAGAGCAGCATTAAAACGGAAGCGGATTTAAAGAAAATTCTAACTTTCTATGATAAAATGTCGACCCCCGAAATGTTAACATTGACGGGAAAAGGTATTAAGGATATCGATTATAAGATCTTAGACGGATTCGTTGAGCCTGCGAATCCCCGCGCTGAAGACCGCAAGTCGGATGCCAACTATCTCAATTTTGGCGTCGCAAATCCTAGTAATGAGTTACCGATTAAATCAACTGACCCGCTAGTCATCAAAGGGAAAAAGATGGTGGCTGACAATGCGAAGATTGCTATTTACGATGTAACGACACCACTGGATTCCAAAACCAAGACTGAGAAAGGTCCAGAATTAGATAAAATCAGCCGTGACGCGCAGATTAAATTCATCATGGGCGAAATCGACGAGGCTGGCTACAAAAAAGCCCTTGAACAGTGGAGCAAAGCAGGCGGCGATCAAATCATGAAGGAATTCACAGAGGACTACAAGAAACAAGGCGGTAAATAATCGGCATTAAAAGATGGGAGATCTCTTCCGTCTTTTTCCGCTTACTAACGGGGAATCGACTAGCTATCATTAGTTATATGCTAAAATTAGAACTGAAAGATCAAGCATCCAGCAGCGGAGGTATATTCATGAAAACTCGAGGTCTAACATATTTAAATAAATTAGTGCTATACGGGTTTCTACTTGGTGTCGTACCGCTGCTGGCATTAGGATTTTTTTCTTATTTTCGTACTTCTGGTACAATTCAAAATTATGTGGAGGAAGGCAATTTACAAATATTAAAGCTAAGCCAGTCGCGCATCGAGCAGAACCTGAAGACGGTAGAAGCTTCCGCCACAACGATGCTTCATTCTCCATTTGTGGAGAGTGTTCTCTCCTTGCCGCTGGAGGGTAAATATTATAATGAATTTGAACAACTGACAGGAACGATTCGTCAATTGCAGGTGTTTGAGCTGGGTGTTAGTGATATTGAATTCTTCAACATGCACGGCAAATGGCAGATCGGAAATAAGGGGATTTATCCTTTCAACCAAGATAACAGCCATCCAACTATGGAAATTCCGCAAAAGACAATATGGGAATCGAATAAAAATGGGATTCGCATGATCAGTAAAAAGCCAGCTTATGATCCAGACCCCGATGTGATCATCACGGCAGATATCCCCTTTTCACACCTGCGTAAGCTGCTATTAGACACAAGCCCGCTGGGAAGCGTTTTTATGTTGGATAGTGGGATGAAACTGCTTGGTTATCAAGATGAGAGTTTTACGCGAGCCTTTCTCGGTGAAACGGAGTTAGTCGATCAACTGAAACGGATGGATGCCGATGGGGGCAAAGTCAATGTCCACTATGGCAAGCAGGAGTATTCAGTTACCTTTATTCGTTCCAGTCTCACGGGATGGATGTATGTGTCGGCGGTTTCAATCGATATGATCACGCAAGAATCGAAAGCGATCGGTCAGTTTACCATATGGATTTGCTTAATCATCGTTCTCCTTGTTCTAATTTTCTCTGTCATGGGCTCGAATCGATTCTACAGTCCAATACGCAAGCTTTATGCCACAGTCATCGGTCAGGATATGCTTCAGCCTTCCCATAATCTCAAACGCGAAGATGAGTTGCAGCAGATCGGCACACGGTTTCTTACTTTATTGGATCGACAACAGGAAATGTCCGGCCAAATCCAGGGGCAGGTTGTACAGTTAAATCAATTTTTTGTACAAAAGCTCTTCTTTGGCGAGGTTGGACCAAGGGAAATAAAGGAGAAGTTGTCGGCTTTACAATTCCCGCAGAGTTGGCAACGCATGTATGTGATGGCGATCGAAATCGATACACTCGAAGGAAGCCGATATGAGGAGAAGGATCTGGATCTGCTTTTGTTTGCCGTAAACAATATTGCGGGGGAGCTAGCTCCACGACATACCTTGCTAAATCCAATTGTTCTACACGAATCTCAGCTGACAATTCTGGGTACTGACCGTATTGATCCGGCTTCGGATGAGGACGTATATAAACTGGCAGAGGAGATTCAACGAGCGGTTCGCACCTATTTAAACATATCGGTTAGCGTCGGACTTAGTTATGCATTTGAGGAATGGACGAAGGTACCTAAAGCTTATAAAGAAGCCATTGATGCCCTCAGATACCGAGTTAAGCTTGGTCACGAGACAATTATTTCCATACGTGATATTTTTGCGGATTCCCCTGTGGAGACTTCGTATCCTGTTAAAATTTCGGATGAACTCAAGCAGGCTGTTAACTCCTCCGACTTGGAGCAAGCGACTCTTCTTCTGCACCAAATGGTCCGAGAACTGGTCGTACAACCCTTTCACTTCCACGATTACCAGTTTTCCCTTATCCGGTTTTTATCTGAACTGGGCAGTCTACTTCAGGATCAGGGAATCTCGATTCGCACATTAATGAAAGATGATGAATCGATCGTTGAAAGCCTGTTTAAGCTGAGAACGACGGAAGAGGTAGAGGCCTGGTTTAAGGAGGTTGTTGTAGGGCCGGTATTGATACTGCTGGAGGAAAAACGGAGTCATCAATTCCGCAAAATTTCGGAAGCTGTCATCCAGATGATCCACGAAGGATACGATACGGACTTGACCCTGGAATCATGTGCTGACCGGATCGAATACCATCCCCATTATGTCAGCAAAGTGTTTCGACAGGAAGCAGGCGTTAATTTCGGTGATTATTTATTACAATACCGGCTGACGATAGCCAAGCAGATGCTCATGGAAACGAATATGAAGATCTCCGACATTTCCGAGAAGTTGAAATATACAAGTTCAACGAATTTTATCCGTTCTTTCCGTAAGGTAGAGGGGGAGACACCGGGTCAGTATCGCGAACGGATGCAAGAAACACCTGTTACTGGAAGTGGAGCGAAATAAGCGAGTAACGAAACGTCCTTCGAACTGGGGTAATACCCGGAAGAAGGGCGTTTTTGCGCTATCTGAACAAATGAATATAGACTGAAATCAAGCTTGGAACCTATATTTAAAGGCGAAAGGAGGAGAAAGAATGAAAAGGTATTTTGAAATAGAAGCTGGTATGAAATATAAGCTAGCAGACCAGGACACAGACACCATCCTTGAGACGATAGCAGGCGCCTATTTAGCGAATAATCCCCCACATCCGTTCGTATTTCGCTGCTTTAGCAGGCTTTCAATTCCACAGCTGAAGGATGGCAGATATGATTTTAATATGAACGAGAAACTTCCAGATGCAACCTTTGGCCAATTTGCCTTTGCGCTAGGCATGCTTTGGAGTGACAATGTCAGGTCTGTCGAAACGGCTGTCAATTGTTATGGTCCGACTAAGTTGCTGCTGAATGGCAAGCAGATATATAAATCGGGTGTACCGGAAGAAGTAAACGTGGAGACACGCAAGATTGTTGATGTCCAATTGCAAAAAGGCTGGAATACTTTCCTACTCATTTTCCGCAAGGTAGCTTCCGGCTTTGGCTGCGTATTCGGCTCAAACCGCAGCCATTCGAATCCGCTTGATTTTATGAATCCTTTCCTTGAACGATATGACTGTGGCGGTTGGGTGTACTCGGAGCCACAAAACGATGAAAGGTTTGGGGAAAATAACTTTCCCGAAGTGAGAGGAAAGGAATCGGACTCCTCCGTCCGGTGGTTTCCTTCACTGGCGTGGGCTGCGGAGCAGGCATCGCTGATGAACTGCGCTCGAATATTCGGTATTCAGCCCAATAAGGTGGCTTATGCTTGGTCCAAAGGTGAATCCGTTCTCCCCGGTCAAAATCCATTCGTGTTGAAAGGATGGTCAACCGGCCGGCTGCGCATCTGGGTCAACGGCGAACTAGTTGGTTTGACCGAGAAAGAAGGGCCATTTGAGGTTGAGGCCAATCTCGCTTACGGGACGCACAATTGGTTAGTTGAGTCGGCTTGTGGGGTGAGAGACTGGGGGTTTTCACTGGATGTGTCAGCTGGAGAGGAGACGTATTCATTCTGTCAGCCTCATTCGGTGAAAGGTACAGATGAATGCTGGTTTTACATAGGGCCGATAGAGCGCTCCGAAGACATTGTTCCTGAACAGTTGCAAACAATGTACAGTCTGTTCGAAGCGGATAGTGCCGATGAGAAAGCGGGCAACCAGACCTATTGGCGAATAGACCGGCCAGACGTTTGGATTAGACCTTATCTGCACAATGCCCGTTACGCAAGATGGAATTATCCTATCGGCGTGACCTTATACGGCCTTCTCCAAACAGGCAGAAAGCTCGAGAGATACGATATCATTCGATACGTAATTCAACATCTGAAAGCGTGTACGACCATGTACAGTTACTCGCAGTGGGACCGTGAGCAGTATGGGTATCCAGCGATTAACACGAAGCTGGTGGATATGAAGATGCTGGACGATTGCGGTTCGATTGGCAGTGCCATGCTGGAGGCAAACAAAGAGGCACGGGATGAAGATTTTGTGAGGCTGGCGCATATCATTGCCGATTATATGGCTAACACGCAAGAGCGGCAGGATGACGGTGCGTTCTATCGGGAATCCATAGGTTACTACATGGAGAATACGTTATGGGCGGACGACTTATACATGAGTACCCCATTCCTGACCCGATACTACAAGCTGACAGGAGAACGCAAATGGCTGGATGAAGCTGCCAGACAGTTTCTTCTTTTTAAGAAATACTTGTATCTCCCTGACAAAAAGCTGATGTCTCATGTCTATGATTTCAAATTTCATATGGCTAATGGGATACCTTGGGGACGGGGAAACGGTTGGGTATTCTTTTCTTTGTCGGAGTTGCTGGAGATGATGCCGGAGGACCATTCGGACAGGGGCGCGTTGCTTTCCTTCTTCCGAGATTTCTCCGAAGGGTTACTTGCCCGCCAAGGGAAAAACGGCTTGTGGCATCAAGTATTGACAGATGAAGGATCGTTCGAGGAAACGTCCTGCACATCGATGTTTATTTATGCTTTTGCCAGAGGGGTACGTTTCGGCTGGCTGGATAAGCCCCGATTGTATGCGGATGCCGTACGCAAAGGGTGGAGCGCATTAATCAGCGATGCCTTTGAAGGCAATGGATCTGTCCATGGTGTATGCTGCGGATCGAAATATTCCTATTCCCCTGATTATTACAAGTATGATCTTAAGGCGGTTACGAACGATCCGCATGGCATTGGTATCGTCCTGCTTGCCGGAATCGAAGCCGACAATATGAATCAGATGTTAGCAACTGTATAGATTGCAAAATACATGATGAGGAGTGGAAGAATATGAAAGGCGATGTATATTACTCAACGATCACCAGAAAGCAAGACGAGTTGACGGGTGTCGAGGTGATACAGCTCACTGACAGTTCCGGCGATACGTATCATCCCTATTTTACGAAAACATTGATCGATTCTGAAAATAACTACATCCTTCTGGCTTCTAACCGCACGGGTTCGATGCAATTGTACACCTTACGATTTAAAGATGGACAAATGGTGCAGATTACGGATAAGGACGGGGTTAGTCCTTTCAGTTCCGTACTCGATGCCTGGCATCATATTGTTTATTATTTTGCCGACCGTACATTGATGCGGGTTCGCCTTGATAATCTGGAAACGGAAGAGCTCATGCAAATTCCAATCGGCTTCAAGCCCAGCGATCTATCTATTGATAATTCAGGGAAATTCCTAGCATTTTCGTATGTGGAACACATGGAACTCTGTACGGAAACAGGTGGTACCTATTCCACGCACAGGGAAAAGCACTTCCGCAGACCAACGAGCGTGGTCATCCGTTATGATATCGAAAGAAGAGCTCCCTACGTGGTATGGGGAGAAAGTCAGTATATTTCCCATGTGAATATAAGCCCGGTCGACTCGAATATTATTGTGTTCTGCCATGAAGGTCCATGGCTTCAGGTTCAGAGGATGTGGACGGCGCGCATCGACCTTGACAAAGTGTATCCGCTCGTGGATCAAAAAGTGAATTTGGAACGGATCGGACATGAATTTTTTACCGCCAGCGGCAGGATTGGGGCCCAATATTCATCTAGGGAGCGCATAGGTGACGAATTTTTACTGCATGGTGATATTTTCATCAATGTGGATGGCTCGAACGAGAGAAGATATTATTACCCTTACACACGCCCCTCCCATGTACAGATGAACTATGGGGAAACGATGGGTGTCGGCGATCGTGCGCCTATTCGCGAAGTGATGGAGGATAAGGGGAACTATATGTCCTTGTTGAGGTACGAAGGCGATGCCATAGAAGTCGGTCTTCTTTGTGCACATGGCACTTCCTGGCGGAGCCAGATGTCGCATCCGCATCCTCTTTTTACTCGAGATGACCAGCATATTGTGTTCTCTTCCGACAGGGGAGGCAAATCCAATGTCTATATGGCAAGAGTAGATTGGGAGAAAACAATAAAGAGTGACAAGCGGATAGAAAGATAAGAAAAAGCAGGAGGAGAGTATTTCATGCTTGCTATTAAAAACGAGCTAGTGAAAGCAGAGCGGTTAACACAGGAAGATGCGCATTATTTTTTTGGTTATTACGATACGCCTGCGTGGAGTTTAAGCGACCGATATCATCTATGTCATAAAGTTGATTTCATGGATCGACTTCCACATACTGCTGACAGCGCCACTGTGGGGTACATCGATATGCTGGACCATACTTTTCATCCCGTGGCGGAAACGAATGCGTGGAATTTCCAGCAGGGGAGCATGCTGCAGTGGCACCCTGCTTTTCCAGAAGAGGAGATTATCTACAATTCTTGGGATGGCGAAACTTACAGAGGCACGGTGCAAAATATTCATACCGGATTCTCCAGGCAACTGGAGCTTCCGGTAGCCAATGTCGATCCCACAGGCACGTATGCGGTAAGTATTAATTTCGACCGGATGTTCGATTTTCGGCCTGGTTATGGGTATGCAGGAAGAGAGGATCTGTATAAAGAAGCTCGTCATTCGACGGAGGACGGGATTTTTCTAATCGACTTAGCAACAGGAGAATCCCGACTCGTATTGTCACTTCAACACATATGGGATTTCACGAAATCCCGCTTTCCGAATCAGGATAAGAAGTTACTAATTAACCATATCACGTTCAATACGGACGGTTCCCGACTCGTTTTCCTTGTTCGTTATTTTCCGGAGCCTGGCGAAGTATGGGGAACTGCTATTCTAACGGTCAACCATGATGGTTCTGACCTATTCCTCTTGTCCGATTATTCGTACGCGTCTCATTATCATTGGCGTGACCGAGAGCGAATTGTTTTCCATTCACGCGGAGCGGAAAGAGGGGATTCAGGCGATCAATTATATGTACTCAGAGATCTGACACATGAGGCTGAGATGATCGATACCACATTTTTCTTGAGGGACGGTCACTGCAGTTACTCGCCAGATCGGCAGCACATGCTCTATGACAGTTATCCGGATGCGGATGGCTATCGGCATTTGTATGTCTATTCTTTGAAAAATAAACGTGGTGTGACGCTTGGTTCCTATTACTCCTTGCCGAAAATCGATGGCGACATACGCTGTGACTTGCACCCGCGCTGGAATCGGGCAGGGACTCATATTTCGTTCGATTCTATCCACGAAGGAAAGCGGCATGTGTACGCGATGGATCTGCGAAAAGTCATAGAAAGCGGCTGCTGAACAAATGAATGTTGACTGTCATTTGCTTGCGAACACATACTGAGCACGTGGTAGAGCCCCTTAGTAAGGAAGTGACTAGGTGGATCACCCGTGAGAGGGAAGGAGGGATGAGTAGGAAGGTAACAAGATGACAAGGTTTGATGGATCATATTTAGCTATTTGAAAGCGATTGCAATTGAAGGTTGCATCCAGAATCCACTGACTGATGTTTGAAAATAGGCTTGTAAGGAAGCGAATCAAAGGAGGAAAGTGTTGATGACTCATTCTTTTAAAAATCATTTGTGTAGAGTATTAGTGTTTTGCTTGATGCTGGCTTTTATCCCGCTAGGTATGGCTGCTCCGGCCTCAGCATATGGGAACGGAACGCTGCTCAACGGTGGATTTGAGAGTGCTACAGGTTCAGGTGTAACGATTTTTGACGGGTGGAAGATTGACTCTACGGGGGCTAAAGCTACGAATGGCAGCCCAGCAGGCTCCATCTATGCTCGCACGGGGAATAATGCTCTGAAGATTTCGGCGGGTTCGGGTTCGCAGAAAACACCTGCGCAGCAATATGTTTCGGTTATTCCCGGACAGACCTATGATGCATCCTATTATATTAATGTAGCTACATGTACCGCTGCTTGTGTCAGTGGTGGATCAGCTACAGGCATGACGATCCGGTTCTACGATAGCAAAGTAAACCCGGATAACTTTAGTAACACAGGTGCAACACAAGTTGGAAATGATGTGAATGTCGGTGGTATAACAGGCACAATCACGTCTGGATACACCCAAATTCAGAAAAGCTTTACGGTTCCTGTGAACGCGAAGTATATGCGCGTTTACGTCTTCTCGATTAGCTCAACTAGTGCCAGCATGATTGCTTATGTTGATGATATCAGCATCGTTCAAACCGCAGGTTCGACACCTGTAGCTGTTACCGGTGTAAGTATGAACAAGGCATCAACGGCGATAGAGCAGGGAGGAACAGAAACGCTGATCGCAACGGTTAGTCCTGCTGGAGCGCCTCAAGCCGTTAAGTGGATCAGCAGCAATACCAACGTAGCAACTGTAGATGTCAATTCAGGGTTGGTAACGGCTGTGAATACAGGGACGGCCACGATCACTGCGACTTCGACGACGGTAACCCCGCCTAGTGCCACTAATGTGGTTTACACGGGATCAACACAAGTTACTGTAACAGCCGGGATGCCTAATCCGGTGTATGGTTTAACACTGACGCCATCTTTTAACTCGATCAGTGTCTATATCGCTGGAGGACGGGATGATTTAATCCGCCATCTGTACTATAAAAAGTCTGCGGATACGGTATGGAAGGAAGCTTTGGAGCCGATTACAATTCCGGATAAAGGGATTTTCTCTGGCAGTATAGTAAGGCTAGAAGAAGATACCTCCTATGATGTGAAATCAGATATTTATTATGGAAGTACGTTGCTCAAATCGGAGACAGGTACGGTTCGCACATGGACGTCGACACCGACGATTGCACAGACAATTTCCTTATCCAGTTTATACACTAGCGGTGGTTTGACTATTAATGGGATAACGGGAACCAATAATGGCTGGATCAAGATTGTCAATGACACAGGGCTGACGATTGATGCTGGGTTTGCAACGGATCATGCCGTAACCGTGACGAATTCATCTTATACGATATTAGAAGGCTTTATTGTCAAAGGCGGCAAGAAAAACGGTATATATTTGAACAGTACCGATCATGATGTCAGAATTACCAATGCCGACATCTCCGGCTGGGGACGGGTAGCCGTTGATACTGTGCATACGCCGCAGCAGCTCGCTTTTATTAACAAGAGTGATGTAGGCTATGGAACGCCTATTGATGATCAAGGAAATATGTTGGAAGGGGATGCCGGTTTCCGGATTGAAGATGCCAAGAACATTGTCGTGGAAAGAAGCTACGTTCACGAGCCGAGAGGTTACGCGAATCCTTGGACGGGAATTACCTCCGATGGTCAAGCGTTCAGTAATTCTCATCCGCAAGGTCCTGAGGCGATGTATCTTCGAAGTGCAGGCGGCATCGTAGTTCGGTATAACGACTTCAGTGGAACCGACGAATATCACCGGTTTAATGATGTCATCAGCGGCTATTATAATAGCCAGGAAAGCGGCGGTTTCTATAAAGATGCTGATATTTATGGTAACTTCTTCGGTTATGCCAATGATGACAGTGTTGAGTTAGATGGTGGGCAGTCGAATATCAGGGTGTTCGACAACCGAGTGGAGATGAGCTATGCTGGGCTGAGTTTTGCGCCGAACATGGTGGGTCCTAGCTATGCTTTTAATAATGTCCTATACAATATGAATGATTTTAGACGTGTGGGAACAGGATCAGTTATCAAATTAGGCGGGAATAGCAGCACGGTGTATGATGGCGAGACATGGTTTTTCAATAATACGATTTATGCCGTTCCGAAAGCGATTGTGGGCAGTAGTACGCCAAAGAACTGGCATGGCGGAACAAGAAATAATCTGATCGTCGTCATGAGAAATCTCACCAGCGGATCATCTAATTTTTATAATATCGAAGATAATAGTCCATCTATCAATCCTGGAACGAATTTCGATTACGACGCACTGGGACGTACTACGGCTGCTGATGGAGCAGGTCAAATCGTAGCCAACCCTGGTGCTGAGGCGCACGGGCTGTTCAAGATTGGTAAGATGACCAATCCTGGTGCTGGTGTATTCACACCAACCGCTTCTGGTGTCGATGCTGCAAGAGAAGTAAATGTTATTGATAAAGGAACTGTTGTAAAAAACTTCGCAGAGTCTTACTCGGGCAGTGCTCCGGATATCGGTGCGTTTGAGCAGGGGGGAAGCAGCCTATTTCCTAAACGGCCTATTCCGTTCCAATCGGACAAATATTTGGTTAATATCCCTGCTCAGGATAACTCGGCTACCTTTACGATCTCTACTGGCACTTTGACCGGTTTAGGAAATTATACGATCCGTCGCAATGCGGAAGAGGACTGGTACACGGTTACACCTGCTTCGGGAACTTTTGCGAGCAATAGTAATGTAACCTTTACCATTCAAGTCGACAGAACGAAGGCGTCATTCAATAGATCTGCCGAATATTCCACCTTGTTTATAAGACTAGCGAATGGATTCTCAGTGCCAGTTACGATCAAAGCAGATAATTCGGTTACTTCGGTGCCCGTTGGGCAGACTGTGCAGATCAATTCAACCAAAGCTTTCCCGAACACAGCCAATCTGAGTGCAGATTGGAAATCGAGCAGTGCGGCTGCTCCAATAACTTCTACAACCATCAGTGATGTAACCTCTGTAGCGATTACGGGAGCTTACGCTGGTAGTGCAACGATTACGGCAAACAGCTCGGTGAATGGAGTAAACCAAGCAGAGTATAGAGTGCGGGTGCCAGCGATGCTTGGCGGTCTGCAGGTGAATGGACAGTCTGTTGCAGGGTTCGATCCGAATACGTATAGCTACGTTGTCGCCCTACCGACCGGCTCACCCGTACCAACGGTGACGGCATCATCGCTGGATGCCGGCACGGCTGTGCCTTCTACAGTAGCATATACGTTGCCGACGAGTATACCGGGCACGGCTGTTGTGACTGTGACATCTTCTGACGGAACGACGAGCAATACGTACACGATTCAGTTTACAGTATCGTCTTCAACATCCGTTGTGGGGCACTGGAACCTTGATGAGACATCGGGAACCGTTGCAACGGATTCCTCGGCCAATCATTTAAACGGAACCCTGATCAACGGTCCTGTATGGACAGCGGGCAAGATTGGAAACAGTCTGGAATTCGATGGTGTGAACGATGAAATCGATCTGGGAACTCCAGCTGCACTGCAATTCACTGGTGCCATATCTACTGCCGCCTGGATCTATGTCGACAGCTTCGCGGGCGATGGCAGAATCATATCGAAGGAGTACGGAGCAAATTCTAGGTCATGGAGCCTCTATGTGAAATCCGGAGGCAAAGGCGTCTTCCAGATCGCAACGGGTTCAAATTCTTCCATAACCGTGGAGACAGCAGGTACGCTGCCGGTTGGCCAATGGGTTCATCTGGCGGGCGTTTTCGAGCCGGGCGTCGCGTTAAGGCTCTACGTCAACGGCACATTAAGCAACTCTAACATTAGTTCAATTCCGTCGACACAATACAACAACACCAGCCATGTGTTTATAGGAAGACGGCCGGATTTTGCGAATGCCTTTAACGGCAAGATCGACGAAGTATATGTTTTTAGTAACGCATTGACGGGTACGGATATCGCAACGCTTGCGAGTAACTAAGAGACATCGCCGCTTAAGCGACTAATCTATTAGATCTCATTGCTATTGTCCAATTCATATAAAATTGATTGAAAAGAACGAGTCACTAGATAGAATTAGTGGCACGTTCTTTTTTTTTGTACTAGTTCAAAATAGAATCAGTGAGTAAGGTGAATTATCACTTGTCATGAAACTGGTAGAATTGGTAAAATTAAACATATTATCTGTTCCAATAAAAGGGTTCAAAGGAGCCGGAATGAAATCCCCGATTTATCAGATGTGATACAACGTCAACCATCAGAGACATTACTCCCCGGTGATGTTGGTCAGTGGTTTATCGTGACACTGCCATTTGGCAGCCCGAATACAATGACGGGTACGTACTTGGGGACAGATGCTCGCGGGCATTGGTTCCGAGGATACACGCGCAAAAATTACCGGATCCGCCATATAAACAAATACCTGATCATGTTATGAGTGCGGCGGCTGATGCCAACGCTAGATCGCAGCTGACTGAGGAAGAAAATGTGGCTGCACAACGTTTTCCTACGAGCATTTTCGGTAGTGGTGCTACAGAGAGAAATAATATTTTGAAGCGAACACAGATTTATACACAACAGGCCTATTTCTCAGCTGCTAAAAGCTATTTAGATGCCAATAAGCATGTAGAAACATTGCGGGAGGAATTTCGGAAACTAAAAGAGATCTTCGATATGAGCAAGAATGAGGACGACAGGCAAATCGCTAAACTTAAACAAGCGGACTTAATGAGTAAAAAAGCAGAACTGCCTGCTCTCAAAGAAGCTGCTGAAGAAAAGAAGCAACAATTTGAAGGTACATTGGCAGAGTATAAAAATCTGCCCGAGGAAGCAGATGCTTTTGCCGTGCAGGCGCAGGTCGATCAATGGCTTGGCAAATGAAGAGGCAATAACACAATGCACAAAGTTATTAGGGTAAAGTAGGGGGAGCTTGCAGGGGAGCGAATAACTTGCTGCAACATTTTCGAATAGCCTGCGTTAAGATAGCGAATACATCTTAGAGAGGCTGGTTGAATAACAATGTTGAAAAAAACAATCGCATCCACTGCTATGGCAGCAGTGTTATTGACTCCTGTCGTACTTGGTACTTCCGTACAAGCCATGGAAAATGAACATACTTCGGGTTACACCGTTATCAAAAAATTCCCGCTTAACGCGGGTTCAAACCCATCATCTCCTTATTTAGAGGGGGAGAACATGATGGTACCGGTTCGCGAAATTGCCCAAGGTTTAGGCTGGGATGTTAGTTGGGATGGGGAACAGCAACAAGTTAAGCTTGTCAAAGGAAACAGCGTCATTCGGCTCACGATGAACAGAACCCACGGAACGATTGGCGACTTTGAGCCATTCTTGCTGACGACGCCTGTCGTGTTGAAGAACGACATGTCCTTTGCTCCGCTTAGGGTACTAACAGCTAGAATGGGAGCAGTTACTTTGTGGGATTCAGCGACGAGTACAGCGTCTATTGCGATTCCTAATGATACACAGCAAACTCACCTCAACTTCGATTTCAAAAAAGATGACGGTGGCTGGCAAACAGGTGTCGCTGATCTTCCTGTCTCCTATCAAGACGAGGATTTCCGTATTAACACGAAAGTAGATAAAGTTAAGCTGAGCGATGGCACTGAAATTAACGGCATGTTGCTAAGCGGGATGAACCGCAGTGATGACTTGTTTATGTATATGTCCAAAAAGCTAGACAGTACCGCAGGTTTGAAACCGAATACGGAATACGAAGTGAAGTTGCGCTTCGACATAGCTACCAATGAAGCTGAGAGCTCTTTTGGTATCGGGGGAGGTTCTGCTTCTGCGGTCTATGTGAAAGCTGGCGTTGTTGACAGAGAGCCTTCTGTCATCAAGCACAGTGCTATGGAGGGTACGCCTTACTATCGTCTAAATCTCGATAAAGGCAATCAATCGACCGAAGGCAAAGAGGTAGCCGTTCTTGGCAATATCGCCAAGCCGAACGCTGAGCAAAGTGGATTCCAGTTGAAAAGCTTCGAACGCACTTTCCAAGTGAAAAGTAACGCGGCTGGCGAAGTCTACGTCATTATCGGCACAGACTCCGGTTATGAAGGATTGCAGACGCTTTATTTCACGAATATCGACTTGACGCTCGATCCTAAGAACTAACGACTTTTTCTAGTTGAAAAATAGCTCGTTCCACCGCATCAACAGCTGGGGAGAACGAGCTAATAACTTACACGAAGTCACCCTTACTGAATAATATCGGATGATTCCGGTGTTGGAGAGCCGCCAATTTTGGCGGCTTTTTGGCGTGCACGGAAACGACGGACCTTCATCAGGTTGCCGCACACTTTATCATCACAGAACCGTTTGGAACGGTTTCTGGTTTCGTCGTAGTAGATGGCAAGGCAATCTGAATTTTCACAAATGCGCAAGCGAGAGGGCTCGCAATCTGTAAGTATACGACCGAAGGAAGTGGCGACTGCCGCGCCGATACGGGACCAGCCAGCTTGCAAAGGAATCGATTCTAGGCGGAAATCAGAATCCGATTCCGCGATACGCAAATACATCGGTCCGCCGGACAGTGCCCGATTGAGACCTTCTAGATTAGCGGGGTCCGCGGACTCAGATACCGTCAGTTTTTCGACGATATGACGTATGTGTCCCCTCAACTGTCTCAGTTCATCGAATTCCTTCGCTGACGGAGTACCAGGATAGGGAAGGTTGTGGATAGCCAGCCACTGTTCCAACCATCCGGGCTTGTCCAGTCGGTCTTCAGAATGGCCACTGCCTCTCCAATCGTGATAGTCGCTTTTCATAAAATCGTCCCATAACATCGCGCCGCAACTCCCTTGTTTTATGTGGAATGGTTTTATTGTAACACCCAAAGCATTCCTAAGCTAGTGTCTTGACGGAGGCTAGAGCGGTGTATGAAAGTGATGCCTGGTAACGACTTAGGCAGCTATACTACCAATAGTTATGTTCAGTTTGCTTCTATACTATGTAAAAAGTTAAACAAGTAACCTTCTAATTATTTTTAGAAGGTTACTTGTTTTTGTTTTCAGTTCATGCTATATTACATTTCGTAACCAACAAATATGATTTAGAAGGTTACTTTATTGCGGAGGGATCGTAGGATCCGAGTGGAATCATTGTTTCTTTTTCTAAGATAAGTTCCTAAATATGCTATTCATGTCCGTTGTGATGACGGTCTTTCCTAGCGATTTCCACGCAAAAAAAAACATCCAAGACCAAACAAAAAGGAGATTACAAACATGACACAAACAAGTACTGACAACACAGCAATTCGTCCATTTCACATCCATATCTCGGAGGAAGAAATTATTGAACTGCGTAGACGTATTAACGCGACTAGATGGCCTGAGAAGGAAACTGTAGCGAACCATGACCAAGGCACACCGCTAGAGACTATTCAAGAACTTGCACGTTATTGGGCAAATGAATACGACTGGCGCAAGATTGAAGCTAAAATTAACGCGATGCCCCATTTCATTACCGAGATTGATGGTCTGGACATTCACTTCATCCACGTCCGCTCCAAGCATGAGAATGCTATGCCGATTGTCATTGCGCATGGATGGCCGGGTTCGATTTTCGAGCAAATGAAGCTTGTTGAACCGCTGACTAATCCTACGGCATTTGGTGGACGTGCAGAGGATGCTTTCCACGTGATTATTCCTTCGATGCCTGGTTACGGATTCTCAGGTAAACCAACCACAACCGGCTGGGATCCTAAACGCATCGCGAGTGCTTACGGAGAGCTGATGACTCGACTTGGCTATACGAAGTATGTAGCGCATGGCGGCGACTGGGGTGCGATTGTCGTTGATTTCATGGGAGTTCAGGAGCCAAAAGGACTGATCGGCCTTCACACTAACATGGCTGGCGTCATTCCTGCAGAAGTTGATGCGGCAATTTGGTCCGGGAACCCGCTGCCATCCGGTCTCTCTGAAGAAGAGCTGAAAGCATGCCAGCAAGTTCTTGAAAATAAATTCGCCTACGCCGCGATGATGGGAACTCGCCCACAGACGCTGACTGGACTCGTGGATTCGCCTGTCGGTTTGGCTGCCTTTATGCTTGACCATGATTGGAAAAGCCTTGCCTTAATCGCGAGATCTTTCGCGGGAGTCAAAGAAGGCTTAACACGCGATGACGTTCTCGACAACATTTCACTCTTCTGGTTTACGAATTCTGGCGTTTCCGCGTCTCGTATCTACTGGGAGAATGGTAAAGCTGGCATTTCCTTCTTTGGTATCAAAGGTGTCAAACTTCCGGTTGCCGTAAGTGTCTATCCCGATGAACTTTATGAAGCACCGAAGAGTTGGGCAGAGAAAGCATACCCGAATCTGATCCATTACAACAAACTTCCTAAGGGCGGACATTTCGCAGCTTGGGAGCAGCCAGAATTCGTGACTTCAGAGCTTCGTACGGCATTCAAAACGCTGCGCTAAACGGATGATGGTTGGATAGCAAGAAAGGTGAAGATCATGGATCCAGCAGAAAAAGAGCTTATGGAATCACGATTAATTCAATTAATCAAAAAGTACCCAGGCATTACACCAGAAATGGAAGCCATGTTTTATATCGCCTATACCCGAGGCTTTAGTGATGCATGGTGGAGTCACCAACATAACAATCAACAGGCAATACATTAGGTAAAACTAATTTAATCGGAGACTCACAGCCCCTCGCTGTGGGTCTTTTTGTGCTTGGTATTAATAGGAGATCGAGATCTGGTAAGACTATACCAACAGGGAGTTAATTCCCTTTACATAGCGTCGCATGAGAAGGGAGTTATCGATGATCCCGAAAGTTACGGATATGGTCTGGAAGAACTCGGCTTCATTGAGATGGCTGTTCGGGCTGAAGCTCGTCTATGATTTCGTGTTGACGGGCATGTTTTATTTTGAAAATGCGATGGCTATCTTTTGGAGATTAAGTTTTGTAGTACTTTCTTTGTTGATCTTTCTTTTCGTTAATCTATTTTATGCCAGAATGAAAAAGCATTGGCTCTTGTTTCTCTTAATCATCGATTTCTTACTTACCGCTTCTTACGGCTATGTGTATATCGGCGGTCAAATCCCCAATCACTTATTTAATGGCATTACCGCTTTAGCGATTTGTATGTTTGTAAAGAATCCCCGAAAGCTAATCCTGACTGGTGTATGTTTATTAGTGATTTATTTGATTACGATGGGCAGCATTGATTGGTATATGTATGGACGATGGGATAAAACAAGTTATTTTATTTCCTCTTCGTTCATTGTGTTCGCATGCATAGTCAGCTTTTTGATTCATTTTCATCAAAAGGCAAGCCAAGAAACCATGCTATTGTATACACAATTGATGCAATCTCACGAGCAACTGCGAGCCTATGCGCACCAGACAGAAGAGTGGGCAGCCGCGAGAGAAAGAGTGCGAATTGCACGGGATATTCATGATACGGTTTGTCATAAGCTGACGGCTTTGTTGGTCCAGATGCAAGCGGCTCGCAAGCTGAGCAGCTTGGATACTCAACGCAGCGAACAAACCTACTTGGTATGTGAAGAGTTAGTCAGGTCTGCCATTCAAGAGGTCCGTCTTTCTGTAAGGGCCATACGAGATGAAACCATTACATCAACTTCATTGGAAGAAAGTCTTACCCGTATAGCAGAAGAGTTCACCAAATTTGCCAAGGTTCAAACGGTTCTTGAAGTGACGGGTACTCCTGTTACCCTCCCGAAAGATCTTCAATTAACGGCGTATCGCATTGTGCAAGAATCGCTTACTAATGCTCAGAAGCATGGCCATGCGACCCATGCGGTCATCGGGTTGGCTTTTGCCGAAACAGAATTTTCACTAAGTATACGTAATGATGGCGAATTGCCTGCCACACTTCATCTGGGATTTGGTTTGCTGAATATGCAAGAAAGGGTGAAGGAGTGGAGGGGAGACGTACATTTTGATATGGATCAGCAAATAGGTTTTACTGTTGAAGTGAAGCTGCCCTATTCGCAAACAGAAACGGAGGGACACCATTGAAAATCCTGATTGTCGACGATCAGCGGCTGATGCGAGACGGCCTTGCTACAATCATTGGTCTAGAACCAGGGATGGAGGTGGTTGGAACTGCCGAGGACGGCAGAGATGCTTTTGCCAAAGTTGTCGAATTGCAACCGGATGTCGTATTAATGGATATTCGAATGCCGGGGATGGATGGCGTCGAGGGTACGGAGTTAATTCTTAAGCACTACCCAAAGACGAAGGTGTTGATTTTAACCACTTTTGATGACGCGGAACTCATTCTGAACGTATTGGAAAAAGGGGTACATGGCTATTTGCTGAAGGATATGGCCTCGGAAGCGATCATCAGTGCGATTCAAACGGTGTACAATGGAGGGACGGTACTTCAACACGACATCACATCGATGCTGCTCAAAGAATTAATTGCAGTATCGGATAGAGTTCCGAATCAGACCCACGCATTAAGTAACGCGGAGCCAGAGAAGCTGCGAGAATTGACTGATCGAGAGAAAGATGTGCTCGCCTTATTGGGGCGCGGGCTTAATAATAAAGAAATTGCTGGCATGCTGTATCTCACAGAAGGTACCGTGAAGAATCACGTCTCTAGTTTAATCGCAAAGCTGGGACTGCGCGACAGGACACAAGTAGCTCTATTTGCAGTACGTCATCTATTAGGTTGAATGGGCATGACTTTTGGCATAGAAGCATGAAATTATTCATGTTTGGCTATCCAAGGTTTTGCCTTTTTTCGTAGGCAGATCATGACTTTTCACAGCTTTGTTTACGTTTTGTTCATGTTATACTTTGTGGGCATAAGGGTAAAGGAAGTGAATGGATGAAAAAGGGCTGGTTTGAACTGGACAAATTCAAGCATGAGGATTGTTATTGTTGCGATTGTTCGGATTGCTTGAAAATATGGAAAATCCATATGTATTCTTACGAAGCCGATGACGATTCAACACCTGATGTTACCTTGATTTTGAGTAAGTCAACAGAAACCGGCAATGGGTATTTTTTAATGGAGTATTCAATTACTTATGTAGGGCGAGCGATTATGTTTGACGAGACCAATGCGATGGTCAAGAAGATAGATGAGGTCAGCAGCACAAATGACGCCATGAGCTTGACTGATCATTTGGTTATCTGCCGCGAATTCTTTGATTGTGGGAAAATGAATAAGACATGCCCTTCGGAAAGAACCTAACGGAAGGTTATTCCAAAAAACTTTCCGAATGGAGCGCTATTCCTTATGAGCATCAGGTACTGGCATCGCTTTGTAATGATTTTGGCTATATCGCTTGTAATGACGGCCTTCGACACTCATGCGAATGAGATAGAAAAGCAATCTGTAGACAAGAATGCGATTCGTCCTTTTCATGTCCAAGTTCCAGATGCGGAGCTTGCTGAATTACGTCGTCGCATAAATGCAACCAAATGGCCTGAGCAAGAAAGAGTCGCGGATGCATCGCAAGGCGTGCAGCTAGCCATGATGAAAGATCTGGCACACTATTGGGCGAACGATTACGATTGGCGCAAAGTGGAGGCGAAGCTCAACGCGTTGCCTCAATTCGTCACTGAGATCGATGGGCAGGACATTCATTTCATCCACGTCCGTTCGCCCCACAAGAACGCGCTGCCGATCATCATCACGCATGGTTGGCCTGGCTCGGTGCTTGAGCACATTAAGCTAATCGAGCGACTGACCAATCCAACCGCGTACGGCGGGAAGGCCGAAGACGCGTTTGATGTCGTCATCCCATCGCTGCCTGGCTACGGCTTCTCAGGAAAGCCGACAAGCCCTGGCTGGGGGCCAGAGCGCATAGCTCGAGCCTGGGATGAGCTGATGAAGCGACTCGGCTATACCCATTACGTCGCACAAGGCGGGGACTGGGGGGCGATCGTCGTCGATCAGATGGGTTTGCAGGCACCGAAGGGGTTACTCGCAATTCACACCAACATGCCAGGTACGGTTCCTGTTGAGATTGACAAAGCGCTAGCAGGTGGTCCAGCTCCTACGGGACTGTCGGCTGATGAACAACGTGCCTATGATCAGTTGGTTCGTAATACCATGCAAAGCGAGTATGGCAGGTTTATGTCATCACGCCCTCAAACCTTGTACGGGATTGCAGATTCACCTGTAGGACTTGCAGCTTGGCTTCTCGATCACAATGATGCTGAGGGCCAACCAGCTGGGGCGTTCGTCGAAGGACTGAAGCGGAAGTCGAGCAAGACTGGCGAACTAACACGTGATGAGATCCTGGACAATATCACACTGTATTGGCTGACGAACACGGGAGTCTCTGCAGCTAAACTGTATGCAGAATACAAAGGCGGTTATTTTAACACCAAAGGTGTCACGATTCCGGTAGCTGTAAGTGCTTTTCCCAACGAAATTTATCAGGCTCCGCGGAGTTGGACAGAGAAGGCCTATCCCAACCTCATCTATTATAATCGACCTGACAAAGGCGGTCATTTCGCTGCATGGGAGCAGCCAGATATTTTTGCAAATGAGCTTCGAGCCGCATTCAAGTCACTACGCTAATTCGTATCTGTTGGAACCATCAGAGTAAAAAATGCAGCCCTTTTGACAGTTGGGCTGCATTTTTACTAACCATCATTGTAACTCCCAAAATTTTATATAGATAGTTACTTGTAACGCGCTGTTGTTTATGTTATATTCGTAACTAATAAAATAGATATAAATAGTTACAGATCAAAAAACATGAAAAAGGAGTTTTCCGATATGCGAAAAAAATTAGTCATTGTTTTTCTACTCATTATTTTAACTGCGGGCTCTTTTTATGAAATTAATTGTTTTTTGAACTACTGAGTTGAATTACTGAGTTGGGGGAAAGAGCGAGAAGTTACAACCATCGAAGGAGGAACAATAACATGAGGACTGAATTCGCATTTCGCTTATTGGATAAACACATTCATCAATTCATACAAGTAGGTAATCAATGTCCACCGGAGAAACGCCGCGTCATTCCGGAAGGATATAAAAATAATATTCATTGGCAGTTAGGTCATGTTCTTTACATTACGCAAATGGAAGTGCTCGGTCTTTCCAAGCAGCCGCTGATCCTTCCGGAAAGCTATAAAGCCTTGTTCGCTTACGGTACAAAACCTGCGGATTGGACGGAAGAACCACCGGAGTGGGACGTATTAATCACGCAATTGAAAGAACTTCGCACTTATATCCATGATACGTTACAAGATAGACTAGATGAGCCCGTGAGCGAGAATTTCCTGCATGCTGAGACGATCGGTGAGCTCATCTATGCGAGTACGATGCATGTCTTCTATCACCAAGGCATCATTTACGGCATGAACAAATCACTGAAGTCGGTTGTGATCGAGGCTCAAGACGAGTCGTTGACGGTTATTGAAAGCTCTACACCAACTTCCGATACCGCTATTTTTGCTGGTGGCTGCTTCTGGCATATGGAAAAGTCTTTCCGAGAGCTTGAAGGCGTGACAGATGTGCATACCGGCTATACAGGTGGAAAAGATGACAATCCGACTTACAAAAAAGTCGTTTCCAAAACGTCCGACCATCTTGAATCAGTTGAGATTCAATTCGATCCTAATGTGATTACGTATGAGGAGTTGCTCCAAAATTTTTGGAAAAACGTTGACCCAACAGACGCGGGCGATCATTCCGCCGTTTTTTACACAAGTCCTGAACAAAAAGAGATTGTAGAAGCATCTCGAAAGGAACTCGCAGCATCTAGACAGTTTAGTAAGCCAGTTCTAACGAAAGTTGCCGCTGCATCAACGTTTTACAAAGCTGAGGACGAGCATCAGAACTATTACAAAAGAGTTCGCGGAGCGGTAAAGAAAACGATGAACAAGTACTTCTCCGATCCGCGGTATCTTGAACAAAATATGTGGGATTGGGAGTGATGAGCCATGAATACGAACTCAAAACAAAGTTATAATGGTGATTTTAATAAAGAAGAGAAGTTAAAAACGCTGACGAAACAACAATATAATGTCACCCAGCATGGTGTGGACGAGAGACCGTATGCCAATGAATACTGGGATAATGAAGCTGAGGGTATTTACGTAGATATCGTTTCAGGTGAGCCGCTGTTTAGTTCAAAAGACAAATTCGATGCGCGTACAGGCTGGCCGAGTTTTACCAAGCCATTGGATACCACTAACGTTGTTCTGAAAAAGAAAGGATTCTTTTCTGGGTGCGAAGTCAGAAGTCGCAATGCGGATTCCTTCTTAGGTGATGTGTTTAATGACGGACCTGATGAAACAGGGTTGCGATTCTGCGTGAACTCTGCATCTATGAAATTTATTCCGAAAGATGAACTTGAAGCAAGTGGCTATGGTGCCTATCTCCCACTATTTAGTGAAAAATAAAATCAAACCTTTATTCGTTATCGTCATCGTTATTGGACTAATTACGTACAATCATCAAGTAATGCATTTCACTTCAGAAGACATAAGGATTTGGACAAACGCATTTGGCTGGGCAGCGCCCGTATTTTATATCGCTATAAGTGCCTTACGTCCTTTAATTTGGTTTCCCCAGTCGGTGTTAGCATTGACAGGCGGAATGGCTTTCGGCACAGGATGGGGCACCCTATATGCCATTATTGGCGTGATGCTAGGCGCGATATTGTCTTGGGGGATAGCACGATTATGGGGTCACCGACTGGTTTCCACGAGGTTACAAGATCAATGGGGCAAGCTAGGGCAACAACTGCAGCAAAAGGGCTTTGTGTATATGTTGATTTTGCGGCTGATTCCTATATTTCCGTTTGACCTTATTAGTTATGGAGCCGGTGTGGCGAAAATGAATTTTTCAGCTTTTGTATTCGGTACGCTGCTAGGCATCATGCCAGGAACGTTCGCTTATTGCTTGCTGGGCTCGATATTCTTGCACGAGAAGACGGTATACAGCGTGATGATTACACTTGTTTTCGTGGTTATGACACTGCTCCCGCTTGTTCTCAAAAAACGCGTATTTCATATATAGATTAGAGGAAAGGCATCCAATTGTGATTGGGTGCCTTTTTGCTGTTTCGTGTACTTTCTAAGTGAGAACATCAGACGCGATTTCGAATAAGGACAACATGTTCGACAAAAAATGACAGGGATAATGTTTGGATTGCTAATTATGCCTAGGATGATATACTTAGTATATTAAAGGCATACGGTCAGGTGATCCAGATGGAAGCGCATTTATATGAACAGCTTTATTGGCATATTGTGCATGAGATTAAAGAGGGAAAGTTGAAGGTCGGAGATCGCGTATCTTCAGAGAAAGAACTTGCTGAGCAGTTTGGTGTCAGCCGCATCACGTCCAAGAAAGCGTTGGAGAAGCTGGCAGAAGAGGGGCTCGTTAAACGCATCCAAGGAAAAGGGTCATTTGTGGCGCAAGCTGTGGCGGTTGGGCTAGATCCTACACGACACTCCGAGGAAAGAGCGGTAATATCCAGTGTCAAAACAAGACCTTTGATCGGGTTTATTATTTCTAATTTTTCCGATGAATTCGGCTTGCAGCTGCTCCGATCGATGGAAAGGCAAAGCGCAGTGCACAACTATGACCTCATCATCAAGCGAACTTGGGGGAGCAGGGAAGAAGAAGAACGCGCGATCCAATTGTTTGTCAGTCTAGGTATTAAGGGCTTAATCGTAACGCCTATCCATGGTGAGCATTATAATGCGGATTTGCTGCGTCTCGTCTTGGACAAATTTCCTGTTGTATTGGTTGATAGATATTTGAGAGGGATTCCGGTATGCTCGGTGTACACTGACAACAAGAAAGCCGCTAAAGACTTGACACTTCATCTGATCGGGAGAGGCCACAAAGACATTGCTTTTCTGTCTCCTCCTGTAGAAAATACATCAACTTTGGAGGAAAGGCTGTTGGGGTATACCTTAGCCTTTACGCAAGAGGGATTAAAGCTAAATCTGCCTTATTGTTTGACAAGCTTAAAGGGGATTCTTCCTATTAATCACAATGGAACTGCTAACGATAGTGACAAAATGACGATTAGGTGTTTCTTGGAACAATATCCTGAGGTGAAAGCATTCGTCGCTTCAGAATTCTTGGTGGCTACACTGTTGACTCAGGTCATTGATGCAATGGGCAAATCCTTGGACGACTACGACATCGTATGCTTCGACTCACTGAACGATCATCTAGGGAAGCCAATTTTTACACACATACAACAAGATGAGAAACGGATGGGGGAAGGCGCAGTTGACTTGCTAGTCTCCCAGTTAATCGGTGAGGCTGTCCCTGAACAACGAATAATTGAGCATCGGATGATCGTGAGAGCCTAGCTTTAACGGTCACTCAATAGCAAGTAAAAACATGGATGATTCCATGTTTTTTTTTGTCCATTTTGTTGTTCAGCTAAGACAGAAGCATACCCGCGAAGGTGTGGGATAGGGAGAAAAGTGCACCTACATGTCGTGATATTGGAGTTGACATGATATATCCGCTAATATTAATATACTTAGTATGTAGTAATGCTATTTTATGGAAAAGAGGTGAGGTAACTGGTTAAAAGGCAGATTTAATTAAGCAGATTCCTTAGTAAAAGGCTGCCCAAACGTTGTATTCGACGCCAACATCCTTTTTCTATGAAGAAGTTTAACAAGAATGTAAGCGCATACAAAACCTATCTGAAGGGGGAATTATGCATGAGACAATTCAAGCAGCTCACATTTCCAACAATGGTAACGGTCCTCGCTATATCAGTTCTTGCAACCGCGTGTTCATCGACGACTTCATCCACAGGAGGTACTAGTTCCGGTACGCCATCAACTACCGCAGGATCGACTACGACAAGCGGTCAGGGAAATGCAACAGTCACGCTATGGCACGGCCTGACTTCCATCGATTTGGACAATATGAATAAAGTCGTGAAAGCATTTGAAGAGAAGAATCCTTCTATCAAAATCAAGTTGGTTTATACAGAATCCAATGAAGGTGCTGATCAGAAGCTGCTTACAGCCGTTGCAGGCGGCAACCCTCCTGATATTGCCTTTTTCGATCGCTTTAAGGTGGGCTCTTGGGCAGCGCAAGGATCTTTGACTGATTTAACTACGATGGCTACAGGTGCTGGCATTACTAAGAACTCTTATTACCCATTTGCCTGGGACGAGTCTAGTTATCAAAACAAGCTGTATGCGATCCCCTTAGGTACGGATTCCCGCTTACTCTTTTACAATAAAGATCAATTCAAAGAAGTCGGACTAGATCCGAATAACCCGCCCAAAACGATTGCTGAACTTGAAGCAGCAGCTGAAAAATTGACGATTAAGGATGGCAAACGATTCAAGCGTATCGGTTTTATTCCATGGTACTCGCAAGGCTGGCTGTATAGCTGGGGATGGTCGTTCGGAGGAGACTTTATGGACCCAGCAACGGGCAAAGTCACTGCCAATGATCCCAAGGTCGTTGAAGCTTTACAGTGGATGACGAACTTTGCCAAAAAATATAATGTCGAAGACATTACAGGCTTCACAAGTGCAGCAGGGACAGATGAGATGGATCCATTCATCACGGGTCAAATTAGTATGAAGATTAGTGGGAACTGGACAGTTGCCGGTATCAAAAAGTTTAAACCGGATCTGAATTATGGCGTTACACCGATACCGACGCCAACGGGAACCAACTTCACAACATGGTCCGGCGGCATGTCCTTAATTATCCCTAAGGGAGCTAAGAACATAGAACCCGCTTGGAAGTTCCTAGAATACTTAGGTAAGGAAGAAGGGCAGTATTTGCTGAATGCTCAGTCAGGGATGTCCGTTATCGATGCTGTAAACGCGAAGTTTGGCTACAAGGACGATCCGATTATGAAAGAATTCGTTAATATTCTTCCGAAATCACACAACCGTCCTGTCGTTCCGGAAGGCCAGCTGCTTTGGAATGAATTAGCTTCTGCAACTGAAAAGTCCACGCGTGGAAGCGGCAGTCCCAAAGAGAATTTAGATAAAGTGACCGAGACCGTTAACAAAGCCTTAGAGAAATATAAGAAATAACATGCTCAATAGGCAGGGAGAGACTCTCTCTCCTTGCCTATTGAACGATTCGGGAGGTGGATGTCCATGGCAAATTCAGCTGATTCTGTGCTCGTACTAGACCGTCGAACAACTAGAAAACGGAAATCTTTCCACAACACAAACTTGATTGGGTGGCTCTTTGCATCACCTTGGGCGTTGGGACTACTCGGTTTCTATGCAATCCCGATGTTCGCATCATTTTACTTCAGCCTTACCACGTATAGCATTCTGCAGCCTGGTGAATTTATCGGTTTGACGAACTATAAGGATCTTTTCAATGATCCACTGTTTTGGAAATCCATCTACAATACGATCTATTTTGCCGTATTCTTCGTACCCTTAAGTATATTTTTCGGTGTAGCGCTCGCCATGATGCTAAATATGAGAATCAAGGGAATGGCCATTTACCGAACGATCTTCTTCTTACCGACGCTTGTGCCGCAAGTGGCCTTGGCGGTGCTGTGGATGTGGCTGCTGCATCCAAACTTTGGCTTAGTGAATGGGATGTTAGCCAGCATAGGGATCGATGGTCCTCCTTGGCTAGGTGGTGAATCATGGTCCAAACCATCGTTGATCTTGATGTCGCTTTGGGGAATCGGTCATGCAGTCGTCATCTACCTTGCCGGATTAGCAGATATCCCCGATGAATATTACGAAGCAGCGGAAATTGACGGCGCGAGTTGGTTTCAGAAAACGAAAGCCGTAACGCTGCCGTTGCTAACACCTGTTATTTTCTACAATTTGGTTATGGGTACGATCGGTGCCTTTCAACAATTCACACTTCCCTACACCATGACCAAAGGGCAAGGAACACCTGCCAATTCCATGACGTTTTACGTCATGTATTTATACGAGAATGGATTCAAATACTTCAAAATGGGCTACGCTTCCGCCATGGCTTGGATCTTGTTTGTAATCGTTATCGCTTTAACTGGGTTGATTTTCGTAACCTCAAAACGTTGGGTTCATTATCAAGGAAAATAGAGGAGGACATAATGGAATGAATCCACTAGCTAGTAAGAGAGTAAGTCGATCTGTCGCTCATTTATGCTTAATTATTGCTTCATTCTTTTTCATTATTCCTTTTATATGGCTGGTATCAACTTCATTGAAGCCCCTCACACAAATCTTCACCTTTCCGCCAGAGTGGATTCCGCATCCCTTCCAATGGAGCAACTATGCGCGTGCCGTTGACTATATCCCTTTCTGGACGTATTTGAAAAATACAGCGATTATTACGATTGTCAGCACCCTAGGTGTCATCATCTCCTGTCCGTTGGTGGCCTACAGCTTTGCCAAGCTAGAGTGGCGTGGTCGCGATGTATTGTTCTTTGTCACCCTTGCAGTTATGATGATTCCCGGACAAGTCACCATGATCCCACTTTTCCTTTTGTTCAGTAAATTAGGTTGGGTGGGTACCTATCTCCCGCTCATTGTTCCACAATTTTTTGGTGTACCTTTTTACATCTTCTTATTGAGACAATTTTTCCTTGGACTGCCGGATGCCCTTCGGGAAGCGGCACGTATTGATGGTTCCAGTGAGTTCCGTATTTATCTGCAAATTATGTTTCCACTAGCGAAGTCAGCGGTCTTAGCTGTCGCCCTGTTTCAATTTATGGGAAGCTGGACGGATTTCATCGGTCCGTTGCTGTATTTAACGAATGAGCCATCCTATACGGTATCACTCGGATTGCAGCAATTCCAAAGTCAAAAAGGATCGGAATGGGGGCTGTTAATGGCCGTATCCACCTTGATGACACTGCCGGTTATTGTGCTTTTCTTTCTTCTTCAGAAAACGTTTATTAGTGGAATTACCTTTAGCGGTATAAAAGGATAACCAATTCATGCCAAATTCTCTTGTAGATTAAGCCTATTAAAGCGCTTATAATGAAGCATAAATAGGATACTTCAGGAGGCAGTCATGCAATCATTGAATGAGGTAATTGCTTTTATTGCAGAAAAAACAAGCCGTAATGCAAGCGCTTTCGGAGATCGTCTGCCCACCCATACAAAAGACGACGCGTATGAATTTTCGGAGAATGGCTTTTGGACAGGCGGCTTCTGGACAGGACTTAATTGGCTTAGCTATGAGCTTACACAGGATGAGCAATTTATAGCTTCAGCACGTAATTCCTACCCAAGATTGCTGCAACGATTGTACGAAGCACCCAACACGTTGGATCACGATATTGGGTTTCTGTACGCGTTATCTTTCGTTGCAGATTACAAGTTGACGGGGAGTCTTTCCGCCCGCAAGGTGGCTATTGATGCAGCGGATCAACTCATGTCCCGTTTTAATGAGAAGGGAAGGTTTATTCAGGCGTGGAACGTATGGCAACCAGGTGAGGCCTTTAGCGAGGAAAACAGAGGCCGAATTATCATCGATTGTATGTATAATTTGCCACTCTTGTTCTGGGCTGCGGAAGAGACAGGGGATAATACTTACAAGGAAGTAGCGGAAGCACATGCAGATACGTGTGCGGGTACGATTATTCGACCTGACTTTACAGCGTTCCATACGTATGTCTTCGATCCAGAAACGGGTGCACCTAAATTTGGACAAACCTTCCAAGGTTATGCGGACGATTCTTGCTGGTCCCGTGGACAGACATGGGCAATAGGCGGCTATACACACGCTTACAAGTATACAGGGAAGAAGGCTTATCTTGACGTTGCGCGTGGTTGTGCGAAGGCCTATCTGGACAGGATTGGCGAAGATCTGGTCCCATTATGGGACTTTGATGTGCCGAATCCGGAACAAGCACTTCGTGACAGTTCAGCTGCCGCTATCGCTGCTGCAAGTCTTCTAGAACTTGCCAAGCATGTTGATAAGGAAGAGAAGAATCTGTATACAGATTTTGCAAGGCGTGTCGTGCAGCATCTCTTTGAAGGCTACTCAACACGTGAAGAACCGCACCATGAAGGCTTGCTGCATCATGGCTGTGAACACCATCCAGCTGGCAAGCATGTGGATTGCTCCTTAATTTATGGGGATTATTATTTTGCTGAGGCTGTAGCTCGATTGCTCGGGGTAACCAAATCGTATTGGTAAAAGAAAAAGGTACAGCTTTCCTCGCTGATGTGGAGGAACTGTACCTTTTTTTTGCGTATGATGATCACCTCTTGGCGAGCCCAATCCCAGTGCTGACAGCCGTTAGTTCCATTTTGGTATTGTAGGCGAACACGGACCATGGTTCGGAGGACGATTCGGCATTTACTTGAATGTCGATTTCCCAAGGCGCTTCATAGCTAACACCAAGCAATTGTTTACCTTGGTATAGGGCGATGGCAAATGGGGCTTCACCCCGATCATTCACAAGCTTCGGATAAACGAGCACGGTTTGTTTTCCAGTCGGGAGCGAAGGTGTTATGACTGGCGTATACCGATACGAAATGGGATCCACGCCCTGCTCGATTTTGCTCAAAAACCAATCAGAAGCGATCAGCCTTTGATAGTACCCGTCCATGTAGGGATTCTCTCCGATATCGTAGACATAACTCCCGTTTGTTCGAATAGCCTGCGCACGGCTGTAGTTAAAGTAAGTGATTGCTTTAATTTGTGGAAATAATCGCGGTAATAGGCCATACATGTAACCCAACTGGCCTTCTGCCCAGCTCCAATAAGATTGATTCGTTGGCAAATAGGTGTGACCAACAGCCCCTTCTGAAATCATAATAGGCTTATGGCTGTAGCGTTCGTATAGTGGGGCAAAGGTATCAATAACGGTGCCCTTTAACTGTTCTTTCTCAGCTGAGATGGGGGTGCTATATAAGGAAAATCCTACCCAGTCCACGTAGGCGTCCCCAGGATAGTAGTCATCCACTGTATCCGGTGGCCAGAAGTTTGGCGACCACACCATAGCTACATTCGGCGCTTCTTCGGCCATAATGTCGTGAACAAGACGGAATTTCTCTTTATATTTCTGAGGTTCTCCGTGCCAGGGCACCCAAGCTCCATTCATTTCTGAAGCGTAACGTAGAAAGATGGGGATTCCGGACGCTTTGGCTTCTCGCGCGAATCGGCGGACATATTCGTCATCCTGTACGTCGTCTAAGCCGTATCGTGGCTCCCAACCGATCTGAAGCGCTCCGCCAAGCTCTTTGACTCTTTCGGCAGTCCGCGCGGGGAAGTAGGTATTCGTGTCCGTTTGCACTTTCCGCCATCCTACATAGGCCAGGTAAAGTGCGTGCTTGCGTCCATATACGTCCTCAATCTTCGTGACATCATAGCCTACTCGGCGATCTGCCCCAAGCATACCGATATAAACCCCGGATGCTGGCTCATGTTTGGCTAACAAGGAAGTTGAAGGAGTAGCTGTTTTGGAAGATTCGACCGGTATTGAGTTGCGGAGATAGAGTTCCATATGCGTTGAAGGTGTTTGTATGTTAGGCCAAATAGGAGGTACCGAAGGAAGTCCAGCTGTGTATGCAGTGATACGTTCTCTGTAGTCTGCTGCAGCTTCTGGATGTCCTGTTTGGTTAGATTTCTTCTCTTGGTCAGTCCAATACGTGATCAGATCGGGTTGCTTAGGTCGAGAAGTAGAATCAATCGCGGCGGGAAGAGTGTGCACTTCAGCTACAGCAGGTTGATTAGGTTCAAGCAGATTCGCTTTTTGATCTATGACGAGCAGGGTAATGGCGATACAGCCCGCCAAGCCTAGCAAAGCAGCAAATATCCAAACAACCTTTGTATGCATGAAGAGGCTTCCTCTCACAGGGGATTATGACTAATTGTATGCCCATTTCTACGAGACGGTCAATGAAAGAATGGCGGTTGGAGAGATAACAAGTGATTTGGTAAAAATAGGTACTGTTCTATGACATTCCAAGATAAAATAAGATGGTATATATGGATTTACCTGAGGAGGGATTGCGTGGATTGGTCACGTAAAGAATTGAAAAGCAGAGCTAAACAAGTACTTCGAACATCGTATTGGAAAGCATTCTTGGTCAGCTTACTGCTTGCCATCATTGGCGGGGGTGTCCCAAGTTGCAACTGGAATTCGAATAGTGGTTCCTCCATTAACCTGTCAGGCATGCAGGCTGATTTTGGGGATATTTCGGATGGTGTGGGTGCACTTATTCTGATCATCATTATTCTTGTTGCGATCGTAGTAGGATTGGCCGTAGCCGCCTTCAATATCTTTGTGATTGCCCCGTTTAGAGTGAACACACAGCAATATTTCAAACAAGCCTCTCAAGGCGATGTGAATATGAACTATCTGCTTTACGCATTTGGCAAAGGGAAGTATGTAGGAACGGTTGCTGCGATGTTTTGGAGTGCTTTGCTTAACTTTTTGTGGTATTTATTGCTCATCATCCCTGGTATAGTGAAGAGTTACGCCTACAGTTTGGTTCCGTATATCCTGGGAGATAACCCTACGATTGGCCGGAAAAGAGCCGTACAACTCAGCAATCAGATGACGCGCGGGTTTAAATGGCGGATGTTTGTGTTGGATCTCTCTTTTATTGGGTGGTTTCTTCTGGGTGTTTTAGCACTTGGCGTAGGTGTGTTGTTTGTATTACCCTATTATAATACGACGAAAGCCGAGTTATATTTGGCACTGCGTCAGCAAGCATTGAACGATGGACTTAGCACCCCCGAAGAACTAAATCTAATCATTTCGTAAGGAGCTGATCGTTTTTGTCTGTCCAAGTAGAGGTAAGTAAGGTAAAAGGTACCACGACGACGTCCAAGCATTCGATCACGATGATCATGGGGATGTGGCTCATTATTGGCCTGTTTATTGATGGCTTCGCCCATAACCATGGAGCTGTAGAAACCTTTTTTACACCGTGGCACGCGATTCTTTACTCCGGTTACTTGGCTTGTGCAGCTTGGATTTTCTTCATGATTCGCTCGAACAAAATCACTAACCAATCCCCTACTTGGATCGCGGCGATCCCCGTTGGCTACAAGCTTGGCGTAACAGGGATTATCCTCTTCTTTGCTGGTGGGCTTGGCGATATGTATTGGCATACTGTCTTCGGCATTGAGAAAAATATTGAAGCGCTTCTAAGCCCAACCCATCTCCTATTGTTATCGGGGGCGCTCTTAATATTGACAAGTCCTTACCGTGCGATCAGCGCTGCTGAAAAGGGGGCGGCGCCGACGTTGCGCCAATTGTTGCCGGCGTTAACATCGATCGGGCTCACGTTTACGGTGTTCGCTTTCTTCCTGATGTACGCATGGTCCTTCCGCCAAAACTTATGGATGGCAAGAGACTATGATGCGGTTGCCAAAGCAGTAGTCGATTTTATGCTGACAACCATGATTCTTGTGATTCCCGTGATGTTTGTTCTGCGCAGATGGAAGCTCCCCTTTGGTACGGTTACGTTCTTCTTCTTGTTTGAGTCCATCTTCCTTGCGGTTCTTGATGGATTTAGGGATTATGGTTCAATCATCATTCTGCTCATTAGCGGTGTGATCGGAGATGTCTTATTTCGTGAAATCAAAGAGAGAGAAGTCACAGATTGGCGATATAAGGCTGTCTTCTTTGTACTTCCTGTCTTGATTTGGGGACTGTATTTCGCTAACTTGAAATTATTTCATACCTTAGATTGGTCGCCTGAGCTGTGGGGAGGGACGATATTCCTGTGTGCCTTGTCGTCGCTTGGTTTAAGTATTCTAGCAGCGCCAGTTGCAACAAGCCAAAGCAGATGAGAGGGAAGCTGCTGCCTCTGATCTGCCTAGTTGTCTTCCTTTCAGCTTGCGGTTCATCTTCGACAACGACGATTGATATGTCAGAGATGTCAGGCATGACCGGCATGACGATGCCCTCATCATCGGTTACACATCAACATACGAGTGACGCACTTGCCCGCTTCTCATTGGATTCCCCCCATTATTTACCGAATGAGTTATCCAACATAACTATTCTGGTTCAAAATAAATGGAATCGGCCGATCGAGAAGTTTGATCTGATGCATGAGAAGCTGATGCACCTCATCGTGGTCAGTCGGGATTTGTCCTACTTCGACCACCTGCATCCCAACTATGCTGGCGCTGGGCGATTCGATGTCCAAACGTCATTCCCCGCAGGAGGGTACTATCAGCTTATTGCTGATTTTACGCCGACGGACTTAGGGGAGACTGTTCAATCGCATTGGGTGACGATTAACGGTAAAGCCCCGAAGGCAGTTAAGCTTCAGCCTGACAAAAGCTTAACTAAACAAGTCGGTGACAAGGAAGTCACGCTAGCTTTCGATCATCTCATGGCAGGGATGACCCTTGACATGGTATTCACATTCAAGCAAGGTGTAGAGAAAACACCTGTTACCAATTTGCAGCCTTATCTAGGCAGCGTAGGTCATATTGTTGCGATTAGTGAGGATGGGAATGAGTATGTCCATGTTCATCCGGCGGATCCATCAGCGACTTCGGGGCCAACCGCGGCGTTTAAGATTCTATTTCCCAAAAAAGGTGTATACAAAATTTGGGGCCAATTTCAGCAAAATAACGAAGTCTTCATCGTTCCGTATGTAATCAATGTGAATTTGTAATATAAAAGAAATATGATAGTCATCTGTCCTACATGTTAATCGCTTATAATAAAAGACGACCCCCTTTTAAAATATAAACCTTTAGACCCGCGGCCCGTTGCTGTGGGTCTCTTTTTGTTCAATTATGGTACAATAGGCGATATAACCAGATTAGGAGTGAGAAGAATGACTGCACCCATGAATGAACAGGAGTTGTTACAATTCATTATCAGCAAGACGAAGGCCGATCCGAAGCAAATTGAGCTTGTACTTAAACATGAGAAAGCGTATATCACGAAAGCCGAGCAAGGCTCCAAAGGCCCTGTAGACATTGATAGTGATGATTTGATCGATCATATTCTAAGCCGTCCTGATGTGAAGCTGAGTGAGCTTGCGGTGGATACGATCTTGGAAGCTGAGATGGAATATTTGATGAAGAATGGCATGGCCGGCTATATCGACTAGATTATGTTCTAAGGACCCTCACATGGAGAATATCTATGTGGGGGTCTTTTTTTTGCGCGGGGGAGTAGGTTTCTAAGCTGCTTTACAGCCGTCTACTGCGACGAAATAACTGGAAAATATCCATCTAAATTCTGCTGAATGCATTGTTATATAGGAATAACTGGAGATTATGTAGCTAATTTCACACGTTCCTACTGAATGGTGGGATATGGAGGGAATTAACTGTACATTTTCCAGTTAGATTTGTTTATTTAGGAAAAATGGCAAAAATAAATGTACTTTATCCAGTTAATCGGGCAGAGGGTGGAACTTGATGGATGTTAACCTAAAAGTTAATTGAATAACATGTGTTGACTTTATATTCGTGCAATTGCATAATGAAATCAGGAATTATTACGTTATTTAATTAACTTATAAATTATCTAATTGGAGGTTTTCCATCACAATGAGCAATCAACCAAGAGCTGAATATCCTAGACCACAATTTGTACGAGATAGCTGGATCAATTTGAACGGTGAGTGGGAATTCGAATTCGATGATGCGTCTATAGGATCCAAACAGAAATGGCACCAAGGTGAGAAGGCATTTTCGCAGAAGATCCAAGTGCCCTTTGCTTTTCAAAGTCAATTAAGCGGCATTGGCAATAATGAATTCCACGATGTCGTCTGGTACCGCCGCGAGCTGGAGATTCCTAAGGAATTTGCGAATAAGCGAATTCTACTTCATTTTGGAGCTGTCGATTACCTAGCATCGGTCTGGGTGAATGGCATCCTGGTAGCAACGCACGAAGGAGGTCACACCCCTTTCCACGCGGACATTACAGATGCTCTTCGTGACGGGAGTAATAAACTCGTTGTAAAAGCTGTAGACTTCAGTAAAGATGTGACACTGCCAAGAGGGAAGCAATATTGGAAAGCGGATTCCGCGAGCATTTTCTATACAAGAACTACAGGTATCTGGCAAACGGTGTGGATGGAAGCGGTCTCTGCAGATGCTCACTTAGCGAAGGTGAAGATGACGCCGGATATCGATGCGAAGCAGATTGAAATTAGCTATGACATCGAAGGTATCGACGCACATGCCACGTCTACGTATCAATTGAAGGTTGATATTTCGTTTAAAGGCGAGATCGTATCGAAAGATGTTTATGGCATTCGAAGCGGAACTGGCGCACGGAAAGTGCGGTTGAATGACTTCAATGATCATGGACTTGGCGGTTGGTGGACACCGGAGAAGCCGAACCTATACGATGTTAATTTTACATTGCTAATCGATAATGAGGTTGTGGATGTTGTCAGCAGCTACTTCGGTATGCGCAAAGTTTCCATCGAAGATGGCAAGTTATGCTTGAATAATCGTCCTTATTTCTTGAAAATGGTACTGGATCAAGGCTACTTCCCTGATGGGAATTTGACGCCGCCGAGCGACGATGCAATCAGACAAGATGTTGAGCTTACCAAAGCTATGGGCTTCAATGGGGCTCGTAAGCATCAGAAGCTGGAGGATCCAAGATTCCTGTACTGGTGCGATGTGCTAGGGCTTGTTGTGTGGAGTGAAGCAGCGAATGCCTATGAGTACACGGATAAGTATGTAGGGCAATTTACGAAAGAATGGATCGCTTCGATGGAGCGGGATTATAATCACCCGTCGATTATTGCTTGGGTACCGCTCAATGAGAGCTGGGGTGTCCCGAACATTCAAATTGATAAACTGCAGCAGCAGCATGCTTTGACGATGTATCATTTGAGCAAATCGCTGGATCCAATGCGTCCTGTCATTTCGAATGATGGATGGGAGCTTGTCACAACTGACATATTCGCGATTCATGATTATGAGTGGCGGGAAGAAGTGTTGAGCGAGCGATACAGTTCCAAGGAAAAAGCGGTTCATGCAATGCCTGCCAATCGACGTCTTTTTGTGGAAGGGTTCCCTTATCAAGGTCAGCCGATCCTGGTTACCGAATTTGGCGGAATTGCGTACAAGAAGAGTGAATGGGAAGGCTGGGGCTACTCCGGGGCAGATAATGACGAGGATTATGAGCAAAAGCTGCGCGCAGTCATTCGTCCACTCCTGAACTCCGGCGTTGTACAAGGTTATTGCTATACGCAATTGACGGATGTCGAGCAGGAAATTAATGGATTGCTCACTTATGATCGCAAGCCGAAAATCCCTGTTGAAATCATCAAAGCGATTAATGATCGTAACTAATTTAGAAGCCGAGGCTATGGCAGCCTCGGCTTCTTTTTTGGTGATGATGAGAGATTCAAGTTGCTACTCCTCCGCATGATCAATACGTATCACGATAACGTTGGAAAGTACGGTCCCTTTATGAATGGGGTCATTCACTTGGTATTCGAATGTTGCAGGGACTTGAAGCGTGAGACGTCTCACATTGGAATGATGGATGATAGAAGCATCATAGGTGATTTCAATGCTCGAACGTGGTTGTAAATTGCCAAGTACCAGTGGCTGTTTTACATTAACGTCTTGGATGACAACACCATCGATTCGTAGAGATCCCGGAATAAATGTATTTAACGGAGAAATCCAGTCGGTCAGACTCACTTGATTCGCGGCTAAATTTCCAGTGTTGGCAACAAGCATGTGGTAATGGATAGTCGTACCAGGCTCTGCCTGACGTGGATTAGCTGACAGAAGAATATCCATGATAGGCAGTAAGAGTTCAACGGTAACGAGATTGGATAACATCATATTCGAGACGATGCGACCATCTGGCAGTTGATAAGTAAATAAAACGTGAGCTTGGCTAGTAAGTAACTTCTGATCCAAGGAAATGGCGAATGAGTTGACAGTGACTTGGAATTTCACAAGAAATGACTTATTCGGCTGCAACGTACCAAGCAGTATGATGCTAGGGAGAACAGTCTGACTATAGGGAACGCCATCTACGGTTAAACTTCCTACGACATAGAAGCTGCCTTCGGGAATGAAATCGGAAAGTCGGACCTCGGTGGTAATATTGCCATGATTGGCAATTGTAATAGAATAAGTCAATGTATCACCAAGGGTAGCTTTAGGTTCAAGCACAGATTCAACCACGTTTAGAGCAGGATCATAAACGTGGATCGATATCGAATTCGAAACGATTTTTCCTTTGCAATCCTCGAAGGTATACGTTAGAACGGCAGAGTTTACGATGCAATGCGATGCGGGCACATGCACAATGGTGACTTGAAACTGAAGACAAACTTCCGAGTGCGCAGGGATATCTCCAAGCTTGATACCCATATTAGGATTTGCGGCAGGGTAGCTAACCCCATCGATCTTAACACTTCCTGGTACAAAGGCAACACCTGCAGGCAATTCATCCTTGAAGAAGGGGTGATGGATCGGACAGTCTTCGTCATTCTTGATCGTAAAGTTAAAGGTGACCGTGTCCCCAACATACGTAGATGTTGTACTTGCTTGTTTGGTGAATTTTAGTTTGGTTTCTTTAAACGGAATGATAATCGTGTTGGACTTAGAGCTGCCCGAAACATCTCTGCCGCCAGGTGTATGGAAGTAATAGACGGTAGTTGCTTGATTCTTTAGTTGTCGATTGTCAGGTATTTCTAAGACGATAACTTGAAAGGTAACTTCAATGGTTTGGCATACCTGCATAGTACCTAGGGGTATACCATGGTCAGGTCTTGCCATAGGCAACGGAATATTATCAACAATTACGCTGTTTGGAATAAAGGCGGTGCCTTCAGGCATGTTGTCAAAAAGGGTAACTTGTGCATCCAAGTTACCCTTATTGGCGATCGACAAGGTGTAGGTGATGATCTGGCCGAGAACGGCCAGATGTGTGTTTGCTTTTTTGAGTACAGTAATAATCGGACCAACCACAGGCGTATCTACGATATTCGAGTAAGAATGGCTGGTGGAGGTGCCTGAACTGAATCTTACGACAGATTGATTGATCAGGTGATTCGAGGAGTGGGAGTCGGCCGTCATACGACCGTCACCTCGAATGTAACCGTGACTGAACCACCGGCAGGAATAGAACCGATTGGTACACCTGTGCTCGGATTAAGAGCAGGTTTGGAAACTCCGCCTACGATGACACTTCCCACGATGAAGCTGGTTCCAGTTGGGATCGGATCGGTCAGCACGACGTTATTAACGGTTTCAATTCCATTATTCGAGACCACGATGGTGTATAGAATGGTATCGCCAACAATCGCATCAATGGCATCCGTGCTTTTTACAACCTTAACGTTAGGCGCTGAAACTGGGATGACCAAAATATTGGATTGGACAGTACCGTTTAATAGGCGGCCATCTGGCGGTGAGAACGTATAGTTGGCCGTAGCTTGGTTGGAAAGCAACTGCGGAGATGGCAGTGCGTCTACGGTTACTTCTAGTGTGATTAAGACATCGACGGAATCACCCGGGGCAATCGCTCCAGCATTAATACCCGTTGCTGGATTCACGCCTGGCTGAGAAACACCATCGATAATCACACTGTTCGGAACAAAGGCTGTACCTGCTGGGATGGAATCAAATACCGTTGCATCCGCAGATAGATTTCCAGAATTCGTCAGTGTTAAGGAGTAAATAATCGTATCCCCAACCGTTGCATTCGTTGTATTCGCACCTTTGAGTACAGAAAGTATCGGCTGATACACAGGGATAATGACCGTGTTGGAGAAGGCGGAAGCTGAGAAAGCACCCGTTGTAAAGGTGACAGATGATTGATTGCTAAGCTGCTGGGATGTAGGCAATGCTGTAACCGTGACATTGAAAGCGACGGTAACCTGGCTTCCTGCGAGAATCGAACCGAGTGAAATACCATTCGTCGGATTCGCATTCGGTGCCGTTACCCCATTAATTTTGACGCTGCCAGTTACGAAGCTTGTGGAGGCGGGAAGCGGATCAAAGAATTGGACGTTATTCACGGTAGTAATCCCACTATTCGTGATAATAACTTCATAAGGAACAATATCTCCAACAACTGCATCTGTTGCCGTAGATGATTTAGATAACTGCACATTTGGTGCAGAAACAGGGATCGTCACCGTATTAGAATTGATGGAGCCAGTGAGAATACGTCCATCAGGCGGACTAAATGTAAAGTTAGCCGTTGCTGTATTAACTAACGTTTGCGGATTTGGTAAGGATACAATTAAAACACCGAAGGTAACGATGTCAGTTGCACCAGGCTGTGAAGTGAATGGAATGCCCGCTGAAGGGTCAGCTCCAGGCTGTGTAATTCCGTTAAGTACAACACTGTTTTGTTGGAATGTCGTACCGCTTGGAATGTTGTCAACGAGTAATACGGAAGCTGGGTAATTCCCCGAGTTTTTGACATTAATCGTGTAAATAATCAAATCGCCAATCGTTGCATTGGTTGAATTAGAGCTTTTGACGGCGGATAGAATTGGTTGATAGACCGGCGTCGTAATGGTGTTGGAGAAGGTGACCGCTGAGAAGGCGCCGGAAGTAAAGCTAACAGAACCGTAGTTATTTAATTGAGCAGGGTCTGGCAAGGATGTGACTCTGACATCGAAGGTAATCGTAACGGTCGCACCAACGGCAATGGTACCAAGTGCAATACCTGATACTGGATTCGGTGGAACAGGAGGCGTTGGAGCGCCAGTAATGATGACACTGCCCGGAATGAAGGCTTCTCCGGAAGGCAACGGGTCAGAGAATACGACATTATTAATAGGAGCAATACCATTGTTCATAATGACAAATTTATAAGGAATAATATCGTTCACGACAGCGTCAGTAACGGTTGTACTTTTGGCAATGCTAACGTCAGGTGATGATACCGAGATGGTAACCGTGTTGGAACTCACGCTGCGATTGAATGTACGACCATCAGGAAGTGTAAAGGAATAGGCAGCTGTAGCTGTGTTCGTTAAGATCTGCGGGTTAGGCAACGAATCGATAATGACGGAAAAGGTAACCGGCACCGTCGTATTAGGATCAAGTGTGCCAATGGAAAAGCCTGTCGCCGGATCGGCCCCTGGCCAAGGTACGTTGTTTACAAAGACGCTGTTTGGTAGGAATGTCGTATTGGATGGAATGGTGTCCGAAATGTTAACGGCAGTGGGATAATTCCCTGTGTTGGAGACGTTCAGCGTGTAGACAATGGTATCGCCAACAGTGGCATTCGTGCTGTTCGCGCTTTTGAGCACATTAACGACAGGTTGATAAATAGGTGTAATAACCGTATTGGAATTAGTTGTGCTAGACAGTGCGCCAGAAGTGAAGCTGACGGATGCAAAATTATGAAATTCCGCTGGGCTAGGCACCGAAGTAACGAGTACTTGGAAAGAAACAGTAACCGATGCGCCGACGGCAATTGTACCTATGCTAACACCTGTGGCAGGATTTGGAGGAACGACAGGTGTTGGAGCACCTGTGATGACGACAGAGCCAGGAACGAAGGTTCCGCCGGTCGGAATTTGATCGGAAAAGGAAACATTTGTAATGGCTGTAATCCCGTTATTCGTGATGACGGTACTATACGTAATCGTATCCCCAACTGTGAGTGCTGTAGATGATGTGGTTTTATTAACCGCCACATTCGGCGAAGAAACAGGGAACGATACCGTATTGGATGTCGCTGTTCGCGTTATGGTACGCCCATCTGGCGGGAAGAACGTATATGTAGCCGTACCGGTATTGCTGATGACTTGCGGGCTCGGCAAGGTGTTAATGAGTACCGAGAAGGATACCGTTTTGGAGCTGCCTGCTGCAATCGTGCCGGCATTAATACCTGTGACCGGATCAGCTCCTGGCTGAGGCGTACCATCAACGATAGCACTATTTAGCACGAAAGAAGTTCCTGCTGGAATGGTATCGGTCACGATCACATTCGCTTCTAGATTGCCTGTATTTGTCACAAGAATACTATAGAGTACGGTATCACCAACAGTGGCATTCGATGTATTGGCCGTTTTCAGCAACGTCAGATCCGCTTGTGTGACAGGTGTGACGACATTATTGGAAGAAGAGGAGCCTGAGAACGTACCAGATGTAAAGCTGACATTAGATTGGTTAATGATTTGTGGCGTTGGCATTGTGATTTTCACCTCAAATGTCACGGTTACCGGCGTATTGGGAGCCAGTGTTCCGATTGGAATACCGGTGGACGGATTCGTGTTTGGCGATGGTACGCCATTTACGATGACGCTTCCGGGAATGAATGAAGTGCTGACATCGGCAATGCTGGTCATAATCACATTGTTGACGTTCGCAACACCTTGGTTGGTGATCACAACTGTGTAGATAACTGTGTCACCTTGAACCGCTGAGCTTACATTGACAGTTTCCGTCACCACGACATTAGGGGCAGATACGGGAATCGTTACCGTATTGGAACTGCCAGATCCAGAGAGTGAACGGCCATCTGTGAGCGTAAAAGTGTAACTAGTTGTACCTTGGTCGACTAATTGCTGCGGGTTCGGCAGCGATTCTACTGACACTGAAAATACGACAGACTTAACTCCACCCACAGGAATGGTACCAATGGGGATGCCGCTTACGGGATCAACGCCAGGTAATGGTGCATTATCGACGATAACGCTGTTCACAAGAAACGAACTGCCTGCAGGAATATTATCAAAAAGCGTCGCATTGGCCGCTATACTTCCCGTGTTGCGCACTTCAATCGTGTACGCAACGATGTCACCAATAACCGCTAAGGATTGACTAGCGCTTTTGGTAAGGGAAATGATGGGCTGTTCGATGAAGGTAATGACGCTGTTCGAAAAGGTTGACCCAGAAAAAGCGCCAGATGTGAAGCTGATACTTGCGTTGTTTGGGACTTGTGGCGGATTAGGCAGTGAAGTTACGGTTGCCCGAAATTGAACGTGAGTGGTGACGCCTGGATTTATAGAACCTAGTGTGTATCCCGTTGTAGGATTGGCGGTAGGCTTCGGAACGCCATCGACGATCACACTGCCAGACAGGAAGGTAACCCCGCTTGCAAGCGCATCATTAATAACCACATTCATAACCTGAACAACACTATTGTTAAGAATATCGAGTGAGTAAATAAGAACATCACCAAAGGCAGCATAGGTCAGGTTGACGGATTTCGTCACTAAAACATTCGGTGCCGAGGCTGGGATGTCAGTCGTGTTGGACGTTGCACTTCCCGGCAATACACGCCCATCAGGCGGTTGATACGTGTAATTGACGGTGCCGGAGTTCGTCAGTCGTGGTGGTGATGGTAAGCTTTGCAAAACAACTTGGAAGGTAATCGTCGTCGTGCCCCCTGGTGCAAGAGAACCTGCTGCAATGCCAGTAGCAGGATTGGAACCAGGGCTGGAAACGCCATTTATCGTAACACTGCCTGCGACAAACGAAGATGATGCAGATATCGCATCTACGATCGTTGGTTGAACAGCGATATTACCTTGATTGCTAACGATAAGTGTATAAGTCAGGGTATCGCCAACAGTGGCGTTCGTGCTGTTGACACTTTTGGCAATCGAAACGATGGGTTGGAATACCGGTGTTGTAATGGTATTGCTTAACGATGTCCCATTAAAGGTACCAGATGAATACGAGACGCCAGCCTGATTCGCTAATTGTCCTGAAGCCGGTAAGGAGACGACATTGACCTGAAAGCTAACGGTGACAGAACTGCCTGCGGCAATGGAGCCAACACCAATACCTCCGTCAGGAACGGCGCTTGGTTTCGAAACTCCGCCAACAAGTACACTTCCTGGTACGAATACAGTGCCAGCGGGTATCGTATCTGTTAGAACAACATTTGTAACGCTCTCTACACCTGAATTTGTAATAACGGTGTTGTATGTAAAGGTGTCTCCAACGACAGCGTCGATAACGGGTGTGCTTTTGACAGCTCCCACGCTCGGTAATCGAACAGGAATCGTGAGCGTGTTGGATTCTGCTGCACCTGGAATGGTTCGGCCATCTGGTGGTTGAAAGGTATATGTACTATTTGCTTTATTAATAATTTGCGATGGTGAAGGAAGTACGAGAATTAGAATGTCGAAGGTAACGGTTGAAGTGCCGCCTGCGGCTACTGTCCCGATGTTGACGCCTGCCACGGGATTCGCGCCGGGTACCGTGACACCATTTACCTTAAAGCTATTCGGTACATAGGATGTTCCTGAAGGAATATTATCGGTGATGGTAACATTCGCCCCGATATTCCCTGTATTGGCGACTTGCAGCGTATATGTGACTGTACTTCCCACGGAACCATTGGCTGTGTTGGCCGACTTTACGATGCCAATTTTCGGCGCATAAATGGGCGTTGTTACCGTGTTCGAAGGAATTACACCCGTAATGACGTTACCTCCAGCGACACTCTGGAACGTAAAAGCAGCATTCGCCATATTCCCTATTTGGGAAGGAGTTGGGATACTTGTGACCGTCGCTTTGTACGTAACGATGATGGAGGAACCGAAAGCAAGTGAGCCAAGTGGTGCACCGGAAGTAATATCATAAGTAGGTTTGGCAACACCAGCTACCGTGACACTGCCAGGAACGAACGTTGAGCCTGCTGGGAGTGCGTCGGATAACACGATGCTGGCCGCGCTGGCTGTTCCCGTGTTGCTGGTAGTGACCGTGTAGGTAATGGTATCTCCTACCACAGTTCCAGTGACATTGGCACTTTTGGTGACATTAATTTTGGGTGCGTTGATATCAACCTGAATCCCATTGGCATTCACCACATAGGCATCGCCTGATGTCGTTAATTGCAGCACGGCTGAGGATTGATTGTTAATTAGGCGTGCAGATACATCAATGTTGGTAATATCCCAACCTTGTCGTCCGCCGCTAATATTGGTGCCTGGCGCGCCATTGATCTGATTGGATGAGCCAAAGGTTCCTGTGGTGTTCAGGTTCCCAGCGTCATTATTGATCTGGGAAGCGAAGAAGTTATTCGCAAAGTTATTGGGTCCAGATAATGCGACTAATGAACCTGTTGTAGGTCCGAATAACGCTTGATCCCCTGTTCGATTGGCATCTCCTTCCTGGGCGCTAAATAATGCTCTGCCGCCTAGAGCACCCGTTACTGGTGTAGCAAATCCGGTAATCGTAGTATTGACTGGCGGAGATGTCGATTGGACAAGGACAGCGCCAACCCGCAGTGACATATTCCGGAAGGGCAAACTGGTGTTCTGATAAATGACAGCAAGTGTCCAACCAGCATGGTTGGCGGTGGAATCACCAGGAATAACGATGGTTCCAACCACATTTCCAGTCGTATAAGTTCCACCCATCCCTTGTTGAATGAGTGTTGTGACGTTAGCGGATCTGACATATCCCAGTGCTCCGCCACCTAAGTCAAATTCATTTTTTGTTGCGTTGTCTGGCGTAATGCTGCTGGTCCCTGCAGGTGTGGTGAAGGTGACGGCATTGTTAATAAAAGCTGTTAAGTTAACAGTGCCATTCACATAGGAACCACCCCAGATTAATTCAGCGTACAATACGGTGCTTCCAGCAGGAATGCTTAGGATGGCTGATGAGCTGTTAAGGGTATAGAGACTAGTTGTTCCGTTAGGATAGGTTCCGTATTTGAGCGCTGTATTGATCGTGGTAAAAGCACCAATACTGTCTTGAGTTCCCGGTACACCATCTGTATTTGATCGGCTTAGGCCAAGTGTATTTCCGGTGAACGTAATCGCGCCAGTTGCGTTGAGTGTGGCCCTGACGACGAGAGCTATGATCGTCACCCCCTAGTATTTGTACCGTTAAGTCCTCAGAATCGAGAAAACGGTGTGGTGATGGAAAGTAAAATAGGCCGATGGTCTTAAGATATGAACCGAAAACGAAAAAATGATTACCTACGCATGAAAAATCTTACTTGTGTGTGCCTGTTTTCTTTTTAACTGGCGGAGTTGTTTTTTTTGCGGATTTAATCGACTCATTACTAGAAGTTGGGTTCACAGGAGATACTTTCTTGGATAGGGGGATGGCATCCAAATGGTCGAAGCTTTCCTCCATTTCTGGTGCACGTTGGCGGCGAAGTGCGGGAGTCCAGACGGGTTCGGCGTATTTTTGATTGCAAATTCGGTGCCAATCGTCGATACGTAATTCCTGTTTGACGACCACGAAATGATACATAATTTCGCTAATTAGATTGGGTTGTACGTATTGTAACATGTCTAATTCATCCTGCTCATACAACGTTGTCGAGTACGGCGGTTCATAGAATAGCTCCATCCGAATAAGCCGAAAATCGAAAGGAGAATGTTGTTCAAGGTATTCGGGTACGGGTGGACAAATAGGGCTGCCTGCAGGTTGAAGGAAGGAATTCGTCAAATAACGAGGGGTATATTCATCGAATTTTTGTTTCAAATACGGATTCGACGTATGGCGAAAATGATGCGCATAAGGCGCGAGGATACAAACAATGGCTTTGTGGCTGCAAATCCGATAGAGCTCGGACATGACAGTGAATAAATTAGTTACAAAGGGAAGGCTTCGACTAGCCATGACAAATTCTACAGCGTTGTCAGGCAAAGGAATTCCTGCGTTTATATCACATACTAGATCAACACCCGGTAACGCCACGCGATCGATGCCAAAGAAATTCGAGTGCTTGTGGTGACCGCAACCAAGATCGATATGCATGGAGGTTCCTCCTTACTCCGTATAAATTATCTGTCCTATAATGTATGTCCATCGCACTTGGCAGTCTCTGCTTGTGCCTACTGGTGCGAAATATTCGTCTTGTCCAACATAAAAAACGTCGTCTCCCCAGTTCGGAGAAGACGACGTTTCGTAATTATCGTTCGTGATTACCCTTTGACAGCGCCAATCATGACGCCTTTCACGAAATACTTTTGAACGAATGGATAGAGAATAAGGATAGGTACAGAGGCAACCATGATGGTGGCATACTTGATCGATTCCCCGATCTGGTGTTGATCGGCGGCGTTGGCGCCTGCGCTCATCGAATCGGTGTTATTTGCGATTAAGATTTCTCGAAGTGTGAGTTGGAGCGGGTAGAGATCTCGATCCTTGATGAAGATGGAAGCGTAGAACCAGCCGTTCCACTTTTCTACCGCATAGTACAAGATCATAACCGCGATAACAGGCATGGAAAGTGGGATGATGACGCGGAATAAAATAACGAAATGGTTAGCCCCGTCCATCTTGGCAGACTCTTCAAGGCTCTCGGGAACCGCCATAAAGGCTGTGCGCATAATAATCAAGTTGAAAGTATTTACCGCGAAAGGTAAAATCGTAGCCCATAAGGAGTCTATTAGGCCAACACCTTTCACAACCAGATACATAGGGATGAGTCCGCCGCTAAAAAACATAGTGAGAACAACAATGAACATAAATACATTGTTCCACATGACATTTTTTCGAGAGAGCACATAAGCCCCTAAAGCGGTGACAATTAAGTTGGTGGCGACACCAAACACAAGGATAAACAAGGTATTGCGGTAGCCTTTTAGAATAGCTGGATTTTTAAATACACTATTATAGGCTTCCAAGCTGAACCCTAGCGGTCGATATAAGAAGCCTTTATGCGTAATGAGTTGTGCGCCGTCACTGATGGAAGCGAAGGTAACATAGATGAGCGGATATAACGTTACAATGACTAATACAAGCAATAAGATATGGTTAATGCTGACGAATGCTCTGTCACTAAAACTGACTTTCATCGGAGTTCCTCCTTACTACCATAAGCTGTTTTGACTAATTCGTTTACTTATTTTGTTGGCTGCAATCAGTAGTGCCAAATTAATGAAGGAATTGAAAAGACCAACGGAAGCAGAAAAGCTCCAACCAAATTCGAGCAAACCTTTTCGATAAACGAAGGATGAGATTACATCGGCTGTTTCATAGGTACTAGGATTATAGAGCAGGATGATTTTCTCAAAGCCGACGTTCAATAAATTCCCCATACGAAGAATGAGCATAATTGAAATGGTTGGTAGAATGCCTGGCAAGGTGATATGCCATATCTGCCTCAGTCGGGTAGCACCATCCATTTTGGCTGCTTCGTATTGCTCTTGATCGATACTCATTAATGCAGCTAGATAAATAATCGATTCCCAGCCAATTTTTTGCCAAATTTCCGATAAGATATATATGGTTCGAAACAGCTCTGGCTTCTGCAGCATGGCTGTATCATTCGCGCCAAAATACGTCAGTAACGTATTGATTAAGCCGCCATTGTTGGTGAAGTCTTTAATCATCCCGGCAATGACGATAAGTGAGATAAAGTACGGCATATAAGTAATCGTTTGCACAAAACGTTGAAACTTCTTATTGGTCAACTCATTAATCAGGATAGCCAAAATAATGGGGGCAGGGAATTCAAAACAGATCGAATAAAGTGAGATGATAACGGTATTTTTGAGAATTCGCCAGAAGTAATAGCTGGTGAAAAAATCCTGGAAGTTTTGAAATCCAATCCAAGGGGATCCAAGTATCCCTTTAATCGGTGTGTACTCTTTAAATGCAATTAAGGCACCGTACATGGGCGCATAATGGAAAATAAAGTAGTAAGCCAGCACGGGAACCATCATAAGATACAAATATTTATTTAATAGAAAATCGCGTTTAAAACGAATGGGAAAACTAGCCTCCGCTGGTTTACGCATAATATCTCTCCTTTCGCCGCAGAAATGAATAGCATGGGGGAGGGGCTAGTGATCCCCGCCCCCCATGGTACTGATTATCTTTTGTTGAAACGATCTAAGGAAGCCTTTTTGATTTCAATCGCACGGCTTAATTTAACGGAGTTGAACTTCTCTTGGTATTTCTCGAAGCTATCAAGAGGCTCTGTGCCCAAAATAATTTTGAGCGTCATTTCGTCAACAAGCGTGTTCAGATCTGTCATAATTTTTGCAAGCTCTGTGCTTTCTTCAGGTGTTGCTGTAACTGGCGGAATTTTGTGTTTGTCCACGTTGGTTTTTGACCATGTGGTTACAGCATCACGTTGCGTTTGCAGAGCTAAGTATTGCTCGATATAGCGTTTATCTTGAACGAATGGTCCATTGTAGTTACCGCGGATGTACAGGGACAATGCTTGTGCAGGTGCCAGTTTATCTGGATTGTTCATAACGATATCCGTGTATTTTGGATAGTTATTTTCCATTTTATAGGATGTGCCTTCAGTTCCGAAGTTGAAGAACAAGCCTCCTGCTTGGGTGTAACCGTAGTCAAGCATTTTAGCAGCTGTTTCGATGTTTTTGGAAGTAGCGGTAATCGCGACAGATCCACCAGATGAGTAAGAAGGGTCTTTCTGACCAAACATGGCGATGTCGCCTTTCTTAAGTACTGGATATGGAGCGGCAACGAGAACACCTTTAGGGTCTTTGGCTGTAATAAGCGGTTGGAATTTACCAATACCGCCACCAGCATTATTGACAGTAGCTCCAGTAGCTCCAGATGCCATATTGGCATCCATGGCTTTGCTGTCTGCGGTTGCAAAGTTTTTGTCAATGAGACCTTCTGCGTACCATTTGCGGAACGTACTCAGATACTCTTTGAAGCCTTTCTCTGCAGGTCCAAATTTAATGGCCCCACTATCATCAATAAAGAAATCACGTGTTACGCCGAAAGCACTGAGGAAAGCACCATTGTAAGATTCATTGAAAGGTCTAGGAACACTTACAACCGCGAAAGGAGATGTTGCGCCTTTTTTCTCTTTGAAGGCTTTAAGTGTTGTATACCAATCGTCGATAGTCTCTGGGATCGGAAGTTTAAGTTCATCTAACCAATCTTTTCTAACCATTGGACCTTGGTAGACACGTAAGTAATCATCGCCGCGAATGAATGGGAAGACGTAGTAGCTGCCGTTATCCGTTTTAACTTGTTTGTCGATTTCTGGATGTTCTTTCAAGTATTTCTTTAAATTTGGCGCAAATTTATCAATGGTATCATTCAGCTTGAGGACATATCCGTCTTTGATCGCTTTTTCAGGACCGCCTGGGAATGAATCTGCCCAGTTAAATTCGATCATGTCTGGCAGATCGCCCGTTGCCAACAAGACGTTAAGTGTTTGTATCCCTTGGTTAGTCGGTGGTGCAGTGAATTTCAAAGGAACGCCAGTAACTTTTTGCCAATTCTGAAAGAATGGCGTATCAGCGTGTGTAGCTTTTACCCCTGTTAAGTTACCAGCAAGTTCTCCCCAGTATGTTAGGGTTTTATCATTTTTGAGCGGATAAGTAACCGCTGCGCCAGCGGCTGGTGCGGTGGATGCCTTGGTCGCATCTGCTGAAGCGGCTGGACTAGGTGAGCTTGTCGTAGAAGAGTTGGATGAACAGGCAACAACTAAAGTTCCCATTAAAGATGTGGTAACCAACATGGTGAACATTTTTTTACTGTTTCTTTTCATGTGTTGACCTCCTCAAAGTTTTTCGCCATGTGAAACTGGCAAGAGAGCGGTGTAATGAGAAATGGACCAGTGAAACAGGCTTCGAAGTGTTTGTGTGAAGTTGTCTGTGCCCTAATTGAATTATATGTTAGCGCTTACAATTCGGGTATCTTGAATATCTCCAATTGCATCTTGATAATTCATGATAGACTCTACAAAATGTCCAATTCCTTCAGCAAAATAGCCAATTTTATTGATTTTCTCTTTGTTTTTAGGTGGAGATGCCCTGGAAGAAGCAAAAAGGGCAGCTATTCGCCACCCCCGGAACCTCGTTATTTTTCTAGCATTTCTTTATATTTACCTGGTGTAATGCCTTCCACTTTTTTAAATACACGGATAAACGCGTTAATATCATTGAATCCAACGCCATAGGCAGCATCACCGACAGATTGTTCTTTTCCTTTGAGCAGCTGTTTGGACTTCTCAACCCGTACCTTATTAATCCGATCGAGTAAGCCTTCACCGACATAATCCTTGAACAGCTTGGATAAATAGGTGGCTTTACGATCAAAATGACTGCCGATCATCGTTACATTCAAATTGGCATCCGTGTAATTGTGCTCAATATACGTGTTCACTTGGTCAACGAGCTGTTGAAGGGCTTTCTGCTTCGTTATCGAGTTGGCATGTTGTCGTTTGGCGGAGGTATACGTACAGACCTGTGTAACCATATCGCCGAGTTGATGCTCCATGTCCTGGATCGTTTTACTGTTTAAGAGGCGATCCAGCAATTTGGGATTTCGGATGAAGAAGCTTTCTTGAATACCGCCTGTATCATTTATACTTTTCATAATCGTGGTTACCAAGCCAAGCATGAGACATTTGGTTAACGAAACGGAAATGCCAGAGCCTTCAAAGTTTTTCTGGATAATGTCTCGAAGAATGTCGTGAGCTTCATCAAGTTCTCCGAATTTCAGGGCATTCAGAAACTGTTGTTCCACGCCCATCGGATAATAATATCCGGTTGGGTTATCACAGTGGCTATTGGGTGGTAATTCATTGTAGGCAAGAATTTCGTGCCCGCCCATTACAAGTTTGTACGTCATGGCATCTAAAGCTTCCAAGAAGGCTTGCGGCACACAGGAAATATGGTCGTATATGGTGCTAATTGCAATCGTAAGGTGTATATCATAGGTGGAAGCCAGGAAGGTCTGTGCCTCATCCGCAATACGAATTAATTCTTCTTTGGAGCTGCGACCGTCTTCCATCGTCATATTCACTAAACAACCGAGTGTATCATCAATCTCGGCCACATAGCCGCGGTGCTTCTGAGCTACTAATTCTTCTACGACATTACTGACGATAAATTGCAGCAGCTTCCATTTCTCCTCATCGGACGTATGCGTAATTCGTTCGAAGAAGGACTCACTTTTATCAATGACAAACAGCATGACGGCAAACTCTTTCCGATCCAGCTTCATGTCAAAAGTGGTTAAAGCCTCCGCGATCGGAATTTTAGCATCCAGCTTACCTTTGAGCAGCTTTTCTACAAAATGTGAACGGACGATTTGCCGATGCTGTTCAACTTTGCTTTTGAAATCAGCCATCTCGATTAACGTACTATCCACTGCTTGCTGGAGGAAATGAAATTCATTGTAGGTTCTACCGGATTCAAGGGTTTGTTTCTTGGAAAAGGCGTGAACCAATCGACGCACAGGGTTGTAATTTCTTCTTAGGAAGACAAATGTCAATAAACCTCCGCCAAGCAGACTGATGATTAGACTCAAATAGGTCAAGTTACGAATATGTGAGGCCTTCTGCCAATAAGTCGTGCTTGGCATAATAGAGACGTATTTCAGCTTCGAACGCGGAGATTGAATATTGAACACTTCATACTTCTCACCATCGTTGCTATTAAAATAAAAATTGGATGTATCCCCTAAATTGGCATAAGGGAAATCGATGGGCATCGTGCCCTCCGAACTGGATGCTAGAACTTGATTCTGCTCATTGAGAATGAGAACATGGCCTTTATTAAAGATCTCCATATTCTGAATAGCGCCTAGGATGCGTGACTGATCGATCATAATGACATTCGTGGCAAGCGGTTGATTGCGTTCAACGGGATACGTACTCACATACGCGACTGTTTTGCGAAGACTATTATCGTCTCCGATCCGGTACATCGGGATGAAGCCTTTGAAATTATTGTGTGTCATAATGGATTGCCAAGAATCGAAGGGGAAATCAGAGCTTTTATGTAAAGTCTCGTAAGCGAAATCTTTCGAACGAACGGTAGTTGGAAGAATGACAGACTGATTTTTGTTCAAATACACATAAAAGGAGTCGATCAATGGGTAGGAGGTTTTGTACATCGATAAGCTCTTGGCGATTTGATATTCATCATAGGGTAAATCTTTCGGATAGGTTTCATACTTGTTGGAATAGAGCAACTCTTGAATATTTACATTCCATGTGATTTCGAAATTGAGCTGTTCCATGGCTTTGAATTGGTTGTCCATCACTTCACGTACTTGTTTTAGTAAAGAATCATTCGCTTGTTGTATTTCTTCTTTCAGGGTCCGGTTGGACTCAATATATAATAATAGACCAATGGCAACAGGTAATAAGAGAATGACGATATATGAAATTAACCAGGTTAATACAATGCTTTGGCCATTAAAGATAATTTTATTTCGCATCAACCAGCAACCCCCTCGTATTCGAACTTTCTTCCTTGAGCAACCAAGAAGTAAGTATGAATGCGCTCTCATTCTATTGTATTTCCTTTCCTTCGTCTACGTCAACGATGGAAAAGAGGTAATTCATGTAGAATTATTCAAGGGTCTTAAATCGTTGTTTCCCAAAGAAGAAATAAAATAAATAGGAAATGACAGAATAGACGACCGCTGTAATACAAAAGGCATATGCATAACCGAAGTAACTGCCATATCGGAAGACGAGGCCTGTACTAATCGGAGAAGCAATAAACCATCCGAGATTAAAAACAGCTTCCCCTGAACTCGATGCTAACCCGCGAAGTGAGCGATGGACATAACTCATTTTGATTGAATTATAGAAAGGATTCGCAGCATTCATCAGTGCTTGACGGAATAAATAACCACCAGAAGATAAGTAGAAATTTGCCGAGAAAGCAGTGAGTAGTAGAAAAGGGATGGAACTTAGTTGCAAATAGACAACTGATTTGACTTCTCCATAACGCTTAGCAATCATGGGTCCGATGAGAAAAGCGACACCTGTAGCAGCTTGTCCCAATGCCACGACAATCCCAATGGAGGATTTGGACGCTTCAAAGCGATCCTCAAAGTATACGTTCAAATAGGGAACGATCATCCCGCCACCGAGCGAGGAAAGTAAGCCAAGTAAGCAAAAAATGCTAATGACTTGGATCGATGTCTTGTGTTCGCGCCACGTTTGCTTCCAGTTCAATGTTTCACGCGCAGGAGTTGCTTCTTCTTGATCGCTTTTCCCAAACATGGACATCGGCAAGACGCCAAGCGCGGCAATGGCCACACCAATTAATAGGGTATACCGAAGGCTGTGAACCTCATCTACACCGATCATAAATTGAAAGAAATCACACAGTACGCCACCGAGTGAGATGCCAATTACATTGGCTAGCATAACCAGCGCCATATTGAGACTGAATAAATGCACCCTTTGCTGTGGGGAGGAGTTATTAGCCATAAACGGTAGAATGGTAGCTGAAACGACTGCTAGCGCCATACCGCCTAAGAAGGCTGAAATCAACATCCCTTCTTCCAATTCAATGAGGGAACGTGCGGTGAGGGCGGCAATTGTAAAAAGAAGTCCAAAGGATATGATACGCTTCGGTCCGAAGCGATCGTTCATAATACCTGCTGGGATCAAAATGATGGCCGCGGCGAGCGCGGTCATGCCTACTAGGCTGCCGACCATGGTTTGCTCGTAACCTAGACTGCGAACATATAAATTGTATACGAGACCGAACATGCTGATCCCTAAGTTCCAAACAAAATTAAACCAGAAGAACAGCTTAATATTCCGGCTATAGCCTTGCAGTTGCTGCTTCCATTCGCGTAGTAAAGTGGTCATGCGATATTCCTGCCTTTGTATTTTGTGTCTAAATTGCAATCGCTTTGTCTATTCTACCACTGGTAAATAGTTTTGAACACGGGAAAGACTTGATATTCGATCCAATCTGTATAATAATAAGTAGTCTAATCTACGAAGCAGGGAGCACATAATTGAAATGTCTACATCAACGAGTATTGTAACGGAAGAAGAACAGAAGCCAGAAGTTGAACAGATTGAGATTTGGAAATGTAAAGCCACAGAATGTAAAGCTTGGGTTCGCAAAGAATTCGTGACGGAAGCTTTACCAACATGCCCGCTTTGTAAAACACAAATGGTGCGTAGCTACAAACATGTGCCTGTAACATCTAAAAAAGGAAACAAAAAGTTTCTTGTAGGAAAGAAACGCTTCTAGTCGAAATTATTGAAGTTATTTCTTCTAAAATAATAGGTTATGATCAAGAGCATCTTCAGCGAGGCGTGAAGAGTGATGCTCTTGGTCTTTTTTTTTGTAAAGAAAAGGAATAGACAAGCATAGCATGAATATGAGGGGGAGATGCTGTGCTTGGACCTACTATTAATGTGAGTGATGATACCGAAGTCTTGTTAAAAGAGTTGCAAGAAAGAAAAGTGAAATGGGACAAAATGAAAAAAATGCAGCCCATCTTATCCATCCTAACGGGTGGCATCCTTCTCTTTGTCTTATATTTGTTGTATCAACATGTGATTGTTCGTTCAGGCGGGAATGCCCTGCTCATCTTGGAGTTAATCATAGCGAATAAATTATTATGCGGCTTGTTGCTCGCTTGTATCTCTTTATTTCTCTACACCTCTAATCGAGCGCGCGAAACAGAGAAGGCGAAGGATAAGTATGAAGATTTACGTTTAGAAGTGATAGAGCGCCTGGATGCCTCTTGGCTTAAAGATGTGAAGTCGGAATCTCGCGATCAAATTTCGAGCTTTCTTTCGAAAGAGTTTGATATTAATATCGTATATAAGACTTGAATCTGGTATGCCAAAGTGAGGTTGAGATAACGAGAATGAAGTATGTGTGTGGTTTTGTGGAAAATGTTCGTCAATGGGATTGGTCTGTGTCCCCGATCGGGTATTTACGTGATGTAGTGACCGCGGAAGCTCCGCGGCTGGAAACACAGTTTCGTGCATGCTGGACGAAGGAAGCTCTACATATCCGTTATGAATGTCAAGATGATCATATCGTTGCAACGATGACGAAGCGTGACGATTCACTTTACGAGGAAGACGTCGTAGAAGTGTTTATTGATCCATTTGGCGGCGGCACGACGTATTATGAATTCGAGATCAGTCCGCGAGGCGTCTTATTCGATGCATTCATTCATAACTCATTACATGGAAAAATAGACGTGGATAGATCATGGACTGCTAACGGCTTTCAGGCCAAGGTCACGCCAGGCACTGATGACGGCTGGCTCGTTTATGAAGTCGAAATCCCATTTGCTGACTTGGACGATGTCGGCGTGCCGGAACCGGGAACGGTTTGGCATTGGAATGTGTTCCGGATTGATGATGATCGTGAAGGCATCCGTCACTATTCAGCTTGGTCGCCTACAGGAAAGGTCAATTTCCATATTCCGCAGCAATTCAAGGAGCTCGTGTTTGTGAACGAGCAACCGTAACATTGCACAAAAAGGAGGCAGTCTCAAAAAGTCGATCTAGACTTTTTGAGACTGCTTCTTTTTGAGTTAATGAGATTTGAGTAATGAATCTGCTACTTCTGTTTTCACGACTCCCACGACACCAACGACTCTCATGACACCCAAGACACTCAAGACACCCAAGACACCCAAGACACCCAAGACACCCAAGACACCCAAGACACCCAAGACACCCAAGATACCCAAGATACCCAAGACACCCAAGACACCCAAGACGCCCAAGACACCCAAGACAACCTAGACGCCCAAGACACCCAAGACACCCAAGACACCGAAGACCCCGAAGACTCCCAAGACACCCAAGACACCCAAGACACCCACTAATCCCACTAGCTCCCCGCAAACTAACTGGATTTTCTCCATCTATTTGAAGCGGATATCTAGAATTCGAAAGGTTAACTGTATTTCCTGTAGTTAAATCTCTTCGATTTGCTCGTTTTTTCAAATTTCATATAAATTAGCTGCATTTTTTCCATCTAATCGTGCAAACAGGTCAGATTCGGACAAATTAGCTGTAGTTTATGCTTCTAAACACGTAGTGGCAGCCACCATGGTTTCGCAAGCCATTAACCAGCCACAATTATTCTCCATCGATAAAAACATTAATCTCCATGCAACACATCATGAAGATGCTGCCAAGCCCAATCCAACTCATCCTTCGTAATGATCAGAGGTGGCGCCAAGCGGATGATATGCTCATGCGTCTCCTTGCATAGCAGCCCTTTCTCCTTCAGTGCTTCGCAGAATGGGCGTGCTGCAACGGTCAGATCAATACCGATAAACAAACCACGGCCGCGAATCTCTGCGATCTGCGGCGACTTGATTTCCTGAAGCCGCTTCAGGAAATAAGCCCCAAGCTCATCCGAACGCTCTGCGAGCTGTTCAGATTCGAGCACCTCAAGAGCGGCGATCCCCACGGCGCAGCCGAGTGGGTTCCCGCCGAAGGTCGAGCCGTGGGAGCCTGGCTCGAACACCTCAAGAACCTCGCGATCTCCGGCCACAGCCGAGATCGGGAACACACCGCCGCCTAGGGCTTTGCCCAAGACATACAGGTTCGGCGTGACGCCTTCCCAGTCGCTGGCAAAGCGGCGGCCGGTGCGGCCGAATCCTGTCTGGATTTCGTCCGCAACAAACAATACCCGATTCGCCGTGCACAACTCATAACATTCGCGCAAGTAGCCCTCTGGTGGAATGACAATCCCAGCTTCGCCTTGAATGGGCTCCACCATAAACCCTGCTGTATGCGGACCAATAGCATCACGCAGCGCCTCAACATCGCCGTACGGAATAATCCGGAAGCCAGGCGTGAAGGGCCCGAAACCTCGTTGATATTCCGGTGAGGAGGAGAATGACGTGATGGTCACAGTTCGACCATGGAAGTTGCCTGCGCATATAATGATCTCAGCTTGATCAGCAGGTATCCCCTTAACATCATAGCCCCAGCGCCGAATGGCTTTAATGGCAGTTTCAACGGCTTCAGCCCCTGTATTCATTGGCAAAATCATAGGTTTTCCTGTATATTGGGCTAATTTCTCATAGAACATGCCAAGCGTTTCACTATGAAAGGCTCTCGAGGTGAGTGTCACCTTGCCTGCTTGTTCCATGAGTGCGTTCACGATATGCGGATGGCGATGCCCCTGATTCAAAGCGGAATAAGCGCTCAACATGTCCATATAGCGGCTTCCTTCCGGATCTTCAACCCAGACGCCTTCGGCCTTAGAAATAACAAGCGGGAGTGGATGGTAATTACGTGCACCGTATTTCTCTGTTTGTTCAATGATAGAGGAGCTTTGAGTAGCCATGTGAATTCCTCCCTTTCATGAGTTCCTAGCTTCTACAGGTGTACTTCATTGTATTCTAGTATTAGCGTACGATGACATCCTAAGTATATAATTGGTAAATAGGTGAGGCTATTCAAAATTAGCCTGACCGTGCATATCCCTGACTTTTAAGCTAAAAATAACCACGATAGTGGGCTAGATGCCACGATGGGTTCCATGAAAGCTTAGGGAATGAAATATGATGTGGTAAAGGATGGTTCCGATGACTTTTCGCATTGAGAAAGACTTTTTAGGTGAAAAGCAAGTCCCTTCTCATGCCTACTACGGCATTCAAACGATGAGAGCAATTGAGAATTTCCCGATTACAGGTGTTACGATTCATACGGAACTAATTACGGCGCTAGCCGAAGTGAAGCGTGCAGCCGCGCTTGCGAACATGGACACCCATATGCTGCCTAAGAAGATAGGAGAAGCTTTAGTACAAGCAGCTGAGGAAGTCAGCAAGGGCAGCCTCGTTGAGGAGTTTATCGTCGATTCCATTCAAGGCGGAGCAGGTACTTCCATTAATATGAATATGAACGAAGTGCTGGCTAATCGTGCTTTAGAGGTGTTAGGTGAGCAAAAAGGGAGTTATTTTCACTGTAACCCAAATAATCATGTGAACATGTCGCAATCAACCAATGATGTTATCCCAACCGCGATTAAGATAGCCGCATACCGTCTTTCCGAGCAATTAATTGAGGCATTAAGCTCTTTGCAGAGCGCGTTTGCACGGAAAGAAATTGAGTTTGATGATGTGATCAAAATGGGCCGAACCCACCTACAGGACGCCGTTCCTATTCGTATGGGGCAAGAGTTTGGCGCTTATGCGAGAGTGTTGATGCGTGATATCAGTCGAATAAAGCAGGCGATGCGGGGATTGTTAATCGTCAATATGGGGGCTACTGCCGTAGGGACAGGGCTTAACGCCAAGCCTGAATATGTAGAACGAGTTATGTTTCATTTAAAAGGTGCTGTGGGAATTCCAGTCGAAATCTCGGAGCACCTCGTCGATGGGACTCAAAATATGGATGCTTACACGGAGTTGTCTGCTTCCCTGAAAGTATGTGCTGTGAACCTCTCGAAAATTTGCAACGATATTCGTATGATGGCTTCTGGACCTCGTGCAGGGCTAGGGGAATTGAAGCTGCCGCCTAGACAGCCAGGCTCTTCGATCATGCCGGGCAAAGTAAACCCGGTGATGCCAGAAGTTGTGAACCAAGTGGCGTTCCAAGTTATTGGGAATGACCATACGATCTGTCTAGCTTGTGAAGCAGGGCAATTCGAGCTGAATGTCATGGGGCCAGTCTTAGCTTTCAATCTGTTGCAGTCTCTCAAAATATTGCGAAACGCAGCCAGCGTGTTTGAGCGCTTCGCCATCGAAGGCTTGGAAGCTGACCGTGAACGCTGCAAAAATTACGTAGAGCAAAGCTTCGGCATTGTTACAGCGCTCAACCCGCATCTGGGCTACGAGGTCGCCGCGCAGCTAGTGAAAGAAGCGGTTCGTACGGGCTATACCTTGAAGGAGCTTATCCTCGAGAAAGGTCTTCTCACACCAGAGGAGATCGAAGAAATCCTCAACCCGATTCAAATGACTACGCCTGGTATAGCCGGAGATAGACTGCTTCGGCCAGCAGACTAACGTCTGTACTTAAACTAACAATACCCCCACCTCTATCACGTAGAGTGGGGGTATTTGCGCATTCAACCTATAGGATCTGCTCGCCGAATAAAGAACTGATCAGGCTTACGGCAAGTTGTGAAGTCTTGTTGCTGTCATCCAACAACGGATTGACCTCCACAAACTCGGCAGAAGTTACGATACCAGCCTCATGCAGCATCTCGACGGCGAGATGTGCTTCGCGGAAATGAAGCCCGCCTTTGACGGCAGTGCCCGTTCCTGGCGCTTCAATAGGGTCAACGGAGTCCACGTCATAGCTGAGATGAACGCCATCTGTTTTGCTTTGTAGATAATCAATCGCTTCCTGCATAACATGGGCCATGCCTTTGCGGTCAATATCATACATGGTAAAGCATTTGATACCCAGCGAGCGAATAAGTTTCTTTTCACCTTCATCAAGTGAACGGGCCCCAATGAGCACAATATTTTCGGGTTTCACCTTGGGATTCTTCCCCTTAATGTCGGTTAACAAAGGATGCCCGATCCCCATGCTGACCGCAAGTGACATGCCGTGTATATTCCCTGATGGACTTGTATCCGGCGTATTTAAATCAGAATGGGCATCAATCCAGATCACGCCTAAGTTGGCATAATGGCTGGATAACCCTCCAATCGTACCAATAGCTATGCTATGATCTCCACCGATAATGAGTGGGAAAGCGCCCTGACTGACAACCTGAGAAACCTGATCAGCGAGCTGGGTATTGATTTCTATAACTTCAGCGAAATAATTGAGGTTGCGTGAATCCACATGCGTATCTAAGGGAGTTGCTGTGTCGTTTACTAGACGAAGATCAGCAACATGATCAACGGTATAGGCTAATTGTTCTAGCTGATGAAGTAATCCTGCTTCAAAAATGGCCTTAGGTCCATGGCTTGCCCCGCGGCGACCTGCTCCCAGATCAAAGTTGACACTGATTGCAGCGATGTTCGGTTTGATACTCATCGGATCAACTCCTTTTTGATTGGCTGATTAGACAATAATTCCTGAGGTTGCACTCCTTTGACTAACATTCCCAAACGGATAGCAAGCATCCTATATTACTATATGAGGCTATATTTTCTTTGTTCATTTGTGGAATCCTTTTTATAACGTTTCGTAAATATTGATAAGTTCATACAACAAAGTTAAAATAATAGATGTAAATCCAGATCTCCGAAAGTAGGTTATTATGTTTATCAATTTATTTTTAATCGTAGTATTGATTGTGCTTACCGCTTTTTTTGTCGCGACAGAATTTGCCGTTATTCGAATTCGTCCAAGCCGTGTAGATCAAATGGTTCTTGAAGGCAAGAAAAATGCAGTAGCTGTTCAAACGGTTACGTCCAATCTGGACGGGTATTTGTCAGCGTGTCAGCTCGGCATTACGATCACAGCATTAGGTCTTGGTTGGTTGGGAGAGCCCACGGTCGAGAAGCTTCTAGGTCCCTTGTTCGAAGGACTTGGCCTAGGTGATACACTCTCGCATATCCTATCTTTCGGTATTGCCTTTTTATCCATTACGTATATTCATGTTGTGCTAGGTGAGCTAGCCCCCAAAACATTAGCGATTCAGAAAGCGGAAGCCATTTCTATTCTAACAGCTCCGTTAATTATCTTTTTCTATAAAATTATGTACCCATTCATATGGATTTTAAATGGTTCAGCGACTCAGCTGGTCAAGATATTTGGCGTCAAGCCCGCAAGTGAGCACGAAGAAGCCCATTCCGAAGAGGAAATTCGAATTATTTTATCAGATAGCCTGATGAGTGGAAAAATAAATAAAACAGAATACAGTTATGTGAATCGGATCTTCTCTTTTGATGAATTGTTAGCTCGTGAAATCATGGTTCCACGGACGGATATGATCTGTCTATACGCCGATAAATCACTTGAAGAGAACATGGGGATTATTACGAAAGAGCAATACACCCGTTTTCCAGTTGCAAAAGAGAGCAAAGATCATATCATCGGATTCGTAAATACGAAGCAAGTTTTCTTAAGTTATTTTTCAAATCCGGATTTTAATTTTAAAGGACTGCTGCAACCGATCATGACGGTTCCCGAAGGAATGCCGGTGAAAGCACTGCTCAAAAAGATGCAGCGAGAACAAGTACATATTGCGTTGCTCCTCGATGAATACGGCGGGACGTCAGGATTAATTACGATCGAAGATATCTTAGAGGAAATTGTCGGAGAGATTCGGGATGAATTTGATAAAGATGAACGGAAAGAGATCGAAACGATAACGGAAGGACACTATTTAATTGATGGTAACGCCTTGTTAAACGAGTTAAATGCTGTGTTGGGATTTGATATTCAAGACGAGAATGTGGATTCCATTGGTGGATGGTTGTACAGCACGAACTCAGAGTTGCAAATCGGTGAAGAATGGCAGTATCAGGATCTGACTTTCATTGTGCGGGAGCGAGACACGAATCGCATTCGTAAAATTGAGATTGTTAGAAACTAGAAAAGGCTAATTAAAAAGGCTCGAATTGTAGTTAGTTAACTACAATTTGAGCCTTTTTGTATTAGAATGCCCAGCTTCCCTTGCGGAAGATCGGCTCGAGGGTTCCATCTGCGTGTTCGCCGTCAATATCCATATCGGCGGATCCGATCATGAAGTCAACGTGAATGAGGCTGTCATTCAATCCAGCTTGCAGCTGCTCCTCTTTGGTCATCTTCGTGCCGCCTTCGATACACGTAGGGAAGGCTCTGCCGAGGGCTAAATGGTTTGAAGCATTTTCATCATAGAGTGTATTGAAAAAGATTAAATTGGTGTTCGAAATCGGAGACACATGCGGTACAAGTGCGATTTCGCCGAGGAAGTGTGCGCCTTCATCCATTTCAATCATCGCTTGCAGCGATTCAAAGCCTTGCTCCGCGGTATAGTGTGTGACGCGGCCTTGCTCGAAGGTGATCGAGAAGTTATCGATCAGACTTCCTTGATAGCTCAGCGGCTTGGAGCTGCGAACGGTTCCGTTCGTGCCTAAACGATTAGGGGAAATGAACACTTCCTCTGTCGGGATGTTCGGGTTGAACTCGAAATCGCCGGTTTCGTTCGTCGCAGATCCGCCTCGCCAAATGTGCTGTGGTGGAAGTTCAACCGTCAGCTGTGTGCCAGGAGCACGGTAGTGAATTTTATGGAATTGCTTCTCATTCAATTGCTCCCGTTTACTTCGAAGTGTCGCATTGTGATCTCGCCACGTTTGAACGGGATCTTCTTGATCTACACGAGTAGCTTCAAAAATAGCATCCCATAAAGCAGGCACGGCAGCTTGATCTTCGAGATCAGGAAATACCTTTTGTGCCCAGGCTAGTGAAGGAGCCGCAATGATGGACCATGTCATCTTATAAGAGGACATGTATTCACGCCATTTGACAAGCTTAGGACCCGCTGCCTTGGCATTCGCAGCTATACGGGAGGGAGCTACATCCTTAAGCAACTCAGGATTATCGGCATCGATCCATAGGTAAGCGCCATTGTTCTCCGCTAATTCGGTTAGCGCTTGCGCGCGCCATGTTGGATACTCGTTGAAGGAGTCCTCCGGTGCATGGGAATAGCGGATTTGTGTGCAGATTTCATCCTGCCATTCAATATGTACATGCTTAGCACCGGCTTCATAGGCTTTGCGGGAAATGAGTCGTACGAACTCAGGGTGCTGAATCGGTGCATTGATCCAAAGCGATTGACCGGATTGAATGTTGAGAGCAACGCTAACTGTTAGCTCCGCATATTTCTCGAGATTTTGTTCAAAAGTCATTCGAGTAATCCTCCTTTTTCTCCGTCTTGTTTGAAGTTTATCGCTCTACTCGCTGACTGTCAAATAAATTTTACCGTTGGTTGAATAGTGGATTCTTGGCTGTCATTGCATGGAATTTTTACATTTGTTTACACTAGGTGCAGGAGGTGAATTGCTTTCATGCGCTATGAATGGCTATTGGGCCTGCTGCTGCTTGCCCAGCCCAAAGAAATGACATTTCAACTATCGGAGAATTCAGACGGTGGCCGGATGGCCCAGATCCAGAGAGAGCCATATACCCTGCATCTTCTAGATGTGCCTATGGTTAATACGCAAAAACTAGATCGACTTGCGGAGCAGATTGATAAATCGATTTATCGTAAACCGATTAATGCGACCATTAATGATGGCGGGGGAATTGTGAAAGAGGTCGCGGGCGTAAGACTGAATCGTCGTGCTTTTCTCAATCAGTTTTATGAGCAATTCTATGCAGATGGACCGATGAAGGTGGAGCTGCCGCTTCAAACGATGTATCCCAAAGTAGATAGTGAATTACTTGCCAGCATTCGCGTTCGTCCAATCGGCTATTATGTTACCTATTTTAATTCACGGAATACGCATCGTGTAACGAATCTCAAACTAGCCTCTCAAGCCATTAACAATTATGTCGTGCAGCCGAATGAGACGTTTTCTTTTAATCGTGTAGTCGGTGTTCGAACACCTAACAGGGGCTATATGCCGGCCAAGGTAATTGTAAGAGGGGAATTCTCAGAGGGGATTGGCGGGGGCATCTGTCAAATCTCGTCCACCCTTTTTAATGCCGTAGACCGTGCTGGCCTTACCATCATTGAAAGGTACTCACACAGCCGATCAGTACCCTATGTGCCACATGGAAGAGATGCGACTGTCAATTGGGGAGGGCCTGATTTTAGTTTTAGAAATGATTATAATCAGCCTATCCTCATACGAGCGCACACGTTGCCTGGTCAGGTTCAAATCAGTATTACATCTTCTGAGCTAATAAATTTCAAAGCACGCCATGTGCCAGGTGCAACTGAAGCGATCCCAGAGGAAATTGAAACGAATTCAAATGTAGGCAAACTGCTCCCATAACGCGTGGGGGCTTTTCTAGAGGTCAATATATGCATATTTTATGAAATTAAAGCACGAAATCGCAAGATTTCTAAGCCATTCTTTTGCTAATATAGAGGGCAGATCATTCAGCTTGAGAAGGGTGGAAATCGCTTTATGAAAACGTTTTTAGATGAGAATTTCTTACTTACGAATGAAACCGCAGTACATCTATTTCATGAATATGCCAAAGAATTACCGATTATCGATTATCACTGCCATTTAAGTCCTAAGGAAATTTATGAAAATAAACAGTTCAATAACATTACAGAAGCTTGGTTATATGGCGACCACTACAAATGGCGGATGATGCGTGCCAACGGCATCGAAGAGTCCAAAATTACAGGTGAAGCAAGTGATTATGATCGCTTTGTAGCTTGGGCTTCCACGCTGCCTATGGCGATCGGTAATCCATTGTACCACTGGTCCCATATGGAGCTTCAAACCTATTTCGGTGTGTACGAACTGATTAATGAGCAGAATGCACCAGTGATTTGGGAAAAAGTGAATGCGAAGCTGGCAGAAGGTGGATCACGCGCTAGAGACTTGATCACAAACTCCAAAGTAACGGTCATTTGTACAACAGATGATCCTGTGGATTCCTTGGAATACCACATCAAAATCAAAGATATTGAAGGCTTTGATACGCAAGTATTGCCTTCCTACCGCCCGGATAAGGCGTTAGAAATCAATCGCGCTACGTTCCTTCCGTGGATTGCGCAATTGGCAGCAGCGACAGGTACTCCGATTCGTACTTATGATGACTTGTTAGCAGGCTTGGAAAGCCGCGCGGTGTTCTTCGATTCCGTAGGTTGTAAAGTTTCTGACCACGCACTAGACTACGTGCCTTTCGCTGTTGCAACGAAAGAAGAAGTTGACGCGATCTTCGCTGCTGGACTTGCTGGTCAGCCAGTTAGTCTAGAAGATGAGAAGAAATATAAAGCATACACACTATTGTTCCTAGGCGGCATCTATAAGAAGCTCGATTGGGCGATGCAATACCATATCAATGCTTCCAGAAACAACAATGGACAGGCATTTGCGAAGTTAGGTCCAGATACAGGCTTTGATTCCATCGGTGATAGCCCAGTAGCAAGCGCATTGACTGGCTTGTTGTCATCCCTGGCTGTAGCGGATTCGCTGCCAAGAACGATTCTGTACTCCTTAAATGCGCGGGATAATGAAATTCTCGCTTCCTTGATGGGCAGCTTCCAAGGTGACGGCATCGCAGGAAAAATCCAATTGGGCGCAGCGTGGTGGTTCAATGATACGCGTGACGGCATGATTTCCCAAATGAAGTCGCTAGGCAACTTCGGTCTGCTTGGTCGCTTCGTAGGTATGTTGACAGACTCCCGCAGCTTCTTGTCCTACACACGCCATGATTATTTCCGCCGCATTCTATGTAATATGTTCGGTGAATGGGTGGAAGCAGGCGAGTTCCCGAATGACGAGCAATTGTTGAAGCAATTGGTTCAAGGTATTTCTTATAACAATGCGAAGCAGTATTTCGGATTCTAAATGATAAACCTTCGTGTGAGCGTGAGCTCGCACGGAGGTTTTTTTGTTTGGTTTTGTCTCCGCGGCGGCAGGGGAGGAGGGTGCTGAAGGCGATGAAGTGTCTAGAGAATCCGAAGATCCTGATTATTGATCTCGCAAGTGAGGTGGGCTTTGAAAGTCCAAGTTATTTTATCAAAACGTTCAAAGCCCTGAAAAAGATGACACCGACGGCGTACCGTCAATTGATTACAGCCCGAGATGCATCATTTTCCGACACTCCAGAGGAGTTTGCGAAGTAACTTGCTTGAATACTCGCCCGAAGTGGGCGACACTATCGAACCCGGACTGTTCGGCAATGTGAATAACCTTTAGCTTCGTTTCCCTTAACAGCCGCTGCGCTTCTCGTATGCGAATATTGTTCAAGTATTCAACGAAGGAGAATCCAGTTGTTTCCTTGAAGGAACGGCAAAAATAACTGGGACTGATATGGAATTTTTTCGAAATCGTCGCCAGACTAAGGCGCTCTTGAAAATGCTCATTAATATGAGAGACAATCTCAAATATTTTAGGATTGTGAGCCTGTGGATGCTCTTCAGTTGGACCTTGGAGATCAATGAGCCGCGCGCAAAAGACAAGCAACTGTGTGAGCAGTGCTTTACTGTTCAGTTCCCAACCTTTCTGGGCTTGCTGCTGCTCGCGCATTAGGCTAAAGAGCAGGTTCTCAACCAGTGTTCGATTGGCGCCTGACAGCGAAAAGATAATATGTTTTTGCCGAAAAGGAGCCAATGCCGTCTCTTGATAATCAGGATCCTTGGCTGGTACCCAACTATCATTAAAGCTCAATAAGATACGCTCATGCGGAAGCGAGTTGGCGTCGATCGTTTTGTGCAATTTATTTTTATCGATAAATACGAGATCACCCTCTTGCATCAAATAAGAGCGATCCTGAATGAAATAGTAACGCTTACCGCTAAGTAAATAATAAATTTCATAATGGTCATGAAAATGATTCAATGGCATCGAGTAGGATTGCTCTCTGCGCAGTCTTTCAATCTCGTAGAAAATCAACATGGACACCTCTCTGAATCGGAATCTGCTTTCTATTTTACCACATCCCTTTGAATAGCAATATATGCAAGGAAATGAAGTGATTAAGTAATATTTGATTAGAAACACAACAAATATTGTATTAATCTTGCAGTATGACATGTAAGGGTACTTAAATGAGAGGGGCATGATTACGGATGACAAAAACACGTTATGCGATTGTAGGTACTGGAGGAAGAGCTGAATTCTTCTATGGCTCCATGGTAAAGGATTTTCGAGATACATCAGAGCTTGTAGCTATTTGTGATATTAACCAAACACGGATGAATTTCACGAACGGTTTACTAGCTAATAAATATGAATATCATGCTGTTCCTACGTACAAAGCGGACCAATTCGAAGAAATGATTCGTCAAGAAAAACCAGATACGATCATCGTTACAACGGTAGACCGTACACATCACACGTACATTATCAGAGCGATGGAGCTCGGTTGTGATGTCATTTCAGAGAAGCCAATGACGGTTGACGAAGAGAAATGCCAAGAAATTCTGGATGCGATCAAACGGACAGGCAAACAACTTCGTGTTACCTTTAACTACCGTTACGCGCCGCACAATACGAAAATCCGTGAGCTCATTATGGACGGAACAATTGGCGATGTGCACTCTGTGCATTTCGAATGGTTGTTAAATACAGAGCATGGTGCTGACTATTTCCGTAGATGGCACCGTGATAAACGCAATGGCGGCGGCTTGCTCGTGCATAAGTCAACGCACCATTTTGATCTGGTTAACTTCTGGTTAGGAACGCAGCCGGAGACGGTTTTTGCAATGGGCGACTTGATGTTCTACGGGAAAGCCAATGCAGAGAAGCGCGGAGAAACCAAGTTCTATCAACGTGCAACGGGTAATGAATATGCGAAAGAGGATCCATTTGCTTTACATTTGGACAGCAATCCGAATTTAAAAGGGTTGTATTTGGATGCAGAGCATGAGGATGGCTACCAACGTGATCAAAGCGTTTTTGGTGACGGGATCTCCATTGAAGATACGATGGGTGTTATGGTGCGCTATAAAAACAAAGCGATTCTTACGTATTCCTTGAATGCTTATCTGCCATGGGAAGGCTTTAATGTGAACATTAACGGCAGCAAAGGCCGTATTGAAATGAAGGTTGTTGAGAAGTCTTATGTAAATTCCGGTGGTGAAAAAGCGGATGAGGGCGCGTTGAAAGCGAAAACGATTACCGTATTCCCGATGTTCGCAGCACCTTATCAAGTAGAGATTGAAGAAGGTGTCGGCGGTCACGGCGGTGGAGATCCTGTATTGTTGAAAGATATCTTCGATAAGCCATCAGATGACCGTTTCAAACGTGCGGCTTCACATGTGGATGGTGCGATGTCCATTCTAACCGGGATTGCTGGCAATATTTCACTTCGAACAGGGCAACCAGTTGTGGTTGATAAGCTCGTTAAATTTTAAGATTTGACGGAGGAATGAACGATGTGGAATCCAGATGCTAGCATGGAGAATCTCTATCGTTCCTTCGCATTGAAGCGTGAGCAGCAGCGTGCTGAATGGGCGGAACTGACGAAGGACCAAATGAAAAAGTGTTTGGCGAGTTCATTATCAGTACCAATGGAAGGGCAGGACGAGCTTCGTCCTGTTCTTCTTGAACGTGTGGAGCTCGAGGATCACGTTCGAGAGCGGGTGGAATTTGGTACGCTATGGGGTTTTCGAGTACCTTGTTATGTATTGCTTCCCAAGGGAGCGGTGGGTAAATTGCCCGCCGTACTCGCATTGCATGGGCATGGCTTTGGCAGTAGACAGATCGTTGGTTTGCGAGCTGATGGCACTGCGCATACAGGTGCAGCGGATGTTCATGGTAATTATGCCTTGGAAATGGTGAGACGTGGCTTTATAGTCGTCGTTCCGGAAATCATTGGGTTCGGTGACCGGCGATTGGAAACGGATCAACGTGATGGGCAAGTCGGTAATTCGTCTTGTCAGACGCTTGCTTCCCATCTTATACTTTATGGTCTTTCCTTGGCTGGATTGCGTGTGCAAGAAGCTATTCGGGCGCTTGATTATATGATTTCGCGTGAAGACGTAGATGCAAGTCGAATCGGTTGCTTCGGGTTCTCAGGAGGCGGGTTGCTGGCTGCCTATACGGCCGCTTTGGATGAACGGATCCAGGCTACGGTTCTCTGTGCTTTCACGAATACATTCAAAGGTAGCATTATGGCGGTGCGGCATTGTATTGATAATTATCTACCTGGTGCGCTTGATTACGCGGAGCTTCCTGAATTGATTGGCTTACTTGCTCCGCGCCCCTTGTTCATTGCTTCTGGTAGACAGGATCCGATATTTCCAATTGAAACCGTGGAAACGGCCGTCTCGTATTTGGAACAAGTGTACGCGGAAGTTAGTGCTAGTGATCAATTAGGTGTTCATCTCTATGAGGGTGTTCATGAAGTTAATGGGAGTCAGGCGTATCCGTGGTTGGTTGAGGTATTAAAAAGTAAATGAACAGGCTGTCCCTTCAAAGTGGGGACAGCCTGTTGTGTGTTCGTATTATATGCGAACGCTATTCTAATCCAATCCATACAGGCACACGGTTGCGGCCCCAGTCACATACCTCCCATAAATCAGCCACCGGCTGCCGTGTGTAAGGCAGCGTGTGCATATAGCCTGGTGGACCGAATTCTGGTGTAAATGTAAACCGCTCAACTCCTGCAGTCTGCCTCGCTTCGTAAATACGTCTCCACCAGCCTTCGTGCACACGCACTTCTTGGGCAACTTCGGGTGCACGGGGGTCTGCGACCTGTGGACCGTGGAAATAACCAACACGCCCATGTATATGCAGTGCTCGCTCAATCGCGAGTGATAAATCAGCCTCACTAGCCTGCAGGAACGACTCCGTGACGCATACCCAATGGCTGAAATCCGCACATATTTTCAACTCGGGATACAACTTCAGCAGCTTTGCCGTCGTCCACGGGGTGTACATGCAGCGGCTGCGATGTGTCTCATGGGCGACGGCTATACCGACATCCGCTTCGTTCTGTAACGCGCTTTCAAACAAGCGTAACTGCTCATCGAGTTCCATGCGATCCCGTCCTGTATGGCAGTTGACGAATAAGGGGCCATATTCAGATGCTTGCCGCAGCCGATCCCCAAAAGAAGCGGCATGCTCTTCAGCTTGATCCCCACCCGTAGTTGACATTTGGGCGATATAGCTCAAACCGTATTCATCGAGGAGCAATCGGAATGCCCCCGGCGTCATCATTTCCGGAACAGGGGCCTCGACGGCATCATATCCGCCCTCGCCGATTCGGCGTATTTTTTCCTCTATCGTGCCTTCCATACCCCAAAATGCTTTTGCTATGATCGTCTTCAAGCCTATGCCTCCTTATTGAACTACACGCAGACTTAATAGTGGTCGTATTTCAAATCCATTGTGGCAAACCCGCAAAATTCAGGAAAGCTTTTCAGGACACCGTTGATTTCTGACTGGGAGTATCCCATTTTTTGCAAATGCAGCTGCTTGGCTTTCTCGGCAACTGACTGCGCAGTAACGAAGTCGTCGATATGTTCGAACAGCTTCGCTCCCCAACGCTTGCCGAACTGAACATGCATCCGTTCGTCAGCGATGTCATACTCCGATTGTAGCGAAGATAAATTGTCACCGTGATCCTTAAAGGATTCCACGGACTTACGCTTTTTGATAAACGAGCATGGCTCCATCACCATGGTTAAGCTTGAATAAAACTCAGGAAATGTTCGCTCCAGATTGTCTGGCGTCAGTGCGGTTGATGGATGCCAGGAGAAATCTTCGGTGCGGTATCCCAACTGCTTTAACCTGCGAACGCCCATTTGACTGTGACGCGCTTCGTCCCACGTATGGCGAGCTATATCGTGATAGAAGTCCATAGGCATTTTTTGCACGCCATAATACAAGTACGTAAGACTTTCGGTCGCCGACATTTCGCTGGCATTGATAAATATCATATGTTTTACGCTATCATAGGTTGGCGAGTTCGGGTCAAACATGGCGCTTTTGTATTTGGTTAGATCGACATGCGGATATTTGGGGTCGACAGCCGGATTTGCCGGCACAGGTCCTGCTGGGGGATGTTGCAGCCGCTCCGCCCAATCCGTCGCTGGACTTGCTTCCTTTGTGAACAATTCGTCCCACATCCGATCGACATACTGCCGCCAACTGTCAAAGCGCATGCGATTCACTGAATCGTCCACGTAAGCGAAGCGGACATGCGGATCTGCCCAATCGATTAGTCGCTTCCGATCCAACTCGATGACGCGCAACGCGTCCAACGTCGGCTCCTCTAGAATAGGATCAAGCGCGTCAGCAAGCCAAGTATAACGGTTGTAAAGCTTAGTCACAAAGCTCCGGTAAGCTAATGCGAACTCGGCAAATGCAGGAGCCAGCGACACGGCCAAAAATACTTCTGCGACTCGCTCCGGCGTCCAAGAACGATCGTTGAGTGCTGCTCCTGGCAGCTCATCAATCCGTTGTCGAAGCTTTTTCATGTGTTCCGTGTGTAGATAGCCCATGCGGACCAGTTCGCCTTTCCACTCCCAATTAGGGGCAGCTGTTACCCACCCCATCACTAAACGTGATAACTCGAACTCAATCCAATAGCAGTCCTTCAGCATAAGCGCGGTATCAACTGGACGAATAAACGCCCCTGTCCGATTTTCTGTGTTGTCCAGAAAGCCCACGTCATTGACGTCGACCATAATTACTTTGTTCGCATCCATTGTCATCATGCACCTCTGATATTGTGGTTACTTCCACAGTAACAGACAAATCATGAACACGCTTGCACGTCACTATCCGTTAGTTGGATTATCCTCCACAGTTATTGAAAGGGTACAAGTGCTATGCTTCAAGTCCGCATACTTCTTCGATAAAAGCTCGGTGACACTCCCGTCATTTCCTTGAAACATCGGCTAAAATAGGCCATCTCGCCAAATCCAAGTCCTAACGAAATATTCGTGATGGGCTCTTCGCTCTCACTCAATAGAAGCTTTGCACGATTAATCCGCTCCAGCATTTGGTATTGATGCGGCGTCAGCCCTGTATGTTGCTTGAAAAGCTTGTGCAAATAAGACTTGGACAAATGAAATGTCTCTGCTAGTTCATCCATCGATAACAACTCGTTATGACGGTCTGTTATGTAATCCGCGACCTCCGTCATCAATTGACGATACGTAGGTGGAAGTGTCAACCGTTTGGCGAGATCCAGGCTGGCCTGCCGGCCAAGTATCGCAAACAGCTCCAACAGTCTTGCCTTCACGATCAGTTGGAAGTGAGGACGACGTAGTTCAAGCTCCCTTTCGATCGTACGCAGGAGATATTGGACCGCCTCCATTTCTTCCTTGGACTCCATGTGAAGCTGCACCGCGACAATCTGCTCCGTTGGAAACCAGTTGTCCACCAGCCCGGATATAACAGACTCTTGTGCAGACAGTTCCCGGAGATACGACTCATCGACAGATAACACGATTCGCGAGTACTCCACCGTCTGGGTTGAGCGGATATAGTGGTAAGCATCTGGACGAATAATGGTCAGCTTGCCCGGAACAAACTCAAGTTGGTGTCCATCCACCACACATATTCCGACGGACGAAAAAGGGAAGTGAAACTCGTAGCCGTCATGAGCATGGATAAATGCCATCATTGCCGCATCACGCTTGGTTTTGCAATAAACGGGATAATCGCTAAGCGAGCGGTTAAATTCCTGATCTATGACTTGGGGCAATTGCTTGTCCATAGGCACACGCCTCTCCAGTGCCTAAACAAATGCACTTTAGTATGTTTCATTTCTTTTAATGTACAAAAAATAAGAGAGACTGTACACCATGTTATCACCCTTGCTGTTATAAATAAAAAAACTACTGAACAGTGTTCAGTAGTTATTAATGTCATTTTTTTACCTTTTGACGGACGATGCTCTCAATGATTAATTTGTGTCCAACTACGACACCGAGACGAATGACACCTGTTGTTCTTCCAGAAATGATGTGGCGATGTCCATCTGCAATGTTAGTTGAAATTTGAAAACGATGGAAATGGTTTGGTCCTACACCGATGTTGAGGCCTGTACGTCCAGAATAGGAATGACGGTGCCCGTCAGCAGTTGTGGTAATACCTTGGAAAGTATGGCGGTGTCTACCATCTTCTGGAATTACGATATCACTCAAATTGCCGAAGGAATGCCGATGATTTTGTGTGAGAGATGTCAAACCCTCCATGCGATGTCTGAATTGCACAGAACCACCAGATCCTTGTGTGATTTTTGCCATTATTCTATCATCCTTTCAAGAAGAGATGATATTAAAGTATGCAAATCATTGTGGACTTGCCCTAGTCGAATGGCTTACACATGTGGAAATAAGTAAATTCAAACATTATTTGTGTTCTGTACCATTAAGTCGTGGTGAGTCATATTTTCGAATTTCTTCACGCCAAGAGAGGAAGCCGCTTTCCATGGCTCTGATCAGCATTTCTGCTGTACCAAGATTGGTAGCGAGTGGGATTTGTTGAACATCACAAAGGCGAAGGAGTGCAGTAATATCGGGTTCATGTCCTAACGCCGAGATGGGATCGCGGAAAAAGATGAGCAAATCAATATCATCCATGGCAATCATCGCCCCGATTTGCTGATCTCCACCAAAAGGGCCAGAACGCAAACGGATGACATCGAGCTTGGCAGCCTCACTAATTCTTCTGCCTGTTGTACCTGTCGCATAAAGCTGGTGTTTTTGAAAAATATGTTTATAAGCAATGACAAAGTCGACGAGTAAGTTCTTGTAAACATCATGAGCAACAAGTGCAATATTCATTTTATATTCGCTCCTTATGTTATATTATCTAACGTTAAATTAAGTATTGAATATAGATTAACTTAATTTTTTATGGAATTCAATCATTATTTTGAAAAATTCAGTCAATTTTTATTGATGAATTTGTAAATGGTAATAATTATGTCACATTAATTAACATAAGAGTTATTCGGAAGGCCGAATCTTTCCTATTAGTTCTTTCTATGCTAACCTGTTAGGATAATCAACAAGGGGTGAAGTTCCTTGAAACGAGTACTTATTACAGGGTATAAAGCAAATGAGCTGGGCATATTTTCGTTAAAGCATCCTGGCATTGCCATAATAAAAAAAGCAATTCAAAAACGACTCATTGCTTTGTTGGATGATGGGCTTGAGTGGGTTGTCGTCTCTGGTCAATGGGGCGTTGAGCTCTGGGCAGCAGAAGCTGTGCTTGAACTGAGAGAGAGCACGCATCCCGAGGTAAAGTTAGCTGTCATTACACCATTTCTAGAGCAGGAGGAGAAGTGGAGCGATGATAAGAAAGGCTGCTATGCGAATGTCATGCAGCGTGCAAATTACGTGAACAGTGTAACGAAGACCAAATATGAGGGACCTTGGCAATTCAAAGAACGGGACAAGTTTCTATTACGCAACTCAGACGGTATTTTGCTTGTCTATGATGAAGAGACAGAAGGTTCACCGAAGTTTATGAAGCTGCAGGCAGCTCAAATCGCGGCCAACCATACATATCCGATTATGACGATCAATGCTTTTGATTTGCAAAATGTAGCCGAGGATGAACAAGGGGGTTACCCTGGCGATATGCAGGACGACCTGCCAGGTGACTCGGGTAATAGTCCAAGCGGGGGAGATAAGTGGGATTTTGATGATGATATATAGGCTGAGTGACTCCCTCGGCATCTAGCCTTTCGAATAGATGGAATAAATACAGCTGAGTTCATTAATAGCCGCTCCATAACCACTAAGCTTGCCTCCGTAGCTACTCCAAAAACATCGAACCTTGCCTCCTTACATTGTAGATTCTCAACCAACCATCGAACCGTCCCCTCCTTTCACCATAGGTACGCAACCAACCTCAAATACTACCTGAGCCTGCAATTTTCGACGTCTCAGAGTGAACTTGGTGCTGATGCGCAACCGAGAGTGCAATTATCGACGCCTCAGTTGCGTAATTCGTCGTTTAGACTAGCTTGCTTAGCTGAGACTGCAACTTTCGACGTCTCAGAGTGAACTTGGTGCTGATGCGCTACCGAGACTGCAATAATCGACGTTTCAGCTGCGCGTTTCGTCGTTTAGACTAGTTTGCTTAGCTGAAACAGCTATTTTCGACGTCTCAGAGCGAACTTGGTGCTGATGCGCTACTGAGAGTGCAATTATCGACGTCTCAGTTACGTAATTCGTCGTTTAGACTAGCTTGCTTAGCTGAGACAGCTACTTTCGACGTCTCACAGCAGATTGCTAAGTTGATTTTCCCCCAGTGTTACCTCCAGTTTTTCCAGTTATTGCTCTGTTAGAGCATCCTAGTGGAATTCCAAAGAAAACCCACACATTCACAGATTAGCACAGCAACGATTGTCCTTTCCGCTCTACATCTTCCAAATATCCCACTCCTAATCGAGTTGATTCCTTCATTTTATAACACAACAACAGACATATCTGTGTTTCCATCCGTCATAAACAAACATAAAAATAATTATTCAAAAATAAATAAAGATGTGTTACGATGAAACCATCAAAAACAAACACATACACATGGGATGTAAAACTTAGGAGGGTACTTAAATGGTTGCGAATTTATGGGAAGCTTCAAAAGCGAATGCAGTATCGAAAGGCGTAGAGGAAATTGTCTATCGTTCTAATTTATTAGGTACAGATCGTGCTGTTTGTAACTGGGGCGGCGGCAACACTTCTTACAAAACAATCGAGAAAGATTTCCGTGGTCGCGATGTTGAAGTCATGTGGGTTAAAGGCAGCGGTTCAGACCTTGGAACAATGAAAGCAAAGAATTTCACAGGTCTTCGTATGGAAGATATCCGTCCATTGATCGAACGTGACGAAATGTCCGACGAAGAAATGGTAGCTTACCTTGCGAACTGTATGATCGACAGCAAGCACCCGCGTGCTTCCATTGAGACGCTTTTGCATGCATTCTTACCATTCAAAAACGTTGACCATACACATCCAGATGCGATTATCTCGCTATGCTGTGCACACAATGGACGTGAGCTTGCGAAAGAAATTTACGGCGACCGTTTCGTGTGGGTACCTTATGTACGTCCTGGTTTTACACTTTCCAAAATGATCGCTGATGGCGTTCGCAACAATCCAAAGGCTGAGCTTGTCCTGATGGAGAAACATGGTCTAGTTACTTGGGGCGAAACGTCCGAAGAAAGCTACCTCAAAACAATTGCTATCATTAATGAAGCAGCTAGCTTCATCGAAGCTCGCGTGAACGAAGCGAACCTATATGGCGGTTCCAAATACGAATCCCTTAGCGTGGAAGCTCGCAACGAACTATTAGCTCAAGTTCTTCCAGTCGTTCGCGGTGCAGTAAGCAACGAGAAGAAAATGATCCTTACCATTGACAGTGCAGACGATGTGCTTCAATTTGTAAATAGTCGTGATGCAGCGACGCTATCCCAAGTAGGTGCAGCTTGCCCGGATCACCTTGTTCATACAAAAATGAAGCCTTTATATATCGACTGGAATCCAACAACAGGCGACGCAGCAAGCCTTACAGAAGCTTTGAAAGCCGGTATCGAAGCTTACAAAGAAGAGTACAAAGCCTATTTTGACCGTAACAAAAATGAAGGCGACGTTATCAATGAAGCAGCTCCGCGTGTTATCCTTATTCCAGGGATCGGGATGATCAACACAGGCAAAAGCTGGGCAATGGCTCAAATCAGCGGCGCGCTATACCACCGTGCAATCTCCGTTATGAGAGGCGCTACGGCTCTTGGAACGTTCGTATCCCTAAGTGAAAATGAATCATTCAATGTCGAGTACTGGCCTCTTGAACTTTATAAATTAACATTAGCTCCAGCAGAAGCTGAATTCTCCCGTCAAGTGGCTTTCATCACAGGCGGTGCCGGCGGAATCGGAAGTGTAACAGCTCGTCAATTCCTCAAAGATGGCGCGCATGTTGTCTTAGCTGACCTGAACCTGGAAGGTGCACAGAAGCTGGCGGCAGAACTTAACGAACAATATGGCGAAAACAGAGCGATTGCTGTACGCATGGACGTTACAAAAGAAGAAGAAGTAGAAGCAGCATTCCGTGAGTCTATCCTTAGCTACGGCGGTATTGACATCATCGTGAATAACGCAGGTCTTGCGACTTCCAGTCCTTTTGACGAAACATCCCTTAAAGAGTGGAACTTGAACATGAACGTGCTAAGCACAGGGTATTTCCTTGTAGCGAGAGAAGCGTTTAAAATTATGAAAAAGCAAACGATCGGTGGCAGCATGGTATTCGTAGGCTCCAAGAACTCCGTATTTGCTGGTAAAAATGCTTCTGCATATTCAACAGCTAAAGCAGCTGAGATTCACTTGGCGCGTTGTATCGCGGCAGAAGGCGGCGAATTCGGAATTCGTGTGAACTCTGTATTGCCAGATGCGATCCTTCAAGGATCTGCGATTTGGAACTCCAACTGGCGCAATGAGCGTGCAGCTGCTTACGGAATTGAACCGGATCAATTAGAAGAACACTACCGCAAAAGAACGACGCTGCTTGTTAACATTTTCCCTAAAGATGTAGCAGAAGCTATCGTGTACTTCGCATCATCCAAAGCAGCTAAAACAACAGGTTGCATGATCACTGTTGATGGTGGCGTACCTGCTGCCTTCACACGCTAATTCAACTAATAGGAGGCAACAAACCGATGAGCGACAAAGCCTACGCATTATTCGAAGAGCAACAAGCCCTGAGAGGTATTGATATAGCAGCAGTCAAAGCGAAGCTGAAAGCCCTAAAAGTTGAGACGCCATCATGGGGCTACGGGGATTCAGGAACACGCTTCAAAGTTTACCAACAAACAGGTGTACCGCGTAATCCTTTCGAGAAATTCGAAGATGCAGCGCAAGTGCACAAACTGACGGGTGTTTGCCCGTCGGTTGCTATCCACATCCCATGGGATAAAGTGGATGACTACGCGAAGCTGAAGCAACACGCTTCTGATCTTGGCGTTTCCATCGGTGCGGTGAACCCGAACCTTTTCCAAGAAGATGACTACATCTTCGGAAGTGTAACAAACTCGAACGCAGCGATTCGCCGCAAAGCGACGGACCACTTGCTAGAGTGCGTTGATATCGCCAAAACAGTAGGTTCGGACGTGTTGAGCTTATGGTTCGCAGACGGCTCCAACTACCCAGGACAAGTGGATATCCGCGCTCGTAAAGCCTGGATGTATGAGTCACTGAAAGAAATGTATAACGCGATGTCTCCTAGCATGCGTATGTTAATTGAATACAAGTTCTATGAGCCTGCATTCTATCACACGGATCTAGCTGATTGGGGTATGGCGTTCAATTTGGCTAACAAATTGGGTCCACAAGCTGAAGTCCTTGTAGATACAGGACATCACCCGCAAGGAACGAACATCGAGCACATCGTAACTTACTTGTTGGATGAAAATAAACTAGGCGGTTTCCACTTCAACTCCCGTAAATATGGGGATGATGACTTAATCGTTGGTTCCGTGAATCCGTATGAATTATTCTTGATTTTCTACCAAATCATTGATGCGGCTAACGACAAGAACCCACAAATTCGTCAAGCTGCTAATAACATTGCGTACATGATCGACCAAAGTCATAACATTGAGCGTAAAATCCCTGCGATGCTGCGATCTGTACTTAACGTACAAACGCAATATGCGAAAGCACTTCTGATCAACCTTGAAGAAGTTCGTGCTGCGCAAGCAAACCAAGATGTTCTTGGTGCTGAGGATGCGGTTCGTAAAGCATTTGAATTCGATGTAACGCCACTTTTACAAGCGGTACGTGAAGAAAACGGAGTGCCAGTTGACCCGATGAAAGCTTACTTGGCAAGCGGCTACGACGAGAAAATCAATGCGCGTGGCAAAGGCGGTGCAAGCTGGTGAGTACGTCTTCGACAGTTCTAGCCTTTGATTTGGGAGCAAGCAGCGGCAGAGCGATCGTCGGACGCCTTGATTCTGAAGCGGGCCGGATCACGATCGAGGAAATTCACCGCTTCTCCAATGATCCAGTGCAGGTGGGCAACCACCTTCACTGGGACATTTTGCGGTTGCTGCATGAGCTAAAACAAGGCATTTTACAAACGAAGCATCAAGGCTATACCAAAATCGAAAGCTTAGCGATTGATTCGTGGGCGGTTGATTTTGGACTACTTGCTGCTAACGGTGAGCTATTGGGGAATCCCTACCATTATCGGGATCACCAAACGGACGGCATCATGGAGAAGGTGATAAGCGAAGTAGGTCGCGAAAAACTGTATGCGCTAACAGGGCTGCAGTTTTTGCAATTCAACTCGATCTTTCAGCTTTATGCACTCCAAAAAAACAATCCGGATTTGCTAAGCCGAGCGGAAACGTTTCTGATGATTCCAGACCTGTTGCGTTACTTCCTGACAGGTGAGAAACATAGCGAATTCACCAATGCAACGACGACTCAGATCTTGAATGCGACCAGCTTGACGTGGGAAACATCCCTCATTAGTCAGCTGGGCCTTCCAGAACAGATTTTCTTGCCTCCAGTCGCTTCAGGTTCTCGCGTAGGTTCACTGAGCCCAGCTGTTTGCGAGGAATTAGATGTACCTTCCATTCCTGTCATCGCCGTTGGCGAGCATGATACAGCGTCAGCCGTTGTTGCCGTTCCAGCGCTTGATGATGACTTCGCTTTCTTAAGCTGCGGAACATGGTCATTGCTGGGGACTGAAACAGCGAAGCCTGTGCTCACGGAACAAGCCTTAGCGTGGAATTTTACGAATGAAGGCGGCGTGTACGGAACAAATCGCTTATTGAAGAACATCATGGGGCTATGGCTCATTCAAGAATGTAAGCGGACGTGGGAAAAAGAAGGTAAAACAGCCAGCTTCGCTGAGCTTGTGAAGCAAGCGGAAGCCGTAAAACCTTTCCAATTCTTCATCGATCCAGATGATGATATGTTCCTTAACCCTGCTCATATGCCAAAGCAAATTCAGCTCTATTGTCGTGAAACCCAACAGACTGTGCCACAGACCGATGGTGAAATCGTGCGCTGTATCCTGGAAAGCTTAGCGTTGAAGTATCGCTTTATCTTAGAGCGAGCAGAGCAGCTTTCAGGCAAGACATATCGCGGCCTTCATATCGTTGGCGGCGGCATTCAGAATGAGCTGCTTTGTCAGTTCACAGCGAGTGCGACACAACGTGAAGTGTGGGCGGGACCGGTAGAGGGTAGTGCCTTAGGAAACCTTGTAGTACAATGGATAGCACTAGGGTATATCGCGAATTTGCGCGAAGCCAGGAAGCTGATTCGGAATTCGTTCCCAGTCAAGACGTATCATCCAGAGGATGGCGCGAGTTGGCAGGCGGCGTATACAGCGTTTTGTGATGTGGCCTCCCGATCGACGGTGAAATGAGGGGTAACGATGCTGGTAGCAGAAAGATGGCAGAGAATCGTTCAATTGGTTAATGAAAGAGGAAGCATTCGTGTAACTGAGCTGAGTGAACTGTGCCAAGTAACAGAAGAAACCATTCGGCGTGACTTGGATCGCTTAGAAGCTGAAGGCAAGCTCATGCGCAGCCACGGCGGTGCGGTGAGTGTGAAGGAAGCGCAAACCGAAGTTCCTTTTATGGAGCGGGAGACGGCTCACGCGGATTTCAAGAATAGCATTGCGAAGGAAGCTATCTCACATATTCAAGAAGGAGACCGCATCATTCTGGATGCGAGTACGACGGCTTGGTATATGGCGAAAATGATTCCCGACATGGCGATTACCATCATCACCAATTCGATGAAGGTTGCACTTGAAGTAAGCGGCAAAGAGAAAATTCAAGTCATCTCCACCGGCGGCTTGCTTTCTCCGAAGTCTTTGTCCTACGTGGGTCCATTATCGGAGCGATCCTTGGATATGTACCATGCGCACAAGTTGTTCCTTTCATGCAAAGGGGTTCACGTACAGCGCGGCATCAGCGAGTCGAATGAGCTACAAGCGTTGATTAAGCGCAAAATGATCAGCATCGCAGACGAAACCTATCTGCTAGCTGACCATAGTAAATTCGGCACGCAGGCTTTAACTCAAGTGGCGGGCTGGTCGGAGATTCAACATGTCCTTACAGATCGACTCACGAGCAAGGAAGCACTAGATCGTATTCGAGACAAAGGCGTGCAAGTCCGCCAATTGGATTAGCAACGTATGCACCAACAGCCGTCCCATGTATCGTGGGGCGGTTGTTGGTATGTTTGGCACATGAAGCCGGTACGCATTTAGTTGCATTCCTGCTTTTTCCTGACTAGTATATCCTTAATGACTAGTTGTAATGGGAAGGAGTTAAGCGGATGAGAATAGGCGTTATAGCAGATACACATTTATCTTACCGTGCCACGAAGCTGCCCAATGCTCTGATTGCAGGTTTACAAGGGGTCGATCTAATCATTCATGCAGGAGATTGGGTGAGTGAGCATGTCATCGATCTTGTCGAGCAGATTGCGCCTTGTGAATCCGTAGCAGGTAATAATGACGGCGATGACATTGTGGAGAGGTTTGGGAAGAAGAAACTATTAACCTTCGGTAATTTCCGTATTGGACTTATTCATGGGGATGGTTTCCGGAAAACGACAGAAGAAAGAGCACGTGAGGCGTTCGAGGCTGAGCGGCCAGAGATGATCATTTTCGGACACTCGCATATCCCATTTCTACAAAATGTTCAAGGGACAATCATGTTCAACCCAGGTTCGCCTACGGATAAAAGAAGGCAGCCCCGCTATTCGTATGGCATTCTCCAATTAGGAGAGCAGTGGAAGGCGGAGCATTTCTTCTTCGACTCCAAAGAGTAGTCTACTGTGACGCTAGAGTTATCCAGCAGCAAAACATAAGCCCGAAAGGCTCATCTGAGCTTATCGGGCTTTCACTGTTTCTATCGCACATACCACTCGCCGGACACCCAATCCGTCGATTTCCACTTCAGCACATCAGGATTCGCCAGGTGCATAATTTCCTTCAGGAAATCGAGCTGCTCGAGATCGGTCATCGGCTTGAAGTTTTTCGCTATCGCCAGATTCTGCTCCAGTTGTTCCATAGACTCCATTCCTACGATGGCTGTAGAAATCGGCAAAGACAATGTGTAGCGCAAAGCTTTCTCATACCAAGGTGCCAATTGTCCCAGCGCCATGACTTTCATGCCGATGATCGCGATTCCTTTCTCATTGGCCTTTGGCAGAAATTCATGTGCGAAGCTATAGACAAGGTGATCAGCAGCAGAGAGCGCGACAAGTGCGCTGTCGAACGGATAGCGGTCAATCGCTTCCAACTGAACTTGTGGATTCGTATGACCACTGATCGAGATATGCTTGATCATGCCTTGTTCCTTCGCTTGGATCAAGGCTTCAAGTGCGCCTCCCTTGGCAAAGCATTGCTCCAGCTCTTCCATTTTCATAATGTTATGTAGACGCCACTCCTCGACGTGATCCGTCTGCAGACGTTTCAAGCTGTCTTCGAGAAGTCGCAAAGAACCGTCCCGCGTTCGGTCGTTGGTCTTGGTTGCAATCCATACCTCGTCCCTACGCTTATGCAGGGCTAGTGCTTTACCTAACCGTTCTTCCGATTGCCCTTTCGAATAGCTAGGCGCTGTGTCATAGTAAGTGATTCCTTCATCGAGTGCACGATTCACAATTTGAATCGCTTGTTCCTCCGTACAGTTATGTTCATCTACAATGCGTTGGGCGCCAAAGCTTAATAAGGGGACATGGGCTCCGGTCCGGCCAAAAGGTCTTTTCTCCAATCCAATCATTCCTCCTACAGTGGGATGCTGAAGTTGTACGGATCTATCGTTCCCAAAATGAATACCAAGACATACCAATTTTACTACACTTGTGTAGAATTAAGTAAGAGAGCGAAACAAGCAGGAATTCAAGGGATCCTCATCTAACTTAACATAAGACAGAATGTTCGTCAGGATTCGACCTAAATAGATCGAATTTATGAACAGTTGGGTCTTTGGACCTATCATTTTATGAAAAAGGATTGTGGTAATGCGCAATTAAACTTATTATGAAATTATACCGTCATTTATTGTCGAAATTTTGGTGATTCAGATTGAAATACATAGATGGAATGACATAAACTCAAATACTTAAAGAGGTGCATGAAGATGGAGAAATCATCAATTATTGGTATTGTGTTGGCTGCAATATCTATTGGCTTGGGTATGGTACTAAAAGGAGCAAGTCTTGCTGCTTTATTAAATCCTGCGGCTGCTTTAATCATTTTCGGAGGAACAGCTTCTGCGCTGTTCATAGCTTTCTCGTTGGATGAGATCAAGAAAATCCCTGCCTTATTAAAAATCATTTTTACTGAGCAGAAATTAATGCCCAAAAAAGAATTGATCGAGACGTTCATTAACTGGGTGAGCATTACGCGTCGGGAAGGATTACTTTCGTTGGAGAAGCAAGCTGAGGAGCTCTCTGATCCTTTTATGAAAAGTGGTATGCGACTGATTATCGATGGGAATGACCCTGACTTTGTGCGTGATGTACTTCTTGAAGATATTGCTGAAATGGAAATGAGACATAAGAAATTTGCGAGCATTTTTACGCAAGCAGGTACTTATGCGCCTACATTAGGGGTACTTGGTGCCGTTGTTGGACTTATTGCTGCTCTTGGTAACTTGAGTGAAATTGAGAAATTAGGACACTTGATCTCGGCGGCGTTCGTTGCTACTATGTTTGGTATTTTCTTAGGTTATGTTGTGTTCCACCCCTTTGCAAACAAGCTGAAGCAGAAGTCCAAGAAAGAAGTAGAAATCAAGCTTATGGTAGTTGAGGGCTTACTTTCTATTCAATCTGGCGTTTCCGCGAATTCAGTGAAGCAAAAAATGATGATTTTCGTTCCGAATAAAGAGCGTGAGAGTTTTGAAGAAGGCATGAGGGAGGGGTCATCCGGACAGTGAGTAAAAAAAAGATGCACGAGGATCATGAAGAACATATCGATGAAACCTGGCTCATTCCCTATGCGGACTTATTAACTTTATTACTTGCCCTTTTTATTATACTATTTGCTTCAACGCAGGTTGATCAGAAGAAATATGACGCGATCATGCGTTCATTAAACAGTGCTTTCAACGGGGGGGAAGCGCCCTTCGCGATGTCGAACTTAATCCCTATTGATAATGCTGCAAATGCACCGAAAAATAATAATAAGAGCCAGAATCCACCTGCAAATGAAGAGAGTAAAACCGAAAGCCAACTAGCTGCTAAGCTGCAGAAAGAAGAGAAGGATCTCAAAGAATTAAAGGAAAGCATGGATGCTTTTATTAAAGAAAACAAGATGAATGAGCAGCTAACGACGAAGCTGGATAATGAGAAACTTACGATTACGATTAGTGATAAGGCGTTGTTCGATTCCGGTTCTGCGACGATTAAGCAAGATTCTCAAAAGCTGGCGACGTCCATGTCGAATCTGTTGGGACAATACCCTGGCTATCAGGTAGAGGTGGCTGGACACACGGATAATATTCCTATTCACCGCGCAGATTTTGAAACGAATTGGGATTTAAGTGCCAAACGTGCTGTGAACTTTATGAAAATATTACTCGTTAACACGCAGATTCAGCCAGCGTCTTATTCCTCAGTAGGTTATGGGGAGTACCGTCCGATTGCTGATAACGCGACAACGGATGGGCGGGCCAAGAACCGCCGAGTGGAAGTAAGCATTCTGCGTAACATCAAAGCAACTGATGAGATAGCGAAATAAAGCGATCGTGCGTACATAGTGAGTACATAAAAAAGCCGAAATCCCATGAGGGACTTCGGCTTTTTGTTATCATTTTATTTGATGCCGACCAACTTTTTCTTGGTTTGAAGCGGCTCCTGGTCTTTGATATCCCTTTGTTTGAGTGGATCAGCAAGGGGTTCAAATACAGGCTCTATATGCAGTTCCTCTTCGATCGCAACAATCTGTTCCACGATTTGTTCCACGATACGTCCATCATCGCTAGGGATAACAATGGACTCATCCATATTAGCGACTTCCACGATCTGAAATTTACTAATTTCTGCAAAAAGCTGCTGAGCCAGCTCCAGTATATCATCCGATTCTTCGGCGATACGGCGGATCGAAGCGTCCTGTTGGATGCTGGTGGAGTTTACCTCTTCTACGCCTGCTGCTGTCTCCTGCGCAATAGCGGCAACGAACTGGACGGAGTCGACCAGATGATCGTTTTTGGATTGGGCTTGTTCGATTTTTTGATGTATCTGCACGATCTGTTCACGGATGACTAGCGTCGATTGCTCAATTCTGCTGAAGGAGCCGAAGGTTTCCTCCACATGGCTGCTTTGCGTTAACGCAGATTCCCGCGCATCGACAAGCGAAAGCTGCAGCTCTTGGATCTGCCCCTGCAGCGTCCCAATAATGCCACTGATCGTCTTCGACGATCCGTTCGTTTGCAGGGATAGCTCGCGCACTTCGTCCGCGATCACGGAGAAGCCGCGGCCGTGTGCGCCGGCTCTGGCCGCTTCGATCGCGGCATTCAACGCAAGGACATTCGTCTGCGTTGAAATATCCATAATCGAGCGCACGATGGCGCCGATCTGTTTCGAGCTGGCGCTTAGCGTCTGCATCGCCGCATCCACCTTCTGCAGCAGGAGCTGCGACTGTGCAGTCGATGCTTTCAGCGCCTGCACGGACGCGGTGCCCTGCTGCGCATCTACGGCAGCCTCGTCGCTGCTGCGTTTCATTTCATGGGTATACGCGCTGATATCGCGTATTTCATCTTCCAGCTCGGCAATGAGCAGCGAGCTACTCTCTGTTTTCATCGCTTGCTCATCCGCACCAGTAGAAATCTCATGAATCGCTTTGAGAATATCCGTATTTGCTGAAGCTGTCATCTGGGAGAACCGATGAAATTCATGCGAATGGGCAGATAACGAAGAAGCGATGCCTTTTGTTGCTCCTAACATGAGCCTAACCTGTTTAATCATCTGGTCAAAGCTGTTACTTAATTGTCCTAGCTCATCTTTGGCAGAGGAATTAATCGTGTGAGTTAAATCACCGGATGCAATGCGAGCGACTGCTTTTTGCAAGACAGAGATTGGACGTGTGAACGATGTGATAATGAGAAACGCAATCAGCATAGTTAGGAAGAAGACAACTCCCGAAGCAGCTAACATAATCGTGCGGCTATCATTAAGTGCCTTGGACGAGCTGGCAATCGCCTGTGCTGCGCCGTCCGCATAAGTGATATAAAACTTATCAACTAACCCGAAGATATTATCTTTCAGCTCTTGCGATTCATTGTATAGATACAACAGGTTAATATCGAGATCGGTTGGTTTCATAGAAGTATCCTGAACCATTTTGGCTGCTGTATCGAAATTGTTTATGTAATCTACGGAGGCTTGGATTAACTGACTTCGCCACTTTTGCTGATCAGAGGTGCTGGCGGTGTTGCCGATTCTTTGAATAGCATCATTGTAAGGTTTTCGTTTACTATTGTACTTCTCAATAAATTCCGGTTTCTTCGATATTTCAAGTCCAGAAGCAATGATGTTCATCTCTTGAACCAAATTCTTAAGCTCCAATGCCATGACTTTAAGATCAACTTTATCATTCTGCTCGATCATATGCTGCTTAATTTGCGTCACCTGATGAAGATTGAATAGGGCAATGGCTAAAAAAATGAGCAATACACCGCTGAAGCTTGTGATTAATTTTGCCCGCATTGAGAAGTTGGATAACATCAATCGAACCATATGTATACCTCCTATAAATAGACAAGCTTAGACATTATACGTCTAACTACTTATTAATATAGGGGGCTTCTATTAACTAAAGCGTCGAACTATGTAAACGATTTGTAAATTAAAAGTTTTACATTACGTTTACGTTTCGCGGGTTTGTATTTTACATTCGCTTGTTACCATATGGAAGTAAGGTCGTTCAACACACAAGAAGATGGGGATCGAGCTTAACCAAATCCAGCACATACATTCAAAGGAGGACATGTTAACTATGTTTAACTTCATGTCGAAAAAAGGAATTACATTTACACTATCCGCGGTATTAATGATGGGGACTTTGGTTGGTTGCGGCGCAAAAACAGAGACAAACAATGCAGCGGCAACAACAGCACCAACAACAGCAGCATCTGCTTCAGCAAAACCGAGCGAAACACCAAAAACAGAATTGAGCGGTACAGTAACAGCTTCTGGTTCCAGCGCACTTCTTCCATTAGTTAAACAAGCAGCAACTGAGTTCATGGAAAAGAACCCTAAAGTAACAATTAACGTTACGGCTGGTGGTTCAGGTACAGGAATTAAAAACGTAGCTGACGGTACATCCGACATCGGTAACTCCGACGTTGAGCCAGCTGCAGAATATAAAGATAAAGGTCTTGTTGATCACCAAGTAGCAATCGCGCCTTTCGCATTCATCGTTAACAAAGATGTGAAAGTAGACAGCGTAACGAAAGCACAAGCTGCTGACATTTACATGGGTAAAATCACGAACTGGAAAGAAGTTGGCGGCAATGACGCGAAAATCGTTCTTGTTCACCGTCCAGATAGCTCAGGTTCCCGTACACTAGTTAAACAAATTATTTTGGATAACAAAGATTTCACAAAAGACGGTATTACACAAGAGAACAGTGGAGCTATGAAAACAGCGGTTGTTGGTCAATCCGGTTCCATTGGTTATGTGGATACACCTTACATCGATGACACTGTAAAAGCATTGAAACTTGATGGCGTAGCTTTCACAGAAGATAACATCAAAAACGGCACTTACAAATTGTTCGGTGTTGAGCATATGTACACAAAAGGTGAAGCGAAAGGTGCTACTAAAGCATTCATCGACTACATCTCCAGCAAAGAGTTCCAAGCTAAACAAGTTCGTGAGTTGAAATTCTTACCAGCTGATTTGTTGAAAAAATAAGCATTAGATGAAGAGCGTCTGCATAAATATGCGGCGCTCTTTTTTTTTAGGGAGTTAGCTCGCTGCGCGGCGGGTGAAGTAACTCCGGCTAGGGGCGATGGAGCACCGCGTTAGCCGTTGGGACAGCGAGATACACGAAAAATTCGAGTAACAGCTCGCCCAAGAGCTCTATCGCTGCTCCAGCACCCAATAGTTCGAAATTACCGAATTAATCGCACCGTACGCATCATCAATTCGTATTTAGTCACAATCTACCCAACTATATCTCCCAAAACATCCTCCACCAACAGAAAATGGCTGAATAGTTCGGAGGAACCTGACTAATGCTCCTTTTTTAGGAGGAATCCTCAGTTTAATTAGGGAAAATCGGACTAAAGCAAACACAGACGGAAAGGCAGAGTCAATAGCGCGAAATGAGCGCTAAGAGGAGCTATGCCGCACCCTGCAGCCGCCATATTTCCGCGCCTCCAACTCAAAACTTTTACATTCCCTTAACAATTCATTTACGATCCAATGACATTCATATTCTATGATAATAGTAAGTCCTGTGTATTGTAGAGAAAGGGGAATCACGAAGTGAATTCCATAGTAGATCAACTAACCAGCGCCAAAGCGGATGAAAAGAATCGTCCAGTCATCACCAAATGGACCCAAAGACAGCATAGACAAGATAAGATAATGAGATGGTTGTTTGTAGGTAGTGCTGCTTTAGTGTCTGCCATCATTTTCTCTATTATTATTTTCGTAGGGATGCAAGGCATCAAGACCTTCCAAGGTGTAAGTCCGATAGAATTTTTCTTCTCTACAGATTGGACGCCTGGCTCAAATAAATTTGGAGCATTTCCATTCCTGTACAGCACATTGTTAATGACATTAGTGGCAGTCGTTATATCCGTTCCGCTCGCCTTATCTGGTGCTTTGTTCATGGCCAAAATCGCCCCGAAATGGATGCGTGAGATCATGCGACCAGCAACCGATTTATTCGTGGGCATTCCGTCAGTAGTTTACGGTTTGATCGGGATGACTGTCATTGTACCTGCCTTAGGTAAAATAACAGGTGGCATCGGCTACGGAATTTTACCCGCGGCAATCATCCTAGCGATTATGATCCTACCTACTATTCTGTCCATTTCGGAAGATGCAATTCGTTCACTTCCTGGTCGTTTGGAAGAAGCTTCACTAGCATTGGGAGCAACTCGGTGGCAAACCATGTGGCGTGTACTCTTGCCAGCGGCGAGACCTGGTATTCTTACAGCGATCATTCTAGGGATGGGCCGCGCGATTGGTGAGACCATGGCAGTATTCATGGTAATCGGGAACTCTCCGCAGATGCCGAAATCGCTACTCGACTCGACAACGGTGTTAACAACAGCAATCGTCAAAGATATGGGGAATACCAATTACGGTTCAACATGGAACAATGCGCTTTATCTGATGGCTCTGCTGCTCCTTGTCATCTCCTTATCCCTCATTCTCATCATTCGTATTGTAGCTAAGAGGAGTGAACTCAAATGACAAGTAAAACAACAGACCGCATCGCAACCATCTATTTCTGGTCATCAGGCATAGTCATTATCGGCATTCTGGCATGGTTCCTGATTCGCATTTTAGGCGATGGCATCCCGCACTTATCCTGGCATTTCATCTTCGGTAAGCCAGAAGAGATTAAAGCAGGCGGGGGTGTAGGACCACAGCTGTTCAACTCGTTTTATGTGTTGTTCCTTTCACTCATAATCTCGATTCCGATCGGTTTATTTTCAGGTATATACCTAGCCATCTATGCACAAAAGAATTGGTTCACGGACCTTGTCCGAATTTCCGTTGAGGCCCTTTCTTCCGTTCCTTCTATCGTGTTTGGACTTTTCGGATTTTTGTTATTCGCGAATTTACTAGGGCTTAAATTTTCAATATTAGGTGGCGCGGCCACAGTTGCACTTCTGAATTTACCTGTGATGGTGCGGGTTACGGAAGAAGCTATTCGAACGGTACCTGAATCCTACTGGGAAGCAAGTTTGGCCCTCGGCTCAACGAAATGGCAAGCGATCCGCAAGGTGCTTATCCCAGCTGCTCTTCCTAGCTTGATAACTGGAATTACACTAATCGCAGGGCGCGCACTTGGTGAGTCAGCGATCCTAATTTATACAGCTGGTTTGTCCGTTTCTAGGTTCTTCCCTGATTTCAACCCACTCAAAATGGGAGAGACCCTGTCCGTTCATCTCTGGTACATCGGTGCAGAATCACTTGTTCCTGATGCGAAAGAAGTCGCAAAAGGAAGTGCTGCTTTACTACTAATCGTTGTCCTCATCTTCAATCTGCTAGTTTCGATACCAAGTCGAATCTTACAAAAAAGACTTTCCGGGGGGAAATAACACATGGCTATTGCGACGAAGTATAAAATTAGAGCAGAGAAACTAAATTTGTTTTATGGCGAAAATCAAGCTCTTCACAATATCGATCTGAATATCGAAACGGGATCTATTTCCGCGCTGATCGGCCCTTCGGGCTGTGGGAAGTCAACGTTCCTACGTACCTTGAACAGAATGAATGACCTGATTGATAGCGTGCGAATCACAGGTAACGTAGCTGTGGACGGCCATAATATTTATGGTGCCGAATCTGATGTTGTTTCACTGCGCAAACGTGTAGGCATGGTATTTCAACGTCCAAATCCGTTCCCTATGAGCATTTACGATAACATCGCTTATGGTCCGCGGATTCATGGCACGAAGAAAAAAGCAGTGCTGGATGAAATTGTAGAACGTAGTCTCGTACAAGCCGCACTTTGGGATGAAGTTAAGGATCGATTGAACAAATCCGCGATGGGATTATCCGGTGGACAACAGCAACGTCTATGTATTGCGCGTCTACTGGCGGTAGAACCAGATGTGCTGCTCATGGATGAGCCGACGTCGGCCTTGGATCCAATTTCAACGTTGAAGGTAGAAGAACTTACACAAACCTTAAAAGAGAAGTATACGATCATCATCGTGACACACAACATGCAGCAAGCAGCGAGAATATCAGATATGACCTCCTTCTTCCTTAACGGTTATTTAGTTGAGACAGACCAAACCGATAAGATCTTCACGAATCCGAATGACCAACGTACTGAAGATTACATTACAGGCCGATTCGGATAAATCACATAGAGGGAGCGATAGACATGGATGCAAGACCGGGATTTCATCAATCATTAGCACTACTGCAAAAAGAACTTCAGCAAATGGGAGAAAGTGTAGAGGAATTAATTTTTAAATCAGTGGAATCCCTGGCCAATCTAGATGAGAAAGCTGCTACACAAGTCATTCAGAAGGATGATCTCATCGATGATTATTTAACAACCATCGATGAGCTGTGTTTGCGATTAATAGCTTTACAACAACCCATGGCGAGTGACCTTCGTATCATTGGGACGGCTCTGAAAATTGCAACAGATTTGGAACGTATTGCGGACCATGCTGTTGATATTGCCAAGATTACGATTCGGTTCGCGGGCGAAGAGTTGGTAAAGCCGCTTGAAGTCATTCCGCAAATGGCCGAAATTGCTATCGAAATGCTGCACGAGAGCCTTCTCTCCTATACCGAACGCGATGTACATAGAGCGGCATCGCTGGCTGAGAAGGATGACCGAGTAGATAAGCTATATAGCACGGTCATGCAGGAGCTAATGGGCATGATGGGAACGGATTATCATCGGAATCGTCAATTGACCCATTTGTTATTTGTTGCCCACTTCTTAGAGCGTGTGGCAGATCACACGACGAATATCGGCGAGGGCGTCATCTATATGGTTACTGGGAAACGTAAGGATCTGAACGTGTAACTAAGTGAACAAAAGGACCATCCCCACCTAAGTAATTCATCTACTTGGGGGGCGGTCCTTTTTTATTTGGACTGAAGCGGGAAGCGAATTAAGAAAGTGGTGCCTTTTACGCTGGAGCTCACTTCAATCGTTGCACGATGCCTTGCTGCAATGCTGTAGCAGATTGCTAAGCCAAGACCGGTTCCTTCATCTTTGGTGGTGAAGAAGGGTCGACCTAACTTCTCTAAGTGTTCGGTTTTGATTCCACTGCCTTGATCGGCTATTAAGAGAACGACATGTTCAGTCTCCTGATAGGTTTCGATATTTAAGGTTCCGCCAATCGTCATCGCTTCGAGCCCGTTCATACACATGTTCAAAATAAGCTGTCGCATTTCTTTGTCGTCTAGTTGTATCTCCGGACAATAACCAAATTGGCCATTAACATGTTTACCTGACATAACCGCTTCTGCTTGAATCAAAGGCAGCAAACTTTCAATGATCCGATTGATATTCTCAGGGCGCTGATGGGATTGCTTATTTTTAGCAAGGGAAAGGTATTCCGTGATGATTTCGTTGGCGCGATCTAATTCTTCTAACATGATGGGGATGTATTCTTTTTGCATATGGCGATCGTTCTCTTGAAAGAGTTGAAGGAAGCCTCGGATGGTTGTCATCGGATTCCGTATTTCATGCGCGATACCAGCGGCCATTTCCCCGACTAGATTTAACTGAGCTAAACGTGCCATTTCAGTTTCAAAACGGAGACTTTCGGTAATATCAACAGCAACATGGAGCAAACAGTTTTCGTCCTCGATATCGATAATCTCTGTTGATAACAAGGCTGTACGAATGTCACCAGACTTTGTGACGTAACGGACCTTCTCATTTCGGACGATGTCGCCATAATTCGCTGCATTGTCGAGCTCATCACGCATGAGATTCAAGGAAGTGCCAATTACCTCGTCACCGTAGCCTGTGTGCTGCTTCCAGCTCTCATTTACTTCCAGATAGGTAAGATCAGGCAGTCGTCGGATGGCCATTAAAGAAGGGGAGAGGATGAACATTTTTTTGAAATGTTCTTGGGAGTTCATAAGCTTTTCATGGGCATCCACAAGCTCAGAGGTACGTTCTTCAACCCAATTCTCAAGAAGTAAGTTTTGTTCGATTAATTTTCCTTCGGCTGCCGCTAGCTTGCGATTCGTTTCTTCTAAATCCAACGTGCGTTTATGTAAAAGCTCACTCTGAGCCTTTAGCTTCTGATGGTTCAGATGCATATTGACGAAGCCATCGACCTTCATGCGCAGCATTTTGGGATGAACAGGTTTAAATAAATAATCTATCGATCCCACATGGTAGCCTCTCAAGACATGCTCAATTGAGGTACTCAGGGCAGTTAAGAATATAATCGGGATATCTTGACAAGCTTTCCGTTGCTTAATTAACTCTACAGTTTCAAAGCCGCTAAGTCCTGGCATCTGCACATCCATCAAAATAACCGCAATATGATCGGCAGGTTCTTTCAATAAATAGCGAAGTGCTTCCTCCCCTGATTGTAAAGAAATAACGTCATAGGAAGAAGAGGCAAGAATACTATTCAACGCCAGCAAGTTTTCATAGCGATCATCTACCGCCAAGATTTTCACTTGTTGTTCCATCGCTTGTCCTTTCTGCACGAGATCTGCGATAAGCACCTAACAATCTATACCACACCTTTTCGAGGAAAAAGTGAAATTCCCTCTTTTTTCTTTAAAGTCTTTACATACATTTTACATAAGGTTAATCAAGCCTATCATTTGGTTTGATAGAATGGTCATACATGATGAAATAGATGAGGGATGATGGACATGAATGCTCAGGCAGATGTTGCAATACAGTTCCAAAAGCTGATGGATGATCAACGTATTTTTTCCGTTTATCAGCCGATTGTTTCGCTGCGGGATGGTCAAGTGATGGGATATGAGGCCTTAACGCGTGGCCCCGTCGATTCTCCGTTCCATTCCCCGTTAGGGTTGTTTCAATATGCGGAACAACAAGGCGAACTGTATCGGTTGGAACAGTTGGCACGCGAGAAGGCCATACAAGGCTCCATATTGGAGCATAAAGAGCAGCTGCTGTTTATCAATATTTCATCACACGTATTAGAAGACCCAGGATTCGTACCAGGCAAAACGTTAGATATCTTACAGAAATATGGACTTAGCCCAAGTAATGTGGTTTTCGAAATTACGGAAAGAAGCTCCATCGAGGACTTCTCGCTCGCCAAAAAAATACTTGCGCATTACCGGACACAAGGCTATCGAATCGCAATTGATGACGCGGGAGCAGGGTACTCTTCCCTTCAAGCGATTGCTGAACTGCAGCCGGATTTTATAAAAATTGATCGCTCACTGATTGAAGATATACATAAGAATAAAGTGAAAGCGTATATTCTCGAAACCTTCGTTACTTTTGCCCAGAAAATGAACATCGCATTGATCGCTGAGGGGATTGAACAGATAGAGGAACTGGCGAAATTAACACAAATGGGTGTGCATTACGCACAAGGATACCTGCTCGGCAAACCCGCCACCTCACCAGCTCGGCTGCAAGATACGCATAAAATGATCATCTGGCAGTATCGCAATGTACAAGGAGGCAATATGACGTGGCATATCGGTGGGTTGAAAACGCCTGTAGGCGTGTTCCATACGCAGACAATGATTTCAGAGATAGCAGATTACTTTAAGAAGAATCAAGAAGCCGTCGGGGTTGTCATCGTACATGACGAGAGACCAATGGGATTAATGATGAGAGAGCGCTTGTTTCAGCATTTGGCGGGGCAATATGCCTACTCCTTGTACTGGAACCGGACAATTGATAGCGTGATGGATGCGACGCCGTTGATTGTTGACGAGCAGGTGGCTGTTGAGCAAGTATCCCTTCTAGCCACATCCCGTGCTATTCACCATTTATACGATCTTGTCATTATTACGAGTAATGGGAAAATGGCTGGCGCTGCGTCGATACGAACGATTCTGGAAAGTATTACGAATGTCAGAATGGAATCCGCTCGTGTGGCTAATCCGCTGACCGGTCTTCCAGGGAATTTACAGATAAATCGGGAATTGAGCAAACGAATTAATGAGAAAGAGCCTTTCCATGTCATCTATGCGGATTTGGATTATTTTAAGTGGTTCAATGATCGATTTGGCTTTCAAAAAGGAGACCAGCTTATCCAATACACAGCGGATGTGATGCAGCAATCGGTCGCATTTTATGGGACACCGTATGATTTTGTAGGGCATGTTGGAGGAGACGATTTCATTGCGATCTCTACGACCGTATCGCCGAAGCTGCTCTGTCAGGAAATCATTAATCGTTTTGAATTGGGCGTAAGGCATTTTTACGAGGGAGAAGAATGGGAGCATGTGGTGGATCGGAGTGGTGTACAAGTGAAGAGCGAGGGGGTCACGTTGTCGCTGTCGTTAGTCATGTGCAGTAGTGAATCCCCCATTGCGCTTGAGCACATTTCGCAAACAGCCGCCCAGTTAAAGAAGCAAGCGAAGGCGCATCAAGGCAGTATCTATTATTTTCAAGCATTGGGTTAATACATACGCAAGTAACGATATCTTACATACTGATCAGAAGGTATAAATCAATTGTTTAAATGAACGGACGATGATGACTTTCTGTTTCCCGATTCGCCTCTCCGAGATTTTCTTAATATTGGCCGGGTGAATCCATACCGCGTCCATTCCCGTTGAAGCCGCGCCGACCACATCGTTACGCCATGAATTTCCAACCATTACACTTTGACCAGCAGCCGTGCTCATCGATTTCAGGGCTTGCTCAAAAATCGCGGGATGCGGCTTTCGCGGACCATCATTCTCGGTCGTAAATAAACGATCCTGATCAAACCAGGAGGTTAGCTTCATCTTCTCCAAGTTGCGTTGCAATCGATTCCGATTGCCATTGCTGATGATAGCCAACTTATAGTGACGAGACAGCGCTTCAAGTGTATCTTCAACCCCCGGGAATAACGCGACGAAATTATCTTCTTTTTCTTCAATTTGATGAAAAAAGGTGCGTGTAAACGCGGTGCTTACTTGCATCGGAAAAGGGTGGAGCGCCTTAATTAAACAAATATGCCGCAGCTCGTCAGGCGAGATGGGGCTTCGGATAGGTGATTTACGATGGCGGCTCCACTCGGCTTTATAGCTATTCAGAGCCTCTTGTGCGGTCAGTTTCGTATCCTCCGTGTCCCATCTTGCTGTGAAATCCTGCATGACTTCAAGAAAAGCGGAATCGAAACATTGCCTGCGATCTAGAATCGTATTATTCATATCAAAGAAAATAACCTTTTTACGTGTGGGTGAGAAAAAAGGACTCATACGGAGAACCTCCTTCTGAAGACCGGACCATCTTAACTGATAAATCGTTGCAAGCAATCGTTTATTTGGGTTCCTTACATGTTTATGTAGGGAACCGTTTTTTTATTTTAATTTCGTATGCTATGATGAAGGAAGTATGTCTAAAATTGGGGTGGAACTTATGGATAAGCTAATTATTATTGATGGCAACTCAATTGCGTTTCGTGCCTTCTATGCGTTGCCGCTGCTCAGTAATTCGAGTGGTTTACATACCAATGCGGTGTATGGCTTCACGACCATGCTGCTGAAATTGATTGAAGAGGAAAAGCCAACCCATTTTCTTGTTGCTTTTGACGCAGGGAAAATTACGTTTCGACATAAAGAATATACCGAGTATAAAGGCGGGCGGGCGAAAACACCGACAGAGCTCTCGGAACAATTTCCTTTAATTAAAGAATTATTGAAGGCTTTTAAAATACCGCAATTCGAGCTGTCCGGCTATGAAGCGGATGATATTATCGGTACGTTGACGAAGGCCGCGGATGCGAAAGGGGAGAAAGTCCTTCTCGTATCTGGGGATAAGGATATGCTGCAGCTCGCTTCAGATCAGGTTACAGTCGCGATTACCCGTAAGGGGATCAGTGAAATGGATCTGTACAATCCCGAAGCGATCCAAGAAAAATACGGTCTAACGCCTAATCAAATTATTGATTTGAAGGGTTTGATGGGCGATACGTCCGATAATATTCCGGGTATTCCCGGCGTAGGTGAGAAGACGGCGCTCAAAATGCTCCATGACTTTGGCACGGTCGAAGAAGTGTTGGCCAACACAGCAAGTCTGAAAGGCAAGATGAAAGAGAAAGTGGAGGAGCATGCCAAGAGTGCCCTCATGAGTAAGGAATTAGCCACGATTTATCGTGAGGTTCCGATGGAAACCGCTTGGGATTCGTTCCGTTATGATGGCTTTGATGGACAAGCGCTATCTAGCATGTTTCGCAAACTAGAGTTCAAGTCGCTGCTGGAGAAGATGGATTTCGGTACTGCCAGCGTAGAAGCCGAAGATCTCGTCGTCGAGAGTCTGGAAGCCGTTGCGGTTACGGAAGCCAATATCGAGACACTGATTGCTCAGTTGGACGACCATGCCGCTATCCACGTGGAAGCTGTAGGTGAGAATCCGCATCAAGCCGTCATGGTTGGTGTTGTATGGTTCGTGGATGATGGGAGCGGGAATACCTCCTACTTCGTACCGTTTGCGCTGCTGCAAAGCAATGCGGGCAAGCCGCTGCGCGATTGGCTCAGCGATGCGTCGAAGAAGAAGCAGCTCTTCGACCTGCACCGTGCGCAGCTGGCGCTGGCTTGGCAGGGCATCCACCTCGCAGGGGTGGATTTCGACGTGCTGCTGGCCGCCTATCTCCTCGATCCGACGGAGTCGAATCTCAGTATGAGCGGCCTGTCTGTGAAATATGGTCTGCCTAACGTGAAGGCAGACGAGGATGTGTTCGGCAAAGGCGCGAAGTTTCGCCTGCCGGAAATGGCTGCGCTTAGCGACCACTTGGGTCGCAAAGCGATGGCGATGGCGCGCATGGTGCCCGTACTGCGCGATGAGTTAGAGAAGAGTGGTATGCACCACCTCTTCTACGAGCTTGAACTGCCCCTCTCCGGCGTTCTCGCGGAGATGGAGATGCGCGGCATCGCGGTGGATGCCGAAGGGCTTAAATCGCTCGGCGTGGAGCTTGGTAAACAACTGGACACGATCATGTCCAGCATTTACAAGCTTGCCGGCGTCGAGTTCAACATCAACTCACCGAAGCAGCTCGGTGAGATTCTATTCGAGAAGCTGGGTCTGCCAGCTTCGAAGAAGACCAAGACCGGCTACTCGACGGATGCCGAGGTGCTCGAGCGCCTTGCGCCCTACAACGAAGTCGTAGGGCAGATTCTCCACTACCGCTCGCTTTCGAAGCTGCAGTCGACGTACGTCGAGGGGCTGCTCAAAGAGGTGCGGCCAGAGACCGGTAAGGTGCATACCTATTACCGTCAGACCATTGCCGCGACGGGACGTCTCAGCAGCCAGTTCCCGAACCTCCAGAACATTCCGATTCGTCTGGAGGAGGGCCGCAAGATCCGCAAGGTTTTCGTTCCATCCGAACCAGGATGGTACATTCTCGCAGCGGATTACTCCCAGATCGAGCTGCGCGTGCTAGCGCACATCTCGCAGGATGAGAAGCTGAAGGAAGCGTTCCTTCAGAATATGGACATTCACACGAAGACGGCGATGGACGTCTTCGGCGTAGAAGAAAGCGCCGTAGACAGCAATATGCGTCGACAAGCGAAAGCCGTTAACTTCGGTATCGTTTACGGCATTAGCGATTACGGTTTGTCCCAGAATTTAGACATTACCCGTCGGGAAGCGGCGCAATTCATTGAACAGTATTTCGCTGTGTTCCAAGGGGTTCGCCGATATATGGATGACATCGTCAAGGATGCTCGCAGGGATGGGTATGTAACGACATTGCTGCAGCGTCGCCGAATGTTGCCCGAAATTACACATTCCAACTTTAATATCCGTTCTTTCGCTGAACGTACCGCAATGAATACGCCTATTCAAGGAACTGCCGCCGATATCATCAAGCTGGCCATGGTTCAAATGGCAGATCGTTTGGTAAAAGACGGACTGAAAAGCCGTATGCTGCTTCAAGTACACGATGAGCTTGTCTTTGAAGTGCCGGCAGATGAGCTAGAAACGATGAAGGCGTTGGTGCCTGAAGTCATGGCAGCAGCACTGAAGCTGGACGTTCCTTTACGTGCGGACGTTGATTTTGGTCTCACTTGGTATGATGCGAAGTAACAAGGAGCAAGCCGTATGTGCTGCGTACGGATTTAACAACTAGAAGGAGGTGAACACCTTGCCTGAGCTACCCGAGGTCGAAACCGTCAAACGAACTTTAAATGAGTTAATCACAGGCAAAACGATCGCTAATGTTGTGGTGAGGCTGCCTCGTATTATCCAAAAGCCGGACGATATTCAGCAGTTTGAAACATTGCTGCAAGGTCAAACGGTTGAAACGATTGAGCGAAGAGGGAAGTTTCTACGCTTCGTGCTCACGGACTACGTGATGGTCTCCCATTTGCGCATGGAAGGCCGTTATGGTTTGTACGCCGGCGATGATCCGCTAGAGTCACATACGCATGTGTTGTTTCGTTTTACAGATGAAAGTGAGCTGCGGTACAAAGATGTGCGCCAATTCGGCACGATGCATCTGTTCCCTAAGGGGGAAGAGCTTGCACAGCCTCCGCTCGTTAAACTCGGTCTTGAGCCGCTCGATGAGGCGTTCACGTACGAAGCGTTTCGCGGTGCCATTGCCCATCGAGCTACGAAGATCAAGCCGCTGCTGCTCAATCAAGCATATATTGTGGGCATCGGGAATATTTATGTAGACGAGTCCCTCTTCTTAGCGGGCATTCATCCCGAAAGGGAAGCTTCCTCGCTGAGTAAGAAGGAGCTAGCGTTGTTGCATGAGTCAATCATTCGAACCCTTCAAGATTCGGTTGATGTGGGCGGATCATCCATTAAATCGTATGTGAATGGACAAGGAGAAATCGGCCTTTTCCAGCACCAATTGAACATTTATGGACGACAATCACAGCCCTGCAAAACGTGTGGGAATGAAATTGTAAAAACAGTTGTAGGCGGCAGAGGGACACACATTTGTCTCACGTGTCAGCCACTTAAGCCCAAGCGGTCAGGAAAGAAGTCGGAGAAATAGGAACGAGAAGCGTACCCTCCCCATATGATATGGAGTACTTAGCCTAGGTAATAGCCCATGCGGCCTGTTATTTAGGTAAAACGCTTAGGAGGGTTTGTATGCTTCCTGTCATTTCTCTGCTCATTTTGGCTTTTGCAGTTTCATTGGACGGTTTCGGTGTTGGTGTCATGTATGGGTTACGCAAAATCCGAATACCGCTGGTCTCAATTGGAATTATATCGCTATGGTCTGGTATTATTATATTTACATCGATGCAGATCGGCGTTTTGATGTCGTCCTTTATGTCCCCAGGGGTTGCCAAACGTATTGGGGCTTTCATCCTTATCGGTATTGGTGTGTGGGCTCTTGTTCAGATGAGACAAGGGCAGAAAAACCAAACGCAACAGGAGCAGCCTGCCAATACGCCAGATCAAGCGGTGGTCAGCAGCATGCCCTACAGCGAGATTCGCAACTCTGGTTATGTGGAGCCGGTGACGTTTGATACGCTGCAGCGCACCAAAGAAATTCTGAGTATTGAGCTAAAACGTTTTGGCCTTGTGATTCAAATATTACGGACGCCTTCCATAGCGGATGTTGATAAGTCAGGGAATATCTCAGCTTCTGAGGCTACATTACTCGGCTTAGCGCTCTCTTTGGATGCTTTCGGAGCGGGCATTGGTGCTGCTCTGATTGGGTTCGTGCCGTTATTAACGGCTTCTGTTATTTCTATTTCAAGCGGATCTTTGCTTGCAGTTGGCTTGCGGATTGGTTTCCGATATGCCGAGATGAACTGGATGAAAAAGTTGTCTATCCTTCCAGGATGTGTACTTATTATCATGGGACTTTTGAAAATGCTATAGTTCACTATCAATGAACTTTTAGGAGAGAAGCGATTATGAATATCGGCTTAACAGGAGGTATTGCCTGTGGAAAAAGCACGGTTAGCCGTATGCTCGTTAGCCGTGGTGCCCTTTTAATCGATGCCGATCAGATTGCTCGTGATGTTGTCGAGCCTGGCAGCCCTGTTCTTGAACAGGTTGCTGCTGCATTTGGACAAGCTGTGATTGGACCCGATGGATCACTGCAACGTAAGATGCTCGGTGAAATCATTTTTGGATCCCCTGAAGCACGGCAACAGCTTGAGGGCTTGCTTCATCCCCCTATTCGTGCAAGGATGCGCGAGCAGATGACAACGTATGAACGGGACTATCCCACCAAGCTGGTTGTGGTCGATGTTCCTTTACTCATAGAATCGAATTTGGTGTCCATGTTTGAGGAGATTATGGTTGTTTATATTCCGCGTCACTTGCAGTTGGAACGATTGATGCAGCGAGATGGCTTGTCTGCAGAGACAGCTCAGCTTCGTCTTGATGCACAGATGTCGATTGAAGAGAAGCGTAAGCTTGCAGATATTGTGATTGATAATAGCGGGACTTGGGAAGAAACCAACATGAGGGTAGAGCGGTTTTGGGCAGGGAAGGGATTAGCATGACGTTCTTTCGGAAAAAGCGAATGTTTGCTATTCTGCTAATTGCTTTTGTCATGATCCTCTTCATGAATAGCGCAATTATAGGCAGAAAGCTGTACCCCATCTACTTTGAGCAGGAGATTAAGCAAAGCGCGGCGAAACACAATATAGACCCTTTTCTAATTGCAGCCATTATTCGAGTTGAAACGAATTATAAATATCATTTAGAATCAAGTAAAGGGGCATTAGGGCTTATGCAGCTTATGCCTGATACCGCTGAATGGATTGTTGAATCGACGAATTTAGGGCCTCATACGCAAGAAGATTTGCTTCGTGTAGATATTAATATTTTTCTGGGATCTTGGTATCTGAATTGGCTGATCAAGCATTATAATGGGAATCTAATCTACGCTATCGCGGCGTATAATGCAGGACAAGGCAATGTGAATAAATGGAAGAATAATCAAGTGTGGGATGGAACCGAGTCGAATATCAGTGATATTCCTTTTGGTGAAACACGGCATTATGTGCAGCGTGTGCTGTATTATTATGAGAAGTATACGAAGCTGTACACGGAGCAATGGAACGAGAACGGAGCTGCTTAGCGGTCTGTGCACAAACAAAGAAGCATTGGACTAGCTCCCGGGGGAGCGAAGAGTCCAATACTTCCTGTTTGGCAGAATCAAAAGCTTGGGCTAATCAAGATTACTTGAATTGACCTGCTAGAGATTGTTCTGCGATTTGCACCAGGCGACGAGTAATGCTACCACCAATAGAGCCAGTGTCACGAGAAGTCATGTTGCCATAGTAGCCATCTTGTGGGATAGCGATACCTAGCTCCTGAGCTACCTCGTACTTCAACTGATCCAAGGCTGCATTAGCTTGTGGAACGACTAAAGTGTTGCTTGAGCTCATGTCTGTTCACCTCCTTGTCGGTTGGTAAATCTATTGTGTGCAGAACGTCAAACTTCAAGACATGTAACATCTGGTAAAGATATTTCCAAGAGAGAAAGGAGAGGAAAGCGAATGAAATGCCCGTTCTGTGACCATTCTGGTACGAAAGTGCTTGATTCCAGGTCTGCCAATGAGAATAAATCCATACGTCGTCGCCGTGAATGCGAGAAATGCGCAAGAAGATTCACGACTTTCGAAATGGTTGAAGAAACACCTTTAATTGTGATTAAAAAAGATGGAAGTCGGGAAGAATTTAGTCGTGAGAAAATTTTACGTGGCTTAATTCGTGCTTGTGAAAAAAGACCGGTTTCCATGGAGCGGCTAGAGATGCTCGTCTCTGAAGTCGAAATGCAGCTTCGTACGACAGCTCATGCCGAAGTCGATAGCCTTGGCATTGGTGAAATTGTGATGGAGCAATTGTACCCCGTCGATGAAGTGGCCTACATTCGCTTCGCCTCTGTCTATAGGCAATTCAAGGACATCAATATGTTCTTGAAGGAGTTAACGCAAATATTGGGAAAGCATGATGTTGGTCTACTTAGGGACAAATAAGTAGCACCTGCTGCACAAATGACACAAAGCCGCATCACCTCGTGATCGTATCATGAGGGGGTGCGGCTTTTCTAGGTTCACCTTTTGATAAGGAAAGTTGTTTAGTGAGTATTAACTGTTGTTGTTACAACTAGATTGTTCGTTGTTGAGGTGGAGGTAGAAGTTGAAGTGGAGGTCGAGGTCGAGGAGGCTGTGAACGATAAGGTTTCTAAGTTGACCGTTACCCCAATGGTGAGCCCCGTATTAATTACTAAACTAGCTGTCGTTAAAGTCGTCAAGTAGCTTAATTGAAGAACACCATTTACAAATACATTGTAGTATCCATTACTTCCAGGAACCGTCAGACTATTGGTTGGCAAGTTAGCTCCTGTGTCGTCTCTAAAGCTAGATGAAAGAATCGTAGTCACGCCTCCAAGAATGTTTCCTAATACCACATTAGCCGTAAATCGTTTGACAAGCGGGGTAAGCGTCGTTGTTGTCGTAGTAGATGTTGTTGTTGATGTAGATGTTGTAATTGTTCCTGAAACAACACTAGTCGCTGTTAAATGGAGTGTAATCAAGTGTTCGCTCATGGTTGTCCTCCTTTTGGCAGGGGTAGATGCAACTCTAGTACTTGCTATATCATATGTTCAAAAAAACTAGTTTGATTGGGAAATTCAGAGGGTGACACGAATTGATTTGTTTTTTTTCGAAATGTGACAAAAAATAAAAAAAAGACAGCGCATGGTGCGCTGTCTTTGGCTGCTTCATAGGGGGAAAGTCAATAACGACGCGCCCTCATGAGCTTTTGAAAAAAAAAAATTCTATTGACATCAACCGACTGTATTTTTGTTAGCGATAAGGCATAATTCGGTTATTGAATGCGTTTGTCCAGTTCACTTCGAAGAAAGTGAATGAACCGAATGGCTTCATCCGACGTTAATAAATTGCTGCCAAACGAGAATGAGAACATGTCCAAAATATCATGATCAGGAAGATGCAAGCTGTCAATCAATTGCATGACGTCTAGACTCATATTACCGTCAATCACCGTTTTATTCATGAAACAGATTCCTCCTTTGTCGTACTGTCATCATCGGATGGAGGCGGTAGCTGGCTGACATTTTGGACAATCAGAATTGCCAATTTAGTCCCTCTAGCTTTGCGTCACCACTTTTCAGTGGTTTTGCCTTTATCATACCGATAACGTCTTTATATCAAAACTATATCACAGGTTAGGATTATCGTGCTATTAATTACATTAATTCGAAGGATGGTTGAAGCATATGTCCGTCAATAGCCCAAAATCCAGCAAAAAAATTCAAGAATTAGATATTGTTGAGGTAGCAAAGGCGTTAGGCATTGATCAAGCTCGTTTACTTGCTTATGTTTATAATCGACAAGAAGCTATTCATGCTCATATCCATGTAGTGCCAGTTTCTTCTTCGGAACCATCTTAGCTAAAAAAAAGCACCGCAACAAAAGAGTTGCAGTGCTTGGATGAATGCTTACACCATGATTTTGCAAATATCGTTCGTAAATTCAACTGGATCTTGCAAAGGCAAACCTTCAATAAGAAGGGCTTGATTATACAAGAGCGCCGTGTAAAGGTTTAGTTTCTCTTTATCTTTCTCAAAAGCATCCTTCAAGGAAGCGAACACGTCATGGTTGACGTTGATTTCTAAGACTTTCTCTGCCTTAACATTTGGGTTGTTCGGCATTGCGTTCAAGATTTTTTCCATTTCGATGGTGACATCGCCGTCTGTGGATAAGCATACAGGATGCTTTCTCAAGCGCTTAGAAGCTTTAACGCTTGTCACTTTGCCAGCTAATAAGCCATTCATATAATCGAATAGATCTTGATTTTCCTTTTTGTCAGATTCCGAATCGTTCTGGTTATCCTCTACATCAATACCAAGGTCCCCGCTTGAAACCGATCTGAATTCCTTCTCTTTGTAAGTCATGATCATTTTGATTGCAAACTCATCAATATCATCAGTGAAGTATAGAATCTCGTAACCTTTATCAGTTACAAGCTCCGTTTGCGGAAGCTTATCAATTCTTTCCATCGACTCACCCGAAGCATAGTAAATGTACTTTTGGTCTTCTGGCATTCTGGATACATACTCGTCCAATGTGACAAGCTGTTTCTCCTTGGAAGAGGAGAACATCAATAGATCCTGCAGAAGCTCTTTATGCGTGCCGTAGTCGCTGTAAACACCGAATTTAAGCTGTCTGCCGAAGGATTTGTAGAATTGCTCGTATTTCTCTCTCTCGTCCTTCAGAAGGCTTTGCAGCTGCCCTTTAATTTTGCTAGAGATATTCTTCGCAATTAATTTGAGCTGACGATCGTGCTGCAACATCTCGCGGGAGATGTTGAGGGATAAGCTCTCGGAATCCACCATACCTTTGACGAAGGAGAAATAGTCAGGAAGCAGATCCGCACATTTATTCATAATGAGAACGCCGTTCGCGTAAAGCTCCAAGCCTTTCTCATATTCTTTGGAATAGTAGTCATAAGGCATGTTTTCAGGGATGAAAAGAATCGCTTGATACACTACCGCGCCATCTGCACTCACATGAATATGCTTCAGCGGTTTGTCGAAGCCGTAGTGTTTCTCGTGATAGAACTTCTCGTAGTCCTCAGGAGTAAGCTCGCTTTTGTTCTTTCTCCAGATCGGCACCATGCTGTTTACATGCTGCTCTTCTTGATAGTCCTCAAATTCGCTCTCGCTGCCTTCTTTGAGACGCTTGCTTGTGATGTCCATTTTAATCGGGTAACGGATGAAATCGGAGTACTTCTTGATAATCGCTTTCAGGCGATATTCGTCCAAGTATTCGTCGTAGTTGTCATCTTCGGTATTTGCTTTGATCGAAAGGACAATCTCCGTACCAACCGAATCCTTCTCTGCTGGAGCAATCGTGTATCCGTCTGCGCCATCGGATTCCCATTTGTAAGCTGTGTCGCTGCCAAGGGCTTTACTTGTTACCGCGATGTGATCAGCAACCATGAATGCGGAGTAGAAGCCCACCCCGAATTGACCGATGATGTTGTGGCCATCTTTGGCTTCATTCTCTTTCTTGAAAGCAAGAGATCCGCTTTTCGCGATAATCCCCAAGTTGTTCTCAAGATCTTCTTTCGTCATCCCGATCCCCGTATCGCGAATCGTTAAGATGCGATTGTCTTTGTCGGCCGTAATTTTGATGAAGTAACTATCTTTGTCAAAAACGAGCGAGTCGTCTGTAAGTGCTTTGTAGTAAATTTTGTCAATCGCATCGCTGGAGTTGGAGATAAGCTCTCTTAGAAAGATTTCACGTTGTGTGTAAATCGAATTGATCATCATTTCCAATAGACGCTTGGATTCGGCTTGAAACTGTTTCTTTTCCACGGATAGATCTCCTTTCGATATGTAGCAGGGGTTATATAATTAGCACTCGCACGCTGTGAGTGCTATACACTAACTTTATAACATCCCTGAAATTTAATGTCAATTGGATTGGAGAGAAATTATGTGAAGTTACGGGGAGTTATCGTGTGAGACGGTAAATATTGGTGGGGGTGTGCGGGTGTGAGTGGAAGTGGAGGCAACATACTTGTGCCCGATGTAGCAAAGTAGCTGAACTAGAGTGGACACACAAGTCCTCGAGTTCTAAGTACTCAAGTCATCTAGCTCTGCCAAAAATGCAAAAGAGCACTTTTGAAACAGGATTTGCTTCATTTAATGGAAATTGATGCAAATAGGCATCAATTTGTAGTTATTTAAGGTGATATTCTTGAAATTCGATAAAAAGGTTGCCTATTTGCACGCATTTACTAAATTCGGGCCTAAATGAGGAGAAAAGGTTGCCTAATTGCATTTTTGGGAGAGGAGCCGCCAAGCCACTGACTAGCTACCTAACACGCCACATGTTACTGATCAGCTACTGAACACCAGATGCCACTCATCACGCCCCCACACATTACCTGCCCATCATCCCCATCTATCCAAACAATCTCACCAACGCATCAGATCATACGAATATACTCCCTTTTTATTAACTCATAACGAAGAACATGTTTGCCTTCGGCTCCTTTGTGCGGGATAAACCATCCTTTGTCGCTGAGTGATTGGAGGACTCGAACAGATGAACGATAGTTGATCCCCAGATGTGTTCTAACATCAATTGGTCTGAGTGGCTGCGCAAGCGTATAGGCAAGCCTCACAATTTCCCTCTCCATCACAGAGTCCAGACTGACAGGCGAGCTGATTACCTGAAATCGGCTAATGAACATGCGAAGCAGTGTGATACATAGCTCGGGACGTGAGACAACATCATCATATGAAAATGAAATCACTTGATATCCCATCGCTGCTAGAAAGGTTTCCCGGTTCAGCTCATTGCAATATTTCTGTCTGTCCATATCTCGCACATGAGGGCCGTATCCCTTGATCTCGATGATCAATTTCACAAATTTCGTCAGCCAGGCGAAATCGCAAAAATACGAGCGTCCCCGCCAATCCAACACTTCGAATTCGGGATGCAGCTCATCGAAATTGCCTAGGAGCTCCCACCAGACCGCCTGACAGAATCGTCTTTCCGCCTCCTGATGTCCGCGATCCAAGCGACCCCTGCGTTCTCCGGTTCTCTGTTCCAGATGGCTTTCAATCCATAATGCATGCGCATGCTCGAAACTCATAGGTTAAGTTCCCTCCATTACAATGAAAAAACGCCCCTGTGCCATTATGAAAAATGGACAGGGACGTTCTTCGTCTCTTACCAATAAGTATAAAGGAATTTCCCTAATTTCACGAGGGAACATTTTCGACATTTCTCTTCCTTTTATGATAGAATGTGACATATTGGAGGGATTTCACATGGATATTAGACGAATATTAGGTCTTCCTGATGTATTGGATGTTAAAAAAGTCGTATGCGTTCAACCTCACCCTGATGATAACGAAGTTGGGGCAGCAGGTACGATATACGAACTTGCACAGCGTGGTTGTGAAATCGTTTACATTACGGTAACCGATGGTAGAGGCAGCGGTTCAACTGGCGAAGTGGAGCCTGAAGCGATTGCAGCGGTTCGACGTGCAGAGCGGTTGGCTGCCGGTGATATTTTAGGCGTGTCCAAGCAAATTGCCCTTGATTTACCGGACATGGGGAACTACACCGAAGAGGAATTGCTTGCAAAGCTCATTCCAATTATCCGCGAAGAGAAGCCGGACTTATTGATGACGGTAGATCCATGGATGCCCTATGAAGCACATCCGGACCATATCAAAACTGGTAAAGCGGTCGCATCAGCGATGCTCTTTTCGTCAAATGAGATTCTATTCCCAGGTTCTAAGCCGTATGACGTGCCGCAAATCGCATTCTATGCGACTTCGCATCCAAATACGTTTATTGACGTTACGGCACATTGGGAAACGAAGATCACTTCAATTTTGGCCCATAAGAGTCAATTTGACAACTTTAATTGGCCCTTGGTTAAGGGATATTTTGACTATCAAGGACTACAACTGTTTGGTAAGTTGAAACAGAACCCAGAAGCGAAGGGTTATGCAGAAGCATTTAAAGTACTGACGTCGCACCAGCTGCATTTCTTCCCATCGGCACTATATAGTTAAGCAGGTTCAAATTATGAAGGAGGCAAGCCCAATGGTATCCCTATCTAAAAAACTCGCTTACAGCTCGAATCAAATTGGACTTAGCGTCTTGTGGCAAGCGTTCAGCGCCATTGCTGTTTTCTATTATGTTACAGTGTTGAACGTTTCGGGTACATCGATTTCGATCGGGATGATCATCTATGGTTTCCTGAATGCCCTGTTTAATTTGGTTGCGGGATATGTGAGCGACCGGACCAAAACGCGCTTCGGCAGGCGTATTCCGTACATTCTGTTCGGAAGTTTGCCGTTTGGTGTGCTTTTCTTCTTTCTTTTCAATCCACCTGCAGGCAGCACGACGATGCTGTTGGTTTACTTTTTCACACTAACGTTCTTCTTTGATTTGATTTATTCATTCATTGGGCTTAATACCGGTGCCTTATTTCCGGAAATGTATCAGACGAAGAAGGATCGCTATCAAGTGTCGGCTTTCCAACAAATGTTCAGCATCATCGGTATGATTATCGGTATCGCGCTTGCGAAATCGTTAGGGCTCTCTTTAGGCTGGGGTCTGATGGCGGGGATTTTTTCAATTATCGCGGTCATTTCCTTGTATGTGTCCCTGTATGGTTCGTTCGAGAATCCAGCTGCGAGTAAGTCAGAACCCCTTCATTTCAAAGAAGCAACCGTTCAGACGTTCAAAAATAAGCTGTTCAATTCCTACGTCGTAGCGAATTTATTGATTCAATTGACGACAACGATGTTCGTTTCGTTAACGGCTTTTTACACGAAATATGTCGTGGTATTAAATGGAACGCAAAACTCCTTATTCCTTGGTGCCGTGTTTATCGTGGCGATTCCGATGTCGTTCATTTGGGCGAAAAGCGGTGTGCGCTTATCGACGGTGCGTGTTGCGATGATCTCGTCGGTGTTGTACGCGATCATCTCACTAGGTTTCCTTTTTGCCGATTCATCTGTCATGGTTATTATCATAGGAGCTTTACTAGGTATTCCGGTTTCTGGCTTCATGTTGTCCTTGCATGTACTCCTTTCCGATGTTGTTGACTTCGATGCTCAGCAAACGGGTCGTCGTCGTGAGGGGATGTATTATGGCGTGAATGGCTTTATTATTCGTATCGGGATGTCTATTCAATATGGGATTATGGGTATTTTCTTCGCGACAAGCGGGTATGATGCGGATAAAGAAGTCCAGGTTACTAGCGCCATTTATGGATTCCGCTTCCTTATCGGAGGCTTACCGATTTTGATTTTGCTCATCGCATACATTTGTCTGAAAAAATACCAATCCTCCGAGAAGAAGCTTAGAGGCGCGAACAGTTAGGAGGGACCCAGAAAGTTATGAAACATGTACCGATTTGGGGAGGCTCCAGCTCCATAGGGGACAGCAGTCTGCCTGTGCCTTATGATATTGCGAACGATCAATTGATGGGGCAATTTGATGGTGTTGGCGGTATAAGTAAATATTCTGTAGCAGGCAAGTGGAAAATCGTGAAGGAAGGTTCCTGGTACGCGGGTTGGACCCTGAATGGTCAGCCGCTGCCGCTTACTTTAACGAAGCAAGTCATTTGTATGGGCAAAAAGCAGCAAATCACGTATGAAGCTTTTGCGGACACACGTATGCGTGTGGCTTTGTTTAGTCATCCGAATGAGAATGTTCTTTTTGTCGTATATGACGTTCAAAATGAAGGGGCTGACCCAGCCAAGTTGGACTTGCATGTGGGTTTTGAAGTCGATATGGTCTCTTATCATATGGAGAAGCTTAGACAGCACGGCGAGACTAGACGAGCAGTGGCTTCGTTTCACACCGTGGACCAGCGGTATTTTGAGTTCCAATTGGCGGAGGATTTCATTGTCCATGCGGCAAGTAACGTAGAGACTTCGTTCGTGCTGAGCGAGGAGAATCGCTTGAATTTACATCATGAAATCACGATTCAACCAGGCGAGACACAGCAAATTGTCTGGCTGCTAAGCGCAGCAAACCATGGGTATAATCAGGCAAAGGCTGAACATGATTTAGCAAGTTGGCAAGCGCATGATGCGGAAATCGACGATGCTACTACTTGGTTGAAGGAAACCTTTCACTCAGCAGATGAGGAATTGAATGCCTTATATAGCTATAGTTTGAACGCATCCATTTCCTCTTATAAGGATTTAGGTGAAGGATTTAAGGGCTATTTTGCTGGAATCGATTATCAAAGTCCGCCTCGGACCTATTTCAGAGACGGTTATTGGACACTGACCCCTAGCCTGCCCTATCATCCAGAACGAGTGCGGGGGCAGATTCTGACCTTGGCACATGGAATTGGAGCAGACGGTGAATGTCCGAGCGCAGTAATCTATCATCAGGAAAGTGGGAAGTATGAGCCGTTTTGGCCGGACCATTTTGATTCACCTTCCTTTTTCGTCCTGATGATTCATGATTATTTGGCTTGGACGCACGACTTCGCGTTATTGGATGAACATGTGAATGGCCGAACTATTAAATCGCATATGGCAAATAGCATCGGTTACTTGCTGCGACATATTGATGAACATGCAGGCACGTCGCTGTCGAAGAAGCCGGATAATCGCCGAGACTGGGTGGACAACGTCTATCGCGAAGGCGAAGTGCTGTATGATTTGGCCTTGTATTGCCGTGCCTTGTTTGCGGCGGAGAAGATACATCGGGTTACCGGCGACGCGGATAAAGCTGAGCAATATGGCAATTTGTATCTTACAGCCAAAGTGAGTATGCAAAAGCTGATCCGTGAACATGGCTATTTCAATTATAAAAATAGTAACGGCTTCGTTGAACCGAATATATCCGTCGAGCTGAGCTTATTGATCGTCTTCGATTTATTAGCGCCGGCGGAGAAAGCTGAACTGCTCGAACAGATGTCGGCTCAGCTAGAAACTCGAAATAACAGTGAGCAACAGTATGGTGACTGGGGAATCATGACCGTGTTCCCATTCTATCGACAGGTGCATCATCAAGTGGAGAAAAGTATGGCACCATATCGCTATCACAATGGTGGTGATTGGCCGTATTGGGATGGCGTTTACGCATTAGCTAAGCTGATGAGCGGGGATGCGGAGTGGCGCTATCCATTAACGCACTGGTTCCAGGTTTCCATGGATAATGGTTGGCTGACACCGGTAGAATATTATGGACCTACCTATGGCAAAGGCTCCAATCTGCAAAGCTGGAGCTCTATGTCTGCCGCGGCAATGCTCATGGGCGGCGTCGGACTGCTTCCTAGCCTGGACGAAGAGAAGGTACATCTGAAGGTTCCACCTTGGGGGAACTTCACGATGAAGCATATCCACTTCCGTGGAAGTGTGTACACGATTAGCTACGTGGACGGGGAATGGTCGATTACCTCGTTGGATGGGGCGAGTGCTCATCCGTTTGTGGTGGGGTAAGCGACAGTACGGGAGACTAATGGATGGTGGATGTCGTGGTAATTTGATGGGTGATGTAGGAGTTTCGAAGTAGTTTTGAAGCGGTGCGCGAAGAGTCGCTTTGGAATTAACTGTAGGAAATCCAGCTATTGATCGAAAGTAATCAAATCCATCGAAATTAGCTGTACATAATCCAGCTATTCGCCAAACGGGGCCAGCTGAGTGCCAAATGAATCGTTAGCAAGACGATAAGAAAAAAGCAGTGATCACACAATGTGTGTCACTGCTTTTTTAAAATTCCGTAAATCCAACCAATGCGAGGACTTCCCCACAGTAGTGCAGATACTGAAGCCAAGATTTCGATAAAACGCATCGGCAACAGGGTTATCTGTATATAACACTAATGCACGATAATGTCGCTGAGCCTCTTGAATAATAGCGGTCATCAAAGTTTTTCCTACGCGATATCTACGGTAAGGCTCCAAGACATAGAGTCTCCGAACGCGCCCGATCTCCTCACCATTTTCAAGTTTCATCCTATTGAGGCCGCACACACCTACCATCTTCCCATCAACCATAGCGGATAAAAGGATTTCACCTGATGAGCGAAATTGATTTTGACCAGATTGATATTCGCTTACAAGCTTTTGGATATGGCGATGTCCTTCTGCGGCGCTCTTTTCTTCTAAGTAAAGTATTCCTTCATCAAATTCCTTCAGCACTACGATCGAAATATCCAACGCTTCATCTCCCAGACGCATTGCGAATATCCGTAATTTCCATAATCGATTTCGGGTATCCGTTTCTCGCGACAGAGATCATGGCTCGTCCAATCTGCTCGGAGTCTATGACTGTATTCGGGAACCATTTCTGCAGAAGAGGGAATATCGGGCTCAAGATGACAATAAAAGTTTGATAGAGCTTGGTTTTGGATTTGACACCATTCTTCGGCAGAATAGCACCAGGTCGGAACATAAAGGCTGACTTGAAAGGCAGCTTAAGGAGCGCATTTTCTGTTTTTCCTTTTACACGTGCCCACATGCTGCTGCCTTGCTCGGTACTGTCGGTACTGGCACCTGTGACGTAGACAAAAGTCATCTTGGGCTGGATTTTAGCTAGCGTATTGGCAATGTTCATGGTTAACTCATACGTGATCGCATGGTATTTCTCCTCGCTCATGCCTACAGAAGAGACGCCGAGACAGAAGAAGCAAGCATCGATACTAGACAGCTCATCGGTCAAAGGGGTTAATTCGGTGATATCTTTCAGAACATGTTCACGGAATTTGGGTTGAGACTGGCCCGTAGAGCTTCGGCCGATTGATAATACATGGTTAACCTGAGGATCCAGCAGGCATTCCCGTAGGACGCTTTGTCCCACCATCCCAGTAGCTCCAAAAATAAGTACATTCATGGATAGGGTACCACCTTTCGCACATGGATTATGTGAGCAGAACAGCTAAGACGCATAGAACAGCGTTAATCACCATCAGACCAAGTTGTATAGGCGGCTTTTTGACTGAAACGATGAAGTTATGTAGGGCAGGACTTGCAAGGTAGGACTCGATATAAGCTTTACCAGATATTTGGAAAATACCCGCAAACGTCAATGAATTCGCCCGCATGATGAGCCAGAGCCCTGGGTTCATGGTAAGGCAGACAAGTAGCAGAGGAGTTGCTAGCACAGCGATATGATAGAATCCAATTGCCTGTTTAAAGGTGTAAATTACGAAATTCCAGTTCCAAAACGTATAAGCGATGGCCCAGAAAATGATGGCATCATTAATCGTGATATAGTAGCTGCCAAGCCATGAACCCGTGATCACGAAGGACGTAGCGATTAAAATAAGGCCAGAAATAACGTTATAGTAGCTCTTGCTTTTGAAATCGGTAAGTGTGGCTTCAAGGATGTTAATGCGCAATAGCCAAACAATTAGGGGAACAAGCCAATCGCTAGGGAAATAGCCTAGAAACGTTAGTAGGACAAGGATTCTTCCGATAAGAAGTGTTGCGAGCTTCAATTTCTCGAAAAACTCAGCCCGCAAGAAAATCAAGATACCAATGGGGATGATCACATTGATGATGCCGTTTGCAATGAGCGGTGAAAAAGCGGTTAGCGTGGTACCTAGGGAGATTATCGCCAGAATGAGGAGAAATCCGATCCATTGTGGTATCTTTAGAAGCTTTTCAGTCATATGAATTCCTCATTTTTCCTTGGTATGATGCTAGTATCATACTAATTTTAAGGCGCTTCGTATAGGCTCTATTTCATTAAAGGCGCTCGTCATAGACGGTGTAGCTTACGATAGGTTGACGGTGTTACATGCATACGCTTCTTGAATACGCGGCTTAAATAAAATTCGTTCTCGAAGCCGCATTGGCCAGCGATTTGCGCTAGAGTCATATCGCCGTCCAGCAACAAATTTTGGACAAGTTGAATACGAATAGAAGTTAAATAATCGATTGGTAGCATGCCGGTTGATTTTTTGAATCTACGGGTAAATTGCACCTGTGTTAATCCGAGTTCATTCGCAATATCCTTCATGATACAGGTGGATGTTGCTTGTTCGTGCAGGCGTTGAGCAGCGGCTTGAATAAGCTCATCTTTGCTGTTCGCGCTTGCAGAAGTCCAAGGTGATGCAGCTTCGGGACTTGCTGAATAGTCTTCCTCCACAACCTGCATCCAGAGGTCGGTGAGGATATGTTGACGCAGTGAAGAGGCAATCGTGCCTTCATGTTGGAACCATTTTTTTAAGTAGGCATAGTTGGATGAGAGTCGATGAAGGTCATGAATCGAGATTTTCCCAGATGGGACTGTATCCTCGGTGGACAGCGGACATCCTGCATCATCTACCCATTGCAGCAGCATAACGTGAAACGATAAGGGCTGAACGACCTTTCTGCGAAAAATAACCCCTGGTGGGCACAAAACAAGATCCCCGAAACTAGCTGTTCCTGCGTGTTCTTGGATCTGGTAAGTGAAGCTGCCCGTTTCAACCGCAAAGAGTACCCAAAATTCATTAGAATCCTCGTGAAGCTGAAAGGTCAATTTCTCCCTCCAGTACATGTGACTGAGAAGTCTCGGTTGTATTCGTGCTGCCTCTTGTGGTTGCATCGCCCTGTCCATCCTCTCGTATACAAATGACATTGAGATTGCTCCTTTTATCATAGTGGATTTGTTTTTCTGAAGGAAGTACTGAGTTGAAATTTTGTATAAGTTGATGATAATAGCGTGCATGGTTTAAAGCGTTATCAATCCTTTAAAATAGGGGTAATCACAGATGACTTGGAGGTTATCCAATGAGAGAAGAAAAGGTAAAAAGAGATATTACCGTCATCGGCGGCGGACTATCAGGGGTGTGTGCAGCAATAGCTGCTGCGAGATTGGGTCAGACCGTGGCACTGATTCAAAATCGGCCTGTGCTCGGGGGGAATTCGTCTAGTGAGGTGCGTGTATGGGTTTGCGGAGCAACCGCGCATGGCATCAATCGTTATGCACGAGAAACGGGCATTATGGGTGAATTGTTTGTTGAGAATCAGTATCAGAATCCAGATGGGAATCCCTATCTCTGGGATCTAATTGTGCTAGAAGCCGTGCGTGCGGAGGCGAACATACAGCTTTTTCTAAATACAGATGTGCATGAGGTAGAAGCAGATGGGGATGAGAGCAACCGAATCATTCGTTCAGTTACGGGCTGGATGATGGGCTCGGAGCGGCGCATTTGTTTTGAGAGTGAAGTCTTTCTAGATTGCACGGGGGATGGCCTTATCGGATTCCTGGCTGGGGCGAAATTTCGTATTGGGCGGGAAGCACGCGAAGAGTTTCAGGAGGCGTGGGCACCTGAGATTGCAGATGACATTACACTCGGGAGTACGATTTTATTTTATACCAAGGATGTAGGTCATCCTGTTAAATACCATCCGCCGAGCTTCGCCAAGGACATCACAACGACCTCGATTCCGATCAAGCGTGTAATTCGAAGCGGTGATTCAGGCTGTCATTATTGGTGGATTGAGTGGGGCGGCGAGCTGGATACGGTACATGAGAACGAGCGAATTCGGGATGAATTGTGGTCAGTTATTTATGGGATTTGGGATTATATCAAAAATTCAGGTCAATTTGACTCGGCGAATATGACACTGGAGTGGGTGGGGGCTTTACCTGGCAAAAGAGAATACCGCCGGTTCATTGGTGACTATATGTTGAATCAGAATGATATTCTAGCTCAGACGAAGTTTGAGGACACCATTGCTTTCGGAGGATGGTCGATTGATTTGCACCCGCCGCAGGGGATGTATTCGACCGAGAGTGGTTCCAAGCATTTGCATGCGGACGGCATCTATCATATTCCGTTTCGCAGCTTGTACTCCGTGAACGTGTCCAACATGATGATGGCTGGGCGAAATATAAGCGCATCTCATGTGGCCTTCGGTACGACACGCGTAATGGCGACCTGCGCTGTAATTGGGGAGGCAGCTGGAACTGGTGCGGCACTGTGCGTCCAGAAGCAAGTAACCCCGCGTGAGTTGGTTCAAAAGCATGGGAAGGAGCTGCAGCAGGTGCTGCTCAGGCAGGATGCTTCCCTGATTGGGATACGCAATGAGGATGAGCAGGATCTCGCACGGCTTGCTCACGTCGAGGCGTCGACTACACGAACGCAGTTAAGTGTATCTCGTGCTGTAGAGCCTCGACGAATGGTCGACGATGTGGCAGTTTTATTCCCCGTAGAACCGCAGCTGAATGGCTTTGAGCTGCTTGTAGATGTGAGCGAAGCAACGACCATTCAAGTGGAGCTGTGGGACACAGGCAGAGCGGAGAACTATGTGCCGAAGCGGATGATCGTGCAGACAGAGACTGCCGTACAAGCTGGGGAACAGCAGTGGATCAGCTTCCCTCTGAGTTGGCAGCCTGAGAAGCCCCAGAATGCTTTCGTCATCGTGAAGGCGAATGAACATGTCGTGGTGTACCATTCCGATCAACAGCACACAGGAGCAATTGCTTTTGTACGCGGCACGAAACCGATTGTTGATCCGAAGTTAGAGAATCATCAACCTGATCAGCCTGTCGTTCAGTGGAGCATGAAGAATGGCGTGGATCGTAAGCCAATCTGCTTCCGTCTCACTTCCGAAACGAGTGCATTCTCAGCGGAAAAGGTGACGAATGGTTATTTGCGTCCATACGGTGCTCCACATCAATGGATGTCAGAGCCGATGACGCCAGCGAAAGAGGAGTGGCTGGAACTTAGCTGGGACGAAACCCAAATTCTGAGGTATCTACAAGTAACTTTTAATGATAACGTGCATGAGGATTTAATTAATCTTCACGCATTCAGGACGAGTGAGGAAGTCAGACCTGAGTTGGTGAAGGACTACCGCTTGGAGGCTTGGGTCGATGGCGATTGGGAGGTACTGCAGCGTGTAACGAACAACCGCAAACGTACAAGGAGATTGCAGTTGGAGGCAGCCATTACGACAGATCGGTTGCGGCTTGTCGTAGAGGCGACAAATGGCTGCCCGTGTGCTGAAGTGGTTGAAGTACGGGTATATGGGTAGGGAAGCATTTGGAAGAGGAGTGTCATTAGTCATTAGAAGTTAGCGCAGATTTGCTCTTGCGCTTCACAAGATGCATAAGAATCACAATAGTCATAGGAAGTAGATACCCGATGGTTCCCCACAAGGGATGTATATAGGATACTAAGTTGCCCCAGAATGCTTCACCTTTCACATGGGTAATAAAAGATAGCAAACAGCAAACCATGGTTAAAGGTAAAATGAGTAAGCGACTGTTTTGCAAATTAAACAAGTGGGTAAAGGTCAAATTTAAGGCGAAAATCACGATTGTGGCTTTCATATAGGAAGCCACAATTAATGAAATACCGATGAGCGATTCAATACGCTGAAATAATTCATAAAATTCAATGGTGCGGGCTAACTGAAACATCGAATACTTACGTTCACCTGCGATAGGTCCGTATGTCATAATTGTGCAAAGTGTGACTGTAATCAAGCTTAAAGCGTTGATGGAAAGAGCCAGAAATAAACCGCGTTTCAGTGGTTTATTTTGGTTTGTGGAGACAAAGGGAAGGATCATGCTGAAAAGAAAGATTTCAACATACGGAAATCCATAGGAAAAATAACCTCCGAACAAGATAGGCTTAAAGCCAAAAGGCATGACAGGTAACAAATAAGATGGATGATAATTGAAGCTAGCCAAGGCTAATATGAGAATGACATAAACCATGACCATAGCTGTAAGTAGAACAAACATGCGCGCCATGACGTCAATTCCCATTCTTACAGTCACATAAATCAGTATAAATATAAGAGAGTTAAACACATATATAGGTGTCTCTCGCATTAAAGATGTGGTCATGAATAAGCCAATATCAATAACAATGCCCGTTGCCATGTGGAACTGAAAGGAAATGAAGGGGATCGCGAGAAGACCTGTTATCCATGTACCAACTGTTTTCTTACTATATTCGATAAAGGTCAAGTCCGGATATTTTCCGTGCATATACAAGATACTGCCAAGAAAACTAAGGCTTAATAAGTAGGAAAGGATAAGCGATAGCCAGGCTCCATTGTTGGCAAAGCTAATTAAGGGTTGAGGAATATTGATGATCGAAGAGCCTGTTAAATAGATGAAAAACAAGACGGACATTTGGCCTGGACTAATTTCTACTCCATTTCTCATGGTATTGCCCCCTCCTTTCCTAAGTTCCTTAATCCTATTGTTATTGAGGGGTGACATGTAAGAACTCAACGATCAGACGGGCAGCTGCTCCAAGCAAGAAATCAGCCGCATCATAGAGGGTGGGCCATCGTAATTCAAAAATGAAAATACTGCTAAGATAGATCGATACCAAAACGAAAAAGGCATACACAAGTTTGGCACGTGGATTTTCTTTTTTTAAATGGAACATATCGAATAGCAGTAAAGGGACACAAGTGAGAAATAGGAATACTAACTTTAGCATCATAGATAATCTAGTCCTCTCGTTGACAACCACAGTTACTTATTTAGCTAGAGGCTTACCGCCGCTCATTCCTGAGTTAGCAACTGTTACATCAACTTGGATGTTAAATTGAACGTCTGCAAATCGATCTCCCCAATTCTCTTTCCAGGCTAGCCATAGACGAGGGTTTTTGGCATAAATCATGTTGCCAATGCCTAAGGCATCCAGTTTTTTGGATTGCAGATGATGAATCAATGTTAGTATTTCATTCTTGATTTGATTACTTAAACGAGTTTTGTAAGCAAGCTCTTCTTCGGCTGTGTTTATCGTTGAACAACTTAACTCCCCAGCCGCACCGACCAACTTTGCCTTGATATTCACGGTCACTGCATCATTCTTAAGCGAGGTGGTGACCTTCGTACCTCCATGGAAAATCTCGAATGTTTCCTGCAGCGCATGGTCGCTGTCCCCCCCATGCCCCTCACAAGGCGTTACGATAATACCGCCTTTAAATTGATGCTTAAGCAAAAGGAAAGCCTTTAATTCATCTGGCGGAATGATCTCAACCATTTTATGATTATTGATAACAACGACTCCGGCAATATTGGGAACACTCCCACGTTTTTTATTCAAATATAAGTAAGGAATCTCCGCAATGCCGGTTTCACTTTTGATTTGAATCATCACTTGCAGGATATTCTGATGCATGGATTTAGAAGCAAATCGCGAGGAGCCTTCATCCATAGAACGCAATTGTTGTCCCAACGTATATTCTATAAACGGCTCTAAACTTAAATACTCACCAGCATTCCCTTTCGTAACTAAGAGTAAATTGGTAGGCCTGGGTTCGTGATCTCGTCTGAAAAAATCAAGAATAACGCCGATATCATGCGTCCTCAGTACCTCATCACTAACTAGAATGGCACGCATGTGATCCAATTTGGCTTTTCGTCCTAAATGTATGGTGACATCCCGAATAGCATCAAATACATTTTCGCCTTCCGTCTTAATCGTGAAAGAGGATTTCGTACTCGTTCCCTTTGTCAGTGCACTGCTGCCACTTGGCTTGTAGAAAAGTGTGGTTAATTTGATGTTGCCTTTGTCGGATAGATCCACAGAAACTGCTTGTGCAAAAGCATATTCGACCAGTTCGGCTTTGTTCCAACAGCCTGTTAAAGAAAATAATAACAGTCCAGATAATGTCGTCACCATTAACCATCTCATGGTGTAATTCCTTCTTTCTCTGTCATGCCGTTACTTTTTGTGACTGTTCGGCCGATGTCGGTTTCGCGGTGAGCGGAGGAGGATTTTTAATGGAGCTCGTATGAATCCATCCTTCAATTGATGCATTTTCAGAGGAGCCCACGGCGTTAGATAGGGCTGTTCTAAAGATCGCAGGCTAACTAAATGTAGAAAAATAAACAGAAACCCAATCATGAAACCGAATCCGCCTAAGCTTGCAGCAAGGATCATTAGAGGGAAGCGCAAGATACGCAGCGAGATAGCCATATTGTAATTGGGTAACGAAAAGGAAGCGATACCTGTCAGTGCCACGATGATGACCATGATGGGGGAAGCGATTTTGGCTTCAATGGCAGCTTGCCCAATGACAAGAGCTCCAACGATACTAACGGCTGAACCCACGGGTTTAGGGAGTCGGATCCCGGCTTCCCGCATGATTTCAAAGAAAAATTCCATCAACAAAGCTTCGATGAATGCAGGAAAGGGAATACCTTCACGCGTATCCAGAATGGCTAACAGCAACACAGTGGGAATGAGCTCAGAGTGAAAAGTTGAGATAGCGATATAGAGACTCGGTAATGTAAGAGCCATAATAAATGCAAATAGTCGAAGCAATCGAATGAGTGAGGAATACAGGGATCGAATGTAGTAATCTTCACTTGATTGAAAAAACTCGATAAAGAGACCGGGGCAGATCATAATGGACGGAGAACCACAGGTAAGAACAATGATTTTCCCATCAAGAAGTGCAGCAATAGCCGTATCTGTACGTTCGGTATGCCGATATTGCGGAAACGGGGAATACGTAGAATCCTCAATTAATTCTTCGATATAGGCGACTTCCAAAATTTCTTCTTGTATGGCTTTATCAAAGCGCTTTTTAAATTCGGTTAATGTTTGTGGGTTCACGGCCCCGGCTAAATAACCGACGGCAATCTCGGTCCGCGTCTCTCCGCTTGCCATGAACTTTTCAATCTTGAAGTTAGCGCTTTTCATACGGTTCCGCAGCAACCCCAAATTGATTCTCAGACTCTCGACAGTAGCTTCTTGAGGTCCTCTAACGACAGGTTCATTCATCGGTTCACTAATTTGTCTTGATTCTAAAGTAAGCGCATTATAGCTCAGTGCCTTGTTCCAGTGATCCAAAAAAATCACAACTTGACCATGCAGGATATTGTGTTCTGCAATTGGCAATTGGTCGATAATCGTCACATTCCGAGAAGAGACACCATGATGCTCAACGAATGAGATTAATTTGTTAAGATCAATGGTCGTTGCTTCCATGCCTGCTTCTTGAAAAACAAGATCATGGAGCACATCTTTTAGAAAATTCAATTCTTTATCGTTTATAAGTGAGTCGCAATAAACAACAAGTGCTCCGTATTGCAACCCTTCGCCAAAAAATCTAGGCAGATAGCAAATATCGGAACAATTGGCGAGTTGTTGCTCTATCCATTTTCTATTTTCCTCTAAGGTTAGGGACAGGGGAGATTCCACCGAAGAGGGAGGAACGCAAGTAGTTGGCGCCGGAATAGGCACTGATCTCCTACTCTTCCTGAACAACTTTTGTATATCCATACCAAATTTCCTTCTATAATTTGTTGGTTGCGCAGGTTTATTATTCCAATTTTCAGGGGAAATATGTGATCTTCCTACCGAATAAATGAATTCATTTATGAGGGGATTTGTTGATTCTAAAGTAATGAACGCTGAAATTGTCTCATATATCAATTAGGATGAGATACAACGTGTTACACCTTATGGAGAGGAGACGACCGCATGGATACTCCGAATAGGAATCAAGGCGTGTATGGTAATGTGCCACAGCCGATCCGAGCGGATGGCGCTGGCGGGATTGATTCAGGGCCACGCAATGTTATGCGGGATATTCAGAACCCTGATATGTTAGTTCCACCAATAACAGATGCAGGTTTACTTCCGAACTTGAAGTTTTCTTTTTCAGACACTTCAATGAAATTGAATTATGGAGGCTGGTCCCGAGAAGTTACTGTTCGTGAACTACCCATTGCGACGACACTGGCTGGTGTTAATATGAGCTTGACGCCGGGTGGAGTTCGCGAAATGCATTGGCACCAACAAGCAGAATGGTCCTACATGATATTAGGTTCGGCTCGGATTACATCGATTGACCAAGAGGGTCGGAATTTTATTGCCGATGTGGGTCCAGGTGATCTATGGTACTTCCCGCCTGGACTCCCGCACTCCATACAGGGGTTAGAGCATTGCGAATTTTTACTTGTTTTCGATGATGGTAACTTTTCTGATTTGAACACAATTTCCATCTCTGATTGGTTTTCACGAACACCGAAAGACGTGCTTTCCGCCAATTTTGGCGTTCCGATCAGTGCGTTTAACAACATCCCCAAAGAGCAAGTCTATATCTATCAAGACAAGGTCCCTGGTCCAATCGAAAGTCAGAAGGTTCAGTCCCCTTATGGGACTATTCCTCTAAGTTTTAAACATCAATTGCTCGCGCAACCCCCGATTAAAACGCCAGGCGGCAGTGTCAGAATCGTAGATTCTACGAATTTTCCGATATCCAAAAATATTGCAGCGGCGCTTGTTGAGATTGAACCTGGTGGAATGAGAGAGCTGCATTGGCATCCGAATAACGATGAATGGCAGTACTACCTGACTGGTCAGGGGCGTATGACTGTTTTTGCTGGGAATGGTAATGCTCGTACGTTCGATTATCGCGCTGGTGATGTTGGTTATGTACCATTTGCTTTGGGCCATTATGTACAAAATACCGGTACGCAATCCCTATGGTTTTTGGAAATGTTCAAGAGTGATCGGTTTGAAGATGTGTCGTTAAATCAATGGATGGCGCTTACTCCACGTGATCTGGTTAGTACGAATTTGAACGTCGGTCCAGAGGTATTGAATGCGCTGCGCAAGGAAAAGTGGGCAGTGGTCAAGTATCCGGGATTTTCTTACTATCCGAAATAACAAAGAATAAGGCTATCCGAGTAGAATTTCTACTTGAGATAGCCTTTTTACATAAAAGGTTAGTTCACCACAACCTCAACCTCATCCAAGCTTGCCGTTTGCTTATAAGTTCGGAAGCCAATCTTCCCACTAGCAAACGCACTGTCTGTTACGGAGACGAGCTGTGTCCCATTGACGTAACCAGTTAGTGTATTACCGTTCATGACTAGCTTCAACGTATACGCTGTGTTGGTGTTAACCGTCAACGGAACCTCTTGGAGTAGGGTAAAGCTCCCTCCAGCTTTCTTGTATAGCTGAGCAGATCCCGCTGTAATCAATCGGAACAAGTAATAGTTATTGTCATCGACATAACGGCCAATGATGCCGCTGGCATTGAAGGAGAGGGCATCGTACATTTTGACCTTCGCTTGAAGGGAATAATTGCTCCAGCTCGCGTTGCCAGTTACAGTGACGGCTTCACCGGAAGTCGAGCTTTGCTTTAAGACTTTGCTGCCATCGGTCACAACGCTCCAGACACCCGTCGTAGGTATCCAAGAATAGGCGTCGCCATCTTCGTACAAATCGGTATATGGCAAGCTCAGCACGATCGATACAGTATCCAAACTTGCTGTTTGATTGTAGGTACGGAAACCGATTTTGCCTGCAGAGATCGAGCTGTCGGTTGCAGATACTTTCAAGACGCCGTTCACATAGCCAGATATTGCAGTGCCGTTCATGACGAGCTTAAGCGTATAGGCGGTATTCGTACTCACGGTCATCGATACTTCCTGTAGAAGGGTGAAGGTTCCTCCTAATTTCTTGTACAGCTGTGCTTTGCCGGAAGTGGTTAACCTAAACAGATAATAGGTATTATTATCCACGTAACGACCGACAAGACCAGAGGCATTGTTGGCGATCGCGTCGTACAATTTGACAGTGGCTTCATAGCTATAATTGCTCCATGCCGAAGTATCACCAGCTAAGGTGAGCGCTTCGCCCGAAGTTGAAGTTTGTTTGTACACTTGACTGCTGCCATCTGTGACCGCACCCCATGTACCATTGACGGACGACCATCCCGTTGATGTGCCATCCTCAAAGGTATAACTGAAAGGATTGGCTGGAGTAGGATCAGGAGGCGGTGCGGAGTAGGTTTCATTAGTTAGGACGTATTTATTTTGCTTGATGATCCATTTGGTCAAATAATCGCGACCAGCAAACTGTGCCACCCATTCTTCTCTTCCTGCGTAGGTATCCTCCGAAGTGGCTTCATACGTGTGGCCATCCGTATGACCCGTACGATTCTGCATATCCAGCACCATTTGGGCATGATAGGGCTCCCAGTAGTCACCCTTCTGGCTGGCCAACGTATCGAAGCCGAAGGCAGCTGCCGCAGCGTCCATATAAGCAAAATGCATGCGACGCTTCGTTCCCCAGTCATTCCCCTGTGGATAGTAGGCATTCGCACTGCCATCGATATAAATGGTACCACCTGGTGCTGCATAGGGTGGATTGGAGAAATTAAGGTCTACCAGCGAGTCATACACAATATCAGCATTAAACAACGCTGCTTCCGGTGTAGCTTTGCCTGCCAGTGTGTATAAAAGCGGAGCATTCAGCAGTTGAGTGATGGAATTCATATAATCGGGATGAATGATACTGTGGTTCACAACGGTACCGTCTTCGTTCGCATTGGAGCCATGTAGCCAATCAGCTACGGTTTGGCCATGAAGGACGCGTGTGCTTGTCGTATCAGATGGGCGAGAGTAAGCGGAGATCATGAGTTCGATGTTTTTGTTCATCCATAGGGTCCAATTGGGGTGATCGGGCATCATGGCGGTTGCAAGCTGAAGCAAGGAGGAGTTCCAGGCATTTTCTTCAGCTTTCGTATCGCCAGCGGAGATGATCGTGCCGGCTTCATTACGATAATAAGGGACCGTGTAGCTGTTGAAACGATTCGCTTCATACTCGACCATTTTACGGACATTCTCGCGATCGGTCGCAGAGAGATCGTCCCAGAGTAGATAACCAGCTGTTCCAGCAAGGTAAGCCCAGAAAGCCGTCTGCCAGCCATTGCCCCAGCCTGAGGTGGTATTTATTCGGTGTTGATAGGCGAGCGAAGCGGTAAGTTTGGTTGCGATGGTCATCGCATTCGCCTGCGTAACGCCAGTTGCTGCTGAATCGTAGGCGCCAGTTTTCAATGAGATTGCGAGCGCAAGCGCTTCACTAGCTGGCGGTCTGATGTTCGGCTCGGCAACACCGCCGAAGGTGAGATAGCTGCTCGTTTGTGCGGCAAAGCCTTTGTTCGTCCACCACGTAGTTAGGGCGTATTTATTCGTATTCAGTAGAATGTCCAATACCCGTAACGAGTTGACGTCTGTCGGATTTCCTGCTGTAAATGTACTCCAAGAAATAGGGACAACGGCTGTACTAGACGCTTCCGCACGTTTTGCAGGGAGAGCGCCTAGAACAAGTAAAGCAGTGAAGAGAAGCATGAACCATTTTTTGAAGGAAAGCATGGTGAGGCCTCCTTTTTGTGAGGCTAGCCTTTTAGTCCCGAGCTTGTAATTCCCTCCACGAACCATTTTTGACAAACAGCTACGACGATGAGCAGAGGAACAAGCCCAGAAACAGAAGCAGCCATGGTGAGCACATAATTCGTACCAAACTCTTCAACATAACTCGTTAAGCCAAGTGGTATAGTGTATAAACTTTTTTCGCGCAGCATGATAAGCGGGTTCTCATATTCATTCCAGTGCCAAGTAAAGGAGAGGATTAAGAGTGTAACTAGTGCAGGTTTGGTTAATGGTAAACAAATTTGCCAAAATGTCCGCCAGTAACTGGCGCCATCAACACGCGCTGACTCCAACAGTTCACCTGGGAGGGTAGTGAAAAACTGACGCATCAAGAACGTGCCGAAGACCCAAAATAAACCTGGTAAAATGATGGAAGCATGTGTGTTAATCAATTGCAATTGATCGAACAAGATGAAGCGAGGGACAAGTAAAACCTGACCTGGAATCATCATCGTAGATAAATAAAGTAGAAACAGGAAGTTGCGGCCTTTGAAGCGTATTTTGGCAAATGCGTAGCCCGCCATGGAACTCGTTAATAAATTACCTACAACCGTAATGCCAGTGATTTTGATTGAATTCCAATAGAATAAATAGAAGGGATCTGCGCCTGCCCAGACTTTCTTGTAATTCTCAAAATGCCACGTATTCGGAATCCAATCAATCGGATATTTGAAGACATCGCCATTAATTTTGAAGGAAGTCGATATCATCCATAGAAAAGGCAGGATCATCACGATGGAGATCGCACCTAGGATGAGAGTAACGAAAATCTTAAGCCAGAAGCTGCCCTTTCTCATGTTCGCAATGGCCATTTGTCGTGTAGATGGCGTAGAAACAATGGTTGTTTCCATAGGGGAAATCTCCTTTCCAATTAGAAGTGCTGCTGCCAACGTTTCTGGGTTTGCCATTGAATAATGGTGACGAGGAAGATGATGGCGAATAGCACCCAAGAGACGGTAGCAGCATAGCCCATTTTGTAGAATCGGAATGCGAGTAAGTAGATGTGATAGGATAACACCATCGTTGAATCAATAGGGCCGCCCTGTGTCATAATGTTGACGGGTCCAAAGATTTGGAAGGAGCCGATAATGAGCGTAATGGCAACGAGAAAGGTGGTTGGTGTGAGCATCGGAATGGTGATTTGGAAAAACTGACGAACTTTTGAAGCCCCATCAATATCGGAAGCCTCGTACAAATCCTTGGAAATGCCTTGCAATCCGGCTAAATAAATGACCATTGCGTACCCAATCGTTACCCACACCTGCATGATGATAATTGCGAAAAGGGCAGAATTCGGGCTCGACAACCAGCCTGGGGGATGATCAATACCAATGGATTTCAGCACTTGATTGATGGGACCATTGGAAGCACGGTACATAATGCTCCAAATGACGGATACCGCAACGAGCGAGCTGACATAGGGCAGGAAGATTAATGTTCGTAATGTTTGCTTGAAGAACACATACTTGTTCAGAACGACAGCAAATAGGAGTCCTATGAGGATGGAAGCGGGAACGCTGACCAGAGTGAAGATCAAGTTGTTTTTCAGCGCTTTCACGAATTTCGGATCACTGCCCAGCGCTTTGAAGTTATCTAAGCCAACCCATTCGATGCCTGCGAACCCTTTGAGATATTCCCAATCGACAAAGACGAGATAGAGACTGAATAGAATGGGCAGCAAGACGAAGATCAGATAGCCAGAGAAGTTAGGCAAAATAAAGAGATAGCCTGCAAGGTTTTCCCTAAATTTGGCGTTATGCCAGATTTTCTTCATAGTAAGACACCCTTTCGAAATCATGTGTTAACGTAACTTTACCAAGCACAAGCGTGAAATCACATAGCGTGAAGGTGATCTTTTCTGTAGTTTGATTGAAAAAACCTCCGACAAGAAGCAGTCGGAGATTTTGATGAAACGCATATGAAATGATCTTTATTTTTTGGCACCCTTAATCGTTGTATCCCCACGCGTTTTCATCGTTTCCAAAGCCTTGTCAAGCGGTTGAGCGCCAAGCAAATATTTCTCCATCTCATCTTTAAAGATGGCTCTTAGTTCAGTAGGAACAGGTACATTGTAGGACGTTGGGAATGTGTAGTTGCCAGCTAGCAGTGCTTTCAAGGATGCTTCGTCAATTAGATCCTTCGCATCACCAATGAGGATAGAGGCGATTTTAGCTGGATCTGCCTTTTTGCTAGTTGGGATACGTCCACCTGGCACCATAGCCATATTACCTTCTTGTAAATACCAGGAGATGAATTTGAAAGCTGTTTCTTTATTTTTACTGTTTTTATTAATCGTCATGTAGTCGCCCATACCGCCACCTGGATTAATATTGCTGCCTGCAGTAAATTGCGGGTAAGGAGCAAATGCGACTTTGAAATCATGCGGGAAGCTCTTGATGTCCTTAATATAGCGGATGATATAAATTTGCGAAGCCATCATAGCAGCTTTGCCAGTTAGAAGTTCATTTTGCACGGTGATTTTACCAGCTACAGCTTCGGAATATTTCATCATGACGCCCTTGTCTTCCAAGCTCTTCTGCATTTCCAAGCCTTTTTTCATGGCTGGGCTGTTGAAGTTGGATGTGCCATCTGCAGCGATCACCCAGTCTTGTGGTTTGGCCGTTTGTAGAACGGTATCACCGAACCAGCCAAGAGCTGGATCTAACATCGTCCCCTTCATTTCCCCTTTGTTAAGTTTGGTGGCCATAGCACTGAAATCGTCCCATGTCCAGGCAGTTGGGAGTTTCTCGCCGGCTGCATCTAACGCTTTCATATTGAAAAGTACAGCTCCCAAGTTCTTATTCGCAGGAAGATAATAATATTTACCGTCAGCGAATTTCTTAATGTTCGCCGCTCCGATGATACCCTCAACATCGAAGCCGGCTTTGGCGATCAGATCATCCAAAGGCTCTGCCATGCCAGCAGCTTGGCGTTTGGTCATATAGGCATCACCGTAGTTCATGTAAATATCAGGTGCATCTGTATTAGAGAGAAGGGCGGTTTCGAGTTTCAGGTTACCGGGATCATCATTCACATACCTTGTATATTCGACCTTTATGGTAGGATTCGCTTTATTCCATGCGTCAACAGCATCTTGAGGGCCGCTTTCTGGTGGAACGCCTCCCCAGAACTTAAGGGTAACTGGCTTCTGTGCTTCAGGTGTAGGTGTAGCCGCTGCTGCCGTGGCAGCAGGTGCAACGGATGCAGCCGCGGAAGGTGATGGTTCAGGTGCTTTGGAGCAACCGGTTACGAGAACGCTTACAGCAAGAGCGAGTGAAGCTCCCATGCCTAGTACTTTTTTCAATTTGTTCATCCCCTTTTCTTTTGGTAGTTAAATCGTAATGCAATTTTTCCCAAAAAGACACGGAGTATTCTTTACGAAGTAAGCATTATTCTACGATGTTCGATGCCCGAAGAGGAGCTTTCGAAATTCGGTAGGGTACATGCCTTCCATTTGCTTGAAACTACGGCTGAAATGATTGGGGTCGGCATAACCGATGAGTTCCGAAATTTCGAATATTTTGTAATCAGGATTCTTGAGCAGCTCGCGGGCATTTTTCATCCGAACATTTGTCATATAGTCTGTGATCGTTTTACCTGTTTCTTTCTTGAACAAGATACTCAAATAATTTTCGGTATAGCCGACAGTGCTCGCTAAATCAGCGACTTTGAGCGGTAAATTGTACTTCTCCATAATTTGACGGATAACCATTTGAATCTCAGGACGAAGCTTCTCTTTCCCATGCTCACGCTTGTAAGCGAAGAAGATGGGCAACCATCCGATGAACCAGTTAGACAAATGCTGCAAGGTTTCGGCATTCCGAATAACATGGTACGGATACTGTTGTTCGTGCAGCGTGACGGAGTAGATGTCGCCTCCATCGGTTTTCAAACAGCGCGCGAAAATATGAAGCAGACGAAGCCATTGCTCACGCAGTATCGCGGGTGGGATATTCTTATTGCGACAAAGTTCCTCTGTCCAGGCTGCTATCTTTTCTCTTAAGCTGACTTCGTCACCTTCCTCGATACGTTTCATCCATTCTTCTTCCTGCCATGGCTCAGATAGGACGGGATTCGTTACTTGTAAGAGATCATAGTATACGATGCACGAGCCCCCATAATAGAATCGGTAGCTCAAAGCATAATCTGCTTTGTCATAGGCGTGATGGAGAGCGAATGTGTCCTCGAGTGAAGGGGATACGCCAAAAGCCAATGAAATTTTCAGAAAAGATTGTACTGCGCTCTGCATTTCGATTAGCATATTCGGATTAATTTGACCCGATATCACGCAGAATTTACCCGAGGCAATTTCAACTAATTCCCCGTTACCATACTTCTTGAGAATTTCATTGAGTACATTTTTCACGGTATAGGTTAGAAGGCGATCGCTTTGAAACCTGTTCTGCTGTGTTAATTCCTCATAAGCTTCAATTTGAATGACGGCTGCAGATAGGGGGGATGCGAATAACTCAAGCTGGAATTCTCGCCAGACCTGTTCGATTTCCCCGCGTGACACATGAGAGAGGAGGAGCTCACGCAACCGTTTTTCTTTCACCTCGTTGCTGTATTGATTGACCTTCTGTTCAAGCTGGGTTTTCGCATTCTGCCCTTGCTTTTCTATAAGGAGTTGAGCTTGGATAGCACGCAGCTTCTCCATCAGCTCGGAGGGATTGATTTCTAATTTCGTGACATATTCAATCGCACCTAGCCTAAGGGCTTGCTGTACATAGTTGAAGTCGTGATGATTGGATAAAATGAGGCATTTAATCGCTGGCCAACGTTCACGGATCTGTTTTAGTAATTCTAGTCCGTCCATCTCAGGCATACGGATATCCGTGAGGACTACGTCACAGGGCTGCGCTTCTAACAATTTCAGTGCTTCCACGCCATTAGCAGCTTCGCCAATCACGATAAACTCCTCGTTATCTCTCGGAATAATCGTTTTCAAACCAATGCGCACAAGGATTTCATCATCTACGATCAGAATTCTCAGCATCCGTATTCCTCCTTTTCAAAGGCAGCACCAGTTGTAGCCGGACGCCTTCACCCTCCACACTCGAAATTTGCATGCCATATTGCACGCCAAAATGGAGCTTGATGCGTTCGTTAACATTGCGTATACCAATGCCGCTAAACTTCGCGTGAGGCTGATTCAGGGAAGATTCGACCTGCTCAATCATCGCCGTACTCATCCCAACACCATTATCTTGCATCACAATATGAAGATTGCCATTGATTTCTTCAGCTTGAAGATCGATGAGAAGCGGTAAACGATTCCCATGAATAATGCTGTTTTCAACGGCGGGCTGCAGAGTGAATTTTAATACTTCACAGTCGAGCAGCGCGTCAGGGATGCGATAGGTAAATAGGATCTGATCATGATAGCGTATTTCCTGAAGGGAGAGGTAAACCTGCAAATAGTCGAGTTCTTCTTGTAACGTGACGAACTCTTGTTCATTCCGCATAGTGAAATTTAGCAGTTTTCCAAGTTTAGTAATCATTTCACTAATATGATCTGCCCCTGAGAGCAGTGCCATCCATTTGATGGAATTGAGTGTATTGAGTAGAAAATGTGGATTAATTTGCGCTTGCAGTGCTTGAAATTGCGCTTTCTGCTTGCGTCGCTGTTCATCGTATAAATTGGAGATGAGGTCTTGCAGATGCATGACCATGCGATTGAAGTTATTGCCTAGCATCGCAATCTCGTCTTCTCCTTTTACGGTGACCAGCGTATTAAACTCCCCTTTACCTACCTTTGTCATCGACTTGGCTAGCTGTTTGAAAGGACTTGTCACACGAAGCATGAGTACGATGAAAGCGACAGCAAACAGGAGAAACCAAGCAACGACCCAAGTAATCGATTTGTCTTTGGCCCGACTGAGCTGTGTAACGAAATCTTTCTGATTCATGAATTGAATAAGTTTCCATCCAAGTTGAGGTACGTAAGCATCATTTATGAAATAGACCTGGTCATTGATCTTCACTTCTTGAATGCCGTTTGCATTGGTGCGTACGTTCTGAAGGGCCTCATTCGCTAATAAATCTGCGGCTGCACGATCGCCGAGTAAGAGTTTTTGGTTTTGATCGACAAGGACAGCGAAGATTCCTGAATCTTGTTGTTTACGAATCTCAGCATTCGGATAGAAGAATACCGGGATCGGCACACTGATAAAAAAAACACCATAATTACTTGTGTATTCGCCATTAATTTGTCTTGTCATCACAATGAGATCTTGATTAATAGAAGAGGGAAGTGAGTAGGGAACCGTCCAATAAGGAAACCCATTGCGTTCCAAGGTCGGTTTGTACCAACTTTCCTTGTAAAACTCTTGCACACTCGATGGAGTTACTGCCGACCAAGTCGTTTGGGTATAGCCTCTATTGTCATATATTCCGATTTGCGTTGTGCTGTCGAGCAGGAGATCTTTGACGTTGGATAGTTTTTTGAGCAGGCTTGTGAGCTTAATGAAAGAAGTGTAATTCGTAGACCAATCCGCAGGTTCTTTTAGAAATTTTTCTGTCTCCGGATCATTAATAATGAGACTTGAAGCCGTAATCATACGAACGGCCATATCGTTCATGGCAGTGGCTTTCTGGGAAACAGCTGCTTGATTCGATTGGTTGAGCTGAATTTGCACAATATTTTCAGAGGATTTATAGAATCGGTAAAGGATGATAACAACCGGGATAATAATCAGAAAAAATAAGGAGATCAGGATCTTTCCGCGTAATGTCTTTAGTGGACTGCGCAGTATTTTCATAGCATCACCATTATTCTCATTTACTAGGAATAGGAATCTCTTCTATCATACAACGATGCCTCTTATCCTGCTAGAGAGAGTGGAGGTAAGCCTCATTTTTCAAAGAATATGCCGTAAAAAACAAAGAATATGCAGGGTATTCGTAAGGTGAATGCCTGGCAGAGAAGGGGGTAAAAAAAAGGGTGAGATTCACTCTCACCACCTCTACGTTCATTATTGATTCGCTGCGTTCGGATCCATCCAGAACAATTCCCATTGATGTCCGTCCAAATCTTGGAAGCTATGTTGATACATGAAACCGTGATCGTTAGGATCACTGTACAATGTGCCACCAGCAGCTACGGCCTTCTCGATGAGCTCGTGCACTTCTTCTCGGCTAGAGAAGCTCAAAGCAACGAGTACTTCTGTCGTTTTCGTAGCATCGGATATGGCTTTTTTCGTAAAAGTTTGGAAATATTTCTCGACCAAAAGCATGACATAGATGTGCTCGCTGATCACCATACATGTGGCATTTTCATCTGTAAACTGGGGGTTGAAAGTGAACCCAATAGAGGTGAAAAAAGCGACAGACTTGTCCAAATCTTTAACGGGTAGATTCACAAAAATTTTATCCGATTGCACGGCCACGATAGGATCACCTCAATAAGTTATTTGTACTTCTCTATGATAATTGAAAGTAAATCTGCGAGTCAAATGCACGGAGACTTAACTCTCATATGCTCGCTTCAGCGCGGCAATATCGATCTTCTGCATGCCGAGCATCGCATTCATGACATGTCTTGATTTCACAGGATCCTCGGAGTAGAGTAATTCACTCAACACGGTGGGAATGATTTGCCACGACAAGCCAAATTTATCCTGTACCCAACCACAGCGTTGAGGTTCTCCACCCTCAGATAGCTTCTCCCACAGGAAGTCGACCTCATCTTGCGTCTCACAGTTTACGAACAAAGAGAGGGCAGGTGTGAATTTGAATAATGGCCCGCCATTTATAACCATAAATCGTTGCCCATTGAGCAGAAAGATACCTGAAATGACCTTACCTTCGGGACCAGCGCGATGGACACTTTCAATCTTGGAATCGGTGAATATAGAGGTGTAGAAGTTCATCGCCTCTTCGGCATTGCCGTCGAACCATAAGAATGGATTGATCTTTTGCATGTCAGCAACTCCTTTTTTTACATGATTGTACCACAAATGTCGATGAGTTCTATCCAAACAACGGCGACGCCAAGACCGTCACACCAATAAAGACAACCTGCAACACAACCCGAATAGCCAATCGAGGCACCGGTTTACCGCCAATCGTTAGCTTCTCGCGCGCGGCATAGATGTTCGCTGGAAACATCGCGATCAGCAGGATCGTAAGGCCAATGGAGGCAGCGAGGGAGGTAAGAGACAACAGGATGCCAACCGCACCTGCAAGCTCGAGATATCCGGTAATCGTAACGATTAGCGCGGGTTTTTGAAAAGAGGGAGGAACCATCCGAACGAGGTCTGGTCTTCTTTTTCCCCAATGTGCAGAGGCCGTTAACAGCAACATGATAGCTAGAGCGACTTGTAAAGCGGAATGCCACCCATCGAAATAAGTCCAACCGAGATAACCAAGTCCCCGGAACAAAATAAAGGATGAAACAAGCGCTATAAATGGCGCCATACGAATCCCTCCAGTTCTTTTACTTGCTTATTTTTTCAAAATCGAAGACATAAACGTCGAAACTTCACTGGAAAGACTCTCCGATGTGGATCCAAATGAAGACCGGACACGCAGGCCAAGCGATAGGAGTACAAACATCTCCGCGGTTTCGTCCGCATGAACCGTCTCGACAATTACGCCATGCTGTTGACCTAGCAAGATCCACTGCTTCGCAAGGGAAACGGAGCGCACATAGAAATGTTGAAGCACCTCGGCGATTGTAGGATCATCTTCTTTACCTAATAAATATTTGAGAATTTTGTTCGTTATTTCGTTTGGATTTTCCAGAGAGGCAAAATTGCTGGTAATACTTTGCATAGGGCCTTCAAAGGTTTTGGAGGCTTGCTCTGTCTCATACAGGAACCTCGTATGGATGTCTTCGAGCCGTTCATGCAGCACCCAAGCGTAAATTTCATCTTTGCTTTTGACATAGTGAAAGATAGCGCCCTTCGAAAGGGAGGATAGCTCCATGATATCCTTCATAGTAATGGCATGGCAGCCTTTGACCAGCAGTAGTTCTTTCGTTGCCTCGAGCAATTTGCGGGTGGTGAGTTCCCGGCGTTCTTCATTCTTCATCCGACTATTCCTCCAAATAGGGAAATTCTTCTTGTTATCATTATATAAACAGACCGTCGGTTTGTAAATAGGTAAAACGACGCCGCTAGAGTCAGTCTCAATCAAGCGTCGTTTATAGATTAGCCCGATATTGCCCAGGCGTTACCCCTGTCCATTTTTTAAATGCGTTTTGAAATGCGCTTGGCTCTGAAAAATGCAGGACATAAGCGATTTCACCAACGGAATATTCCCATTTACGAAGATAGCCCATGGCCAATTCTTTGCGTACTTGGGTTGAGATTTCATTGTAGGTCGTATGCTCTTCTTTTAATTTGTGCTGGAGGGTTCGCGAGCTCATCTGAAAATAATCAGCAGTTTGTTGTACGGTGGGGAAGTAAGAAGGCTGGCAGGTGTGCATCCACTGCACAACTTGATCTGTGAAACGGCTTGTTTGGGTCAATTTCTGTCTCGTTTCTTGCGCTATGTTTTCAAATACAGTTAATAATTTGGCATCGGAATACAGAACAGGATAAGAGAGAACGTCCTTTGGGAATCGTAACTTATTCTCACTAGCTCCAAATTGAGGAATCCCGCCAAATACAGACTCATAAGGTGTTACATCGGAGGGAGCATCATGGCTAAACGACACGTGTAATAGTGGAATACGTCGATTACTTAGTCTGCTTATTAACCGATATAGGGAACTTGCCATATCTTCGATACAATGTCGAGACATCTTTCCTTGCTCGGGATGCTGTAGAAACATCGTAATCTCCACATGATCAACATGTATGTTCCAGTCCAAATTAAACCCGCTGCAGAGCAGCACATTATATCTTTGATAAGCCGTTAGCGCCTCAAGGACGGAAGCGGAATGCATCATGACATAGCCAAGTATGCCCATATCACTAAACTCCATCATTTGCCCTTGATGCAAGCCGAAATGCTCGTCTTGTGTGAATTGTGCAGCGGAGATCGTTAAGCGCTCCAACTCCTCGCCTGAAATGCGCGTCTCAACATCTCGCAGAAGACTAGCGTCAAAGGCAGCAAATTGACAAAATTGCTCCGCGTTATAGCCTTTATGAACGAGCGTTTTCATAATGGGGTACACCATGGAGATGGCAACTCCTTGACTTTTCAAGTTGAAAATCCCTCCTTTGCGCAAATAAGCAATTGGATTGCGTACTTGATCATTCATTTCTCACCACAGATATTCTAAGCTGATTATAGTCGCAAACAAGGAGGAAATCATCTTGAAATCCAATATTCTTATTATTAATGGGCACCCTGATCCCGAAAGCTATTGTGCAGCTTTAACCGATGCTTATATCGCTGGAGTCTCGAATAGCAACTCGGTTATTCAGCGCATCGATATTCACTCATTGGCTTTTGATCCCAATCTACAGTTTGGCTATCGTCAGCGCACGGAGCTTGAAGATGATTTGTTAAAAGCGCAGGCATTAATTCGCTGGGCAGATCATCTTGTCTTTATCTATCCCACGTGGTGGGGCGCTATGCCTGCCATGATGAAGGGCTTTATTGATCGCAGTTTTTTGCCCGGATTCGCCTTCAAATATCGGGAGAAGTCTGCGTTCTGGGATAAGCTTCTGACCGGTAAATCTGCTCATCTAATTGTAACGACAGATACACCTGCTTGGTACAGCCGATGGGTTAACAAACATGCAGGATACCGTGTAATGAAACACAATGTATTGCAATTTTGTGGGATTACGCCTGTACGAATTACGGAGATTGGGCCAGTGAAGCCATCCTCCCCACAGAAACGAGCCAAATGGTTAGAGAAAGTGAAACAGCTTGGGATGAAATTAGCCTAGCTTAGAAACAAACAAGCGGAGCGGTCCAATTATGCTGTATCTGAAGGGAGCTCGGCAAGAAGGGCTTTGAACCATTCCTTAGCAAAAGAGTGAGAACGAATCCCATAATCGAGCGTTTTGATCTGATAAGTAAGGATTTCTGCATAAGGGGCTGGAACTTGGATGTTCTGAAGCCCCTCGTCCATATGCTGGAGTTCGGCCTCCACTGTTTCAATTTGGGCGATGATTTGAATAAGGATGGCTCGTTTATCTGCAACGGACTGCACGAGTCCTAGGAAGAACACTTTAGCTAGGGCTGTGGATTCTAGCCTACTTGTGGGTATTTCTGAGCCCATCCACGAATAGAAAGCCTCTTTGCCTTTATCGGATATGACATAAACTTTTTTATTCCGGCCCCGATCCACGTGCTCCTCAAAGTTAATATCACCTTGTTGTACTAATTTCTTTAAAGCTGTTTGCAAACTGCCATAGCTGGCGCTATAGAACAAGGCAACGCCTTGTTGAAATGCTTTATTAAGCTCATAAACCGTTTGATTCTTTAAAATTAATAAACCGAGAATGACAAATTCCATGTGGCGGCTCCCCTTATGTGTTGACGTAAAACTTGTCCATATACTACGCTAAGATATATTACTAATAGTAGCATTGGACGTTCGTGAACACAATGAGTCAGGGGAGGATTCATATGGCGATGTTTGTTCGAAAAGCATGGAGCAAGGAACAGGCTTCTCAGCATCTCGATGCGTACTTTTCAAAATTATTTAAGAACAGCCGTCATCAAACTAGCTTACAAGTATGGATGGAAAGCAGCGGGTTTACCTATCGCTATGCTGCAGGGAGAATATGCGCCAATAAAGACGCACCTGTCTCCCTTAATCAACCTTTTCATACAGCCAGTATTGGGAAGGTTTTTACAGCTGTCATCATCATGAAGCTCGTTGAGCGTGGTCAACTTTTGCTAGAAGATCCCATTTGCAAGTACTTAACACCTTCTGAGTTGACCAATCTCTTCGTGTATCGCGGAGTTGACTATGCGGGTCAAGTGACGATCCTACAGCTCTTGGGGCACACCTCGGGTGTGGCTGATTACTTCGAAGACCCTGTCGTGCGTAAGCCTTCGTTCATTCAACGCATTATTGCCAATCCCAATGAAGAGTGGACACCGCAAGCATTATTAGATTTTACGAGGAACAATCAAGTCACTCATAGCCCCCCAGAATCGCGCTTTCATTACTCGGATACGGGATATATTCTGCTTGGGCGGATCATCGAGCGTATCACAGGCAGATCCTTTAGTGAGAACTTGCACCTCGACATATTCAGCCCCCTGCAAATGAATGATTCGTACTTGATGTTCTTTTCCCAGCCTAAACATACGAGAGCAGAACCCATTCAAGATATATGGTTGAACAAAGTTGAAATCAGCCGTTTTCCAAGCTTAAGCTGCGATTGGGCGGGTGGGGGCATCGTGACGACTCCCCAGGATCTCTTGATTTTTCAGAAAGCACTTCATCATGGAACATGCATTAGTAACACATCGCTACAAGCCATGACGACCTTTAAGCACAAATTCCGGAGTGGCATTCATTATGGGTTAGGCATGATGGAACTTCATTTCGAGGAATTTTTCTTCTTGCTCAGAGGACTTCCAAGGTTCCAAGGGCACAGTGGGATACTCGGAACCCATATGTTTAGCCATCCAGAATTGGAAACGCATATCGTCATGAACTTTGGTTCAAATAGGTCGATTGTTCGAAGTTACAAGGCGTTGATTGAAGTCATGATGACGTTAAAAAGAATGCAAATATGGGCCTAGTAACACTCGTTATGTAGACGTGGAGGACAGTTGTGCTTCTTCTCGGTAAGCTTTTGGGGACTTCAAAGAAATTCTTCGGAACACTTTATTAAAAAAGCTCAAATCTTCAAAGCCTACTTGCTCAGCAATGGAGGCTATTTTGTCATCTGTACGGATAAGCAGATCTTGTGCAATGAGTATCCGAATATGATTGCGGTAGTCGACGAACGTTTTGCCAAAATGCAACTTGAATTTCTGGGAAAATGTGGATAAACTCATGCCGCATAGCGCACTCATCTGCTCTAAACGAAGCGGACTGGCGTAATGAAGAGAGATGAACGTGGCCATATCCTCAAAGAGTTGATGTACCTCCTGCATAGGCGGCCATTGCGGTTGGACGCGGCTTGCATATCGCCGGCTTAAGTCAATCAGCAGCTCAATCAGTCTGTTCTTGATAACAATCCGATATCCCATTTCCTTGTTATGAAATTCACGTAGGATTCGCTCGAGATGCAGCACCGTCTCCAAATGCTCGTGATGGCTCAGGGTTAGTCGTGCTTGAAAATCAGTATAGTTACGAAAAAAGGGCTCTACATAGTAAAAGTCAAGGAAGGAAGATTCTCTGGATAACACGCCAATCTCCGCATCAAGTACGGAAGCTTGAAATAAGACATTGTAAACGACGAGTGAGCCGTTATTTGCCTCATAGGCATGGGGGATTGTGGGCTCGATCACGAACACGTCGCCTTTTGCAATTTCGTAGGTCTGCCCGTGATAGGTGTGTCTGCCTGCACCTTCACTTACATAGACGAACTCGACGAACTCATGGGCATGCAGTGGAATGATCTCTCCAGGTTCAAAGCTATAACATGCGGTGTAGAAAGGGAAGTCTTTGCTCTCCAGCCACATAGCATCCGTATAGAAAAGAGTGTTTGCATCCACGCGTAGAATCACCTCACTGAAATACAAAATCGACCAAGATTGCACATGTTGAGATCGCTTACAATAAATACAAGCAACAACTGCTATTATTCTCACATGGAAATGAGGATTTGACAATGACACAAGCATTCCCCATTGAAACCTTCCAATCCGAATACTTTAAAAATCAGCTTGGCGGCTACTGGATGCGCGTTGCCGACCAGATCCAGATGATGAATAGACTCATCTTTCTAGAATGGGCTTCCGCTCGCGTTATCGCTGGCTGGGTCCCCGCTGCTCCAGAGTTGGCGTGGAAATGCGAAATGACGCACATCATGTGGCATCAGATGACTTTCGCAGAGCGACTACTCACCCGCAAAGAAGAACTTTCTAGCAATCGGAAGGTGACCATTCCGTCTGAAGCATTGGAAGTACTTGTGCAGAACGTCGCTCGTGCAGATACGTTCTTCGCTTTCATCGCAGGCTGGTTCCTGGAGCTGAACCGCTCGACGGTGGAGGCATATGAGCGATTGCTAGATGCACTGGATCCAATCTTCGATGCTCCGACCATTGAGCTTCTCGAGGGTATCATCCCTAAGAAACGGAAGCATAACGAATGGGCTCGATCGATCGTTCATGAAGCTGTTAAGCAGCCAGACATGCTTCAAAGCGTAGAGCGGTTTCGAGCCTATGCGAAATCTGCACTTAAGCACGTGGGCGGTGTAGACGAAACGCAGCCAGCTAGCAACGGAAGTGAGCCTCCTGCCTTTCCAATCATCCAACCGTTGGGACCCGCGCCACACAAGCGTGTCAAGCCCAACAAGGTGAAGACAACGAGTGAATTCATTCCACCGGATGAGGTAGCAGACAACTTGAAAATCTTCATGTGGCATTATATGACGGAAATTCAAGTCGTCGATCCCATGTGCTATGTGTTCTATGGGCTCTCGGATATGCCTTTCGAATTTTATTGTGATTTCAGCCGGCATATTTGGGATGAAACTCGCCATCATCAAATGGGTGTGCGACGATTGCAGCAAATGGGCTTCGATACATCCGAGTTTGCAATTCCCTATGGGGAGGATGCGATCAGCGAGTTCGAGAATTATTATTCCGAGTTGTCGATGGTTGGAGAGACGTGCTCATTCACGAGAAAGAAGAAATCGATGGAGTCGTTTTATGCCAAAGGCGATATACTCTCCGGTATGACAGCGGAAATCGATATTATAGATGAACGTTCTCATGTGAAATTCGGCAAGAAGTGGATACCTATTATGCATAAGAATCGTTCAGGGAATGAGCAGAGCTTAGACGAAATTATCCGGGAGATAATGAATCGCTGGATTGACCAGGACCGTTCTGGCCTCGGTAGTCTTCAGGGCAATCCTGAGCTAGCTAAACTCTCCGAGGAAGAGAAGCGCAGTATCAAGCATTTTGCTTTTTGCGGGAAGATAGAGTTTAAAGACTTGAATTTTGAACGTTTGTAAAAGAGGGGGAAGTGCCCGCATGGATGCCATGTGGGCACTTTCCTCGTTTTGTTTCATGCAATCAGCCAGTTCCTCATCTTAATGAAGAATGTATAATAGCCGGCATAGCCTATACAAATAATACGTGCCGCGTAACTGTTCCTGATTGATTTTATATAGGAAGTTTAGGGACTTATGCGCAATCTTTTTGGCATGTTCCATATCAGTGGGATCCATGTCTGCGATGGCTTGTTTCAACCCAATGAGATCGAGCGAATAGACAGCAGGTCGTAAGGTACGTAGCAGCATGATTTTATGTAATTGGGATCGATTATATCTACGATAGCCATTCTGGGGATCGCGTGAGGACAGGATGAGGCCGACCTTTTCCCAATGACGAATTGTAGAGCGTGGCAGGGAGCTAATCTCCGAGACTTCGCCAATGGTCATCCAGTTGGTGGTTTCATTGGCATCAATGAAGGCAGTCATTTCTGTTTCTAACATGTGAATATTTTGTTCAGCGAGCAGGATATCACGATGGAGATTAGCTTGGACTTCATTCACAATCCGTAGTGCTGAATCTACCTCTTTGATTTGAAGTTTCTTAAGAATCTCGGAGGTCGCCTCCATCCCAAATCCCGGTTCCATTGCATGAATGCAAGCAAAGTAGGCAACATGTTCATCTGTATATATGCGATAGCCGCTAGGTGATCTTTCAGAAAGAGGGACAAGGCCTTTGGCTTCATAATTTCTTAGGGTGCTTGTACTTATGTTAAGTTGATTTGCAATATCGATGGGGCGATACGTCAAAGCTTCACCTCCTATTAAAAAGATTAAAGCAGACTTATAAGGTTTATTCAACTTTTATGTGATGTAGAGAATTATAACTTTAGAATTAGCTTATATGTTATAAAATGAATATAGGAACAGCTTAGATTTTCGTTGAGGAGGTACGTGCTGGCACATGTTTAATGCAGAATTCGATCGACAAATCAGTAATTTGATCCATAAAGGATATCCCGAGTTAGTTGGCTTAACAGAAGAGGAATTCATGAAGGAATTGGCGCCGCTGAGAAATAAAGTCCTTGAGATGAATTCCGTCTCTATCGAAGCGCAAGGAGAGAAGATGCCATTTGTCATTGTGATAAAAAGTAGTTGGGTGCATGCTGAACAAGCGATGCAGCTTGTGGAGCGAGAAGGGAAGAAAGGGTTCAGTGTCATGGACGTGCATGATCTCAGTAGATTTGAGCCTGTTGAGGGGATACAGCTTCCAGAAGGTAGAGCCTATTTGATAACCGATATCGATATAGGTAAAAGCACGCGCAATGTGACACCAAATGCAGCACTTACTCTCATTGCGCAGGAAAACCGTTTCCCACTTACCCTTGAAGAGGGGATTAGCCTTGTTACCCATTATCCAGATAGATTGCAGAAAAATAATGGCTTCTCCTTACTCGGATCTCGTTGTGGTGATCGAAGAGTCACGGCTTTATGGATTAGCGAGAAGAAGCCGAAGCTTGGATGGTGTTGGGCAGGTAACCCGCATACATGGCTAGGTTCTGCTTCTTGCGGATCAAGAATAGGAGGGAAGCCGTAAGGCGGGCTCCCTCCATAATATAATCCGTTATACGATTTTCATGATTTTTCCATCCTGTGTGCATAAGTACAATTCACCAGCTGCATCCGTACCGAAGGAAGCGATGTGCAAGCCTGATTCTAGCAGGGTTTTATTAGTAACCTTGCCATCACTCGCTAGCGACATTGCCCATATATGTCCTGTGCCATAATCTGCATAGACATACCAGCCTTTAAGTTCTGGCACCTTAATGCCCCTGTATACGTATCCTCCGGTGACGGAGACACCTTGATCTCGGCCATAGGTAAAGAGTGGTTGCTCTAAGCCAGTTTTATTGCAGCCAGTTTTTGGTTCGTAGCACTCGAATCCTTCCTGAATCCGCCAACCGTAATTTTTACCTTTTTCCACAATATTAATTTCTTCGAATCTATTTTGACCAACATCTGCTGCCCAGAGCTTCCCAGTAACGGTATCGAAGCTGAATCGCCAAGGATTCCGTAGTCCATACGCATAGATTTCTTTGGCTCCTTTGTTGATAAAGGGATTGTCAGCAGGAATCGCATAGAGGAGCCCATTTGCTTGTTTATCTACGTCGATACGAAGTATTTTTCCAAGTAAGGATTGCAGGTTCTGGCTGTTATTTTGAGGATCACCGCTGCTGCCGCCATCACCAGTTGCGATGTATAAATAGCCATCTGGACCGAAGGCTAATTGTCCACCATTGTGATTAGGGTAAGGCTGTTTGAAGGTGAGCAACACTTGCTCACTTTTCGGATCTAGAAGAGCAGGATTGGCGGGATCAGCGTCATAACGTGCGATAATCGTATGCGTTTCGGTCGTGTAATTCACGTAAGCCTGAGTCGGGTGCTTGGGATGGAAGGCTAATCCAAGTAATCCTTGTTCATTTCCGCTATCGTTGACGCGAGCAGTAATATCTAAGACAAGAGATGGTTTTTCCTTAGGCTTATTGATATTCACACTCAGGATCCGACCAGGCTGCTCGACGATATACAACAACTCCGGATTGCCAACGCGATGTTCAATTCCAACGGGATGATCGAAAATCGTCGGCTCGAACATATTCGTTAGCGAAATGCCATTCGACGTAGTGGACGAAGGTTTCGTATCCTTTGACCAGAAGCAAGCGGTAAGTAGTAACAACAGGAATAGGCTCATTGAAGCAAGGACATAACGTTTCATCAAGAATAACCTCCTAATAAGATCAACTAATCGATATTCTGGCAGCTATCATTCGAGATTTTTCGTCAGCAGTGCTATACTAGAAAGAAAAAAGGGAGCTTTGTCATGAAAGATTCGCAGAAAGAAGTATGGCTGAAGAGAAAAAAATTAGGTCGCTCTCGATATTTAATCATGTTCGGGATCGTTCCTTGGGGAATCGGAGCGGCATTACTCACGACAATAATCGAATTTATAAGCTTCCAATCCATTAATTCCGTTTGGATTCCTATTCGACTCCTCGTATTCGCTTTCATTGGCTTTTTCGTTGCTAACGGGCGTTGGATGACGATGGAAAACCGCTTTGAACCACCTGCACCGAGACGACCATAAGGTCGTTTTTTTTATTTTCAAACACTAGGCGTAAACCATATTTCCCGAAAATCAATCCATCCTAAGTCATTAATCGTTACACCTTTGATCGAGTCATGATAAGTTGTTTGTTGAGACCGATGAAGGACAAATAGGAACGATTTCTCCGCTTGAAGCTCAGCTATCAATTCATGTAAGCGAACAATGCGTTCATCCAGACTAGGATTACTCAAAATCTCTTCCATTTGCACATCCACCCACGTCAATCGTTCTGCGTTCAAATGTGCCCGGACATAGCTGTTGCTTTGTTTCAATGTTTGAATAATATGAAGATCATAATTACTTTCCATGCATATGTGATAAAAAATAAGATCTGCTTCGTCAATGGTAGCCATTTGTGTCATATCGGACTCACTCCGAATCGTGATCTCAATGGGAATACCAATCTGCGCGCACTGCCGGCAAATCCACATCGCATCGTCATTGTTATTTCGATAGACATACATATGTACGGTTTCACCTTTGTACCCCATGTCATTGAGCAATCGCTTTGCTTCGGTCACATCCGTCCTAGACTTCACAAGCGGCTCCATCGTAGGGATAAAACTGTGAGCAGGTGCCTCTCTAAAGCCCCCAAGCTCTTCAATCATACGCTCACGATCTATGACCAGATCAACCGCTTTACGAAAGTTGGGATGGGACTGCGGGCCACGCTTATTGCGGTTAAACGTTAATAAACTGCAGCCCATAATCGATTGTTCAATTTGATGCCACTCTGAATCTTTATCGATGACACCAACGGGCTTACTAGAATTAGATTGCCCACGGAACACTTGGACTTTATCCCAACTAGGTGTTGCTTCTTGGAGATCTGAGGGCAGCAGCCAAATTTCGATGAGATCCATGTGCGGCCTAACACCGAAATAACTATCAAACGCACGCAGCTTGCAAATGTAATCATCGTGTCTCTCCAGCCTGAACGGCCCCGTCCCAATGGGCATTCGCCCAAAAATCGATTCATTATCCCGACATATTTCCTCCGGTACTATGGCCATCGAGGTATGCGCCAGCTGTTGAAGAAACAGCACATTCGGTTGACTCAATTCAATAGCGACTGCACTTCGATTCAGGACTGTAATGGCCTCAATGCTCTCGGTAATCCAACCTTGCGTCGCCGATTCGCCTAACTTCTTTAATCGCGATAGCGTGTAGCTCACATCATGAGCTGTCATCTCTCTGCCGTGATGGAACAGCACGCCTTTGCGTAAATAAAACGTATAATGCAAGCCATCCTCACTGATTTCCCAGTAATGAGCCAAGTGCGGCTCGATCACCTTTGTCTGCGGGTTATAGCGTATAAGGGTATCGAAAATTTGACTTACCAAATGAAAATCAAATGCAAAGAATGAGTGTGCAGGGTCTAATGTTACCAGCCATTTGTAAACAGGCACACGCAAGGTATCTTTAAATCGCTCCTCATGCTCAATTGCACGATAGCCAAAAAAGCTGAACAACCACTCGATAAAGGAGTCCTGAAGCGCTTCTCCCTTGCCGAGTTGATGAATCAGCTCAATCGTACCTAAATAATCGCCTCGATTCGCAAGCGCCATCGCTTGTTTCGAGATCATGTCCTCTGAAGAAACCAAAAAGGTAAGCTCAGAAATATTTCCTCTACCTCGACCGGGTTTCCATGAAATCCAATTCTGTTCGGTCATCTTTTTTAAAAGAATCTTCACATTCCGTGTTGAGCAATACAATCGCTCGGCTAATTCCTCTAATGTAATAGGCTGCGGCTCATGCTCAATCCCATGCTCAAAACCCGCTCGTAGCTCCAAAAAATGAGTAAGCAGCTGCATCTTCAACATCCTTTCTATGAGAAAACTTCTGTCGAAGCATTTCAAAGTTGAGCGACCGCGTTCTAATGTAAGTTTTATCGCCAAATAGAAAGACGTTTTCGAGTAGCGAAAACTTATACTTTCTATTGTGGTAAAAGGGGAAATCATTGAAGTGAATTATACTCTTTTTGTTCCCCTTATTCCAGCGTAAACTAAGCGTATCAGGAAAAGAAAGGAAGTGATTCACATATGCAACCAACAGACCTCTATGTATCAGAGAAATTGATGGAGTGGCAGCAACACGACTTGGAAAGCCAATCCCGCGAACATTGGAAATGGAAAGCTGTTCGAAAAAGAAAAGTTTCCGTGCTACTGGCTAGCTTGTTCTTCTGGATTTAATTCGATTTCGTAAGGCGACAATCACGACAATCAGAATGAGCCCACACACAATTCCGACTCCATCGACGACGACGTCGATACCGTGCCCCGTTCGGTCTTTTACGAACGATTGATGCCATTCATCCGTCATTGCGTAGAGCAATGAAATGAGGAAGGAGCTGATCAAAGCTATGTTCATTCTGACAGGCTTCGCTAATAAAGCTATCGACCAGAGCAGGGCAAGCAAAGCGTATTCGCTAACGTGCCCTGCTTTTCTTATGAGAAATTCAATCAAATCAATGGGGTCTTGCCATGAAATCACCTGCGTATCATATGTGAATTTCACTTTGGGCAAATGCTCTTTCAACTTTTCGCTGGAAAATTTCGATTCCAAATAGGGCTTCAAGCTTTGCTCTTGATACGGCTCGGCTGATTTCATATAGATGAAAGCCATCCAGAGGATAGCGGCTACTAGGAACACGTAGAATACCGTTTTTGATCCAGTTAACTTCGGCATAACGGCCCCTTCCTCTTATGAATTCATTTTTTTACGAATGCTGAACAAAGCGAAGAATTCAAGAACCATGACATTCACCGCGGAGACGCCATAAAAAGCCATACCGAACATCATTTGAAACTTATCCGTTGTCACTGACTTCCACCACAAAACGGCAAGCACAGTCAGCACAATATTCAGAGCCGTCGTGATCCAAAACGAGAATCCGAGTCGGTTGGTTTTTCTCATCAAAAGAACACCGATACCAAACGGCAAAACAAAAGCGATACCTAAGAAAATCCAATACAACACCGCGTTTGACACTTCTTCGTCACTCCCAAACGATCTACTAGTTTATACTACTAGGTTAGCATGAAAATGAGCATGAAAACAATGTTCGCTCCCTTTTGCAACAGAATCGACATAGAGGATGATAGATGCTTAACTACAAGATAAATCCTATTTTTCAGCTATTGCCTGTCACCGCATATTCATGTATAATACAAAAAGTCGACGTTTGTAAGCGACATCACGGGGCCTTAGCTCAGCTGGGAGAGCGCATCGCTGGCAGCGATGAGGTCAGGGGTTCGATCCCCCTAGGCTCCATACGATAAAAACCACGATCCTTAGGGATCGTGGTTTTTTGTATGAGCCCATAGGGGAGAGAACCCCTCAGGGTTCGCCATGCGGGCTTTGTGCTTTATTGGGATTGACTGTAAAATGTGAGTGCATTTTAGTAAGAGCAGATGACTGTTTCAATGCTTTGGGAGGAATTCAGCATGAATGTATTCAAGTACAAAATTAAAACGATTCGAGCCAAGTTGATTTTGATATTTTTTGTTTTCTTTCTTCTTCCCTTTCTGTTATTTGGATCAATTTGGTATCAACGCTCAACACAGTTAATGGAAGAAAATGCGATATCATCTGCAAGGAAATCGATCCAGCAGGCGAATAGCTACATCAATTATTATTTTGGAGAGTTGGAGCGTACGACGTTTCCTTTAATCACCCATCCACTTATTCAAGAGTTTATGAATATTACTTCGGATGATGTTTATCCGCGGATCTCGCTCACGAATCAAATTCAAAATCAGGTCATAAATCAAGTCATTTATGGGAAAAAAGAAGTCTACGGACTTTCCATCATTTCTGAGAACGGTTTGATTGTTTCCAATTTAGCGGATACGCAAGAAGGGTTCGGAACTCGGGATTTGATGCAGCTTGAACCAACGGGAGTACGAAATATTAAGTTTAATCGCATCCATAGGGAAAATGGCATGCCAATCTTAACGATTAGCAGGAATTTTACAGATGCCAGGACGTACAGAACGAAGGGCTTGTTGCTGATCGATCTCCGTTTGAACGATTTGTCAGCGTTTATTAACCAAGCAGGTCTTAGCAAAACAGGTATGACATGGATTGCCAACGTCGAGGGAGAAGTGTTGCTTCACCCCAATCAATATCAAATCGGTAAGGCGGTACCTGATTGGTACAATGACAATATTCGCAAGGGAGAAGAAGGATCGCTGATCGTGAATGATTCGGGTGTAAAGAAGTTGATCGTTTTTGAATATTCTCCTTTGACGGAGTGGACACTTGTATCTGAAGTTCCCCTTCAAGAATTGACCGGGGATTTATTTGCACTGCGTAATCTCACTTTAGTTGTTTTGATCGTGGTTACCCTAATTTCATTGTTTTTTATAGGCGGCTTTACTCTTAGCCTTACGAACTCGCTTTCGAACATGAAACGACTAATGAACCGAGCAGGAAGCGGGGAGATGTTTGTTCGAGCTTACGTCCGGCCAGGTAGACAAGACGAGCTCAGCGAGCTCAATGAAAGTTTTAATCACATGGTAGTGAAGCTTCATACATTGATCGACGAGATTCATGCTTCTGAGATAAGGGAGAAAGAGCTGATCATCAAGCAACGGGAAACGATGCTCAAGTCCATGCAAGCGCAAATCAATCCTCATTTCCTCTACAATACATTGGAGGTCATTAATTCCTACGCAATTTTAGAGAACGTATTGCCGATCAGTCGGATGGCGATTTCACTAGCCTCGCTGTTTCGATACAGTATTTCAAGCGGGGACGGGAAGATATCCTTATATGAAGAGATACAGCATATACAAACCTACTTGGAGATTCAAAAGGAACGTTTTGAGCATCTAACCATTCATCTGCAATACGACAAGAGCGATCTTAGCCAGGTTCAAGGACTACGACTCATCCTGCAGCCGGTTGTAGAGAATGTGTTTTACCATGCTTACGAGAAGCATCAGCTTTATCCAGAGTTTATAGCTATTGAGGGTGAGAGGTCACCAATAGGCTACCGCTTTGTTGTTATGGATAAAGGGGGAGGCATGGAACCCACCGTTATGGAAAGATTGAACAAAGCGTTCCAATCGGAAGATGATACGGAAGTTCACTTGCCGGGGAATGATCGGAATGATGATAATCGATGGGGAAATGTGGGACTATTGAACGTTCACCAACGTTTGAGATTGAGCTTCGGTGCGCCATTCGGGTTGACGATATTGAAATCTACGAAAGAGGGCACTTGGATTGAAGTTCATTTGCCAACCATCACAGGAGGGACTTGGGATGCTTAAAGCGATTATTGCGGATGATGAGACGTTGATAAAGAAAAGCTTGAAGTTGATCGTTGAAAGAACTAACTTATTTGAAGTTTTAGAGGCTTTTTCAAATGGGCGAGATGCGCTGGCGTATATGCAAGAGCATACTGTTGATTTGCTGATTACGGATATCCGAATGCCCGTGATGGATGGATTGAACCTAATATCGGCTCTGCGTGAAGCAGGCAATGAAACCGATGTCATTATTTTGACTGGATATGGAGAATTCGAGTACGCCCAGAAAGCGATCCGTTATGGCGTATCCGATTATTTGCTGAAGCCCATAGTACCGGAGCAACTTCAGCAAATGCTGGAAAAAATTGCGCTGAAACAAAACCAGCAAAAAGTTGTACAGGAGCTTCGCCAGGAGTCATTGTGGTATTGCAGACAGATGGGGGAGCGTCTTTCTCAGTTGTTAAGAGACATGGACGGTCTTTCCATCATTACGCTGCTTGACGAGGTCTACAGCTATATGCATCAAGCTTATGGTGAGCATTTGCCCATTTTCCAAAGTTTTTATTCTGATTTATTGGCAGTCGCCTACAATGAACTGATAATCATCTCTCCTGATCTTAAGGAGGTCATTACCGCTCCAAGTTCACTTTTAGAAGAAGACTCCATAGAGAATTTGAGGGGGCGAGTTCGCAAGCAGATCAGCGAATGGATGCTGCGGATGGCGGATGTCCGAAGTCATGGGATTGCTCATACGATGAAGAAAGCGTTAACCTTTATTCAACAACATATTTATGATGAAAATTTGACTCTGCAGTCAGTTGCTGATGAGTTGAATTTGTCGATCTCTTATACAAGCGAAAGCATTAAACAATCCGTTGGCATGAACTTCACGAGTTATGTAACGAAGCTCCGAATGGAAAAGGCTAAAGCATTGCTAGCAGACTCGAATTGCAAAATGTATGAAGCCGCGTTCCAGTGTGGATATGTCGATTACGCTCATTTCACAAAGACGTTCAAGAAGTATTATGGATACTCTCCGAAGGAATATCGCGCACGTTTGAATGTGTCGGATTTTGACGAATAATCGGCGAAATTTTGACAACTTTAGCCTCGATAAACACATATACCTTTCTCTTAGTGGAATCTACAATAAAGACACATCAGAGGAAGGAGGGCTAAATCGTGGTTAAGGAGTCTAATTATTTTATTAAAAATTGGCAAATTTACTCTATGATCTTACCCGGCTTATTGTTTTTCATCATCTTCAAATATGTCCCATTAGCTGGCAGTATCATTGCATTCCAAAATTACACGCCATTCAAAGGAATCATGGGGAGCGAGTTTGTCGGATTCGAGCATTTTAAAGTGCTGTTTAGCTATCCTGAGTTTTACCGCGTATTGCGCAATACGCTGCTCATCAGTTTGTATCAACTCGTTTTCGGATTTCCTGCTCCGCTCATTCTTGCACTCTTATTGAATGAGGTGCGTAAAGTTTTCGTCAAAAAAATTATGCAGACAGTTTTATATGTACCGCATTTCTTGTCGTGGGTTATTTTGGGTGGTATGCTAATGAGCTTACTTTCGCCGGATACAGGTCTTTTTAATCATATTTTGAATTCGTTTGGACTGGAAAGCGTATTTTTTATGCAAAAGCCAGAATACTTCCGCAGTATCGTGGTCGTTTCGGGGATTTGGAAGGAAGTCGGTTGGGGGACAATCATTTACTTGGCCGCTTTAACAGGTGTTAATCCAGAATTATATGAAGCTGCCGAAGTTGATGGTGCAGGGAAGCTAAGGCAAGTGTTCAGCGTTACGATCCCGGCATTGCTGCCGACCATCATGGTGCTGCTGCTGCTCAAGATTGGACATATTCTTGATCTTGGCTTTGAGCAAATCTATGTTCTACTTAACCCTCTTGTGCGTGAAACCGGGGATATTTTGGATACTTATATTTATGATGTGGGGCTGCTTGGTGGTCAATATAGCTATACGACTGCAGTCGGATTATTCAAATCAATCGTAGGGCTAGTTCTCATACTTGGCGCAAACGCAATTAGCAAGAAGACAACTGGAGATTCAATTTATTAGGAGGATGGGTATTGTGAGAAAAGTCAATCCATCTCTGAAATGGTTTGAAGCGGGTAATTATTTGTTTCTTTCGCTCATTTCTATAGTGGTGTTGATACCGTTTCTAAATATTGCAGCGGGATCGCTTAGCGGGGGGAATTCGATTCTAGAAGGGAAAGTCTCCATCCTTCCTGTCAACTTTACGATGGAAAACTACTGGGCACTTCTTAAGAACTTTGGCTTTTGGAAATCGTTCGGCATCACGGTCTATATCACCGTTCTTGGCACTACACTTAATCTGACATTTACTTCATTAATGGCCTATGGGTTAGCACGTCGCGATTTAAAAGGAAGATCGACGATCCTCCTCATCGTCTTGTTCACAATGATATTTACGGCTCCGATCATTCCGTCGTATTTACTTGTCAAGTCACTTGGTATGTTGAACTCTTTATGGGCAGTCATGATTCCATCGTTAATCAGCGGATTCAATCTTCTCATTATGATTTCGTTTTTTCAAAATATACCTGATGCTTTGACTGAGGCGGCAAAGATTGACGGTAGTAATGAATACCGTACATTTTGGAGCATCGTATTGCCGCTATCCATGCCGGTAATGACGACAATCGGTTTGTTCTATGCAGTCTCGAACTGGAATGGTTATTACGCAGCAATGATGTACTTGCGTGACCCTGGCTTGTTCCCGCTGCAGGTGAAATTAAGACAATTGATTACCCAAGATAATGCCGGAGATATTCTTACTTCTTTATCGTCGGCAGAGGGCATTAAGATGGCTGCGATCATCGTTGCAACTTTGCCCGTGATGATGATCTATCCGTTTATACAGAAGCATTTTGTTAAAGGAGCCATGATTGGTTCGGTAAAAGGTTAATTATGGAATCCTATTCGAAAACATTTGGAGGAATATAGTTTGATGAACAAGAAGATGGTTACAACATTGGTTTGTCTTTCTTTATCCGGAAGTGTATTAGCCGCATGTTCAAGTAAAGGGGAGACAAGCTCCTCAACTGCGGCAGTGACTCCGCCAACAATCAAGCTTGTGGTAGGCGATCGTAACATGCCCTACGTTACGTCATCATCGAATGTTAATGAAGACAAATATGTGAAAAAACTGCGCGAGCTGTCGAAAACCGATGTTCGTATTGAGACGGTCAATCAAGCCGACTACTCTAAAAAAATGAATTTGTTGCTTGCTTCTGGCGATTTACCAGATGCCATTCAGGCCGTGAACGGGATTACTTCTCCTGAAATTTCGGCGGGTATTAGTAATGGTGCGTTCTATGAATTAAACGAGTTGATCGACAAGTATGCGCCGGGACTGAAAACCAAAATTAATAAAGATTTATGGAATTCTTCGCTCGTGAGCAAAGAAGGAAAAATTTACGCGATTCCGCGCGAAGCGCCGGTACCCAACAACCGAATTGTCTACATGCGTAAAGATTGGCTAGATAAGCTTGGCTTGCAGGCTCCAAAAACCGTGGACGAGTACTTGAATGTGCTGCGTGCATTTAGAGATAAGGATCCAAACGGCAACGGCAAAGCAGATGAAATTCCTTTTATCGGACGGAAAAATTTCGACTTCGGATATGTGTTTTTCGGTGCTTATGACGTTAGTCCCGAGGGCTGGAAGTTTGTAAACAATCAGCTTGTTCCTAACTTTATTCGACCGGAAATGAAAGACGCATTGAAGCTTCATCAGCAAATGTATCAAGAGAAGTTGATCGACAATGAGATCTTTGTGAATACGGCAGCAGATTGGACGGCTAAGCTCGAAAATACGCAACGAGCTGGCATGTGGATCCACGCTGCAGAATATCCGGATCAAACCGCTACGGCATACAAGAAGCTTCCGCAACCTATTAATTTCATCAATATCCCAGCTCCAACTGGACCAGACGGCAAGGGTGGAAACTTAATCGGTTCGGTCGTAGATCCATTGTCTACTTGGGTAATCCCTAAATCCAATAAACATCCTGAGCATGTATTGAGATTCTTGGAATGGTTCTTATCCGACGATGCACAGACGTTCTTGAATTACGGACTTGAAGGTGAAGACTTTACAGTAGAGAACGGCAAGAAAGTTCCTAAACCGATTAGTACGAAAGCGGATAAGGAGAGAGAACAATTTCATCTTCAATGGTTGAGATGGATCGGGCCAAGCCATATTCATAACCAGGAATACATGAAGACTCGTGAAAATGGTGAATTCGTACCAACTGCTGTGAAAATCGCTTCAAGCGAAGGTCGGGTCAACAGCGCTCTTGATTTACCAGTCCCAGCGTCATTGGTTACCAAACCAGAATTGCAATTTACCGGACTATGGATGGAAACGGCCGCTAAAATCATTACGGGTCGTGATCCGATCGACAGCTTCGATAAGTTTGTTGAGGATTGGAAAAAACGTGGCGGAGACAAGGTCATTCAAGATGCTACGGAGTGGTATTTGAAAAATCAAGCCAAAAAATAAAGCACACGATTAACGGGGGGATTTCGAAATCCCCCCGTTATGTCATTAAGCTAACTTTGGAGGAAGTAATAGATGTCGAACAACCAAGAAAATCGTTTAGAAGAGATATTCTCAATGCGCATGCGACTACAACGTTACCTAGAAGTTGAGGCGGCTTTGGCATTGGCCCAAGGCGAGCTTGGCATTATTCCACAATCGGCTGCTGATAAAATTGCTAAGGCAGCTAACGTGGAATTGATGGATATCCAACGACTTGAAGCGGATCAAGCCAAAACAGGTCATTTTATGATGCCGATCGTGTCTGAGATGTCCCGAATCGTTGGGGATCCTGAAGGCGGTTTTGTTCATTGGGGGGCCACCTCCCAAAACATTGAGCAGACCGGCGATGTCCTCGGTTATCGCGCCGCCATTGGTATTTTGAAGGATCAACTGTGCGATGTAGTGGAAGTGTTGGCTCAATTAGGTGAACGGACTGCAGATACAGTCATGGCGGGGCGTACGCATTGGCAGCAAGCTGTGCCGATTACGTTCGGCTTCAAGGTGGCCAATTGGACAGATGTGATCGTTCGACATTTGGAACGGTTAGAACAAATCAAACCTCGTCTACTGACAGCCATGATGGGAGGCGCAGTCGGTAATTTCGCCAGCATGGGTAGTATTGGTCCTGCTGTACAGGAAGGAATGTCCCGGAGACTCAATCTGACGCCCATGACAGTACCCGGCAGAAACATTGTCGACCACTTCGCTGAATACTTACTGTTTCTTGGCATGATCGCTGCTTCCTTGACTTCCATCGCTGAAGAAGTGGCGCGTTTGATGGCAACCGAGTTTAGTGAAGTTAGCGAAAGTTTGCCTGAAGGCGACGTAGGAAGCTCCACGATGCCACAAAAAAGAAATGCGAAGAAATGCATGGAGGTCGTTACCAAGTCTGCTCGTATTCGAGCAAATGTGCCTGTCGCACTGGAAGCGATGATCCATTCACACGAGGTGGATGGTGCCAAATTTGCGATCATGCAAACCGCGCTGGAGCAAAGTACGATTTTGACTGGCGAGATCCTAGATGCTATGCATAATTTGCTGAGAGGACTTGAGATATACCCTGAACATATGAAACGAAATCTAGCGCTGTCCGGCGGTCTTATCAATGCAGAAGCAGTCATGATGACACTTGCTGATACCCTTGGTCGTCAAATCGCCCATGAGGTGGTTCATGAAGCAGCGCATAAAGTGGCGACAAGCGGATTTACCATCACGTTCTATGACGTGCTATCTAAAGATCCGCATGTAACTCATCACCTTGGTGCAGACGAAATCATGAAGCTGCTCGATCCGGCCGTTCACACAGGCCTTAGCAGCAAAATTGCTCGGGAGACGAGTGCTCGAGGCTATGCTGCGGCTAGCCATCATCGAACAGTTTGATTAAGAGAGAGGAATGTCAATATTCGTATGGCCAATACAAGTGTAATAATTCGGATCGAATTGAATCACGAAGAAATAAAGTTTGGAGATGTCGCTGCAGCCATAAGTAGTTTGGGTGGAGATGTAACCTCAGTTGATATTATTCGTTCTGGAAAAACAGCTTCTATTCGGGATATAACTGTAGAGGCAGCAGATTCAGATGAGTCGAAGATCGTTGAATTTTTGGGACGACAAAACGGAATTAAGCTAGTCAATGTTTCCGATCGTACGTTTCTCGCTCATTTAGGCGGTAAAATTACAATTCAACCAACGCTGCCTATTAAAAATCGTGATGATTTGTCGCGCGTATATACGCCCGGGGTTGCAAGGGTTTGCAAAGCGATTCATGAGGATCCTAAAAAATCGTACTCGCTGACAATCAAACGCAATACGGTTGCCGTCATCACGGATGGGACTGCTGTTCTGGGATTGGGAGATATCGGTCCTATTGCGGCTGCGCCGGTTATGGAAGGTAAGGCTATGTTATTCAAGCAGCTCGCTGATGTCGATGCATTCCCGATCTGTTTGGATACGACCGATACGGAAGAAATTGTTCAGACGATAAAGCGGATCAGTCCGATTTTTGGCGGGATCAATTTAGAAGACATCAGTTCACCCCGGTGTTTCGAGATCGAGCAGAGGCTTGCCGAAGAGTTGAATATTCCCGTATTTCATGACGATCAGCACGGTACGGCCATTGTGGTGCTAGCTGGATTGTTGAATGCGTTAAAGGTAGTAAATAAACGAATTGAAAATGTAAGAGTCGTCGTCAATGGGATTGGCGCAGCAGGCGTTTCGATATGTAAAATGCTTCTCGGAGCGGGTGTAACAAGACTTGTGCCAGTGGACCGTGAGGGGACGATTGTACGTGGAGCAACCTATGCGTATCCCATGTGGCAGTGGCTTGCGGACCAGCCTCAAGTGGAGGATGTAAAAGGCTCGTTAACAGACGTAATTCAGGATGCAGATGTATTTATCGGGGTCTCGAGAGGCGGTCTGCTGCATCGCGAGCATATTCAAAGTATGGCGCCTAGAAGCATCGTATTCGCAATGGCGAATCCTGATCCGGAAGTGGACCCGGAGGAGGCGACGCCACATGTGGAAGTGTTTGCAACAGGCCGGAGTGATTATCCCAATCAAATTAATAATGTTCTCGTATTTCCAGGGATATTCAGAGGCGCGCTAGATTGCCGGGCAAAGGAAATTAACGAGCCGATGAAGCTTGCGGCAGCACGAGCGATTGCTTCCGTTGTAACCGAGTCGGAGCTTAATAGCCAATATATTATTCCGAGTATATTTAACGACCAAGTGGTTCCAATTATTCGAAAAGCCGTAATTGAAGCGGCCATCATTACAGGATCAGCTCAGCGGATTCCACCAGAATTCAGATAGTGAAAATAGAAATCCCCATCTAGTTCGTGAATTGTAAAAATGACGACTTTAAAAAAGAAGCGCCATAGCCTTGAGGTTATGGTGCTTCTTTACTTAAGGTAGGCGTGCTGTATGCCTAATTATTAAATCGTGCAAATATGTACAAACTCCCAAGCAAAGTTTCCCATAGTCTATTAGGAAGAAAAGCGAGGGAGGGGTTTGTGATTAGTCAAATCAAAGTCATTGCGACAATCCCCGTAGGGAGAAGGCCGTCAGATATCGCGTTAAACAAACGCACGAATTTGTTGTATGTGCCGAGTAATGGGAGTGATACGGTATCCGTAATTAGCGCCCGAACGAATCGAGTGATCGCGACGATCGAAGGAATTGAAGGGGCTATCTCTGTGGCTATCAATCCGCGAACGAATCAGATTTATGTGGCTGGTTTGTCAGGTAAACTATTCATCATCAACGGCAAAAAAAATAAGCTAACGCATACGTTCGATGTAGGAGGAGGCTTCGCTTCTCTTGCAGTGAATGTCAAGACGAATAAAGTGTACGCGGTGAATCTAGATCGAAATTCGGTCACGGTTTTGAATGGGAACAAGAAGAAAATCGTTGCGACAATAAGCGTTGGAATGCAGAGACCAAGCGTCGCATCACCCCATACAATTGTAACCAATCCGTTCACGAATCGTATTTATGTGCTGAATCCGGGTGAAGACACGGCAACAGTGATCAAGGGCAGCACGGATCGCGTAATGGGCACGATTAAAGTTGGACAGGGGCCGTTTTCACTAGTCATTAATTTGCGTACCAATCGATTGTATATCGCACTTGAAGAGAAAGGCAGCGTTGCTGTTGTTAATGGGCGAACCAATAAAAGAATAACAACTATTCCGAATGTTGGTGATATCGATATGTTGGCTGTCAATCCTATAACAAATCGTGTATATGCGCCAGACGATACGACGAACAGCGTTAAGGTAACGGTTATCTCGGGAAAAACCAATACCATTATCGCCACGATCCAAAATGGCGAATCGCCGCGAATTCCTGTTGTTAACAGCAAGTTGAATCGCATTTACATCGCAACTTCGGGGGAAGAAACGCCGACAAGCTTAGCGAGTGTCATTAACGGGAGGAATAACAAAATTATAAAATCGAACCTGCGAATCGGGCGAGGGGCATCGGCAGGTTGTTTCAACGAAAGTAACAATCGCGTATATTTTACTAACGAAGAAGGAGATACCGTTACCGTGCTTTCAGGATAATGTGATTGGCTGACTATGGCTGGCAACGTGCATGTTAATCCTTTCCATAAAATGCTTGTACTACATCCATATTTTAGTATAATGAAAACACATACATTAGCAGTCACAGGATGCATAAATCGTCAAAAGCGCTAACGCAAAGGCATGGAACAACTTTTTCCGTAACAAGGAAATACCATGGACGACCAACCTCTTAGATGCTAAGAGGTTTTTTGTTATGTTTAAGAGATTGTACATCTATGAACAGGAAGGAATTTGCTAGATGAATACCGTAAAAACGAAGATCATGATTGCCATTATTTTGTGTTCCGTAGCCGCTGTTCTTGTAGTTGGACTAATCGGGATCAATACGGCGAATCAAATGTTGAAGCAATCGTCTGATGAAACCGCGAAGTTGAACGTTGATACGAAGGCGAAGAGTTTGAATCTCACCATCGAGGCGATCGAACAGTCGGTCAATGGACTTGCGATATCTGCGATTTCCATGTTGGACGATGTAAAGAAGTTTAAGACAGATGCGAAGTACGTGAATGACTATCAAGAAAAAATCAGGCCTTTAGCCGAGCAGTTCTCGCAAAATACGAAAGGTGCAATGGCGTTTTATATGAGGTTCAATCCTGCTTTTACAGCGCCTACATCTGGATTATTCCATGCGGATTCAGACGGAGACGGCAAGATTGAGAAGTTGATACCTACGGATTTTAGTCAGTTCGATCCGACAGATCTTGCTCATGTAGGATGGTATTATATCCCCGTTAACGCTGGCAAACCGGTATGGCTAGATCCTTATATGAACGAAAATATTAATGTCAAAATGATCTCCTATGTCGTTCCCATTTTCAAAAATGGAGAGTCCATAGGTATTGTAGGCATGGATATTAACTTCGCCATGTTTACCGATATCGTTAATAGCATCAAACCTTATGAGAATAGCTATGGTGCATTACTGAACGCGAATCTTGATTTCCTCATTCATCCGCAAATGAAGCAAACCGATAATCTGGCGAATGTTCATGGCAGTCTGGCTGAAGAAATCAAGAAGCAAGAGCTTGGCGCAATGACGGTGAAAGAAGATAACGAAGACAAGATTATTTCGTTTGCGAAGCTGTCCAACGGACAAACACTGCTGATCGATTCTTCAAAGAGTGACATTTATAGCGATGTGAACACTTTGACAAAACGCATTATTATCGTATTAATCTGTGTGGCGATTGTCGCCGCGCTAGTTGCATTTTTCATGGGAAGTCGTATTTCAAAGCCGCTGAAGACGCTTATTCTCGACATGAGACGGGTGAAAGATGGCGACTTTATGGTTCGCACATCAATTCGTAACAAAGACGAGATTGGTGAGATTGGTTCGAATTTTAACGGTATGGTGGAAGAATTAGAGAACCTCACTAGAAACATGCGAGCGGTATCCACTCAAATTCATACGTCATCACGCGCTCTGGCATCTGTAGCTGAAGAGGTAACGGCTTCATCTGAAGAAGTATCAGCCTCCCTTCACGAAATTGCGGAAGGCAACAGGATGCAATCCCAGTCGATCGAGAAAAGCTCGGAAATCTCTGCGAATTTATCTGACAAATTTAAGCAGCTATATGACAACACGAACGTTATTCTTCAAGTAGTGGACGGCATGCAAGCTAACAATGAGAACGGCATGTCCTTAATGAAAGATTTGAACGACATTACTCAAGATAATGGACAAGCGATTAACAATATTGAACGTGAAATCTTTAATTTGAATGACAAAACACAGAACATTTCCACAATCGTCGAGCAGTTAAGCCACATTGCCAGTCAGACCAATCTATTGGCATTGAACGCTTCCATCGAGTCGTCAAGAGCAGGGGAAGCTGGAAGAGGCTTTGCGGTCGTAGCGAGTGAAATTAGGAAGCTGGCCGAACAGTCGAGGCAATCCACAGAAAATATTAATGAAATCATCTTGAACGTACAAACCGATGCCAGCCATACCGTGGAAGCGATGAAGCAAGTGAAGAAACGGGAGATGGAACAATCCGAAGCTGTTCATCAGTTAAGTCAAGCATTCGGGCTACTCTCCAGTACGATCCATCAAATTACAGAGATCCTCAAAACTAACGGGGCATTCATTATGGAAGTGTCTAGGGATTCAAGTCAACTAGCCAGTGAAGTGCATGAGATGTCTTCGGTCTCCGAAGAGAGTGCCGCGTCTTCCGAGCAAGTATCGGAAACGATGACAGAGCAGGTGAAAGGCTTTGGGAAAGTCGTCGAAGAAGCCGATATGTTAAATCAATTGTGTGAGACGCTGGACGCACTAGTTAAGCGGTTTAACGTGAATCAATAACACGCACACGAAGAATAGTGAAGAGTGGCTGTTCATGGAACTTTCCTAGACAGTCACTCTTTTGTTGTATGTACTTACCAATCGTTCCCGAAAATAAGCAGCGAATCGGGTCTTGCAGATGAACAGTCACCGCATAATATGGTAGTATAAGGAAGTTGGAAGGGGGAATACACATTGCTTATCAAAATATTAATCTTTGGTTTACTTTGGCGAATCGTAGGTAATCCATTTCTTGCGTTGCTTATTTTACTCGTGATTCTGTATGTCTTGGATCGTAGATATGTAGGTATCCTGCCGAATATTTGGCGGCCATTTCAGTTAAGACGCAAAGCTTCGCGCCTGCGGTCCGATCTCTATGCGAACCCGCATAATACCTCAGCGAAGCTGGACTTGGCGCGCATTCTGATTGAACGCAAAAAATATCAAGACGCGCTGCCCTACCTAGAGCAAACACTACCTATTATGCAGGAATCTGCTGATGTTCATTACGAAATAGGACTTTGCATGCTAAAATTAGGCCGTATTACCGAGGGTGAAACTTTCATGCTGAAAGCGATTGAGCTCAATCCACGTGTAAAATATGGCGAAGCCTTCCTGCGCCTCGGAGAGGCTCTGGCTCCCCTTGAGCCGAAGCGGGCGGCGCAGTTTATTGAACACTTCCGCGACCTGCACTCTTCGTCGGTCGAGGCTTACTACCGGCTCGGCCAGCTGTATCAGCAGCTAGGCCGCCAGGAAGACGCCAAGCGCGCGTATCGCGAAGCGCTGGACATATACCGCGGCTTGCCTCGCTACAGCCGCAGACAGCAGCGGCGTTGGGCATGGCTAGCGCGCTTCAAATAAAAAGGTTCCGCTCATCTGCGAGCGGAACCTTTTTTCATAAAGCTCGCGTACGCGCGCGCGAGCAGCCAAGCGCCCAGCAGCCCGATAAAGACGGCTGCTATGGTGTGCAGATCATAGAGCCAGATGCGCCCTGGCGCTGGCTCTGGTGCAACGCGATCCCACAGGGTGAGAATCGCGGGATGCACGAGATAGATGCCGAAGGAGGCGGCACCTAAGGCAGATAACATGGCGCTGAAGCGTGAGCCGCGCGCAAGTTGTTTGCGCGCCAACGGCACGCAAACGAGGGGGATGCTCATGCAATAGGCGAGAAGCGCCAGCTCGAACCAGGTGTTTGGCAAGGTAGCAAACTCATATTGCTGCAACAGGAGCATGCCTACAAAAGCACCGCCAGCAAGCAAAGCGACGCTCCAGATCCATCTTTTGTAACGAATTGCCCATGCTATGATTGTTGGATAGTAGATACCCGCGAAAGCACCGAAACAGAAGGTAGTCGTATAGCCAAGGAACAAGGAGGTATATTCAGGCAACGGAAATACCCAATGATGAAAGGTATAGGAAGCCGCTTGAATGCCGATACCTAAAGGAATTAGAGCACTACGCAGCCAGGTGTATCGCTTCACTGCTGTAATTAGCAAAGGGAATAATACATAGAACTGAACGATAATAACCATATAGTAGAGATGATAGCTGGCATTTCCGGATAAGAGCAGCTTAAATAAATGAAATGCATCTAACTGTATCGTGCCATGAAACATGAACTGGTTATACAGATAGTAGAAGATGGACCAAAGGAGATAGGGGATGACGATCTTTTGGAGTCTTTTTGTCCAAAAAATACGTGCCATGCCAGATCCCCAGCGATCATAATACGAATAAAACAAGACGAGACCACTGATCCAGATGAATAAGGGAACGGTAAAAAGACTGGCTTTGTTTAGGATGAAAAAAATAGCTTGTGATCCCGTCCCTATCGGTAGTTGTGTAGCACCGGAGGTACCATGTATAAGGACGACGGCAATGATCGCGATTGCGCGGACAATGTCGATTTCTGAAAGCTTCGGTTTAGATATCATGATGCAATTTCTCCTCTTTATCTCTCATTTCACTGTAACATGAACCTAAGAGTAGGACAATGGTGCTAGGAAGGAGCGGCCGATTAGCTTGACGCTCACATCTACCCGAGATAAACTGTTGATAGCGTGTATTAAGAGATGAATCAAGAGGGTGAATGAACGTGAGTTATGAATATTTGATGCAAGCGGTATTGCTCATATTTTTAGTTATTATCACTTTTTTTGCTATGTTGGCATGGACGAAATGGCGAAAAAGAGGACGGAGATAGATCATGTATTTTATTAACCATGAACAAATCGATGAGCGCATTCAATTTCTGAGCACTTTGGCTGAAGCCAGTCAGCAATTAGAAGCGCAATGGACACAAGGCAAGAGGGATCTTACTTGGCAGCTTGCTCAGGAACGAGTACTTCATTTGGCGATTGAAACGGTGACGGATGTTGGGAGCTTGCTTATTGATGCATTTATTCTAAGAGATGCCAGCAGTTATGAGGATATTGTTGAGATTGTGCATGGCGAAGGAGCTTATTCAGAGTCTCTGACGGAGACATTGTTGCAACTCGTTAAGCTGCGGAAACCGCTTGTGCAGGATTTTGTAGACTGGAATCGTCAAACGTTGCATCCCATAATCCCTAAACTCCCAGCGGCTTTTGAGGAATTCGCGGCTTCCGTTCGTGCATTTATTAAGAGCGAATTGGCATAACATACATAGTTGTTTCTTAATTTACTTATTGCCTGCGATGCTGTAAAATGAGACCTAAACGAGTTCCGAGGGCAGGTGAGAGCGTGAATCAAACACTAGAAACATCTACGCGTAAAGTGATTCTTTCTATGCTCAAAACGCAAGGAGCGTTAAGTGTTCAGGATCTTGCAAAGCAGCTCGGGATCACAGAGATGGCAGTAAGACGACATATCCATTCCATGGAGAAGGACGATTTGCTCGAGGCTAAGCTCGTAAGGCAAGCGATGGGCCGTCCAAGCAATGTGTATACCTTAGCGCCTCAGGCAGATGAATTATTTCCCAAGAAATATTCACAGTTAACGTTAGATTTATTAGATGAGTTATTAGAAGACGAAGGTCATTATAAAATTGAGCGGCTCTTTGAAGGCAGACAAGGAAAGCTCGAAGCACGTTACCAATCAAGAATGCAAGCCAAAAGCTTAGAAGAGCGTGTGGCAGAATTAGCGCACATTCAGAATGAGAATGGCTATATGGTGGATTGGTCTGCACAAGGCGAGGACGCTTATATTTTTAATGAACACAACTGCCCGATTGCAATGGTAGCCAACACATTTCAGCAGGCATGCCAGTGTGAGCTGTCCCTGTTCCGTAATTTGTTGGATGCCAATGTTGAACGTACGGAGTGTCTTGCCAAAGGTGCTAGTAAATGTGTGTATATCATACGTCAAAATAAATAGCTTTCCTAAGGAAGTTAAGCAGACTGAGCTGCTTAACTTCTTTTTTTTGTGCACGAAATCTTATCTACCCCATAGAGAGCTGAGATCCGCGGCGTAAGCCCATGCTTTTTACAATACATAAACCTTCAGCAGACTTTCAGCTTGCATTCATACAGCTATCAGCCCAATTTAAGTCTTACTTCAGGTTGGCGTTCTATACTTGGTTTATCAACAAGAAGACAATTTGAGAGAAAATGAAAGGCGGTAATCATATGAATGAAGATATGAACAATAACGTGCACGTGACAGATATCAAAGTTGTAAACAAATCAAACAGTTCCAGGATGAAGCCAATTTTTGCAGCTTTTATGGCAGGGGCAGTTGTCGTTGGTGGACTGATGTTCACTTCAGATAAGTTAAACCTTTTTGGTTATGATGCGCAATCAGTGCAATCAAGTGCCTCAGCGGCTTCCACCGCCAACAGTGCGGGAGCTGGTGTCCAAACAGCATCACTGAACAGTAACGGCACGAATAGTATTCCAGCGATTACGAAGGCGGCGAGTCCAGCCATTGTCAAAATTGAAACGAAGGTCAAACAACCAAGTACATCAGGCAATCGCAGAAATTCACAGCAGCAAGGCACTCAAAGTGGTGATACCGTTCAAAATGGGATCGGGTCCGGCTTCATTTTTGATGAGAGTGGTTATATTTTAACGAATGAGCATGTGATTGATGGAGCTGACGAAATTAACGTTTACGTTCAGGGCTATGATCAGCCATTTACGGCGACGCTGCTTGGCAGCAGCTATGATTTAGATTTGGCCGTACTCAAAATTCAAGGAGATCAAGCATTTCCTGCCTTGAAGCTTGGCAACTCGGATACTGCAGAAGTAGGCGAGTGGGTTGTAGCCATTGGTAACCCCTATGATTTCGATTACTCCGTAACAACAGGCGTTCTAAGTGCGAAGGAACGTGAAATCAGCATTGATGATGAGCAGGGGACACGGAACTATAAGCATTTGCTTCAAACGGATACCGCGATTAATCCAGGTAACTCAGGCGGTCCGCTGTTAAATTTGAACGGTGAAGTAATCGGCATCAACACGGCTGTTAATGCGGAAGCACAAGGGATGGGCTTTGCGATTCCTGCGAGCACGATTAATGCGGTCGTAGATAAGCTCAAAAATAACGAAGAGATTCCTAAAGATCCAGCACCTTATATTGGTGTATCTCTACAAAATATCTCGCAAGACATGCTCGAAGATTTAAAAATTACGAGCACAAATGGGGCAGTAGTCGCTGAGGTGCAGCAAGGATCCCCAGCCTTCGCTGCAGGCATTCGTCAGTATGATGTGATACTAGAAGTGAATGGGAAGGCTATTGCAAACACGGAGGAACTTACGAAAGCAGTCCAAGCCGCGGCAGTAGGAGATGCCTTGAAAGTAAAAATCTCACGTGACGGTCAAACGAAGGAGGTAACGGTTAACGTCGGGGATAAAAATAAAGTGCCTGATTATCAAGGCTAAACCTGCACTAGGAGAAAAAACGGAGCCCGCGATCATTCGCGAGCTCCGTTTTCTTATTCTGTCTCTTTATGTGCGGGACGCGGCCAGCAATTGAGCAGCCTTGTCCGTAATCCAGCCAAAGTTACCAGCTTCAATTTCCTTCAAGTTGATGAGTGAGCCGCCAATGCCTAGACCATAGCAGCCAATACTCAGAAATTGTTTAATATTTGCTTCTGTTACGCCACCAACTGCCATCATCGGAATTTTGTCCAATGGTCCCATCAATTCCTTGATATAGGGCAATCCTAAGCTTGCGCTTGGGAATATTTTAACGGCTGTAGCCCCGGCTTTCCATGCCTTAACAACCTCAGTTGGCGTCATAGCACCTGGGAAGATCGGAACTCCCTGCTGCTGTGACCAGCGGATGACCTCCTCATCAAGGTTCGGTGTGACGAGGAATGACGCTCCTGCGAGTACAGCTTGTTTGGCGTCTTCCAGATCCAGCACGGTGCCAGCACCGATGAACATCTGGTCTCCCCATTGCTCCTGCAGGTGTGTAATCATGGACAGCGCGCCAGGTGTGTTTAACGTGACTTCCATAACGGTGACGCCACCTTTGAGCAGTGCTTCAGCAACAGCAAGGATGTGCCCTTCTTGCACGCCGCGGACGATGGCAATAATACGTGTACGCTCAATTTCTTGTAGCCCTTGTTCTCGGTTCATATCGGATTCCCCCAACTCAAATAACCATGCATTTGTCATTTATTATGACAGGTTCCAGAAATTTTTCCAATTAGTTTGTGTCAAAACAAGCCCTGCCTACCTATACTGTAGTAATTCATAGGCATTCGTCTAGAAGCCTCATCAATCCTCACAGCTTTCAGCTCACAGGAGGTGACCTACATGACATGGACTGAGATCAGTATCGTCAGCTTGGCTGTTGCTTGTATCGTGCTCATTGTGTTTACCGTTCGTATGTTCATCACGGCTACACGAACGCTTCGCTTGTTAGGGGATGCTGTTGTTGTAGTGAAACAACAAGTTGTCCATACAACAGAACATGCGGAGAATCTAATGAAGCAAATAGGGCAGCTTACGGAAGAGGTACATTTGCAAATCCTTGCGCTAGAGCCAAGTATTCAAGCGGTAGAAAAGGCAGGGGTGGCAGTAGGGGAAGTAGCATCCACATTGCGCAAGGCCTCACGTATGATGAATGATTCCTTACTTGGTGCGGAAAAGGTGGTACATACGCACCAGAAGCGTATCCACGACGTCATGGAATGGGCAACGACTGGGTTTGAACTATGGCAGCGATGGCAGGCGCATCGGAATGCGAAATCAGATCATTAAGGAGTGGATAACACATGTCCAATGGAAAAAAAGGGAAAGATCTACTTATCGGTGCTGTCGTCGGCGGTTTAGTTGGGGCGGCAGCAGCGCTGCTATTCGCACCGAAATCCGGTCGTGAGTTGCGCAGTGACATCGCAGAAGGCGCGACTGTAGTTAGCGACAAAACGGTTCAATTGGCAAGTACAGTAAGTCAAAAAACACAAGCAGCAGCCAAAACAGTAAGCACTACGACGACAGATCTCGTTGGCAAAGCCAAAGATACGGCTGCAAGTGTTGTTGAGACAGTTCGTTCTTGGAAGGAATCATCCACTGGCGACGAGCTCCTCGATGATATCGAAGCATCGGAAGCTGCAGAAGATCTAGTCATCGTTGGCCGCTAAGCGTGCAAACAAAATAAGCAGAGTACTCATTAGAATGAGCGCTCTGCTTATTTATTTTACCACTTGGAAGGATCGATTTTAGTAATATCCAGACCTTCCCATACATTCTTAATATCGGCAGTCTCAGGATGTTCGAAGAGCAGCCATGCCGTAGGGAGATAACGTTCTCCGTATTCACTGGAAGGTTTATTGATAATAGCATTATTGTGGACAAGCACGGTTGAAGCGCCCCCATCTAGGTTCGCCGCGGTGATTGCGCCATGGGCTAAGAAAATTTCCTGTACATCATAGAGTGTTGCACCAATACTGTGTGTTTGTCTGCCATCGATAATAGCGAAAAGTATCGAGCCATCCTTCGTTTGCGCCATGCAGGTGCGAGGTGCTATGCCCCAACCGTCTGCTTGACCTTTGATTTGGCCAACACCGTTCACAATGAATCGAGGACTGAAGGATACAGCTTCCTGAACACCCATTTCGAGCAGCTCAGAAACTTTGTATTTACCAGAAATCATTCGGCCTTGCTTATCGATCCCAACAATCTGTACGGAACCGTTCATCCCTTTGTCATTGTAAAAGATTTTGCCCCCGGAGATCACGACGCCTTCTGGTTGAAAGCCATTACCTTCCCAATTCGGGTCAATAAATCCGCCGCCATTTACGCCCAGGATCGCCCCGGTACGTTTGACCATGGAAGATACCTTCTCCCCTTTGCCTGCTTTCGCTGGCACGGCTATACGAAGCTTGGTGGGGTCTGAGATGGTAACAAGCTTACCTTTGAAATTGGGACCGGAAATGTTCTCAATCGTTACTAGCTCTTTCTTAACAGGAACTTCTGCAACAACAGGCACATGTGATGGCTGGGGAGCAATGTCAACAAGTCCCAAATCCTTCTCTGTACCCATCTCGTCAAAACTTTTTGAATACGCAGCTACACGTTTTTGTAACTCGGCACTGCCTATTAAATATTTGGCCCAATCCCGATGTTGTGTCGTGATGATGGTGTCGGCCATCATGAAACGCAGACTTGAACCCGAGGAAGTCAAGAAGAACCAGCCTAAACCTAAGGTTGATAGAATTGTAATACTAAAAATCACATACAACATAAAGCGCATTCCTGCTGAACGTTGGCGCTTTACGCGGGCTTGCATGGTGGCCTGTCTGGTGGTTGTTTGTTGAACAGCCATGGTAAGGCATCTATCCTCTCTAACACTAATTAAGCCATACTGTCATCTTTATAAGACGAAAAGAAAGGAGAATAAGTTTCAGATTTCCTGAAAATTTTCTCCTTTTTTTGTAAATTTTTAATTTTGTCGTTGGAGCGGTTGGAGAAGAGACTCTTTTAGCAGGCTCTTTTCATAGTTAAATTCAATCTCGTTACCAGCATGACGGGCAACACTGCGAAGAATAAGCTCGTGATATTTCTTTTGACGTAAAACCGCAATTGTCACACTGAGACTAACGCCAAGCGGGTCGAAATAAAGTTTACCCTCTTGGGCATCATACTTCTTAACGTGAGACAAATTAACAAAAAGATCGGTGTCCATTTTCTTGAACCCATGATCGTCTAACTGATCTAGAAAAAGACTGAAATCGAGTAGAGACTGCATATGGATTCTGCGATTGCCGATTCGTGTATGATACGTCATTTCAGTTGGACCAATCTCTATGAAAAGAATGTCTAGCAGTGGTAGAGTCAATGGCGTAGCTTGAGTCTCTTGATCTTCTTTTTCAAGATATCCTGCTTTCTCCATAAGATCGGTATATGAGAACTTATATGCGTCGGACAGCTTCTTTAAAGTGACAGGGGACGGTTTGATCTTCTCATTCGTTGAACGGTTTCTTTCTAATTCTAAATCGCGAATATAGGCATGGGACAGGCCACTTTTGTTGGCGGCTTCACGCAAGGACATTTTCCCGCGCAGGCTTTCCAAAAATTTACCGAATCCTTCAAATTGTTTCATCATAGGAATCCCTCCATATGTTAATTGTAAATGAATTGGCGCTAAATAGAAACATTTATAGTACTTAATGGTGCTAATTACCTCGACTGGCAACGTATATCTTATACGATTCGTAAGCAATATGCGAATTTAGTAGGTCGAGAGAATCAAGCCCGTGACTTCTTTCTGCTATTTTTTTATAATAGGAGAAGTAGAAAGGGGACGATTTCGTCATGTCAAAAAAATGGATAAGAGATAACGGAATGCATATATCATGGCTAGTTGCCTTAGTAGCGACGCTAGGAAGCTTGTACTTCTCTGAAATTATGCATTTTGCTCCATGTAAACTATGTTGGTATCAGCGTATTCTTATGTATCCATTAGTTATCATTTTGGGTATCGCGGCAGTTCGCAGAGATTACAAGTTAACCATCTATGTGCTGCCATTAACAATTTGGGGAGCCTGTATCTCCATCTATCACGTTTTATTACAAATGGGTGTTTTCAAGGAAACGGGGACAGGCTGCGGTCCAATTGCTTGTGATAACGATTACTTAAACTGGCTTGGTTTTATTACGATTCCGATGCTCGCAGGAACCGCCTTCATCTTGATAACTGTTCTACAATATCTAGTCTATCGAGCTACAAAATAACCCCCGAAATTGAAGTTAGGCAGGTAATTTGTCAATCACTGTCGAATAGGAATGGTAGAAGAATCCATTTCTAATCGAGGTGTAACTCATGACAAACCATACCCATAAAGCTGCACTGCTGATCTTACTGAGCGTTACGTTGGTCGGTTGTGCAGATATAAGCCTAACGGCTCCTGTAGGCAATGAATCGGCTTCCACAGCCAATCCTGCCACCTCCTCTCCAATATCACCAACTCCAATTCCTACAAAAGCTGCCGCGCCCTCACCAACTGCTACACCAAAGGCAACACCACATATAACGACAGTGCCAAGCGCGACGCCGAGTGCGTCACCAGCTATACAGACGCCAACTGCTACCCCAAAAGTTGCAGTTTCGACAGAACCTTCTAAAACTAAACCTTTGCCAACGGATCGGACGCCGTATTCTTGGTATTATATGAAGAAAAAAACAGGTCAAGTTCCTGATTTCCCGCATGAAACCAAATCATTTAGCAGTGACCAGAAGGCAGTTTGGGTGGGGACAGGGAAAAAGGTCTATCTGACCATTGATGCAGGCGGCCCTTTAATTGAAGTTGATCTCATGCTGAAGTCGCTCAAAGAGAACAATGTCAAAGCTAATTTCTTTATTACAGGAAACAACATTAAGAAGAATCCAGACTATTTGAAAAGAATTGTCGCAGACGGTCATTATGTTGCTAATCACACGATGACACATACGGATTTTAATGAATTGACGGATGATCAGATTCGTAAGGAAATTAAGGATTTTGAAGTTGTCTATAAGCAAATAACCGGCAAAGAGGTCGGCAACTACTTCCGCTTCCCTTACGGTCACTACAATCCACATAATTTAAGCTTGGTTTCGGATATGGGCTATACCTCTGTTTTCTGGTCTACGGCAATGAGAGATTGGGAACCTAGAGCGAATGGCGCGGAGGATCCGTACAACGATATTATGAATAACTTGCATGATGGGAATGTGATTTTGATGCATCAGGGGTCCATTGAGAACATGCAGGCGCTTGATCGCATTTGTAAAGAAATTAAAAAGCGAGGCTACGAATTCGGCCTGGTGACGGAGCTTCAGCCTAAAAAGTAAGGAAGATTTGGTCTAAATCTGTGTAGTACTCTTGGTACCTTTAAGCTTGGCCGCACATATCCTAACCGTGTGGTTCCTATAAATTTATCAACCGGCAAAGGAAGCGGATATGTGTGCAGCAAGCGATAGCCGTACTGGACTCCGGAGTCGGAGGATTAACTGTTGTAAAAGAAGTCATGAGACAGCTGCCGCATGAAAAAGTCATATATTTTGGAGATACGGCCAGGAGCCCTTACGGTCCCCGACCTGCTATTGAAGTTCGACATTTTACTCGTCAAATCGTAGACTACTTACTTCAATTTAATCCCAAAATGATTGTGATTGCCTGTAATACGGCGACCGCGGTCGCGATAGAAGACATACGTGCGCGTGTCTCGATTCCTGTCGTAGGAGTCATTTCCCCAGGAGCAAGAGCAGCGATCAAAATGACACGAAGCGGAATGGTTGGTGTTATTGGCACAGATGGGACGATACGTAGTCAAGCATATGAAACGGCATTGAAGCAGATTTCACCTGATATTCATGTCTATAGTGAGGCGTGTCCGTTACTCGCTCCATTTGTTGAAAGAGGTCTTTTTAGTACGGAAAGTGCGCATACAATCGTGGAGCAATCCCTGAACCCTTTGAAAGGAAAGCCGATCGATTGCTTAATTCTTGGCTGTACCCATTATCCTTTTCTTATGGATTCCATTTCTCGCGTTATGGGTCCTGAAGTGAATTTAATTTCTTCTGCGGAAGAGACGGCCAGAGATATAAGTACAATTCTTTCTCAGAGAGGTATGCAATCAAAATCCTATGAAATGCCAATTCATCAGTTTTTCTGCAGTGGCGCGCCACCCGTTTTCCGGCAGATTGCAGAGAGCTGGCTCAAGGAATATATTCCGTTCATGCCTGTCGTGTGGCAGGTGCCTACTATTATTTGAGCAACACGAATAGACCCCTTGGGGTCTATTTTTATTTCGCTCCCCATAACTGAGATGCCGCATGATTCCTGCAACTGAGGCATAAGCATAGCCATACGAAAGTAGTAGAAGGCTGTGAGGTGGTCGTGTGTTAGGTTACGGGTATGAGACATTGAACGAGGAGCTGAATCGTTTAGGCAAAATATATCCTTTTGTACAGATGGCGTGTATCGGCCAAAGTGTGATGGGCAGGGATATTCCTGCGCTTCGTATCGGACACGGTTCGAAGGAAATTCATTTCAATGCCGCTATGCACGCGAATGAATGGATAACGGCCCCTTTGCTGATGCAATTTGTTGAAGACCTTGCCTGCGCCTATGCAAGAGGGACAGCATGGCAGGGCCGCAATGTGAGACGTATTTTGTCGGAGTATTCTTTGTGGGTCGTACCGATGGTCAATCCAGATGGTGTTGATCTTGTGCTATATGGATTGCCTGAGGAGCATCCGCATCGAGAAGCATTGCTGGCATGGAACCAAGGGTCCTTGTCGTTCTTGAATTGGAAGTCGAATATACGTGGCGTGGATCTCAACGATCAATTCCCTGCTCATTGGGAGGAAGAAAAACTGAGAAGAGAACACGATGGGCCTGGCGAACGAGACTATGGGGGAGAAGCGCCATTATCAGAACCTGAAGCGGCCGCATTAGCTCATTTTACGGAGTGCCATGACTTTGAGCTTGTGATTGCTTTACATACACAGGGCAGAGAGATTTATTGGAATTACCGTGACTATGAACCTGCCGAGTCGGAAGCTCTTGCGGAACGTTTGGCTTTGGCTAGCCAGTATGAGGCTGTTAAGCTGACAGGCAGCGATGCAGGGTATAAGGATTGGTTCATCCAGCAATATCGGCGCCCCGGTTTCACTGTCGAGGTTGGGTTCGGTGTTAATCCATTGCCAGTTGAAACGTTCGCATTACTTTATGAGGAAGTCGTTCCTATTCTTTTGACAGCGTTAGAGTTATAAGGACTGAGACAAGTTAGGTCAACTTGTGCGCTCTCGCCACGAACCGATCAGCCCAGACTTCATATACTGAAGGAAGGAAGCTGTAGGGGAGGCGTGAACATGGCACCACCTAAAGGTAAAGGTAAGGTTGTTAAGAAGAAAAAGGACCTCTCATCTCGTGCTCAGTACACGATGAGGATGGTTGAATCGGCTACGTGTTCGGTGTGCAAAACACCTTGCGCTAGAGGCATGCGTTACTTAGAAATGATGTCACAACCTGGTGCTATTGGCAGAGGTGTGCCGTGCATTTTAACGCGTAGGAAAATCAATTAAGCAGGATCCGCCCTGGAGTAGAGGGGGCGGATTTTTTTGTGATGGGGGAAGTCTCGCCCGCCGCGCTCGCCAGCGGAAACCGCAGCATTTAAGGCCCAGAAAGGGCCTTAAAGTCAGGCTCACCGCGCTCGCCAGCGGAAACCGCAGCATTTAAGGCCCAGAAAGGGCCTAAAAGTCAGGCTCGCCGCGCTGGCCAGCGGAAACCGCAGCATTTAAGGCCCAGAAAGGGCCTAAAAGTCAGGCTCGCCGCGCTCGCCAGCGGAAACCGCAGACTTTAAGACCCCAAAAGGGCCCAAAGTCTGCGCCACCCCTCCGCCAAAAATAAAAAGCCCCGCGAGTTATCTCGCGAGGCCACTAAGTATGGATTAATGGTTAGGTGTGAGTAGTTTATCTGCAATGGATTGTTTAAGCTTTTTGATTGCATCTGTTTCTACTTTTTGGTTCAGGGCAAATTTGGTGCCAGTGAGTGCAAGCGCTTCCTTGACTGTCATTTCAACACGAATAATTTCTTCGCCATGCGGAATTTGTAACATTTTTCATCACTCCTATGTCAGCTTTTAAAAGCGGAAACCTTGATTCTACGCACTTTTAATATAACACATCATGTTAGGTTAAGCAAGAGCAATTCGTGCCTATTTTCAAATATTTAGGAGGTGCTTGTCCGAGTAAATTCACTTGCGCAATAGCCTCAATTTGCCCAAATGCAGCAACATTTTTTCTGCCTGATGCAACACAAAAAGGACCGGATATGAACCACTATAAGCAGTGGTCATACCGGTCCTTGTTTAACACGCGTACTGATATTCTAACGGTAGCAACGCAATTCCATGATTTCTGCACGCTCACTACCATTCGTTGATGCTACGACAACTCGTAGACGATTCGTTGAGACCGCTTCTTTTAACTGGTGAACATGGTGACGAGTGTGATTGTTCGTTTGTTCAGCAACAGTCGTCCATGATTCTCCATCCCAAGCTTGGATCGTGTAATCTTTAACTAATTCAGGGATAATTTCGAATTCGGTACGATGATGATGCAAATTAATTAAATCCTCATTCACGTCATCATTGAACGTTACGTGCACTTCCCCAATGCTATGCGTCTCAGTCCAGCTAGCTTCAAGCCATTCCTCAGCACCGTTGCCTCCAGCGGAAGACCACAGATGCGGACTACCGTAAGGCCGTTTGTGGCCGTCAGCTGCTTTGCTAGCCGCATAAGCGGAAGTTGGTGCGAGAAGTCGGAAACAGAAAGGTTTCCGGTTGAAGTTTTTCGGACTCCAGTCGATGACCGGTTGATCAGGTTGCATATCCCCGAAGTCAGCAGTACTTGTCGTAACGGCATTGTTCTTGAAGGATAGAACGCCAGATTGCGGACGATCAGATAGATGCACCGCCAGAGCAGGGTTGCTCTTAAGTACGATGAACGCGTTCTGAGCGTGTGCAGGCTCCCAGTTTAATGCAGCCGTAACCCACTGCTTAGTTCCCTCAGCTACTGGCACCACAACGGACGCTATGAGCGCATGAGGGACATAATTCTGCGGCTTCCCTGTGTCCCATAGTTCGACAGTAAGTTCTGTTGCAGCAGTCGCATCAAGTAATAGCTCGATGCCATTAATAAACGGATCTACAGGCACTAGAAGCCCCACAGGAGTCTCCAATGGATAAACACCAGCCGATTGCTCCAAAGCCAGCTCTGTCAGCGTGCTGGAGGCTGTGAGCGTCGCGCTGCGAACAAGATCAGCCTCGTCGTTATTCACTACGCCGAGAATTGACGCATCTTGCCGCAGCAGCGTCTGCTGCAGCTCGTTCAGGTGCTCGCCGTGCAACTCACGCGGCGAAATACCTTTTTCCGCGCACAGGGCTGCACCTGTGCCCGCAGCTTCGCCAATGACAGCACATGTCGCCATGACACGTGTTGTCCCGAAAGCGACGTGGGACGCGCTAATATTGCGTCCAGCCATGAGCATATTCGACACATTGCTCGAATAAAGGGAACGGAACGGGATATGATAGGAACCATCCATATGCATATGTTTGGAGCCGCTTTCCGTCGAATACATGCCTTGCGGTGGATGCAAATCAATCGACCAGCCTCCGAAGGCAACGCGGTCCTCGAACTGCTCCTGCGCAATCACATCATTTTGATTGAGAACATAATCACCGACGAAACGGCGGTATTCCCTTTTACCTGGAATCGAACCAATCCATTCTAGCGTTAAATTCTCGCTGTCAAATTTCCCGGAGTTTTTGATGTAATTCCAGATGCCATAGATAACCGAGGAGAGCTCATCGCGAATACGCTCATTATCATGAACGGTATCGTGTTCTCCGCCCCATTCAATCCACCAGTAAGCGCACCCATTATCGCCGCTGCGAATGACTCGCTTCATGGGAATCGACGTTTGTGTAATATCTTTTGCGAAGCTTGGTGCTATATATTTGACTGGACGGCCAGCATCTTTGGTGTAGAAGAGAAGCGTGCTTCCAAGTGTGATATCATCCGGGACAAGAGGTGCCCACTCCTCGTTAAATTCATGTTGAGCTTCGCGGCCAATACGGAATTTAGCGCCAGCTAGGAAACCAACGAGACCGTCTCCTGTACAATCGAGAAACACACGACTCTCGAAACGAATTCTGCGTTCAGAACCCATCATCCAACCTGTGACTGCTTGAATGGTACGATTATTATCGTCACCTGAGGCATCGACCTCGTGCACATCTGTATTTAAGAATAAAGTAATATTTGGCTCCGCTTTCACTTTCTCAAGGACAATTAAATCCCAGATGTAAGGGTTGCCATCGATATTGCGATATTGGTTTTCTACAAAAAGTTCACCCATGATGCCAGTTTCGCGAGCATTGCGGTGGACACCATGTGAAGTGGCGCCACATACCCATACACGTACTTCGCTGCTAGCATTACCGCCAAGCACCGGACGATTTTGAACCAGAGAAACAGTTTGACCTAATCGTGCTGCAGCAACTGCTGCACAAACGCCTGCCAAGCCACCGCCAACGACTGTGATATCAGATGTAACGATTTCATGCTTCATTATGAGCACCTCACTAGTATTTAGAATATCCATGCTTTCATTGTAAAATAGGTGATATCCTTTTAACATACAGTGAGTTACAATTGGCATATACTTTATTTCACTTGATTGGAGAGTGTGATATGGCCTATCGCGATCCAGCCTTGAAACTCTTATCTCATGTGTACTGGCATCAGAAAAAAGAGTTTATGTTTGAGCGTGATGACTACCCTTGCTGGACATTGTTTGCGGTGGAGGAGGGGAGCTTCTTCTATGAAATTCGTGCGGAGCAGGGGGAGGCTAGACTAGGCGATCTTGTGCTTTGTCCACCTCGTACTGTGTTTCGTAGAAAAACATTGGAGCCGCTGACTTTTCATTTTTTACAGTTTATAGGGGAGCCCCAGATGGAACATGAAGCGGCCTGGAAGGGAAAGCTGTCCGTACAAGATCTACCGCGCCTGACATCCAGTTATCGCTACTTGCGAACGTTACAAGGCTGGGATGAAGAGAGCACAGCGCACAAGCTGTACCTTGTGAATGATCTCATGCGAATGGTGCATATGGACAAGCTGATCGAGGAGAGTCCTCCAGCCACCATCATGGATGAACAGATGGACGAAGCGCGGAGCTTTCTGACGGATCATGCATTTGGAAATCTGTCCATGTTGGAGTTAGCCACTTCTTTGGGACTGACGCCTGTTCAATTTACCCGTAGATTTCGAAAAGCATTTGGCCAAACACCGACCGAATTTATTAACGATTTGCGCCTTACGCGTGCGAAACATCTTTTAGAAAATACGACATTCACCATGGACATGATTGCTACCCAATGTGGGTATGAAAATGGCTTCTACTTGAGCCGTGTATTTACACAAAAAATCGGCAAAGCACCCTCCTTGTATCGCAGCATGCATCGGGTGTAGATTGTGCGGTTGACGGATTGGCACTTACTGGCTTTGGGTGTTGGAAAGTGGTTGGTTTGCGGTTGGTTTCTGGCTTGCGAACGCATGGCGGTGACTGGCAATTCGTGTTTAGATGTATAAACTACATCTAATTTGCTCGAATCTGACCTGATTTCATGATTACATGGAAAAAATACATCTATTTTTTATAATATTTGAAGAAACGAGCAAATCGAAGGAATTTAACTTCAGGAAATACAGTTAATCTTTCGGATTCGAGAAATCCGCTTCAAATAGATGGAGAAAATCCAGTTAGATCGCGGGAAGTAGAGGAAGCCGGTTCGATACACCAAGGTCATCAACAAAAGAAGAGGCTGATCCAAAAGTCAAATTGACTTTTGGATCAGCCTCTTCTTTTAATTTCCGGTATACGGCAGTTTTCCTTCTGTGTATTCGTTCTCAGGCTTGCGAATCCAACGCTGTAAATATCCTTGCGTATGTAAGGCCTTAATCAGAATGATAAGTACGGGCGAGAGAATAACGCCAGCCACACCGAAGAGGGATAGCGATACAATCATGAAGGCTAAGGTTGTAAATGCGGATACGCCTAAGGATTCCCCTGTGATTTTGGGCTCCATAATCTGTCTAACGAGAATAACGACAAGAAGCAAGGCGCTAAGCCAAATGGCTAATGTGGTATTCCCGACGATAAATAGATAGATTATCCAAGGTATGAACAAGGTTGATACACCGAGCAAGGGCAAGACATCGAATACCGCGGAAAGCAGCGCGATAGAGAAGGCATTATTCACATTGAGCACAAGCAAAGCAATGAAAACAACGATAAAAGTCAATGTGATAAGCTTCGCTTGTGCTTTTACATAAGAAACAATTCCTTTAACTACGTTCTCTTTTAGAAAAAAGAAGGCGGATTTAAAGGTATTTGGTGTTTGTTCATTGGCAATCCGTTTCCAAGATTCAATTTCGATGCTTAAGAAGTATGCGAGAATGATGCCGACGATGAAATTGAACATGAACGTGGAGAAGGAAGTCAGGGAAGCAACCAATCCGGATAAAAAGGCAACAAGGAAGGTGGACGCTTTTCCTGCAAATTGCCCTGCATAATCTTTGGCTTTGCCCGTCACATCATCAGGCATGGCTTGGAAGCGATCGTTTAGTTCAGCAATCCGATGGATGATCTGGTCATTAAAAATCGCTGCGTAGTCATCGATTTTATCTACAAGACTCATGATCTGACTGGTGAAAATGACGACAGCCCCTGCTAATGCCCCTAGAATGATAAGGACGAACACCAAGGTTGATATCGCGGAAGCTAACGATTTGCTCATCCCTTTACGGTTCAAGAAACGAGCAAGCGGCTCGATCATCATGAAAATGATTAAAGCCAGAAAAATTGGCGTGGCGATGGCGTACAAATAACTGAATAGTAGCATGAATAAGTAGACGGTTAATGCGATGAGCCCAATGTCAAATACCGTTCGCCAATATTTCTTGTAAAAAGACAGCATCCCTGTTCCTCCAGATCATTATTGTTCAGTTAGAATAATCGGTCCATTGCTTGTAATCGCAATCGTATGCTCGTACTGTGCAGATAAGCTGCCGTCGTACGTTCTAGCTGTCCATCCATCTTGGTCTACTTTGGAATGAAATTTACCCACATTAAGCATCGGTTCGATGGTGAAAACCATGCCTTCCTTAATGCGCGGCCCTTTGCCAGCAGGTCCATAGTGAGGCACTTGAGGTTCTTCGTGCATCTCGGAACCAATACCGTGACCGATGAAATCTCTAACAACGGAGAAGCCTTGTGACTCCGCATAGACTTGAATAGCGTGAGAAACATCCCCAATGCGGTTACCTACCACGGCTTTTTCAATCCCTTTGTAGAGGGATTCCTTCGTAACTTGAAGTAATTTTTCAGCAACTGGGGAAATATTACCGACGGCGTAGGACCAAGCGGAATCAGCTAACCAGCCATCAATGCGCACTACCATATCTATCGTCACGATGTCGCCATCATTTAATGGTTCTTTCTTCGGAAAGCCATGACAAATAACATCATTCACGGATGCACAGGTTGCATACGGATAGCCATGATAGCCTTTCTGCTCAGGAGTTGCACCATGTTTGGCTAGAAAGCCTTCAACGAATTGATCGATTTCCCAAGAAGTAATCCCTGGTCGAATCATTTTCGCGATTTCTTTATGGCAATCAGCCAGGATGCGGCCTGCTTTCCCCATGGCTTCTATTTGTTCTTTTGATTTAATTGTAATCATCAAGTTCCTCTCCTCTTCGTAGTCCCTAATTGTTCATTATGTCCATTTTGCTGACCAAAGCTTCATCTCTTTAATAATTTGATGCAGATCCTGCCCTTTTGGTGTCAACGTGTACTCGACAGTAACAGGAACCGTAGGGAACGCCATACGCTCCAGAACCCCATGTTCTTCAAGGTGGCGCAAAATATCCGTGAGGGATTTGGGACTGATGCCCGTAATTTGACGCTGCAGCTCTCCAAAACGCTTCGTGCCGCAAAACAATTCTCGAAGCACAAGAAATGCCCATTTCCCGCCAATAACTTCTAGTGTTCGTTCGACGGAACATTCGATTTCTTTAGGGATTTTAGGGATATAATTGCTAGTTGAGGCGACTTTTTCATTTTCTAGCGTTGACATGAGATCGCTTCCTTTCATCAAAGTCGTGTCGGTTACTTACGTTAAGGTTAGTAAGTTAACATTTTGTAATAAGGGATGAATACTCATACTACTATGTATTTTAAAGTTCCTTATGAAATTTGGCAATAGAAGGGCAGAATAGGACAAGGTTGATTTCATGCTCTAGATTCTTTACAATAGAGTTAAAATTTATTGTTTCAGGAGATGTGTACATATGAAAGTCAAAATTTCTCGTAATGCAGCAAAGGTACTTCAATTGGAGCTTAATAAAGAAGAAAACAAAGATTTGTTGGTTCGTGTACAAGTGACGCATAAGCATGGTGATCATGCTCACTATGGTTTGGGTCTTGATGATAAAACAGCAAATGATGTTGTAGTAAACACGGATAAAGGCATTGATGTTTTGCTGGATCAAACAGAACCGCTTCTAGACGGTATTCGTATTGACTACTTCTACACACCAGAAGAAGGTTTCATGATTACGAACCCAAGCAAGGGGAACCACGGAGATCACTAATGCGGAATGATATTCGCATTTGTGATAAATGCAAACACATGAAGGTGAAATCAGCGCTTGCCAAAATAAGTGCGATTGCACCGGATACAGAAGTCAAGGTTGCGTGTAAGTCGTATTGCGGTCCATGTTCACGGTTCGCATTTATCTTTATTAATGGCCGCTACATTACAGGCGCAACGGAAGACGAAGCCATCGAGAAAGCAAAGAAATACGTCAAATAACCAAAAAGCATCCGTCCAATTGGACAGGATGCTTTTTTTATATCTCTTAGAGCAGTTTACGCATGAACAGGGGACTTCTCAAGGAGTTTCTGAATTTGCTTTTCGATTTTGCGCGGCGTCGTTGTTGGGGAAAAGCGTTTGATTACATGGCCATCCTGATCCACGAGGAATTTAGTGAAATTCCATTTGATACCCGAGCCGAATAGACCCGATGCTTTGCTTTTCAGATAACGGTATAGCGGATGAGTTCCCGCACCATTGACCTCAATTTTGGAGAAAAGGGGGAAATTAACTCCGAAATTAATCTGACAAGCCTGCTCAACCTGTGCATCATCACCAGGCTCCTGATCCTTGAATTGGTTACAGGGGAACCCTAGAACGCTGAAGCCTTGGTCTTTGTAGGTGTCATGGAGTTCTTGAAGCCCTTTGAATTGAGGTGCAAATCCGCATTTCGTTGCTGTATTTACAATGAGCAGGACTTGATTCTTATACGTTGAGAGGGATTTTTCTTCACCGCGGATCGTCTTCACTTGAAATTGGTGTACGCTCATTAGGTCACAACCTTCCGTTACTAGTATTTCACACAAATTAATTGTACACAATTTTAATTCGAATGAAAAGCTATTTTTTTACCAGATCTTTTAGCGCTCCTGATACCTCTGGAAAACGCCATTCGAATCCATTCTCCTGCAATACCCGCGGAATCACCTTCTGACCTTCCAAGAGCAACACAGAAAGTTCACCGAAAATCAACTTCATCAGGAAAGCCGGAACTGGAAACAGATTCGGTCTTCGCATAGCTTTCGCAATCTCGCGTCCGAAATCTTTATTGGTAACAGGTTGTGCAGTTGTAGCATTTACGGGACCTTCTATCGACGTATTCCGAATACAGAAATCGATCAGTCGAACCATATCTTCAATGTGAATCCACGATACCCATTGCCTGCCACTCCCGACAGTACCTCCGACGCCCATCTTGTATGGGAGAACCATTTTTGGGAAAGCACCTTCCTTATTATCCAAAACAAGTCCAACCCGAACCTTCACGAGGCGTGTTCCTTGAATAAGATCAGCGGCAGCCTCCCATTGCTTGACGACATCAGATAAGAAATCTGTACGTCGATGAGGACTTCGCTCGTCAAAGGTAGCCGTCTCCGAAATGCCGTAATAAGACATACCGGATGCGTTCACTACGACCTTAGGCTTTGGGTTCATATTGGCGACTAGCTTAGCTACATGTGCTGCAGCTTCCAAACGAGACTGAACAATCCGAGTCTTAGCTGCGGCTGTCCAACGTTGACTGATGGATTCTCCAGCCAAATTGACAATGGCATCGAGTCCATGAAGAAGGCTCGTATTTTTGTCTAACTCCTGCCATGTTATCGTTCTGACACCAGGAATCTGTTTCGATGATGAGCGTGATATATTAATAAGTTCGTGACCTTGTCCCAACCAGTATGTCATTAATCGTTTTCCAATAAAACCGCTGCCACCTGTAATCGCTATTTTCATTGCTAGCACCTCCATATCGCCATTATAAAACCTACACCCAATAAATACCATCTGTGTGAAGATGCATTAAAAAAGCGGAAGTTCCCAGTTCGAAATTACGACACAATCTGCGCTTTTCGTGTATAATTGAAATTCGGCGTCAATTAATTAACCCTTGGGTAATTCGTGTGTCAGCGAGAGGAGTCATCGTCTATGAATCGTATACGTTATTTTCTGCAATCCTATCATCCTATCGTACATACGCTACTCTTAGGTACGGTCATGGCTCGGGCTGCGTCCTCCATGAGTTTACCTTTCCTAGCCATTTATTTGGCCAAGCATTCAGATATGAGCCCAGGGCTCATTGGAATTGTCATTGGTATGGGCGCTTTAGCTGGTACATTCGGCGGGTTTGTCGGTGGCACTTTGTCTGACCGTTTTGGACGACGGGTGATCATGCTCGCGGCACTCTTTGGTTGGGGAGTCGTATTCCTGGGGTTCGGCGTCGTGAAATTACCAGTCCTATTTATGCTGCTTAATATGTTAAATGGTCTTTGCCGCTCGTTCTATGAGCCTGTGTCGCAAGCCTTAATGGCAGATCTTACAGAGCTATCCAAGAGGCGGCAGGTATTTTCACTTCGGTACATGGCCATTAACATCGGTGTGGCAGTAGGTCCATTACTGGGAGCCTTCTTTGCAACAATGAATGGTGCTTTGCCTTTCTTGCTAACGGGTATTATCTATTTAATTTATGGCATCACATTGTACGCTCTACTTATCAAGTTCGGCATTAAGAAAATTGAAGGCGAGAAGAAAGCGATTGTGACTTTCAGTTCTGCATGGGGAGTCATTCGTAAGGATGTGACCTTCCGTCTGTACATTGTCGGGGGCATTATTGGGGCAATTGGCTACTCTCAAGTTATGGTCACGTTGTCGCAGTACCTGCAGAGGGATTTTGCTGATGGTGTCAAAATGTTTGCGATTCTCATGAGCGCCAATGCCATTGTCGTTATTGTTATGCAGATACCGCTTGGGAAATGGGCGGAGAAGTATTCGCCATTAACAGCGATTGTCGTAGGGAATCTGATGTTCGCTTTAGGGGATGTCGGTTTTGCTTTCTCACACACACTCATTTGGCTCATTATTTCAATGGCTATTTTCACATTCGGTGAAATTCTAAATTATCCAGCAGCGAACATGTTAATCGATAAGCTTGCGCCGGAAAATATGCGTGGAACTTACTACGGTGCTCAAACGTTAACGAACCTCGGTCATTTTATGGGGCCATGGATTGGCGGTTTCTTACTGGTGTCCTATGGAGGTCAAACGCTCTTCCTTGCAATCGCAATTTTATCTTTGCTGGGGTCCATTTTCTATTGGAAAGGCACAAAACGTCATAATTCGGTAAAAATATCGTCGAAAATGCAAACATTTTGATGGATTTCGTAAAAATAGTTCCTCCGAACTATTCGAATTCAAATCGTCATCCCTTATCCTTGAGAGTATAGGATGTCTCGTGTTATCGCTTCATCTAATTAGTTTCTGTACGTCATCTCGATAAAGGCAAAGCTGGCGAAAGCCAGCGACGCAAAGCTACAGGGGCTTTACTTCTCCTGAAAAGGACAAGCAGCCAGCCAGCCGCCGAACGATTGGGAATTCACATTAGAACCCCTCTAGTCGGTTCACTACGGTGGGGTTTTTTCTCTGTCATAGCGAAGCAAATGAAAACCAATGGAACAAGTTGAACAAAGGAGGCCCTAGCGGCATGAAATCGGAAGAGCAATTGCAGGAGGAACAAAAAGTAACATCATTATGCGGTAACCATGTTGCACGTTTGGTGCCATCCACGGATGGACCTAAACTCATGATTAACCGAGAAGAATATGCCTTGAACGAAGCTTGTTGGGATGTCGAAATGTTTCATGGAAGAAACAATAGCATTCTCATTTTCTACTGGAAAGGCGAAGTTAAGCTGTCAGTGAAAATGCCCCCAATGGCTCAAATCGAAGGTTTTTTAACTAGACTATTTCAATGCCTGTCCTCCAAATTGAGAGCGGTTCAACCTATCTAGGTGAATCGTTCTTTTTTTTGTTCATTTCAAAATGAAGACATGAGGATGGCAAGTGATTTTCTCATTGTCACATATCGACACTAGCTGATATAATATGATCATCATAATTCGTAGTTCTTAAGAACTATCTCAAAAGGGGATGCATGGCATGAGATTGATCACACGTTCCGATTTCGATGGTTTAGTATGCGCGATGCTCTTCAAACAATTAAACATGGTGGATGAAATGAAGTTCGTCCATCCCAAAGATATGCAGGACGGTCTTATTGAAGTGAATGAGCAGGATATTTTGGCCAATGTGCCGTATGTCCCAGGCTGCGGATTATGGTTTGATCATCATACAAGTGAGCTGACACGGTTAGGTGAATCCGTAACGTTTAAAGGCGAAACGCGGATCGCGCCAAGCGCTGCGCGGGTAGTCTATGATTACTATGGTGGCAAAGAAACTTTCGGAGATATTGACGATATTATGCAAGGTGTGGACAAGGCAGACTCTGCTCAGTTCAGCAAAGAAGATATTTTGAACCCGAGCGGTTGGGATTTACTTTCTTTTATTATGGATGCTCGTACAGGACTTGGACGTTATCGGGATTATCGGATCAGCAATTATCAGTTAATGGAGGATCTTGTTGCTCATTGTGCCACGAAAACCATAAGCGAAATTATGGAGCTGCCAGATGTTAAGGAACGTGTATCTCGTTATCATGAGTTGGATGCTTTGTATAGGGACATGCTGCAGACATACACACGGGTAGAAGGCAATGTGATTATTACGGACCTTCGTGATGTCGAGACGATCTATCCAGGCAATCGTTTTATGGTTTATGCGCTCTATCCAGAGCAAAACACATCTATTTGGATCGTAGATGGCCGAAACAAACAAAACTGTGTATTCGCGTGTGGTCACAGTATTGTTAATCGCACAGCGCAAACGAATATTGGTGAGTTGATGCTTCAAAATGGCGGTGGCGGACATCACGCTGCAGGTACTTGCCAAGTAGCCTATGCGGAAGCGAATGAAGTACTACATAAAATTGTTGAAACCATGCAAGCCGCAGGGTAAAATAAGTGAACAAGCCGCAGGATGGGTGCAGCCCAGCATGCGGTTTTTCTATGTAGAGAGGTAGGGTCACAATGGATTTTAAACAAATACATCACGTTGCCATTATCTGTTCGAATTACGAACAATCCAAACATTTTTATGTGAACATATTGGGTCTCACGATCATTCAGGAAACGTATCGCGCTGAAAGAGACTCGTATAAATTAGATTTGCGTATTGGGCAAACAGAGCAAGAAATTGAATTGTTCTCGTTTCCGAATCCACCGTTGCGTGTGAACCAACCAGAAGCGCGGGGCTTGCGGCATTTGGCTTTTGTTGTTACGAATATGGAGCTCAGTGTGCAAGAACTCGAAGCGAAAGGGATCCTAGTTGAGCCTGTTCGCGTGGATCCAATCACGGGGAATCGGTACACATTTTTCGCCGATCCGGATGGGCTGCCTTTGGAGTTGGTGGAGTTTGTGGAGTAGTGGATGATGGGAGAGGACGGGGCAGCGGGAGTAAGCCTGAACACCAAACCTAACGGACAGCCTATGTCTGTTAGCTTGGCGTGGGACTTCTCACTTGCAGTAGCATCACTATAATAGTCAGCGTATCGAAGGCGTTATACTTCATTCAGCGCTGTACGCAACGCAAAACAGAGGCAGCTAAGACTTCAATGCTAAGTCTTAGCTGCCTCTGTTTCATTATGCAGTGCTATCTATCCGATCTACGAGGAGGAAAGGGTCCAAGATACTGGAACAAATTACATTCGATCCGTCCGTTGAACAGCTTGCGCTTTTTATCGGCGCGGCGGTTCATATAATGCTCAAGTTGTGTACTTGGGCTTAAGATGAACATGCTCCACGATGGCATCGGTCGCGTTAATGCACCGAGCTCGCGCAGCGCCAGCTCGACATCCGGTGCTTCACCAAGCCGCTCGCCGTACGGCGGGTTGGTGATCAAGCAGCCATAATCGCCGCGCGGGCGCGCTTTGGCGATAGGCTCAACCTTCAGCTGGAACTGCTTCGTCAGTCCAGCTGCCTTGGCGGCCGCCTCTGCCACTTCGATGGCAGCAGGATCAATATCGCTGCCGACGATGTGGAGCGGCACGTTGTCTTTTACCGCGTCGAAGGCTTCGTCGCGGGCTTTGTCCCACAGCTTGCGGGGAATATTCCCCCAAGATTCACTAGGGAAGCTGCGCCGCAGGCCTGGCGCAATGTTCCAGCCGATCATCGCGGCCTCGATCGGGATCGTGCCCGACCCGCAGAACGGGTCGTAGAGCGGCCGCTCTACGCTCCAACGGCTCAGCAAGATCATAGCTGCCGCCATCGTTTCCTTTAACGGCGCTTCGGTCACGAGCTTGCGATAGCCGCGCTTGTGCAAGCTAGGTCCGGTCGTGTCAATTGTGAGTGTCGCGATATCGTTCAAAAGCGCGACTTCGATCACGTAGCGTGCCCCGTTCTCGGGGAACCACTCGGTCCCGTAGCGAAGCTTCATTTTCTCGACGACAGCTTTCTTGGCGATCCCTTGGCAAGCAGGAACGCTGGACAGCTGTGACTTATGGGAACGACCCTCTACAGGGAATTCGGCATCGTTCGGAATCCAATCTGGCCAAGCGAGAGCTTTGGTGCCTTCGAATAGTTCATCGAAGGTAGTTGCTTTGAATTGCCCCATAAGTACGAGGACACGATCTGCGGTACGCAGCCAGAGATTGGTGCGGCAGATCGCTAATTCGTCACCAAAGAAACGGACACGTCCATTCTCGACGGTCAATTCCTCGTAGCCGAGATCACGGATTTCGCGGGCGACGATTGCCTCAAGTCCCATCGGGCAAGTGGCGATTAGTTCAATTTTTTGTGGCATAGGTATAGTCCTTCCATCCGGGTTGTACAACGCTCAGAAAACTCATACAATTAACAAGTATAGGACAAATAGGTTACACTTACAAACGCGTATCGGAAAGATCATGCGAATGATGCGAATTTAGGAGGACAAATACATGGAAACCATCACAGCTGAAAGCTATATGGAAGGTTTATACGAGGAAGATGCCGTTCTAACCAAGGTGAAAGAAGTCATTGTTGCTCACAATATGCCTGAGATCTCAATCGCGCCAGGATATGGCAGACTATTAACGATGATGGTAACGATGATCGGTGCGAAGCGGGTGTTAGAAATAGGGGCATTAGGCGGGTACAGCGGAATCTGTTTGGCACGTGGGTTAAAAGAGGGCGGTAAGCTCATTTCACTCGAGCTCAAACAGGATTTCGCCGATGTGGCGAAGCGCAACGTGACAGACGCAGGACTCGGTGAATTCGTAGAGTACCGAATTGGCGAAGCCCTCACTCACTTGAACGAATTGCTGGAGCAGGGGGAACGCTTTGATTTCTTCTTTATTGATGCGGACAAAGTGAATTATCCGAACTATTTGGAGCTCGCGATCAAGCTGGCGAATCCTGGTGCAATTATTGCAGGCGATAACACACTCATGCGTGGCAAAGTCGTTGATGAAAAGCAAACGAAGGCATCAGTTCAAGCGATGCGAACGTTTAATCAACGGATTGCAACAGATGAAAGGCTCGAAAGCACAATTCTTCCAGCGTATGACGGCTTAGCCTTAGCTCGGGTGAAATAGCTGAGATGACAAAAATAAGCGATCGGCTGCCATGGCAGTCTGTCGCTTTTTTTGGGTTGTTAGGAGGCTTTTTCCTTCGTATGTAAATCGGATTCGATCCTTGGGTTGTTTGGGATTTGTTGTGGAATGTGTGTTAATGGTGCCTTCGGCTGATTAGTAGGGCCGAGTTGGGTCGTTTGTTGTTTTTTAAAGCTCATTGTACTAAGGCTGTTCCAGTAAATGAACAGACACTCCGCACAAACGATAACAAGGATGATTCTACGCCAGTTTAGCTGCATTCATTACCATGCCTCACTTTCCATCATACCCCTATATTAGCATGTAGTGGAATTAATTTCCATATGTTTTCATCCAAAGGTAAAATCTTTTAGGCGTATATCAACTTCAGCTTATTCATCAAACTCCCAAATGGACCAAACCCGTCGTAATCTCCAACTCATATCGTCGACTATCCGGCATCTGAACCTCGTATGCCATCTGTACAGCTCGTTTGATATCATAAGGAACACGTATGAATTGGATACCAAACCCTGCTTGAACCGTGGGATCAGCCTCCCCCTCGATGATGCAATAGCACGCTTGAGGTATGCCGTCATAGGGGACGCCGACGCTCCCTACGTTGAACAGCAGCAACCCGCTGCGTTCACCATCACTTGCACTTACCTCAGAGTCGCCACCACTGCGTGTATCACTTCGCTCCTCATCACTCTCCCTCTTCTCTGAGGGATTACTCAACGTCAACATATAGGGGATATGTATATCCCCATAACCGACAATATCCGGCATCTTCCCTCCTGCAAGGGAGCCAGTCATCTCTGTATGTTCAAACATCGCTAATCGCTCGTTCTTAGAAGCTTCGCGCTTCAAACGATGAAAGACGCTTTGCGCGGATGCGTGGAACAATCGTATGTGCTTCCCGCTTAGGATCACATGGATCGCATAGGGCAGCTGCTTCAAATAAGCGAGTCGCTCATTACCCAGTGACTGCTGTTGCCACAAGCCAGCCGGCAGCTCCTGCGGAAGCGTAATGCCTAGATCCCAATTGCCTTGCACGACAGCTTCACAGGTTTGCTGAATGAGATCCACGACTTCGGCAGAGTTAGGACCTTTCCCAACGAGGTCGCCTAAGCAAAAAATACGTGTGATGCCTCTGCGCTCGATATCGTGAAGTACGGCCTCAAGAGCAGGCAGGTTCCCATGAATATCAGAAATAACAGCGATTCTTTCCATGTCATTCGTTCCCTTTCTTCCAAAAACCATGAATAGTTATGCTTCTGTTATAACACAAGGCAGACAATCTGAAAATGTGAGTCACCCTATTACCCAACGATGTCGACATCTGTTATAATTTGTAGGGGGAAAGGGGAATGTTTTCATTGGAATCCAGACAAGAACGTCACGGTAAATCGAAAAAAGATTCAAACCCAAGCAAAAAGCCTTCGCTTAAAGTTTTGGGTGGCTTCACAGTTGCAGCGATTGCTTGTTTCGCCGTTGGAATCGGGGCTTCCTATTTGACCTCCACTTCCAATAATGGGGAAGAAGACGGAACGGTATCAACACCGATGGCGGTTATTTCTCCCAAACCATCGTCCTCCACGTCGAGTGGCAGTTCGTCTGCTACAGCGAGTCCCAAAGCTTCTGCTGTCGTTACCCCATCTTCAACACCTACTAGTACGAACGCACCCGCTGTACAACCGGTAGGAACAGGCTCACAAGTGAAGTTAACGTTTGTGGGTGATGTGATCATGGCCTCCAAAGTGGAAGATATTTTGAAGCAAAAAGGTTTTGACTATCCGTATACGAATGTAAAAGACTACTTAACCAAAGCTGATTTTACTATTGCAAATTTGGAATCACCGATAACGACTAGAGGCAGTGTTCAAAGCAAGGAATACGTGTATCGCTCTTCACCCGAGGCGTTGCCTCCGCTTAAACAAGCAGGTGTGGATATTGTTAATTTAGCGAATAACCATGTGATGGATTATGGAACAGAAGGTTTGCTAGATACGATGAAGGCACTGGATCAACAAGGCATCAAACGTGTGGGTGCAGGTAAGGATAACACAGAAGCTTATCAACCCGTGATTGTGGAAAAAGATGGAATGAAAATTGCTGTTTTTGGTTTCAGCCGCGTCGTGCCTGAAGCTTCATGGAAAGCTGGTCCTGGACATCCAGGTGTTGCTGAAACGTATAGCTATAAGGTGCCAGTTGAAGCTATTGAAAAAGCGAAAGCATCCGCTGATCTGGTCGTTGTTGTGGCACACTGGGGTGTTGAACGCGATGACAATCCGGACAAAAACCAAAAAGAACTCGCGCATCGTTACATTGATGCAGGGGCAGATCTTATCATTGGCGGACATCCGCATGTCCTGCAAGGCTTTGAGCAATATAAGGGAAAGTGGATTGCCTATAGCTTAGGGAACTTCATTTTTACGACAAATGACACGCCGAAAACATGGGAAACGGTCATCTTGGAAGCTGCCTGCTCGAAGGATAAGTCTTGCAATATTCATCTGGTACCCATTTTGACCAAATTAGCATTGCCTACTCCGATGAATACGGAAGATGGGGAAAAGCTATTTCAACGATTAAGCAAGATTTCTATTGGGGCTGGGGTAGATGCCCAAGGAAATGTGATTAAGAAATAAGAGGAGTTCAACTACCATGACAATAACGGTCCGAAACATATATTGCGTTGGACGTAACTACCGCGCACATGCGGCAGAACTTGGAAATGATGTTCCTGATCAACCGATGATTTTCACGAAGCCTACACATGCCTTAGTACATATGGATGGCAGCGAGCTGACACTTCCTAATGATCAAGGTGAGATTCATTATGAGGCTGAACTGGTTGTACATATTGCTAAACCTTATACGGTAGGAATTAAAGTTGAGGAGATCGTAGATCAATACGCGCTTGGTATTGATTTTACACTCCGTGATGTTCAGAGTGTGATTAAGAAAAAGGGCCAACCATGGCTGCCTGCCAAAGGGTTTCTAAAGTCGGCGCCAGTTACCGATTTCCGTCCATTCCCAGGGGCTTCTGAGTTGACGAAGTCGAACTTCCAGCTCCTTCAGAATGAGCAGGTAGTTCAGGACGGCAACATCTCGAATATGATCTTTGATCTTCAAACCATCATCGATTACATTGCGAAGCACTATGGATTGGGTCCGGGGGACATCATTTTCACAGGGACGCCAGAAGGCGTAGGTCCTGTCAAGGATGGCGACCGTTTAGAGCTTCTCTGGGGAGAAGAACAATTCGGAGCTTCTAGTATTCGTATATAATCTAAAAGGGCAGTCTCAAGGTCATATCGACCCGTGAGACTGCCCTTTTTCTATGTATTAGGATTCTATCGAATTGGCTAAGGCTGTATCCGAGTATTGTTCTCTTACGCGGAGAATGGCCGGTAATTGCTTGAAAAAGGCATCAACCACACCGGGATCAAAATGCTCGCCACGTTCTTCTTGAAACAGCTGAAGGATGCGATCGAGCTCCCAGGCTTTTTTGTACACACGATCACTGCCGAGTGCATCGAAAACGTCGGCTATGGCCGTTATACGTCCATAAATATGAATGTCAGTCCCTTGTATACCACGTGGGTATCCGCGTCCATTCCATTTCTCATGATGCTCATAAGCAACGATAGCTGCCGTTTTGAGAATATGACGGGTTGAATTTCGAAGTAGGTTGTATCCAATGAGCGTATGGTTCTGCATAAGCTTGAACTCTTCTTCAGTCAACTTACCAGGCTTATTCAAAATGGCATCGGGAATCGCTACTTTGCCAATATCGTGCATGGGGGACGCAATTTTGAGTAGTTCTGCCTCTTCCTGACTCATGCCTAGCTCTAAGGCTAACAAATAAGAATACTCGGCAACACGCTTTACGTGATTGCCTGTCTCCTTGGAACGACTTTCACCAATTTCCCCCATTCGGAAAATAATTTCTTTCTGCGTCTCTTCAATTTCCATCGTAAGCAGTGCAGATTCCAAGGATTTGCCTGCATAGGAAGAGGCCAACGTTAAATACTCCATATCCTTGTCGGAGAATTGTTCACTGACAGTCAGTTTATTAATCGCTTGATAAGCACCCATAATCTCACCGTTGCTATTCCGGAAGGGGATTACCATGAGGGCCTTCGTTCGATAACCTGTTTGCTGATCAGTAAAGAGGGCACCATTTTGCAAATAAGATTTATATTCCTCATTGGTATAAGCATCATGGATGAAGACAGCTTGATCATTCGTTACGGCATAACCGACTAGACCAGCAGTGCTTGGGATTCGAATTTCATCAAGACCATGAGCAACTTTGGACCAAAGCTCATTGTTCTGTGTATCTAACAGCCAGACGGTACAACGATCGGAGACAATCATCTCACGGCCCATATCCGCCATTAGCATGAGTACATGATCAAGTATACGTTCATTCGCAATTTTGGCAGCATAGTCGAAAATGACACGCAGCATTTCCTCGGGCTCCAGGTCTCTTTTAAATCGGGAATTGGTAGTGATTTGATCTTGCTCCATGTCAGCCTCCTTACGCTTTTCCCTCTCATAGTATCATAGATTTGGCTGTTATTGGTTAAGAATTGCAGAAAATCATGAAAATTGTCGAATTTATCATACGAATTACCACAGTAAAGAGAGTTGTGTGAACTATGATACAATATAGATTATCATGTACAGCTAATAAGAATTTGAATGTGAAGGAGAGAATTCTACACATGCCAGTCATCTATGGATTCGCAGGTAGTCTGATCATAGCTGGGGCAGCCTATTGGAAACGTTCCTTATCTCTATCAGGATTAATTGCAGCAGTGCTGCTAGGAACGACGATGTATGCGTTGGGGAGTCTTGCGTGGTTTGGTACACTTATCGCATTTTTCATCTCATCTAGCTTGTTATCGAAGCTTAAGCATCAGCGTAAGGCAGCAGCTGAAAGTGGCTATGCCAAAGGTGGTAGACGTGATGCAGGGCAAGTTGCTGCGAATGGTGGCTTGGGGTTGTTGCTATGTATTGGAAATGCCATCTGGCCGAATCCCCACTGGTGGCTGCTATTTATTGGCGTTATGGCAACCGTTACTGCGGATACATGGGCGACGGAAATCGGAGGGATGAGTAAGTCGATTCCACGCTCCATAGTAACGGGGAAACGGGTAGCGGCGGGAACTTCAGGAGGCATTACTGGGCTTGGACTACTTGCGTCGATTCTTGGCGGGGCTTTTATCGGCCTCATCGGAGGCATTCTAAACCAATTCGGGGAGCCGCAAGCGGCGAACAGTTCGATGGTGCTCCTAATCTTGCTGGGATCACTTGCAGGATTAGGAGGTTCTCTCGTTGATTCATGGCTTGGGGCTACGCTGCAGGTGATGTTTCATTGTGAGGTCTGTGGTAAAACGATTGAGAAGCAGGAGCATTGTAATCAGAAAGCAAGACAAATACGTGGTCTCCAAGGAATGAGCAATGATGCAGTTAATGCAAGCTCATCTTTCATTGGAGGAGGAATATGCCTTGTTTTATATATGGTGTTCGCTTTGTTCTAGCTTAGAATCAGTTGCTGCTGCAGGTGTGGGATTTAGCGCTTCGTGAAGTTGTTTGTCTAATTGCTTCACTTTACGCTGGAGCTTGTATTGACGAACCATGCCGAAGAGACCGACAATCAAACCACCTAATAAGGTTGAAGTTAAAATGACAAGAATCAGAGGTGTGGACGTCGTTGCGAATATGAAGTTCACTTGCACGGGATCCACATTGACAACAGCAAAAACCGCAGTAAGTAGAGCAAATACTAACGCACTGATGAGAATCCATTGTATTTTCAAGTATCCATCATCCTCTCGATTTTAAGAAAAAGGTTGAAAGCAGAGGCTTTCAACCTTTTTGGACTTGCTATCCGACTCTCAACGAGGAGAGTGGCGTGTATCGTGCATTTAGTTACTTCGTAAGCTCTTCCATCTGATCTAACAGTGAGCTGAATACGCTCATCGCTTGTTTAATCGGCTCAGGTGTAGACATATCCACGCCGGCCTTTTTAAGAATGTTCAGCGAGTAGTCACTGCCGCCGCTTTTGAGGAAGCCGAGGTAGCGGTCAACCGCTGGCTGGCCTTCATCCAAAATCTGCTTCGCAAAGGAAGTAGCAGCAGAGAAGCCTGTCGCATATTTATAAACATAGAAACTGTTATAGAAGTGAGGAATACGAGCCCATTCCATCTCGATATCTTGATCCACAACCATGTCATTGCCATGGTAGAGCTTATTCAATCCATAGTAGATTTCACTGAACTCTTGTGGTGTTAGAGACTCGCCTTCTTCGGCTTTCTCGTGCGTGATCATTTCGAATTCAGCAAACATCGTTTGACGGAATACCGTTGTACGGAATTGGTCCGCATAGTATGTAAGCAAATACATTTTTTCCTTAGGATCCGTTACACGCTTCAACAGGTAATCCATGAGTAGAGCTTCATTCAGCGTGGAAGCAACTTCTGCTAAGAAAATGGTGTATTGGGCATAACGATACTCTTGATTCTCATCGGACAAATAAGAATGAATCGCGTGACCCATCTCATGTGTCAACGTAAACATGCTGTTCAAATTGTCCTTATGGTTCAACAATACGTAAGGATGTGTGCCGTAAGCGCCCCAGCTGTAAGCGCCGTTGCGTTTATTCTTGTTCTCATACACATCGATCCAGTGGTTGTCGAAGCCGTCTTGTAGAATTTTCAAGTAATTTTCACCTAGCGGAGCCAAGCTTTTCTTAATTTCTTCTTTGGCTTGCTGATAAGTAATGTCCATCTTGAATTCTTCAACGAGCGGTGCAAACAGGTCATACATATGTAACTCATCGACCTTGAGCAGCTTTTTACGGAGTTTGAGATACCGCTGCAGCTGAGGCAAGGACTCATGAATGGTGGAAATTAAGTTCGTGTACACTTCTTTTTTGATATTATCGCCAAATAGTGTGGATTCAAGAACAGAAGGGTAATGACGCGCTTTGGCGTAGAAAATGTTCTTGTTAATGTTCGCGCTTAGCGTGGCACCAATGGTATTCCGATTATTGCGATAGGTGTCATAGACCGCTTTGAACGCATTTTTTCGAACTTCAGAATCACGGCTTTCAAGGAATTGAATATAGCTGCCATGCGTAAGCTCGACTTCTTCACCTTTTTCATTCTTCACTTTCGGGAACTTCAGATCAGCATTGTTCAGCATGCCGAAGATCGTACTAGGTGCGCCAGCCATATTACCTGCTTGAGCAAGAAGTGCTTCTTGTTCTTTGCTTAACGTATGAGGCTTCTGACGAATCATTTCTTCAAGCGTATCTTTATAAAAAGATAAGGAAGGATCATTCACGAGCTGCTGAAGCTTTTCGTCCGAAAGGCTGAGAATTTCAGGAGAAATAAAGGAAGAAGCTTCACCAAATTCAACACTTAGTTTTTTAGCTTTTTCGGATAATGCCTGATAAACAGGTTCAGCTGTATCTTCATGATGCTTCATGTTGGAATAAACATATAATCTTTCCATCTTAACTGAGAGCTCATCTTCTAACTGGAAGATTTGCTTCACAGCTGCGGCGTCGTTGATTTTCCCTTGGAAGGCGCTGATTTTGCTAAGCGAGCTTTTTACTTCTTGAAATTCTTGATCCCAAGCCTTCTGATCGGCAAATAAATCCTCCAACTGCCAACGGTGCTCGGCTGGTACTTGCTTGCGATCCAATAATTGAGTCATCGGAGCCCTCCTGTCCTTGTTTTGAGATTGGGGTAAGCTGGTATCCTTTGCGTGTAAATCAGCTAATGGGACTGAGCTAAGCAGAATTCCCATGACAGCCGTTACATAAAGAAGGCGCATTGCGGTCATCGCTCCCGGCATATTCCCATGAGGGATGCACGAACTGAAATCCCATTTCATGGTTTTCACCTAGTATGACCTTTTGCTTAATCAATTATTATTATACAAAACAAACGACTCTGCCGTCCATGATGGACGAGCAAGTATGGAAGTATTTTCAAGTTCCAGCTCGGAAGAAGCTAAGTACGATCAGAACGAAGGATATGGAAACCATAACAATCGCTAGTAAAGCAAGGTAACGTTTCATTTGTGCCGGAAGGCTGTCTTTTTTCATAATTAAAATGATCGCCAGGCAAAAGGATACAATTACAAATGTGAGAATAGATCCAGAATCAGTCATCGAAAATCATCCTTTTTGCTGTAGAGTATGATACTTGTTTCGTATCATACTAATTTTCGCTATGCGGGGTCAAACTCCTTTTTCATCCGGCATGCTGCATCGTATCACGGTTCGACTCTTCATCGTCTTCCTCTTTAACAAGAATGAACTTGCCACGAGAATCCATTTTGACGGTGTACCGATCCTCAGGGGAGATTTGTGCTTCTTCGCTAAGCTCTTTAGGAAGGGTGAGTTGTCCGCTGTCCCCGACACTTACTTGGTAGCCAATCATTTTCGACCATTTGCCTGCGCCCAACACGAGTATGACGAGTAAACCAATGAATAACCATTTTCCTAACGGGTTGGATTCGAAGAAAGGGGCTAGGAATTTTTCGCCTGTAATCATCTTTCCTGCGGTAAGTGCAAGTACGCCAGCTCCGATATAAATAATCGACGGATACTTTTCAATCCATTTAATGAATAAAGTGCTTCCCCAGACCACGATAGGCACACTGACAAGTAGACCAATAATAACAAGCAAGAAGTTACCATGTGCAGCACCAGCGACTGCGATGACATTATCTAATCCCATGACCGCATCAGCGATAATGATCGTTCGAATTGCAGCCCACATGGTGTCTTTCACTTTCATATCCTCATGACTTTTCTTTTCGCTGAGAAGCTTATAGGAAATCCAGAGAAGTAAGATACCGCCGACTAATAGCAGCCCAGGTATTTTGAGCAACGTAACAACAACTAGCGTGGCCAAAGCTCGAATCACAATCGCGCCAACCGTACCCCAGAGAATGACTTTCTTTTGTGTTTCCTTTTTCAAATTACGTGCGGCCATCCCAATTACAATAGCGTTATCACCTGCCAAAACCAAGTCAATCAAGATAATACTAAGTAGTGAGACGAAAAACCCCGTTGACAACCAATCCATACGCGAACACACTCCTTCAAGGTTATTTTGAAGCAAAAAGAGCCTAGCACCGCTTGACCGGTGAAGGCTCTAATTCATCAAAAAAGACCTTCACCAATGAACATGGCAAAGGTCTTGCTAACAACGTTGTCGTTGCCAATAAAGCCGGGATCTGATGAGGATCCGAATTGACGACTTTACTGTATCAGCTACTCCCCTTTGGAGTGTTACTATGAGATTATACGTTAATATATGCGATGCGTTTCAAAATAGAATCATTTTTTTTATACGTTTTTAAAAGCGTCCATAATGGCTTGCCATTCTTCTTCGGTACCGTCGAATTTATCTTTGGCAAAGCGTTCGCTAGCCCAGTGCAGCATAGCAGGTCGTCCAATAAAAGTGTGGCACTCTTCGCCCCATTGGTCGGAAATCTCGGTTAAGACGATTTTGGTGCCTTGCACCTCGACATTGAGCATGTTCCATTTATCTTTTTTATAAATCGTATGTCTTTTGAAGGGTTGATGCGACATGGCTTTTTTCCTCGTTTCTGTAATAAGCTTATAGATGTAAACAATCGTATCATAAAATGCGCCTATTTCCAAACAAGAGGCTCGTTTTTTCGTTATTTTGTTGTTGCGCACGGGCATCTCCCATGATAGAATTCTCCTAATCCTTTCCATAGGGAAGGGGTTATGAGCCGAGTTGAGGAGAGATGAGCATGGAACAGAAGCAAGTTTATGAGCAAATTGGGGTTGCTATGACCTCGAGATCGTACGTGGAATATGAGAAAATTTTTATGTTGCAGACAACGGAACTGATTGGCAAAAGAGTGTTGGATGTCTCTGGAGGCGCCTCTTCGTTTACAGCAGAAGCAAGGCAGCTTGGGATCGACGCAGAAGCAGTTGATCCATTATACGAGAAGTCGCCAGACGCAATTGCTGAGCATGGCAGGCAAGAAATTGAGCGTAGTACAGCCAAGTTGTCTAAACTAACGGATGTGTACGACTGGACGTTTTACGGGTCTGCCGAGAAGCATCGGGCAGGACGTATTCAAGCGCTTCAGCGTTTTGTAGAGGATTTCTCCAGCGCAGAAGGATCAGCCAGATATCATAAAGCTGCTTTACCATCATTACCATTCGAAGCGGAGAGCTTTGATCTCGTTATGTGCAGTCACTTTCTCTTTCTATATGAAGAGCAGTTTGATTATGCGTTTCATACTGGAGCAGTTCGTGAGCTACTTCGTGTTTGCAAGCCAGGTGGCGAGGTGAGGATATACCCGTTGATGAATTTCCGAACAGAGCAATATTCTCGTCTTCACGATCTAATCATCGAGTTTGAGTTAGCTGGATTTAGCGTTCAAAAAAGAGAAGCTAGTCTACCTTTTTTACCAAATTCTCAGCAATATTTAAGCATAAAAAAAGAGCCCTCTGCATAGTGGAAAACCTTGGTACATCAACAAATTTCAGCTTATCCACCTCGGAATTTCCGTTGATTTTTCACCACTCAAATGGTATAATTTCCTTATTCGTCATAGATGGCGATATTTTTAGGAGGTTGTTCATTTGAAGGGTACAGTGAAATGGTTCAACGCAGAAAAAGGGTACGGTTTTATTTCTGTTGATGGAGGCGACGATGTATTCGTTCACTTCTCCGCAATTCAGGGCGAAGGATTCAAAACATTAGAAGAAGGCCAATCCGTTGAGTTTGATATTACTCAAGGTAACCGTGGTCCTCAAGCAGCTAACGTCACCAAATTATAAGATTCTGGGACTCCCTACTTATAAATAGTGTCATAGCACAAGCAATAAAGGCAGTTCTCGGGTTCACTCGAGGCTGTCTTTTTTGTTTTGGAGATACATGAAAAAGAAGCAAGCCCAGCTCGTCCTTATCAGGGAGATTGCAGGGGTTTGCTTCTTTTGCATGGTAGTCACTTTGGCGGGTATAAGCCATGCCAGAGAATGTCGATAATTTGAGAAGCGGCTTTACCTTCATCTGGAAACATATTATCCCCGTTCCCATCACGCGCATGACCCATCATGAGGAGCGAAGTGTAGGCGCGTGCGATCACGCGGGGATCTACAGGGCCGATTTCCCCAGTATCGATTGATTTTTGAAACTCTTGCTCGAGTACATCTAGGATGCCTTGTTCAGATTTACGCATAGCCTTCATTTGTTCATCGGATAGAATCGCTTCCATCTTGCGCATGAAGGAGTGCAGATCGAAATCGATCGCTTTCAGATGTCCTTCCGTAATCCCGTGCAGTCTCTCACGAAGTGGAGCGGGCTCACTTAATCGCTGAATAGTTATGCGTCTGACGTTGTCCATGAGCTGAATCATAGAGGCTGTTAGCAAGTCGGATTTGGATGGAAAATAGTAATAAACCGATGCTTTCGTGACCTGGCACTCTTTGGCAATATCATCCATAGATACAGATTCGAAGCCGCGAGATAAGAATAAAGGAATAGCTGTCATCAAAATTTTCTGATTAAGAGGCATTTCTCCCTGTGAGACACGGGGTCTGCCAAGAGGTTTTGACTTTTTTTCCATAAGTTTGTGTCACTCCTGAGACGATTCTAAATAACGCTTGATTAATTAACTATGTAGTATATATAATTAATCGTGTACTAATATTTATTATAACACTATTTTCTATGTATAGGAGAGAAGTAACGTTATGCACGAAAATCCTTTCTTCAGTAAAATTGGTGGTATAGTTGCAGGTCGCCGAAGCAAATGGGTGACACTTGCCGTTTGGATTTTACTAACAGGCCTATTATCTGTCTTACTGCCTAATGTCAATTCACAAGAAAATAATGCCGCACGTCAACTGCCGACCGATTCATGGTCGCTTGAAGCAGCAGCCCTGATGAAAGAGCAGTTTCCAAGTAATGAAGGCGTTCCTGCCCTCGTGGTTTGGTATCGTGATTCGGGATTAACGGATCAAGATTTGGCTGCGGTTCAAAAGGTTTCTAAACAGCTAACCGATGTCCCGTTAGCCGGGCAAAAGGGTTTGCCACCGCTGCATACCATGCCAGCGCCTGCACTAAAAAGCATGGTATCTAAGGATGGTAAGCTGCTGGTACTACCGATTTCGTTTAACGAAGGAACGGAAACGGAGGTTCTCCAGGAAAGCATGGTTAAGCTTGAGGAGGTCACGGTCAGTCAGTTAGGGAGTGATCCCTTCCAAGCTAAGGTAGACGAAGAAGGTCTGCATGCCCGAATTACAGGTCCTGTCGGCATTCAAACGGATGCGACGGCGCTATTTAAAGGAGCAGACTTTACGCTGCTGTTAGCAACAGTGCTGCTTGTACTCGTTCTGCTTATTCTCTTGTATCGCTCACCAATTCTAGCTATTATTCCTCTGATTGGCGTAGGATTTGCCTATGGAGTCATTTCTCCTATTCTTGGATTCATGGCACAAGAAGGATGGATTACCATCGACGCACAGTCGATCTCCATTATGACAGTCCTGCTGTTTGGTGCAGGAACGGATTATTGCCTCTTCTTCGTTGCCCGGTACCGACAGGCGCTTTTGGAGGAGAAAGACAAATATAGCGCACTTCGTGTTTCATTCGGCGGTTCAACAGGTGCAATTGGGATGAGTGGACTCACTGTTATTGTGTCCTTGTTGGGCTTGTTATTCGCTCATTATGGCTCCAATCATCGCTTCGCGATTCCGTTCAGTGTCGCGATCTTCATCATGGCACTGGCTAGTCTGACGTTAGTTCCAGCACTTCTTGCTATCATCGGCCGCGTTTCCTTCTTCCCGTTCATTCCGCTGACGGCAGAGATGCGTGCAGAGAAAGAAGCGCGCAAAGGGAAGCGAATTCGAGAGCAAAAGCCTGTCGGTGCATTAAACGCTGCACTTGGGCGTGTTGTAACTGAAAAGCCCAAAAGTGTGCTGGCTATTTCGTTAATCATTCTTATTGCGCTTGCTGCTTTTGCTCCGCAGATTAAGTTCACGTATAACATTCTGGAATCGTTCCCTTCCACAATGCCGTCTCGAGAAGGCTTTACCTTATTAGCTGAGCATGTTTCACCAGGCTCACTTGCTCCAGTAAAAGTGGTGGTGAATACAGAAGGCAAGAACGCGGATGTTCAAGGAGCACTTGCCAAGCTTTCTTATGTAGAATCCGTGAGTAAACCAGAGGATAGTAAGAAGGACGCTAATTATAAAGCGTATGAGTTGATTTTTAAGCAGGATCCTTATGATTTGGATGTCATTAATCGAATCCCTGAGATTCGGAACATGGCGGAGCAGATGCTTGTAGAAGCTGGTGTAGCTTCACCGCAAGTCTGGGTAGGTGGTGAAACAGCTACACAATATGACACGAAGACAGTTGTGGAACGCGATACCAAGATTGTTATTCCAGTCGTTATCACCGTAATTGCGATACTGTTACTTGTGTATTTACGCTCCATTGTCGCAACCGTCTATCTGATTGCAACCGTTCTGCTTTCCTATTACTCAGCGTTAGGCGCAGGGTGGCTTATTTTGCACTACTTCATGGATACAGCTGCGATTCAAGGCTTAATTCCGCTGTATGCCTTCGTCTTCCTTGTTGCGTTGGGAGAGGACTATAACATCTTCATGATTTCGAGTATTTGGCAGGAGCGCAACCGCTTGAAACTGAAGGATGCGATTCGATTAGGGGTAAGTTCAACAAGCAGTGTGATCACATCAGCAGGTTTGATTCTTGCGGGTACCTTTGCGGTACTAGCTTCGCTGCCAATTCAAGTGCTTGTGCAGTTCGGTGTGATTTGTGCTGTCGGGGTCATTTTGGATACGTTCATCGTAAGACCATTCCTTGTTCCTTCGATCACAATGCTGTTAGGAGATGCCGTTTTCTGGCCTAGCAAAGTGAAGAGAAGAGTACAAGAACCGGCTTCGGATAACTAAATGTATGTAAAAAGGAGCTGTCCGCATTTTGCGGTCAGCTCCTACTTGTTAGTCGATAATTTGAAGAATATCGTCTACTTCTTTACGGGCCATTTTACCTGGTTTTTCCTTCGGATAACCAAGGGAAATAACCATGTTAATCTGATATTCGGCTGGAATTTCCAGGTATGCGCGGATTTGATCTTGTGCAAGCAACACGGGCCCCGTCATTGGACACGTTGCTAAGCCTCTCGCATGAGCGGCAAGCATCAAGTTCTGGGAGGCAAGGCAAGAGCTCTTGATGCCTTCTTCCGCCCATACATGATCATCGACTAATTGAATAGGATCGAAGATGCGATCACGGAACTTGGATTCATACGGTGTAGCCAAGCAAATGATAAGAACAGGTGCATCGGAGAAAGCCGTCGCGTAAGGTCCGAAAGATCTTACGAGCATGCGGGCTTCGCGAGACAGCCCTTTCTCCTCAGCAGCCGCGGCGCGTAAGTGGAGTTGATCCCAAGTTAATTGCTCGATATGTTTGATCTTTTCTGTATTTCGAATGGCGATAAATTTCCAAGTTTGTGAATTCGTATCACTAGGAGCGTACCGTGCGCAGTCGATAATTTCACGAATATCTTCAAGTGCGACTTCTTGCTCTGTAAAGTTACGAATGCTGCGTCTTTCTAGCACAATGGTTTTGAAATCTTCATACTTCATAATAAATGTGTACCTACCTTTGCTGCTCATATTATCGATGTGATGTTATTACTTGGTACTAAGACTATATCCTTATTATAGGGGAGATGGGCTAGGAGTACAACTGCTACGAGCTTTAAACTGTCAAAGCAGCAGCCAATGACATACTCTTGTATCATCGACTAGGAAGTGCATCTTCATTCTTCTGAAAAAGGTGAGTGCATAGAAAACCAATAGCGGATGCCGTTGAGAGGCAAGCGGCTAGGATATAAACAGTACTGCCACTCGTTGCATTGTAGATCCAACCACCTGCTGTACCACTTATTAAACCAGCGATACTTGACCAGGCAACCGCGAAAATAGCCTGCCCAGAGGAGCGGTATTCATCCGGAATAATTTGGCTCAAATAACGATTCGCTGTAAATAAGAAGACACCGAAAGTTAAGCTGTGGAGAAGCTGGATGCCAATGACCCAAGTTGGATCTTGGATAATGCTCATCATGATGAAGCGGAAGGCATAGATCACGCCTGCAAAAGCAAGTAAGGGCAATTCCTTAAAGCGGTGACCGTGCTTGCTCAAATAGAAGAACACGGGAATTTCGCTTAGCGCCGATGTCATCCAGGCATACCCGATCAGCGAGTCAGAAGCGCCTAGTTGACGCATATAGAGGGCTAAGAAGCCATCGTTGAAGCGATGTGAGACGGACATGATGATAACGAGCACAAGAAACCAGATGAACTTTTTGGATCGGATGATATTCACCATGCCGCCGAAGGCCATCTTCTTGCCGCCTTGGCGTGTATCTTTTAGCAGAAGAAGAATGAGTAATGTCATGCTGATCGTTATAAAAAGTAGGACAGGTGTTAGTCCAGTTCCATATGCTTTCAATAATAGACCGAAGCCTCCCGCAGAAAGCGCGAACCCAATGGAGCCATACGCACGGAAGGAGGCATAGCTTTTCCCGCTAGAGCGAATGTGCAGCATCACTTGACTATCATTCAAGGAGTTAACCGGTTGCTGGAAGAAGAAAAATGCGGCTAAACAAACATAAAGCAGGGAGAACCACCCTGCCGTAAACACGAAGATGGCTGTTAGCAGTTGACCGAGAATTAGAATGATCATGATTTTTTTTACGGTTTGAAAGCGATCACTCAAGAAGCCCCAGAGCAAGTTGGTTGCAATACCGATCAGCGGACCAATGGCATAAAGTAAGCCGATTTGGATTTTCGAATACCCTTTATAATCGAAATACAAGGGGAAAAAGGTAACAACAATCCCCATCGTCATAAAAAAAGCTAGTGTAAACATTTTAAGCAATCGGTCATTTCGATCAATCGCATTAGAATTGGACAAGGTAATCATCACCATTTCATTACTTATTTTCGAGAGACAATCCAGGTTGTTGTACATCGGCTGTTCGTTTGAGCACATAAATGACCACAAGCAGTTCCGCCAGCATACCGAACGATTGCGCAAGAGCACCAATCATACCATTCCACCCCGGAACAGTTGCAATGGCAACGAATAAAGTGAGTACCGTTATAGTAGCATTCGCAGATTGCGAGAAAACCATGATTTTTGTTTGGCCGCGCAGCATAATAATGCCATTCATATAATCAAGCCATGGGAATACAATCGTCATGATCATGAAAATGCGCATTGCGCTCAAGCTAGCCTGTTTCAGCTCAGCATTCACACCCATGACATGGGTCATGAACCATGGGCCAATCGGTGTATAGGACAGGATGGCGATAAGTGTACCTGGAATGAAGCTCAGCATAAGAATGAATTTTTTCACTCGTACAGCATCTTTACGATAAAAATTTAAGACAATTTGATGTATGTAAGAGAAGAAACTCATTACTAATTGTGTTAAAGATCCAGCAATCGCAAAGGCTGAGATGGCAAGATGAATCTGTGTTGTTTTGCCTAGCATCGCATTAATGGAAGGTCCAATAATCACGGCAATAACAGATGAATATAAGAGCGGTTTATAAAAGGCAAAGATTTGCTGCTTCGTTTCAATCGGATGCTCAGGTGCTTTTTCAGGAATGACGCGCTTCAGCAAGCTTGTACCTTCCCAAATGGCAATAGTAGCTTCAATAATCATCCCGACTAGGAAAATAATGGCGCCGACTTTACCGCTGGACACGTTATCCGTTGTAATGAAATACAATGATAAGAAATACATGGCTATGATCCGAACACCCATCCCGATCGTAAGCCATTTTGTCCGCATATTGAATATGATTATTCCGTGAAATAAACAACGGAGACCAGAGAAAATGCTAACGTACATGAGAATGCGATATACACTTAAAGTTGCGGCTAGTATTTCGCGTTCTACGCCAAAAAAATAAAGAAACACCCATTCGCCAACCGGTGTGTAGCAGAGTATGAGACCCAGCAGAATAATACAAGCAAACACATAAGAGCTGACAACAGCCATCGCACGGAACGAAACCCGATCCCTCACGAGTGCAGAGCATGCTTGTCGTAGCAATACAACGGGTCTTTCTGTCAATCCTAGTAAACTCAAGGGGATAGCATAGGTGGCAATGACGAGCTCAGGATTATCAGCCCTAGCCAGAGTGCTATTAATAATAACATGTGAGAGGGTTACGAGCGTTGCAGAAAGTCCGAGGGGGAGGAAAAAGGAGATGAGCTGTTTCCAAGTGATGGCATTCTTTACTGTCTTAGCATTCATCCAAATCGCACTCCTTCGCGTTTTGCAAAACATTTCTTAAGTATATCAGAAAATGAAATGGGGATGACATACAATTTTAACTGGAAACCCAAGGTTTGAAGTGATACATTTAAAGGTAGAATGTTTCTTGAACAAGACAGACAGTTTTGCCTGCAAGGAGGGTTATAGGAATGAATAGCTATTTTCAGTATGATGAGAGGCTAGGTATTGCGATTCCCGTTTTGGAATTGGAATGGGAAATGTATGATGCTGCCGTTCGCATAGATCTCCTACTTCAGTGGGAACAAATTCGAGGTGTCATCCCCGATCGAATCATCAAATTAGAAGCACAAATCATAGAAAAGCAAAATAAACTCGATAAAGAAGACGACTTTGTAACCTCCTGCCGTTTAAATTCCGATATTGCTGACTTAGCTTCAATCATCAATGATCTTCATCTCTGGTTCCGTACAAATCAGGATTTAGAATCCAAAACCCACCATTAATGGTTGTCAACGAAGGGAGAATGACTGCATGCATAGCAATAAGGATGGGAATAACTGGCTTGGAACGATAGCGAAACCACTTCTAGAGCATCTCCCAGCGCTTTATCCAATTGAAGAGTGGGATGCAGCAATGGATGCACGGATTGAAGCGCTCTCGACTTCGTTGATTACAGAAGGCAGCCCTGAGCAGCAACCCTATGGTTTAGCTATCAAAGCAGGACTCTTTCTTCTAAATGAAAGTCTAGATAAATCACATGATATCTCTCAGGAGATTACGAATGCTACGGGAAGCTACTGGCATGCGCTCATGCATCGCATGGAAGGCGACTATAGTAATGCGAAATACTGGTTTAATGATGTTGGTCATCATCCTATTTTTTCTCAATTAATCCAATTTGTCAGAGATAATTTATCGACTAAGGACTTCATGGAATTGGACAATGAAGCTCTTCGCCATAAGCTTGAAGTGCTCGTAACATCGCCAGTTTGGAATCCATATGTATTTATTGATGTGATCGAAATTCAGGTTTCACTTGTGCAGAATCCGACCGTAGATAGTTGGCTGCGCCAGATACAACGATCTGAAATGCTATTATTACTTCAATACTGCTATGAACAAAGTTGTGGAGGAAGTTTACTTGAAGCCATTGGCCAGAAGTAGGATAAAGAGCCATGTGAAAGTACCGCAAGGCCCGATCCGATTAATGATCAGTGTATATCGCTATATTTTGCCAGCTGTTAATGAGCAATTGAGCGTCTGGAGAACCAAAGCAGCGAATATTCCTGATGAAGAGCTGCGTACTCAGGCACTCGCTAGTATTGCCACGAAGCAATTCCATTGCCAAGGAGGAGCTGTGTATGCAGCTGCTCATTTATCGATGCGTCATGTACTTATCCCGCTAATTGTCGCATTCCAATCGATTAGCGATTATTTAGATAATTTATGTGATCGCAGCACATCGTTAGATCCGTTGGATTTTCGGCAATTGCATCAATCGATGTTGGATGCAGTCGATCCAGCGAAGCCTCTGAATGATTACTATGCGTTCAGAGCAGAGAAGGAAGATGGCGGGTATTTATCTGATCTTGTTCAGCAATGTCAGACGTCGATCAGCCAGATGCCTTCGTATTTGAAAGTAGCGGATCAAGTCAAAGAATTCGTTGGCTTATACTGTGATTTGCAGGTGTACAAGCATATCCGCAAAGATTTGCGTGAGCCTCAGCTGCATCAATGGTGGGATAACCATCACCATAAGTATCGCCAGATCGATTGGAATGAATTTGCAGCCGCAACAGGCTCAACACTAGGCATGTTCATGTTATTCTTGGCTGCATGTGATCCCGTTCTGACGGACAAGCAGGTGGAAGCCATTCGTGAGGCCTATTTCCCTTATGTGTGTGGACTACATATTCTGCTTGATTATTTGATAGATCAGGAAGAAGATAGTGAAGGCGGAGACTTAAATTTTTGTACCTACTATGATTCTATGGATACAACCGTAGAGCGAATCGCTTTCATTGTCCAAGAAGCAAGATCTAAAATTTTGTTCTTGGAACATCCGAGATTTCATCGTATGATAATCGAAGGTTTGCTTGCTCTCTATTTATCTGACCCTAAGGTCAACAGTCAACACCAAGTGAAGAAAATTTCGAAGCGTCTGATGAAAAATAGTCCTCTTACAAGGCTCTTTTTCTGGATAAATAGCATGTACATCCGTACGACATCATGAATGTCATTCACAAGAATTATGAAGGAGGAAATTAAAATGTCAGCAGTAAAATCAATTGCGGTTTTAACCAGTGGAGGAGATTCTCAGGGGATGAATGCAGCTGTTCGAGCAGTCGTTAGAAGTGCATTGTACCATGGGCTCGAAGTGTTTGCAGTTCAACGTGGGTATCAAGGTTTGATTAACGATGATATTCGTAAAATGGATTTGCGCAGCGTAGGTGACATCATTCAACGTGGAGGTACGATCCTTCAAACGGCTCGCTGCAAAGAGTTTATGACGCCTGAAGGTCAACAAATCGGTGCTGATAACTTGCGTAAACGCGGAATCGATGGCTTGGTAGTTATTGGTGGAGATGGTTCTTACCAAGGTGCGAACAAGCTAAGTAAACTAGGTATCAAAACGATGGGACTTCCAGGGACGATCGATAATGACATTCCGTTCACTGACTTTACAATTGGTTTTGATACAGCGGTTAGCATTGTTGTGGACGCGATTAATAAATTGCGTGATACGATGACATCTCACGAACGTTCTTCCGTGGTTGAGGTTATGGGACGTCATTGTGGTGAAATCGCCCTATATGCAGGTCTTGCAAGCGGCGCTGAAACTATTATTGTACCTGAAGTGGATGTTGATATTACGGAAGTCGCTAACCGCATGAAGGATAACTTCGACCATGGTAAGCGTCATAGTATTATCCTTGTAGCTGAAGGAGCAGGAACTGGCGAAGGTATCGCTAAGAAGATCACAGAAACTAACGGGATTGAGCCTCGTGTTACCGTGCTTGGTCATATTCAACGCGGCGGAGCACCAACGCATAATGACCGTATTCTGGCAAGTCGCCTTGGCGATTTCGCTGTGCGTAAACTTATGGAGGGTGATTCTTCCAAAGCTTGCGGTATCATCAAAGGTGAACTTGTAGCAACAGATATCGATCTTGTTGTGAACACGAAGCGCTCCTTTAACATGGAACTTTATGAATTAGCTAGTCGTTTATCACAATAAGCCTATTTTCATTCATGCGTATTGATCTTCATTCGTATTTCGACTATAATAACGATCAATATATACATCAACATTATGTCTATGAAGAGCATCCAACTCGGAGACACTTATGACGATCGGAAGGATGTTTCCTTTCTTACTAAATAAGTCGGCACCGCCCGTTATCGCGGAACCAAGCGGATGAATGACAGCTTATGTCTTCATCAAGTTGGGTGGCACCGCGAGCAGAACGCTCCTCGTCCCAATCGGACAGAGGGCGTTCTTTGTCTTTTTCACACAAACGAAGAGGAAGCGGTGACGGGAAATGCTGGATATCAAATGGATTCGAAACAATCAAGCGCTAGTGCAAACAGCGGCAGCTCGCAAAGGAGTAACATGCCATGTTGAGGAACTGCTAGTAGTCGATGAGAAGAAAAGAGAACTATCGGGGCAAGTGGATCAGCTTCGAGCAGAGCGCAATCGTGCGTCGGAGCAGATCGCGACTTATATGTCGCAAAAGAAATCGCAAGAAGCAGAGCTCATGAAGGAGCAGGTTCGTGGCTGGAATGCGAGCTTGGCGGTTCTTGAAGCAGAATTGAACACACATGAAGCAAGGTTCAAAGATCTCATGCTCAAGATACCAAATCTAGCCTCGCCAGATACGCCGATAGGTGCAAGTGATCATGATAACGTAGAATTGAAGGTCGTTGGGGAGAAGCCAACTTTTGAATTTGAGATGAAAGATCATTTGCAGCTTGGTGAAGCACTAGACATGATTGATGTCGCTCGTGGCGTCAAGGTTGCTGGCAGCCGAAATTACTATCTCAAAGGGATGGGGCTCTATTTGCATAGAGCTGTTCAGCAGCTCGCCATAGACCTGTTAACAGATCGCGGGTTTACTGTGATGGATGTACCGCTCATGGTGCGGGAGGAAACCTTGCTGAACGCTGCCTTTTTTCCAGCAGGCAAAGATCAGACTTATGAGCTACAGGATGACCATGCCTGGTTAGTTGGAACTTCGGAAGGACCCTTGATTTCGTATTATGCTGGTGAGATTGTTGATTTGTCGGAGGGGCCGATTCAGTTAGCGGCTGTATCGAATTGTTTCCGAAAAGAAGCGGGTTCGGCAGGAAGAGATGTAAGAGGGCTATATCGTGTTCATCAATTTGCGAAAGTGGAACAAGTGATCCTCTGCGAGAATCGTGAAGAGGAAGCGGAACGCATGATGGGGCAGATTACACAAAATGCCGAAGATTTGCTTGCTCTTCTGGAACTGCCGTATCGTGTGGTAGCCGTATGTTCGGGGGACATGGGGGCCAAAAATTACAAGCAATTCGACATTGAAACTTGGATGCCAAGCCGCGGGGCTTATGGTGAAACCCATTCGTCGTCAAGCCTTCTTGACTTCCAAGCCAGACGAAGCAATCTACGGTATCGAGATAAAGATGGTGTGTTGCGATATTGCTACACACTTAATAATACAGCCGTTGCATCGCCGCGCATTCTAATTCCTTTGCTAGAAAATCATCAGCAAGCAGATGGCTCGATTTATCTGCCTCCTGCGCTTCGACCTTATATGCGCGGGCTGGAAGCCATTCCTGCCCCATAAGAAAAACACCTTATCCTCCGTATCAAAAAGGATAAGGTGTTTTTCATTCGGTTAATAACCTTCTGCTAAATCCACGACATTGATCATTTCTCCACCATCGAGCATTGCGCGTAAATTGTGATAGAAGATGGAGGATACACGATCGGTGTAATGCTCAGATGAACCTGCAATATGAGGGGTGAGGATGACATTTTTCATGTTCCAGAGTGGAGAAGTTGCAGGCAACGGCTCTTGGGCAAAAACATCTAACGCTGCTCCAGCAAGTTTACCTTCTACCAAAGCTTGGATCAAGGCTTCTTCATCAAGGACATCTCCGCGAGCTAGATTAATGAAAAAGGCGTTCGGCTTCATAAGCGATAGGTGCTCTTTTTGTAAGAAGCCCCGTGTTTTATCCGTGCTTGGAAGGAGCACGACGATGAAATCGCTTTGTGAAAGCAGAAGTTGTAGACCATCTTCTCCGTGCACGGTTCTATCGAAAGCAGCTAGTGGTGTTCCAGAACGATTCAAGCCGATGACTGTCATATCGAACGCTTTGGCTTTACGAGCAACCGCTTCGCCGATAGCACCTGCCCCAATAATACCGATCGTTTTACCATGCAATTCACCAAAGCGAACTTGGTTGTCCCATACGTGCTGCTGCTGATTATCATGTAGTACGTTCGCTTTCCGAACCCATTGCAGCATGAGACTCAGCGCGAATTCACTCATTTGAATGGTGTGAACACCTCTGGCATTCGTGACAATGACTTGACGTTGTTCTAGCTCTGCTAAAGGCAGCTTATCGACGCCAGCGGATAAGGTTTGCACCCATTTCAACTTCTTGGCTCGACTGACGATGTCAGGGTGCAAGCGACCTGCTGAGATAATGACATCAGCATCAGGAATCAAGTCGCCGGCTTCCTTCGAAGAAGAAAACCAATGAAACTCGGAGCGTTCCTTCAAATCCTGCGGCATTTGCTCTTGCATTGAAGTTAAATTCATACCTGTTATGGCTACTATTTTCAGCACGTCATCACATCCTTTTGGAGTTTCGAAATGAATATCTACAATGATAAATGAAATGGAATGTGAAAGTAAACTCCGACGAAATGTCAAAATCCCCTGAGCGCTTCTTCAGCACGCAGGGGATTCACATTTGTGGTGATTAATAATTTACGTTAGCTGTATAGTTATTGTTGGCATTCCAGAGCAGATACTCGTTAATACCGTTGTCCTTCAATGCGCGAATTTGTTCGTCTAGCTCATGTTTACCGTATTTAATATAGCCTGGCACCCAAGAAGCAGTGAAGTCTTGTATCCATGGTCGAATAACCGGCTTCCAGCCCTTCTTATCAATCGTTTCTAGCTTCTTAATTGTATCTTTGGAAGCCCCATTAATGGTGGCATAAGGAGCAGCGTCAGGTACTTTGGAGCCGAACCAACCTGTACTGTAATGACTTGGATAAATCATCGGAGCAATTACGTCCACGTTCTGCGAGATTTTCTCGAAATCCTGACCAATCCCTTCAGCAGCTGGGACAGATGCCGCATAGCCGAAGATATCCACAGAAACACGAACACCTAGAGGTGTTAATTGTTCGCGTGCGTATTTTACGAAAGAAGAGACAGCATCGATGCGTGAACGCTCATCTTTCGTATATTTCAAGATATCTGCCCTTTTCTCAAAGCCTTCAGGGAAACGCACATAATCAAACTGGATTTCTTTAAAGCCAGCCTTGACGGCTTCTTTAGCAACCTCAATGTTGTAGTCCCATACTTCCTTGTTATACGGATTGACGAAGCTATCAGGAGGGTTCTTACCGTTCCCCCACAGAGTACCATCTGGATTAATAAAGGATAATTCCGGTTTCTTCTTGGCAAGAATGGTGTCTTTAAACACAACAATACGTGCAATTGGATAAATGTTATGATCTTGTAGTGTTGTCATTAAGCCTGGCATATTGCCAATAATTTTCTGAGTTGTTCCCATCGCATCGAGCGTTGGATTCCCTGTTTCCCACGTGATATAGCCCCAATCATCTTTCACATCGATAACCATGGCATTCAAATCGGTATCATCAAGCAGCTTTACGAGCGTATTGAGTCGCGAGCCGCCTGCGCTATGAGCAGTGGAGTAGATGCCTTTCACAACTGGAGCATCCTTCTGTGGATCTAGCTTGTTGACAGGTGCAAGTGGATCCGTTGCATCAGTTGGTGTAGTTGGTGTTGCTGGTTGTACAATTGCTACTGCGTTCTTTGCATCGAGCGATGCCTGCACAAGCTGTTCAAAGCTAGCATCAGGGTTTGCGGCCGTAACATTACCCAATATAAGGGCAAGCGAGGCAAGTAATATTTCCATGATGTATAAGTCCACTCCAATCCTTGTTTCTAGCTTTCATTATAAGGCAAGCGGGAAACTACGCACAGAGGAAATTTGTAGGCTTTTGTAGAAGCTTGTATGAGTAATTTGGCATAGAAGAGACACGGTCTTTTGTAGGGGGAAAAAAGAAAAACACCCAGAAGCTAGGCCTCCAGATGCTTGAACTTACTTATTAACTTGTCCTGATTCACTTTTGGTTACTTCAGGGTTAATTTCTTTCCGTGCAATCGTAGGTTGATCATCCGTGGATGAGTTATTACCATTTCCGTTCGTTGCATCTTTAAATTCGCGGAACATTTTGCCAAAACCACGACCAAGTTCAGGCAGTTTATTAGGCCCAAACAAAAGCAGGGCAACAATCGCAATTAGAATGATGTGCCAAGGAGATAAAGCTCCCATTCCAGACACCCCCAGTAAAATTTTAAGTTAACACTATTATATCATGGACTTATCATAACCTATATAGCCTATTTATTACAATTTTAATAATATTGACACCGCGTTGCATGCAAAAAAAGACACCCTCAGTGGTACAGGGTGTCCTTATGATGTTCCGAAATGCTGAATTGAATAATTTCCATGACATCTTCCGCTGCGAGTGCCTCTATACCGAACCGGAGTACGATCTCGGATTCCAACTCATTGCTGGTTAAAGAGGGATACAACTCGGGCGTTAATTTCATTACAATCCTGGATAATTTGACTGTCTCCACAAGCATCACCCTTCCAATCAGAAGATTAGAATAAGAACTACGCCTGAACCTACCATCGATGAAACCAGAACTATATGAAATTACATTCATTATAACACAATTCAAACTGGAATAAAGGGGCAGTTGGCTGATTTCTTACTTGGGCTTTCGAAATTCCCCTACAACACCAACGGTTTCCACAATATTCACGAACGCTTTCGGATCAATCTCTTTAATAATTCGTTTTAGCTCAACGAGCTCATACCGCGTCGTTACGGTCATCAGCATATCATGCTGTTGTTTGGTATAAGCGCCTTCCGTTTTAATTAAAGTAACGCCTCTAGGAATCATGAGCAGCTTATTAATAATGGCATCCTTGTGTTTGGTAACAATGAACGCGGTTACTTTAATGTGGCGGATATGTATCATATCGACCGTTTTTCCACTTATAAAAATGGCTAGCATTGAAAATAAGGCGAGGTCCCAATTGTCTTTGAAATAGCCAAGTGCGACGATGACAATTCCATTCATCGAGGAGAGGATGGTTCCGAGTGGGAAGTCGTATTTGCGGGTCAATATCAAGCCAACGATATCAAATCCTCCGCTCGAACCACCAATACGAAGTGTAATTCCACTTCCGATACCAATGAGTACACCACCAAAAACGGCACCTAACATCGAGTCTTTCGCAACGAAGCTCGTTGGAATAATTTGCATCATCCAAGTCGTGAGAACGACGGAGGCAACGCTAATCATGATAAACCGTTTTCCAATGGAAACAAGACCCCAAATCATTAATGGCATGTTAAATAATAAATAAAGAAAACCAATATTGTAATCAGTAAAATAACCAATAATCATAGCAATTCCTGACACACCACCACTGAGCAGCTGATGGGGAATAAGGAACATATTGAAGCCAACTGCGACAAGCAGTGCGCCAACTAGAATGATTAGAACATCTAGCGCCTTTTTCAAAACATATCACCTCTAAAATAGTATGCAGCATATTGCAAGTATAATTCATTCTTATAAAACTGCAATCATTATTTAACCAGTGGATAATTAAAAATGAGTGCATAAAAAAAGCTGTGTCCGTGTGAGGGACAACAGCTTTATTCGGAATCATCTATCGGCGTTTAAAAGAGCCGGTTTTTTTGGTCGTACTTGGTTTGCTTGTTGATGGCTTCGTTACTTTATTCGTGGTTGATCCATCATTCTTACGTGTCGTGGAGGAACTTCCTGAACTTGGATTGGCTGCACCGCTTGTGAAACCTCCCGTTCGATCTGAGGTTGTAGGCTTCGTCTCCTTGGAGGTGCCTGTCGTCGGTGTAGTTGTTCCCGTTCCAGCTTTATAAGTTGGCGTTTTGGTATAGCCGCGGTAGTCGTATGAAGAACCTTTGCTGGAATTCCAACCGCCACCAAATAGTGATTGTAACAGCGTGGCTGTTAAATAGCCTTGCAGGAATGAGGAATCATAATGACTCTTGGCATATTCAATACTATCGAGTTGAACCAATGTATTCTTACTATCGTTTGGATCCTTCTGGATATTGATAACCTTGTCCTTATAAACAAGGAACATCTGATCCTCGGATTCCTTACTCTTCTCTTTGGGTGTTTCTTTGGCAGCTAGCTCATTCGCTACTGTTGGCACATTTTTGCCCTCAACAGCGTAAACCTTGGACATATTGCTTCCCTTGCCATCCACGCTTACTAACGGATATTCGTCCTTAATGTAACGTCCGGCGTCAGCACCACATGCGGTAAGAAGAGCGATAATTAGTACGAAGGAAAGCCATGAAGTCCATTTCTTCATTGTCTGGTAGTCCTCCTTTCCGATACTTCTGAAACCTGCTTTCATGATAACATATCTTTATTTAAGGCGTCGATTTTAAAAATTTAATTTGATTACCTGGTGTACGTTCTCCTTCTAATGCAACAAATTTACCATCCTGCCACTGAAGGAAAAAGAAACGTTGGTCAGGTCCGAAATATCGCCAGAAGAGAATATCATCTCCGCTGCGGAAATCGGTATTGCCTTCGGTTCGGGAAACGTCGTTACGATGATGCTCCAAATCGAAAGTGACATCTCCATCCAACTCTAATCGCGTAGGGACATCATTCGGATCATCCAAAGCTCCTTCAATAAAGCTGCAAAGGAAGCAGTCATAGGTTCTGCCTTTTTCCACAATCAAACACTGAATATTTTTACCGCTTTGTAGATAATAAGCATAGCGATGTGGCTCAAAGCCGCGGTCAAAATAAATGACTTTACCGGAGATGACATATTCCTCTAAGTCTACATTGACAATATCGCCAACACGCGCGACTTCTAGCGGATTGCCAAGGGATGCAGTTGTAGGTGGTTGCTCCTTATTACTGCGAAGAATGTTGCTGACACGTTTAAATATGGACATAGAAACTCTCCTCTGTACGATTCCGTTTTATTGTTCTCCCCTATAATACGAGTTGCTTATTCATTCGGTTTCGTTCGATTGGGTAAAAGTAGCCACTGGCAATGTATGTATCAACTGTGCTATAATATTTTAGATGTTCTTAAGGGCGGCCAGTTGGATCATGGAAGATGACGAATCGAAAGTGTATTCCACCAAGAAACTATAGAGACGGATAGGAAGTCGTACTTAAGGGTAAAAAAGATACAAGGCATTAGCCTGCCCTGTACAAAAGGAGATTGAATTTATTTGAAAACATTTCAGGAGTTTGGTTTAGACGCATCGGTACTACGTGCGATTACGGAAATGGGCTTTGAAGAGTCCACACCAATTCAAGAGAAAACTATACCATTGGCCATGGAAGGCCGTGATTTGATCGGGCAAGCACAAACAGGAACTGGGAAAACAGCAGCGTTCGGTATTCCACTAGTTAACAAAATCAACGTAAAAGAAGAGCGCATTTCGGCTTTGATCATGTGTCCGACACGGGAACTTGCCATTCAGGTTGCGGAAGAGATTGAAAAACTCGGTCGTTTCAAAGGCATTCGTTCTTTGCCAATTTACGGTGGACAGGATATTGTGAAACAAATCCGTGCGTTGAAAAAGAAACCACAAATCATTATCGGAACGCCTGGACGTCTTCTTGACCATATTAACCGCAAAACAATCAAACTTGATGATGTGCAGACGGTTATTTTGGATGAAGCGGATGAAATGCTTGATATGGGCTTCATGGATGATATCCAATCTATTCTTAAACTAGTTCCAGCAGAACGTCACACGATGTTGTTCTCTGCAACAATGCCAACGAACATTCAAAAATTGGCTCAACAATTCCTTACAAACCCAGAACACGTTTCGGTTATCCCGAAACAAGTTAGTGCTCCGTTGATTGAGCAAGCTTACATCGAATTACACGAGAAACAGAAGTTTGAAGCTCTTAGCCGTTTGATTGATATGGAAGCACCAGACCTAGCGATTATCTTCGGACGTACAAAGCGTCGGGTAGATGAATTAGCAGAAGCTCTTCAAAAAAGAGGGTATGCAGCTGAAGGACTTCACGGTGACTTGTCCCAAAATCAACGTGATAACGTAATGAGAAAATTCCGTGATGGCAGTATTGATGTTCTTGTAGCAACTGACGTTGCTGCACGTGGACTAGATGTATCTGGCGTTACTCACGTTATTAACTTTGACCTTCCGCAAGATCCAGAAAGCTACGTTCACCGTATCGGCCGTACAGGTCGTGCAGGTAAAGAAGGTACAGCTTGGACTTTCGTAACACCAAGAGAAATCGATCACCTTCACTTTATTGAGAAGGTTACACGCCATAAAATCAACAAAAAACCTTTACCAAGCGTTGCAGAAGCGGTAGAAGGTAAACAAAAAATGACAGCTGAGCGTATTTTGGATATGCTTCAAAAAGAAGAGCATTCCGAATTCAAAGGCCTAGCTATTCAAATGCTTGAGCAGTACGATTCCGTTAACTTGCTTGCAGCAGCGATGAAACTTCTTACAGGTGACAAGAAAGATCTAAACATCGAACTTACACCTGAAGATCCAATTCGTGCAAGAAAGAAAAAATTCGACGTTCGCAGCTCAGGTAGACGTGTTGGCGGCGGATACGGTTCAGGATCAGGCTCAAGTGATCGTCGTCAAGGCGGCGGCAGCTACGGTGGATCAGGTTCAGGCGGTTCCTCCAGTGGTGGCTCACGTTACCCGCGTAAGGATAGCAGAGACTACGGTTCAAACAGAGAAGGCGGAAGCAGCTCATCTTCTAGAAACCGTGATTACGGAAGCAACAACTCCGGAAACCGTGATCGCTCCAGAGCGCCGCGTAAAAGTGAAGATACACTAGTTAATAAATAAAATGTGCGACTTAAAAAGGCGAAGATCCTTAGGATCTTCGCCTTTTTTTCAATTGTATATTGATTAGAGTACGAAAGCGCTAGTTATGATAACTAACAAGATGAAAAGCACCAAGATTGCAGCTGCAGATGATCCTACTGGATGAGACATTGTATCAACCTCCTGAATAAAGATTTGGGGGTGGTGCGACTAGACAATACTATATTATGTAAAAGTACCTATAACGACTAGACGGCTACCTATATGATGAAAAATAGGCTATAATTAAGTACATATACAAATAAGACAAGCTTGTTGTCTTGCCAGTAATAATCAACGTAGAAAGTTTCCAGAAGGAAACGCTAAGGAGGAAGCAGTTTTGGAGTTTAAGGGAGTTATGGGAGGACTGTACAGAATATCGGAGTGGATTATGCGGTTATCCGTTATTAATTTGCTTTGGATGCTTTGCTCGATTCCGGTATTCTTTTTCCTCTTTATGGGGTTAGTGAGTCAAACGCCGGATGCATTAAAAGCTACGTTGCCGATTCTTGCAATTTTGGCACCGTTTACTTTATTTCCCGCGACTACCGCTATGTTTGCTGTAGCTAGAAAATGGGTGACCGGAGAAGAAGATGTTCCTTTATTAAAAACATTTTTTCGTGGCTACAAAGAGAACTACCTGCAAAGTATGCTCGGCGGAATTTTCTTTGTCTTAATCTTCGTCATTATTGCGGTGAACTATTTCTTCTATTTGAAGCAAGGAAGTTCGTTGAAGGTATTAGCTGTTCTCTTTATTGCCTTCACCGTCATCATGATCATTGCTTTGTTTAATTTCTTTTCCATTGTCGTACACTTGCACATGAAAATTTTTCAAATTGTCAAAAACTCTATTTTACTTACAATCGGTAATCCGATCAATTCAATTGTGTTACTCATCTGTAATGGTGTAATTGTTTATATCTGCTTAACGAAGTTCAATTTCTTCTTAGTTGTGTTCTTCATGGGAGCTATTGTTGCAACATTCTCGTTCTGGCAGTTTAATAGAAGCTTTACGAAGCTTCAGACGAAACAACAGGAGTTGGAAGAGAAGGAACTGCAGAAACTTGCTGAAGCAGAAGCGGCTGAAGCGGAAAAAGCTGAGGCAAATGAGCTTGAAGGAAACCAATCTCCAATTAGTCTGCATAAAAAAGATGAGAATGACAAGACTAGAGACTAATCCTACCAGTTGATTATCAGCGAGGTTGGATCTATAATAAGAAAACAGAAGAAATCTGCGATGCTCGTAACGGTTTTAAGTTGTTTTAAACCAATGACTGTTTCTAGGGAGACCTATATTGAAGTGTGGCTGACATGCCCTCGAAAGGGGACCTCAAATACACCTCTGCGGACACCCACCTGCGAGAGCGGGTTTGAAGCACGGAAACCGGACGGCATAGGCGGGTTTCTTCGAATAAAAAAGAGGTTGAACAGGTACACTACCTGCTCAACCTCTTTTTTATTTACGTTGAAATTAGTATCTCCGATCGAGGTCGCTCAACTTGGAACGACTCCGATCGAGGTTATGTTCTAATTGTGCTCAGCAAGATCCGTTAGTTGGTGGAAAGTGCTTTGAAGTGTCGGGTATAGACTGCGATAGACTTGGTAGTAAGCCTCATATTTCTGTTGGTTTACCACGTTTGGTTCTACTCGATCTGTGACTTGAATCCAATCTTCACAAAGCTTAGGGATTTCCACTTGTAGGACACCAGATGCAGCCATGATAGCAGCGCCGTAAGCAGGTCCGTCCGTCGAGTTAACAGTAACAACTGAGATTCCGAAAATGTCGGCAATCATCTGACGCCAGAATGGACTTCTAGCGCCACCGCCGTTTACTCGAAGCTCAGTCACCTCGATACCTGACTCACGAATTAATTCCATAGAATCACGAAGTCCGAAGGTAATGCCTTCAAGTACAGCTCGGGTCAAATGGGATTTCCCGTGTCTCAAGTTAAGACCAATGAAAGCGCCGCGTGCCTTGGGATCTGGGTGTGGCGTGCGCTCGCCTGATAAGTAAGGAAGGAACAATAAACCTTCGCTGCCAAGTGGGGCTGTAGCCGCATCAGCTGTCAAAATCTCATACACGTCTTTGCCTTCTTGCTGTGCACGTTCAAGTTCCTCGCTAGCGAAGTGATTACGCCACCATTGAAACGAGCCGCCCGCCGCGAGCATGACGCCCATACGATGCCACTTGCCTGGCACACCGTGACAGAAGGAATGAAGGCGGTACGCTTCATCAGCCTGATAGGTGTCGTCGTGTACGAAGACGACACCTGAGGTGCCGAGCGCCACCGAGGCGATGCCTTGGCGGACGACGCCAACACCCACGGCGCCGCAGGCTTGGTCGCCGCCGCCGACAACGATCGGCGTGCCTGGGGCTAAGCCGGTGAGCGCCGCTGCCTCCGGCAGCAGGTGTCCGGCAATGTCGCCGGACTCATAGAGCGGCGGCAGCCACTCGAGCGGGATTTCCAACCGCTCTGCGACGGTTTGGGACCAGCTGCGGTTGGCTACATCAAGCAGCAGCGTGCCGCTTGCGTCGGCCATGTCCATGCCGAACGCACCCGTCAGGCGCAGCCTGACATAATCCTTCGGCAGCAGCAGATGCCGAACGCAGGCGTAGTGCTCCGGCTCATGCTGCCGGAGCCAAAGGAGCTTAGGCGCGGTGAAGCCGGTCAGCGCCTGATTGCCTGTGAGGCGGCCGAGCTCGGCTTCGCCGACGGTCGCCTTGATGTAGGCGCACTGCTCCGCGGTGCGCTGATCGCACCAGAGCAGCGCAGGCCGGATGACCTGCTGCGCCTCGTCGAGGAAGACCGATCCGTGCATCTGGCCGGAGAAGCCAACACCTGCAACTGCATCGCCAGATACGCCTGTGTTAGTCAAGAGTCCTTGTATACCTGCAATGGTGGCTTGCCACCAATCTTCTGGTTGCTGCTCAGCCCAACCTGGATGTGGTTGGTACAGCGGATATTCAACGGAATGCGAGCCAATAACAGTGCCGGCTTCATCCACTAGAATGCATTTAATAGCAGAAGTACCTAAATCTAAACCCATAAAATAAGTCATGAGGATCACCCTTTTGTCAATGAGTATGGTTATTACTTCGTATTTCTTTGTTTGTTTATTGAATATACAAAGATAACTAAATCAATGTATTCGCGCCGGCTCTTCAATATCCTTCTTTATGAAAGATATTTTCTTATGAATTTTAAAAGTTACGTCGACTTAGGTGATAAATAACTTGTCTCAAAATTTTCCCAAGGGAAAAATAATTTCAGTGGAACATAAATGTTTACCTGTGGCATATGGTATGGATATGTAGTATACTACATATAAAAGTTTCCCTAGAACAACATTATTGGTCATGTGAAAGAAGGGTTAAGCTATGGATATTGCACAAAAAGAAGAGATTCAGGAACCGATCGGATGGCGTAAAGATTCCTCAATGCCGAGTCTGCCTGAAGTTCATCATAGTATGAAAGTACCTAAAAAAGCAGGCTTTTTTCGAAAGTTGTTAGCCTTCGTGGGGCCAGGTTATCTGGTAGCTGTCGGTTATATGGATCCCGGTAACTGGGCGACTGACTTGGCTGGCGGCTCACAATTTGGTTATACGCTGCTTTCCGTTATTTTAATATCTAATCTTATGGCCATTCTCTTGCAGGCTTTGTCTGGTCGTCTGGGCATTGTGACAGGTAGAGATTTGGCGCAAGCATGTCGTGATCATTATAGTAAGCCCGTTTCTTATGTGCTTTGGTTTCTGTGCGAGCTTGCGATTGCAGCTTGTGATCTAGCCGAAGTCATCGGTGCCGCGATCGCTTTGCAACTGCTGTTCGGTTTACCACTCATCTATGGAGTGATTCTGACGGCATTAGATGTTATCTTGGTTCTTATGCTCCAGAAAAAAGGCTTTCGCTATATTGAAGCGATGGTTATTAGTTTAATTGCACTTATTATGGTTTGTTTTATTATGGAGTTAATTTTCTCGCAACCTGAATTTGCTGCTGTAGCTGCAGGTTTCATCCCTACAACTGAAATTGTTACGAATCCAGCTATGTTATATATTGCCCTAGGTATATTAGGTGCAACTGTCATGCCGCATAATTTATATTTGCACTCATCCATTGTTCAGACTCGTCAAATTGAACCAACAATCGAGGGGAAACGCGAAGCGATCAAATTTTCAACGATTGATACAACGGTTGCCTTGATGCTAGCTTTATTCGTAAACGCGGCGATTCTCATTCTTTCGGCGGCAGCGTTTCACTCGGCTGGGAAAGAGGTAGCAGAAATTCAAGATGCCTATCATCTTTTAGGGCCTATGTTAGGTACGGGAGCGGCGAGTATATTATTTGCAGTCGCACTCCTAGCTTCAGGTCAAAACTCAACGCTGACTGGAACACTTGCCGGACAGATTGTCATGGAAGGATTCCTCAACATTCGACTCACACCTTGGCTCCGTCGGTTGATTACGAGATTGATTGCCATCATCCCTGCAGTAATCGTTATTGGTATCTATGGGGAAAGTGGGGCAACAGATCTTCTCATACTCAGCCAAGTGATTTTGTCCTTGCAGTTATCTTTTGCCGTGATCCCGCTTGTGACTTTTACATCTGATCGTAAAAAAATGGGCGTGCTCGTGATCCCGAAATGGATGGCAATCTTGAGTTGGTTTGTAGCTATTGTAATCGCTGGATTGAACGCTTATCTGCTGTATACTACTTTTTTTGGATAAAAAGGAATAGATAGGAATAGATCGTGCTGAATCGGGGGAGAGATCCCTCGATTTTTCATTTACCTCTTTTTCTAAAGCCTAATCAATGGTATTATAGAGAATAGTGTTGAAATGGCAAGTGGTCTACATGCACTTCATTGAAGGGGGAAAGGGCTTTTGCTAAAGAGAACTTTAATCGGATTAGTACGTAGTCATGAAACGACAGGGGAAAAAGCTAGAGATCCTTTACTTAAAACTAGATATTTTAAGCTGCCGAAGGAGCAAGTTTGGGAAGAAGTAACTGCTGTATTAAAGAAAACGCCAGGTTACAAGCTTTTACATGAGGTTCCGAATGTAGGCGAAATTCTTGCTGAGCGCAAAACGGTGACTGGGAGAACGCAAGATGTGACTTTGACCTTGTTTGCCATTAATCCTGTGAAAACAGCTGTTGATATTTATTCAGCTTCACGTGGTTCGATGGGGGATCTTGGTTCCAATTATCGTACGATCTTAGATATTTATAAACAATTAGACCGTAAGCTTGCTTCATATAAAATTGATGGATAACAAAAACAGCAGGGAAGCTTGGCCTCCTTGCTGTTTTATTTATGTGGATTAAACTAATTTTTTAACAGCTTCAACAGCTGCTTCGTAGTTCGGGTGAGCTGTCATTTCGCCAAGGTATTCAACGTATTGAACAGTGTCATTAGCGTCGATTACGAAAATAGCACGCATATCCAATTGGATTTCTTTGATCAGTACGCCATAAGCTTCGCCAAAGGATTTTGTCTTGTAATCAGACAATGTGATCACTTTGTCAATGCCTGCAGCGCCACACCAGCGAGCTTGTGCGAAAGGAAGATCAACGCTAATTGTAAGAACAGCAACATTCTCGCCTAGGCTTGCTGCTTCTTCATTGAAACGACGTGTTTGTGCATCACAAACGCCTGTATCCAAGGAAGGAACTACGGAGATCAATTTCACTTTGCCTGCATAGTCAGCAAGTGTAACTTGTGTCATCAAATCTTTGTTAACTGTAAAGTTAGGTGCTTTGTCACCTACTTTAATTTCGGGACCTACCAAAGTGATAGGATTGCTTTTCAGGGTAGCAACACCAGTACGTTCTTGTGCCATTGAATGTTTTCCTCCTTTATTATCCATGTTAAATAACAACTTACTTATTATAAGCTTTTTGCTGATAAGTTGTCCAATCGTTGCTATAGAGCTATAATCGGAGTCAATATAGGAGTATGGTTTCGTCATCAAGTAGTGAATTCGGGGGAATTACTCAAGTGGAATTAAGACAATTGCAATATTTTGTGAAAGTAGCTAGGAAGCAGCATGTGACCCAAGCGGCGGAAGAGTTGCATGTGGCGCAATCTGCTGTTAGCCGGCAAATTCACTTACTGGAAGAAGAGTTAGGTGTCGAGTTGTTTGTTCAAAAGGGACGTAATTTACATTTGACCTCTGTAGGGCATTTATTTCTAAGTCGTGTAGAAGGAATTCTAACGGACTTAGAACGTGCAGTAGGTGAAATTCATGAGTTTCTCGATCCAGAAGCTGGAGAGATTCGCATTGGATTTCCGCACAGCCTAGTCATTAACTTACTGCCTGCTGTCGTTGCGGCTTTTAAGAAAAATCATCCGAATGTGAAGTTTCGATTGCGCCAAGGTACCTACACATCTTTGATTCGTGATGTATCAAAAGGTGAGATCGATCTCGCCTTTATTTCGCCATTTCCAGAATCGCATGAGCATGTGACGGGCGAGATTTTGTTAACGGAAGAACTGTACGCGATTATTCCTTCCAATCATATTCTTGCTGATTACACGTCTATTCGACTTGAACAGTTGAAGAATGAGCCGTTTGTTATGTTCAGTGAAGAATATACGCTGCGAACAATTGTGATGGAAGCTTGTCAGAAGGCGGGCTTCGTCCCTAAGATTGAGTTTGAGGGTGAAGAGACAGATACGATTCGTGGTCTTGTTGCCGCGGGTATGGGTGTCAGCTTGCTTCCAGCGATGGCTTTGTTAGAAAGTGGGCAAACACAGCCAGTCAAGATTCGTGTGACCGATCCGCATGTTACAAGAACAGTTGGATTGATTTGTCGTAAGGATGTGAAGCTGCCATTGGTGGCTGAAGTGTTTCGACGGTTTCTATATGAATATTTCAAATAAAAGAAGCTCTACCGCCAGGTGCCTCAGCACCCGATCGGGAGAGCTTTTATTTTTAGTCGTCGTTATTGCGACCATTGAAAATCATAAGGTATTTCAGAAGCTCAAGCACAGAGATCAATGCCGCGGCCACGTAAGTTAATGCTGCTGCATTCAGAACTTTGGCTACGCCGCGTTCTTCTTCATTAGAAATGAATCCTTGTGCCACCATTTCATCGCGTGCTCTTGAGCTGGCGTTAAATTCGACAGGTAACGTGACAAGTTGAAAAGCTACGGCTGCTGCGAAGAAGATGATACCCACACCCAAGAGCCATGGGATCTGCTGAAAGAAGAATCCCGCTAGGATTAAGATGGGGGCCACGCCGGAAGCGAAATTAACGACAGGGAACATCTTGTGTCGCGCGACGAGCATCGGGTAATGAACTTGATGTTGGATTGCATGACCCACTTCGTGACAAGCGACTGACACGGCTGAGATGGAGCTCTGGTAGTAGACGGGTTCTGATAATCGTACGGTTCGAGCCATTGGATCGTAGTGGTCTGTCAGTGTTCCTGGAACAGCTTCAACAGGTACATCATATAGACCGTTAGCGTCTAACATTCGTCTTGCGGCCTCTGCGCCAGTCATGCGCGAGTAGACGGGGACATTCGACCATTTGTTGAAGGTTCCTCGTACTCGGAATGAAGCCCACATCGAAAGGGCGAAGGCAATAATAATGAGAAAATCCATTGGATGAAAAAACATAGGGCACTCCTCCGTAATTCATTATGAGAACGGATTTTTACCTAGAAGGACAATAAGTGCTTCAATGCAAGCGGCGGTAGGTTGTGTAAGGATGTGATACAGCTTTTTCAGTTGTTTGGGCTTCAATTGTTGAACAAGTGGGCTCAATTCTTTGGCTTCCTTCATTAATTGTTCAAGGTGTAATTGAAGTGATGTAAGCTTATCTGTCACCGTATCATCGGAGGTCACTTTACTCCATTGTTGTAATTGAGCTTTGATTTCCTCTAAGGTATATTTCTCGTTCTTCATCGATTCAATACGTTTAAGTCGATGCAAGGTTTCACCACTGTATAGACGATAGTTCGTATCCGATCTTTTCTCGGGTTCGATTAAGCTAAGCTTGGTGTAGTAATCAATGGTTCGAGGGCTTACATCAGCAAGCTTTGCGAGTTCTCCAATTTTATAAAGCTTCTCATTCCCCATGCTAAATTCACCTCTACTCCAATGGTTTTAAATTTCTTTCTTCTATATAAACATGATAACTGATAATAAACCGTACAGTCAAACGTGATGCTTCGCAAACCTGACATTGGATAATGGTGTAAAAAGGGTGTTTTAGGATTGAATATGTGCCGAAACACGAATTATGCCTGTTTCATGTCAGGTTATTTTTCGCTTTTTTCAATTTTTTAACGAAAATCCTATTGTCAAACCCAAATAACATGTATATAATGACATTAAGAGTTTCATTACATGTTACTTAATCTAACATTAAAGGAAGTGGTCGTATGGTTAAGAAATTGTTGTTAGCTTTCGGTCTTATGTCATTATTGTTCCCTACACTCGCATTTGCAGCGGATGAGGCAACAGCACCACAATTACAGAGTGCAATTGATGCGGTGTGGGTAATGTTAGCAGCAATCTTAGTCATTTTCATGCAAGCTGGTTTTGCACTTTTAGAAGCGGGGTCAACTAGAATGAAAAATGCCGGTCACGTAGCCGGTAAAACGATTTTAACTTTCGGATTATGTGCCATTGCTTTCTGGGCTGTAGGATTTGGTTTCGCCTTCGGTGATGGAAATGCATTCTTCGGAGAAACAGGATTTTTCGTAACGGGGTTAGAAGATCAAGCTGCGGCAGCTTTCAGTTCTCTTTCTTTCTCTGATGTGCCAATCGGTATTAAATTCTTATTCCAACTAGCTTTCGCTGGTGTATCCTTAGCTATTGCTTTTGGTGGATTCGCAGAAAGAGCAAAGCTTCCGGTTTATTTCATCTTCGGTATTTTGTTCACAGTAATTATCTATCCAATTGTAGCGCACTGGGTATGGGGCGGCGGTTGGTTGAGCAAATTGGGTATGCAAGATTTCGCGGGTTCAACAGTTGTCCATTTGCAAGGTGCAACAGCGGCATTAGTTGCAACAATCTTGCTTAAACCACGTATTGGCAAATATAATAAAGATAAAACGCCAAACTTGATTCCTGGTCACAACCAAGTATTGTCTGTTCTAGGTGTTATCATCCTTTGGATCGGTTGGTTCGGTTTCAACCCAGGTAGTACGCTTAGTGCAATGGGTGATGGATTCTTCGGTTATATCGCATTGACAACGAACATGGCTGCTGCGGCAGGAGCTGTAGCTGCGTTGATTATCTCTTGGATGTATTTCGGTAAAGCAGATATTCCTAGCATGTTAAATGGTGTTCTGGCAGCACTTGTTGCCATTACTGCAGCATGTGCGTTCGTAGATGCTTGGGCTGCTCTTGTTATTGGCGCAGTAGCTGGTATCGTTACATTCTTCACAGCACAATGGTTTGAAAAAGCGGGAATTGACGATCCGATCTATGCTTTCTCCGTACATGGTATCGCTGGTATCTGGGGTACGCTTTCCACTGGTTTGTTCGCAACACCTGAGCTATCTGCGAAGGTTGGTATCGGTGGTGCAGGCTTATTCTACGGCGGTGGCTTCCACCAACTAGGTGTTCAAGCGCTTGGTCTTGCTGGAGCTCTAGCATTCGTACTTGTTCTTTCCTTCATTATTCTTAGTATTCTTAAAGCAACAATCGGTCTTCGTGTTACAGAAGAAGAAGAAATCATTGGTCTGGATCTGTCTGAGCATGGTTCATACGGTTATCCTGAGCAAATGAAAAAAGCAGCTCAAAACGGAGTTTCCGTTTAATAACACTTATACTTTCTACTAGAGCAAAGGGGATGCAACATGAATCATCTCTCAATGGAACGGATCCTGGAACGCATTCATCAGTCGGAGCAATTCGAAGAGATGCGAATTACCAGAGATCAGGTGCATGAGATGTTTCGGGAGCATCTCCTTTTTTCCTATACACCCGAGACAGGTCAGCAAATTAATCAATTTCATGATACGTTGATTCAACGAACTGCGCAGATTGCTGAATATTTGTTGGAGGATGAAGGTTACGGAAAGCCGCCTGTTTCCTATGCTTTTATTCTATTGGGTAGTGGTGGAAGAAGGGAGCAAACGCTCTGGAGCGATCAGGACAACGGACTTATTTACGGTGATAGTGAAACACATTCGCAAGAAGAATTGGCTGTTTACTTTGAGAAACTAACAACCTATATTCTTCACGGATTGAATGTATTAGGATACCCGCCTTGTGAAGGAAATGTAATTTCGAGTAATCCGCAGTGGCGCAAGTCGCTGCAAGGATATACAGAAATGATGCTAGGCTGGTGTAAGGAACCCGATTGGGAAAATGTGCGGTATTTGCTAATTTTGGCTGATGTGCGTTGTATCTATGGTTCTGAGGCATTAGTGGTGAAGCTGAAACAGTCATTTCTTGCATATGTAAAGGAACATCCTAGTCTCTTGAAATATTTATTGTCGAACACGCTGCATCACAAAATTTCGTTAGGTATATTAGGGCATTTGATTACCGAGCGATATGGTGAAGATGCGGGTGGATTTGATATCAAATACGGCGCTTATATTCCGATCGTCAATGGGATTCGGCTGCTTGCTATCCAAGCGGGAATTCTGGCTACTTCAACTATGGAACGGATCATGCAGCTCAAGGTGGCAGGGATATCCGTACAGCTGGCAAGTGAGTGGGAAGTGGCATTCACTATTGCCTTACAGTTAAGGGATAGTACACCTTTCCTGTTAGAAGAGGAGAATTATACGACAAGAGGTAAACTTTCATCGCATCAGTTGAATAAAGAGGTTCGATTACAATTGAAACAGTGTCTTCGAACAGGAATTGCCTTACAGAAGTATGTTAGTAAATCGATAGAGTCACATATAGAGAGAGACAAAGGTTAGTTATATCGGATTCGGAAATCGCGTTCTAGGGAGAGGTGAATCGCGTGAAGGATATGCGTCCAGCAGGTCGTATGTGGCATTTATATAAGATGGGTGGTTTAACGCCAGCCCTAACCTCGATGTTTGATGTACAAAGTGCGCAACAAATGGCCTTCATTCGGTCCATGCTGAAAGAGCAACGAAAGGATTCACTGTTTGAAATTCCTCTACATTCGATGGAAATTGTGGTGTTTGATCTGGAAACGACAGGTTTCTCTCCTTATAACGGTGATGAAATTATTTCATTCGGGGCTGTCTCTGTTATTGGCAGTGAAGTGCAGACGCAAGAGACCTTTTATAAAATGGTGAATCCCAAACGGAAGATTCCGGATGAGATTGTGAAATTAACGGGCATTACGAATGAAATGGCAAGTGATGCACCTGATTTAATCGGTGTGTTGAGTGATTTCTTAGAATTCGTTCAACAGAAAATCCTTGTAGCGCATGCCATTGGACATGATAAAAACTTTTTGAACTCAGCGTTATGGCGTACATCCAAAGTAAGCTTATCCCATCGTGTTTTAGACATCATGATGATTGCAAAGTGGCTAATGCCCAAACGGAAAAACCTGAGCTTAGACTCGCTGCTGCATGCTTATGATGTTCCTGTGACAGTAAGGCATCATGCGCTTGAGGATGCGTTGATGACCGCGCAGTTATGGTCCCGATTAATGGGGGAAGTCAGAGCGAGAGATGTAGATACATTAGGCGATTTATATGCTTTATTAAGCCATCATTGACCGATGACAAACGAAAGTTTGTGATATGCGGTAGTGGTGGTTTTTTTTAGAGAATAGACCTGGAGATTGGGATTTGCTTCGTCTTGTAAGGATAAAATCCAATAGCTTGGAACGGTGTGCCAGAGTGTGGAGAGGTCTTCAGCAGAAGGTACTGGCGCGGCGGTGGGATGTGAATGGAAGATGCCAACCATAGGATGGTTTTTGTTAGATAGATAGGGAATCATTTCAATTGGTTGTATAACGAATTGCCTTGTTGGATGTTCGGCGTGATTGTGGAGAGGTATGAACGTATGTACATGAATTTCATTTGAAGACTGGGATGAGGAATCCCCTAGCAGGATACCGCATGCTTCATTAGGGAGCGAACGCATACTATAGGAGACTAATTCGTCAAAGATTTTTCTAGTCAAATGTACGCTCACTTGCGCTCGCTCCCTCATCATGCGTGACATGAGGTTAGTATATCACGTTTGTTCTTTCAGTTCTGCCTTCGGTTTAATGAAGAAGAATACGAGTGCTAGCATAAGTAAAGACAACGAGGCGACTGTGATGAATAGCGTTTTGTGAGAAATACTCATGAGCCAACCGAAAAGTGGAGGGCCGAAGGCGACGCCAATAAATCGTAAGCTATTATAGAGGGAAGTAATCATACCGCGCTGCTCACGCTCAACCGATCCGGTTATGAGTGTGTTTAAGCATGGAAGAAGGAGCCCTGTGCCTATTCCACTGAGCGATAATAAGCCTATGAATACAAACAGGTTCCCATTTAGGAATGTAGCCAATGTGAGTGAGACAACCATGGTCATAAGCCCGATATTCATGAGCCATCGCATGAGTTTGCCATTTTGTTTGATTTTAGCCCCCGTAGTATATGAAGTAATAACGAGACAGAGCAGCGGGATTGCGAGGATAAGTCCCTTGCGCACCCCCTCAATATTGTAAGGCTTCTCTTCAAGGATTTGGGAGAGGTAGAAAAGGACGCCGAATAAAATAAATAAGGTGATCGAGCCAGCAACAAAAGCAGGAAGAAGCCAATGGCCTTTACTCTTCAAGATGGTTGTGATCTGTTTCAAATATTGACGAAGCGGTTCAGCTTCTTTCTCTTTGGGAGGTTCTTTGATCATGAACATAACAGCAAGCAGGGCGAGTAAACAAAACAAGGGAAATGCAAAAAAAGGTGCAAACCATATGATTAACGCTAACAGAGAGCCGAGGATGGGGCTCACCACTTTGCCGATACCATTGGAGGCTTCGATAAGTCCAAGCGCTTTGCTAGCGCTAGGACCTTTATAGATATCTCCGACGAGGGCCATTGCAATTGGGGCTGTTCCTGCAGCGCCAACCCCTTGTATAGCTCGGGAGGCTATAAGGATCGGATATGAGTGCCATACGGCGCCTAGCCCGGCGAGAATGCCAGCAGCTCCATACACGATGAGTGAAGGGATGATAACGGATTTGCGAGTAAAACGATCGGATAAATAACCGGATACCGGGATGATGATGCCTGCTGTCAGTGAAAATAAGGTGATGATGAGCGAGCTTTGGAATCGGGAGATGTTCATTTTCTCTTGCAAGTCAGGTAGGATAGGAACTAACATGGAATTGCCAAGGACAAGTACCAAGGGGATAGAGGCAAGTGCAAGATATTGCCAAACGCTTTCCTTTGCATTCGTGTCATTTTTATTGGAAGTCTTATCGTGTTCGTAAATTCTCATTTTATTTAAAGCGTTCTTACCTTTTGGGGGAAGTGTTGCTTGTTTCATGTAGACGTATCCTTTCCTTGCAAAGAGTAGGTTTACTTTTCCCTATTGGCATGAAAGCATACTTCTACATGGTGATGTTGGAATTTTCGCTAATTTGGAGATAATATAGAGAGAGTGGAGGTTGATACTGTGAAGAAGAATCTCATCGTGATTGCTTTCGTCGTGTTATTGGCGGGCATTGCGATTTATCAAAATGTACGAAATGAAAATAAACAAACATTGATGCCAAGTGAGCAAGCGGCGAAAGTTAATTTCTTAGCTCCTTCTTTTACCTTGCAAGGGTTGGATGGGAAGGATTATTCTGTCGGCGGCCCGCGTGAGAAACCGATGTTTGTGAATTTTTGGGCTTCCTGGTGTGGTCCGTGTGAGGAAGAAGCGCCTGATCTAGTGAATTTGTATAAAAAATACGAAGGACAATTTGATCTTTATGCGGTGAATGTGACCCCTGGGGATAAAATGGAGAATATAAAAAAGTTTGTTGACACGTATCAATATCCATTCCCTGTGCTGCTAGATAAACAAGGGACGAATGCGGATACCTATCAGGTTATCGCCATTCCAACGAGCTTTCTGATTGATAAAAATGGTGTAATCCGTGAAATTATCCATGTGCTTTCCCCGAAGGAACTTGATAAGAAGATGGCTAATCTGCTCAAAGAAGAATGAGCGAATGCAAAAAAAGCTGCAAAGAGGCATGATGCTCTTGCAGCTTTTTCGTACCTATTAATGATTCACTAAGCCTAGTCGTTCATGTTGCTCTGTTTTGGCAGGTTCAACACGTTGTCTGCTGATTAAAGCATAACGTAAGCTGTCTACGAGTGCGTACCAGCTCGCTTCAATGATATTAGTGGATACGCCAAGTGTGTTCCATGATGTCTTGAAGTCGGTGGATTCCATGAGAACGCGAACCTTACCGGCAGTAGCATCCTTCTCATCCAATACACGTACCTTATAGTCAGAAAGATGAACATTCTTAATGTCAGGATAGTATGGAATTAATGCTTTGCGCAGGGCGTTATCTAATGCATTCAAAGGGCCATTCCCTTCGGCTGCTGTGTAAGTTGTTTCGCCATGCACTTTCACTTTAACGATCGCTTCAGAAACGACCGAATGGTTAGGGGTTTTCTCGACGAGTATTTTGAAAGACTCTAGCGTGAAGATTTCTTCAAGACCTTCGAATGCTTCGCGAAGCAAGAGTTCAAGTGTCGCGTCTGCACCTTCGAATTGGTAGCCTTGATGCTCCAAGTCCTTGATTTTCTCGATAATATCTTTGGTCTTCTGGTGTTCTCGGTTGAAATCCAAGTTGAGCTCTTGAGCTTTCACGAGTACGTTGCTTTGACCAGCGAGCTCAGAAACTAGAACGCGTTGCTTATTTCCTACAAGCTCAGGCTTCGTATGTTCATACGTGCTAGCATCCTTGAGGATGGCAGAGACGTGAATGCCGCCTTTGTGAGCAAATGCTGCATTGCCAACGTAGGGTTGGTTAACAGGCATGTGCATGTTGGCGATTTCGCTGATGTATCTCGAAACGGATGTCAGTGATTTCAATTGATCGGAAGAGATGACCTCGTAACCCAGTTTCAATTGCAAGTTAGGGATAATCGAGCTTAGGTTTGCATTACCGCAACGCTCGCCATAACCGTTAATAGTCCCTTGAACTTGTCTTGCGCCAGCTTGTACGGCTGCTAAGGAGTTCGCTACACCTAATTCACAATCATTATGAGCGTGAATACCAACTGGTGTGGAGACGTGCTGCGTAACTGTGGTTACGATGGCTGTAATTTCGTTTGGCAAAGATCCGCCATTCGTATCACATAATGTAATCCAATCGGCACCAGCATCTTGTGCCTTTTTGATGGTTTGGAGTGCATAATCTGGATTGTTCTTGTAGCCATCGAAGAAATGCTCGGCATCATAAATGACTTCCATTCCGCTATTTTTCAAAAAGAGAACGGAATCATAAATCATGTTCAAGTTTTCTTCAAGTGTAGTTTGAATCGCAGTCGTTACATGAAAGTCCCATGACTTTCCGAAAATTGTGGCGACCTGAGCGCCTGATTCAACCAGACGGTTGAGGTTAATATCGTCCGCGGCGATTGAATCTTTGCGTCGTGTGCTCCCGAACGCGGTGATTTTGGCATTCGTAAATTTCATCGTACGGGCACGCTCAAAGAATTCAATGTCTTTGCTGTTGCTGCCCGGCCATCCGCCTTCAATATAATGAACCCCAAGCTCATCGAGCTTACGGGCAATTTTGATTTTATCCTCGACGGATAGAGAGATGCCTTCTCCTTGCGTACCGTCTCGTAGGGTTGTGTCGAAGATTTTGACTGATGTTGGCATGGGTTCCTCCTTCAAAAGCTAGCAAAGTGACTTCGTTGTAAGAGATGTGTGTAGTTTCGCTTGCTTTAAAGCGCTAATGTATAATTTACGATTATAACATAAATGTACAGCTAAAGACATCATAACGTAAAATTGCGTTGGCTTGAATGATTATTTTTTTGACTTCTCAAGTTGGATGTGTTTCACTCGAAGGAGAAGGCTCTGAATTCTGTTCACTATAACTGGGAGGTCGTGAATATGGTGTCAGTAGAGCATCATTATCCCAAGCAAGGCAGAGTCATTTTACATATTGATATGAATGCTTTCTATTGCTCGGTACATGAGGCGGTAGAGCCTGACTTATATAAAGGAAAGCCTCTTGCTGTTGCTGGAAGTGTGGAGCTGCGCAGGGGAATAATCGTTACTTCATCATATGCAGCACGGAAGCTAGGGATCAAGACGGGCATGCAAGTTAGGCAAGCGCTGAAAATTTGTCCGGATCTCATCTTGATTAGACCTGATTTTGATCTCTATCGTAATTTCTCTAGAAGGTTTATGCAGATAGTCTATGGATATTCACCTTTGGTAGAATCTATGTCTATTGATGAATGTTTTGTAGATATCACAGGTTCCAAACAATTTGGAACGCCGCTAGAAATCGCGAATAGTATTCAAAAAAGAATTATGAAAGAATTGCAGCTTCCTTGCTCCATTGGCGTTGCGCCCAATAAGTTGCTGGCGAAGATGGGTTCAGATATGAAAAAGCCGAATGGCATTACTGTATTGCGGCTTCGTGATGTGCCAACTGTGTTTTGGGATAAGCCGTGTAATTATTTGTACGGAATCGGCAAAAAAACAGCAGAGAAGCTTACGCGGCTTGGCATCCATACCTTAGGTCAGTTGGCTGTCGGGGATGATGCCTTACTGAGCAAGCATTTCGGCGTGTTGGGAGCTCATTTGAAGCGCTCTGCGAATGGGATTGATACTTCACCCGTGAATCCAGAACAGGAGCAGAGTAAGTCGATCGGACATACAACGACATTGCCGCGAGATTATACGGATCGTGTTGAAATTCATCGTGTCTTACTGAATTTAGCGGATCAAGTAGCGAGAAGGCTGCGCAGGCAGGAGCTCATGACTTCGACGATTCAAATTACAATCCGTGATCCCGAGATGAGGACGATAACAAGATCACTTACACTGCCAACGCCTACTGAACACATGGATGATATTTATCGGACCTCCTGTCAGCTATACGATCATCAATGGGAGGATGGAAATCCAGTTCGGCTCTTGGGTATTACCCTGCAGAGCTTGGTTGCCAAAGAAGAATCCTACGTACAATTGGATTTATTCGATTATGAGAAACAGCCGCGTAGGGAGAATTTGAATAAAGTGATGGATGGTCTGCGGGATAAATTTGGCGAAGGAGTTATTCTAACAGCCGGTATGATGAGTGATGATCCATCTTCCTTGATACGGAACCATAAGGTAAGAGGGACATCCCTGCAAATGGACCATCTGCGAAATAATCCGTTGCATAAAGAAACAGGAGAGTGAATGGCATGGCTCATTGTTTGGGCTTCGCGGGATTTTCCAATAGTGGGAAAACGACGTTGGTCGCAAAGCTTACAATTGAAATGAAGCTTCGCGGCCATCGGATTGCGGTTATGAAACATGATGCGCATGGACATTATAAAGAAGCGAAAGGAGCCGACTCAACGATTTATGCGGAGTCAGGCGCAGACGTTGTAGTAACGCTCTCTCCAGATGCTTTGCACGTATATGAGAAGAAAGAAACGCCAAGCCTAGAAGAACAATTACTAGCTTATGCCCATCTTGATTATATTTTTATTGAAGGTTTTAAGAGGGAAAAGCATCCAAAGATTGCGGTCTATCGTACAATAGAACAAAGAGAAATGATTATGGGAGTCGTACCAACACCAATAGCGGTTATGACCGATCTCTCTAATCTAGAAGATGACCTCGCGCATCCACGCTTCAATTTGAATGATATCCGTGGAATTGCGGACTTTATTGAGCAATATTTTGTGGATTGTCAATTTTAAGGTTTGAACTTTGTCCGTATTTATATTATATTTTACAATGAGGATAATTTGAGGAGGAGTAGAAAACATGGCAAAGTATACATTCGTTGATAAAGATACTTGCATCGCTTGCGGCGCTTGCGGAGCTACAGCTCCAGATATCTATGATTACGATGATGAAGGTTTGGCGGAAGTGATTTTTGATGGTGATGGAAACAAAGGGGTTACTGAAATTCCTGAAGATCTTTTTGATGATCTACAAGATGCTCAAGATGGCTGCCCAACAGACTCCATTAAAGTTGCGGATTCACCTTTTAGCTAATCATAATTTAAAATCATTTTGTGAAAACTCGCGAAATGTCGAAAGAGCTCGTTTCCTGAAAAGGAACGGGCTCTTTTTTTGATGAAATATTGTGAAATTTGTAACAATTTATTGCCAATTCTTACATAGCATCTTACAATGAAACTAGTAAACACAGGGAGGATTATATGGGTAAGAAGAAATGGATTAAGACTTTAGTAGTAGGACTCCTATTAATGGTATTTTCGACATATTTCTACACTGTGAACTCGAGCGGATTATTTTATTTTGTTGAAGGTCCTCTCCAAGATACTTTGCGTGGTGCGAAATCCATTGAAGAGCGTCAGCCGGATGATCGCATCAAGATTGTGAAAATCGATGATAAATCGCTCGCAGCGATCGGAAAGTTTCCATGGGATCGAAGTACATATGCACAAGTTATTGAAAAACTTGAACAATCAGGTGTAGCCGCCATCGGTATCGACGTTGTGCTTGCAGAGCCTTCGAAGAATCCTGCTGATGATAAAGCGTTAGCCGATGTGCTTGCGAAGTACAATAATATTATTTTGCCCGTACAAATAAATTACCCCTCCAAACAACAGTCTGCAGGCGATCTAGTTCCTGAGAGAATTGATTATCCCTCCTCAACACTAACAACCAAGAGAAATCAAATGGCTCATATCAATGTATTTGTTGATAAGGATGGCAAAGCGCGCAAGTTGCCCGTCGGTTTACCTGATGAGAAAGGTGCCTACATACCAGCATTCAGCGTGGCGCTAGCGAATTTAGTTTTGGAAGATAGTGAGAAAGTAAAGCGTGATCCAGCGACTGGAGAATGGTTGCGAGGGAATGAAGTCGTACCTACCAACGAAAGAAATCAAGTAACGACTGAGTTTTTCACACTGCCGAGACAGAAGGTAGACGCGACAACCGGTTATGAATTGCTATCATTCGTGGATGTACTAAATAGTACAAAGCCATTGCCTTTAAAGGGGAGTATTGTTCTTGTAGGCCCGTTTGTAACAGCCATGCAGGATGAATATCCGACACCGATCTCTTCGGTTAAGATGTTCGGGATTGAAATTCACGCGAATATGATTCAAACCTTGCTAGAGAGTGCTTTCTATAATGATGCATCGAAATCTGCAGGGATTGCTATTATTCTATTGATTTCATTGCTTGCTATCTTTCTTTTCGAGAAGTTCAATGGAAAGACAGCTCTATTTATTTTCTTAGGCATGTTCGTGATTTATGGCCTAGTATGGTTAGGGTTCTATAGTATTGGTTCTTTGTTCTTACCGTTGGTGTATCCGCAATTTGCACTCGTGACTATCTATGTATGGTCCTTGGTCAGCCACTATTTAGAAGAGCGAAAAGAAAGAAACCGGGTTACTGGTATTTTCGGCCGATTTGTCTCCAAAACCGTTGTGGATGAGCTTCTTCAGTCGGGTGAAGATGTGAAGCTTGGTGGAAGTCGCAAAGATATTTCCTTAATATTTGTTGATATTCGCGGATTCACGCCGATGTCGGAACGATTAGAGCCTGAGCAAGTCATTCAGGTGTTAAATGAATATTTGGACGTATGTACGAAGGCAATCTTCAAGTTCAATGGCACGTTGGATAAGTTTATCGGTGATGGTGTAATGGCGATGTTCGGCGCTCCTATTGAGTATGAGAACCATCCTGAAATGGCCGTGCGTGCAGCGATCGAGATGAAGTCGCAAGCTGATATTCTTGAGCAAAAGTTGATTAAGAATTATGGCATTGGAGTTAAATTTGGATTGGGAATTAATAGTGGTCCTGCAGTTGTTGGTAACATTGGTTCTGAAGATCTGCGACTGGATTACACAGCGATCGGTGATACCGTTAACTTGTCGGCACGCCTTGAATCCAATGCCAAACCAGGCCAGATTTTAATTAGCGAGCAGACGTATGAACGTGTCAAAGATCTGTTTGTGATTGAATCCATTGGTGAGATTAAAGTAAAAGGGAAAGAAAAACCGGTTGCTGTCTATGAGGTAATCGGACATAAATAAAGTTGCTGGGAGGCATGTAGAGTGGGAATGACAAAGAAATCATATCTTTCGATCTTGTTAAGCTTTAGTTTGATATTTAGTTTCGTATCTGTGCTATTGGTTAAGCCGGTAGATGCTAAGACGGTCCGTGTTGCCATTATTTCGGCATTATCAGGCGATGTGACGATTAAAAAAGGCGGCGGCTCCAAAACGTATGATGCCTATGAGAGTATGAGTTTAAACCAAGGGGATACCGTTTATACAGGTGATAGCTCCTCAGTCACACTGAATTTAGCAAGTGGTGACGCAGATGTTACGTTAGGTGACAATGCGGAACTAAATGTGTCAGATCTCAATTCTTCCAGTGGGAATAAGAAATCCAAGCTTAAAGTTTGGGCAGGTTCGATGTGGGTCAAAGTGAAATCATTAGCGGGTGCAGATGATGAATTTGAGGTTGAAACGCCAACAGCTGTAATGGGGGTTCGCGGAACGCAATTCTTTGTTTCGGTTGATCCTGTATCTGGTAAAACGAAAATGGCTGTAGGGTCAGGGAGAGTATCGGCATCGACGGTAACTCCGAACTCGGATGATACTCAAACAACAACGATTACATACTTAAATCCGACGCAAGAAATCTCATTGGATAATCGTGAGGAAACATCGGATCTGGATTTGAAAGTGGAGTTCTTTGATTTAGAGGATTTTATTAAGCAAGCATCGCCAGAAATTATTAAAGAACTGCTGTTAAATAAAGCGGAGATCGATAAAGAGAACGAAGAGTTTATTGCGAAAAAGAAGAGTGAGATTGAAGCAGGTCTTCTTGGAGGCGATCAGACGACTCTAAGTATTAAGAATCTAGCAGATTTAGATAAAGTGAAGCAAAATCTAGAGAATTTGATTGGTAATATTGCTAAAGAAGCATTGGCTGAGAAGAAATTTGATCAAAAAGCCTTAGATAAAATTATTGAAGATTCGAATAAAAAGATCACTCAAGAGGATAAGAAGCTAGATTTATCTAAAGTGAAGCCATTGGATAAAACGGCAGGTGTGAATCCTGATTTAGAGAAAAAGAAACAAGAAGAATTGAAAAAGCTAGAAGAAGCGAAGTTGAAAGCGCAGCTGGAAAAAGATAAAAAAGCAGAGGAAGCTAAGCTTAAATTGGCTGCTGCGTTGAAAAAATTAGAGGAAGAAAAGAAAAAGATCGAGGCTGATAAGAAGCTTGCTGAAGAGAAAGCGAAAGCTGATGCGGAAGCGAAGTTGAAGGCTGCGTTATCGGAGCAAGAGAAAAAGGCTTTTGAGGATGCGAAGGCGGCGGAAGCGAATAAAGGGAATACTTCGACTCCTCCTCCAGTAAATTCAGGTGGTGGCTCGGGCGGCTCTGATTCTGGCGGTGGAACTGACCCGGTACAAAAGCCTATAGTTAGTTTGAGTACAACACCTATTAACCATGAAGATGTCATTGTACCAGTAACAGTTGGCACAGAGGGTGGTTCTGAAGTGGGACCAATCCCCAATAATCTTTATTACCTGAATATTGACATTACAGGAATTACAAATATTTATGCTGTAGAAGTTCATTTGCTTTATTCACGAGCCGTTTATCTTCCGTTTGTATCTCTAAAAAATAAAGATATTTTCTATAAAACAAACGCTTCAACGACTGCTGATTATATCAGAGAGTACAAGTCTAACTCTAGTGAGCTCATTTATGCTGTAACCAAATTTGGCGGCGGTGCTCCAGGTACTGCATCCGTGAAAACACCGCTTGTTAGTATTCCTTTGGGTTCCAATTTTAAAGATGAAATCAGTGTTGGTAATATTGTGATTGTGAAGAAGAATGGTGAATCATTCGAGAAACTAACGTTAGATGATCTTCAAGAGATAGACACGGTGGAGATTGAAGGGTCTTATCTTCCATAAGGGGAAAGTTCATTAGAGAAAAAGGAGAACCTATGAAACCATTAAAACAGATCTTTGTTTCAAGCGTAATTGCTGCTACGTTGCTAGGAGGATCATCTGCACTAGCCGCTGGTTTAGATGCGGACGGTTTGAAGTCTAGCAATAGTCAGATTCTATCTGATATTTCAACTTTAGCGGGAATCGGTGATTTTGAAGACCGTGATGGGGATGCTTCAAAAGCGGCATTTCGCGCCCCAAGCAGTGTGCTTCAACTTGCAGACGGGAGTATTCTAATTGCCGATACACGGAATCATGTGATTCGTAAGTTGAAAGATGGTCAAGTCACTACTTTTGCTGGACCTGAGATTGCTATAGTAAAAAACAGTCAAGGTTTCCCGACAGGTGGACTCCTTGATGGGAAAGCAACTGAAGCATTTTTTAATGAGTCGACGGGGCTTGCTTCAGATTCCAAAGGAAATGTCTATGTAGCGGATGCTGGTAATCATGCGATTCGTAAGATCGACGTGAATGGGAATGTCACAACCGTTGCAGGAAATGGTGTGCCTGGGAACAAAGATGGTAAAGGTGCAGTAGCCAGCTTCAATCACCCAAGTGATATTGCGGTAAGTGCGGATGGCACTATATATGTGGCAGACTCACTCAATCATACCATCCGTAAAGTCACTGTGGATGGTGTTGTTACAACACTTACAGCTCCTGTTACTCGAGTTATCCAAGTGCGTCCAGGTGAAGCCTCATTCGCAGGAGAATATCACGATGGAAGCCTTTCTACGTCTACATTTAATGAGCCTTCTGGACTCGCGCTGGACAGCAAGGGGAATCTCTATGTAAGCGACACGGGTAATCAACGTATTCGTTATATTGATTTTGCATCTGGAAGTGTTACGACGATCGCAGGATCAACAGCTACGGGTAGTGCTTCGACGCTTTATGGGAAAAATGAGCTGTATGCGCAAGGAGACTTTGCAGATGGTGATGCTTTGAAAGCAAAGTTCGACTTCCCTAAAGGTCTAGCTGTGACATCAGAAGGTGGACTTCTCATCGCGGATAGCTTGAATCATTCGATTCGCTATCTGTTGAATGGGCAAGTAACAACGATCACAGGTACGCTTCAAACTGGAGAGACGGACGGCGTGGAACAATCCGCTCAGTTCTACAATCCTTCAGATGTGCTTGCTACTATGCAAGGAAATCTGGTTGTTGCTGATGCGTCCAATAACAAAATTCGCAAAATAACTCCCTATCAGTTGCCTGAGAATATATCCAATGATGGGCAAGTGAAAGTGGTTAGTGGCAATAAGTTAATTGCATTTGATGCGCAGCCTGAAATTCAAGATGGTCGTACGATGGTACCTGTTCGTGCGATTAGTGAAACGTTTGGATATAAGGTTACCTACGTAGAGCAGGCTGGCAAGTCCGTTGTGCAGCTTTCCAAGGGCAATCTCACGGTAGAGTTAACCATTGGTGAAACGGGGATCGTACGCAAGCAAACAGGCGTGCCAGATCTTAAGATAGAGACGGATGTAGCCCCTTATGTGAAGCAAGATCGTACGTATGTGCCGATCCGCTTCTTCGCCGAACAGATCGGTTTGGATGTACAATGGGATGCTTCGCATCAAACAGCTATTTTACGCGTGAAGTCTTACTCGAATTAGGCTTGAGTTAAGGAAGGGCTTGGCAGGGGGAATCCTCTGACCAAGCCTTTTTTTCATTCAGACTTCAACTTTGTGTCCCAATTGCCGATAAAACGGAGAGTGGAGTAAGTGGATTGGGGGTATGAAAGTATGAAGTCGAATAATCGAAACGATCAATTGGAAAGATTCTTTCAACATAATCCGATCGAGGATCCTCTCTATCTCAAGAAATATGTCAAAGAGCATCCTGATCATAAAATGGCCTGGTATCTGTTAGGCAGAGAATATACAGCACAAGGTAAAGCGGGGAAAGCAGCGTATTGTTTTGCGCAAGCCGGTGAAATATATGAAGCTTTCGAGCAACAAAAAATCGTGTTAGATGGACCTATACCAACCACCCCTACAGGGGCGATAGCAAGCAAAGTCGTGGCGCCAGTTGAACGTAGATCGGCATCTCGCAACGTGCGGAAATGGGTGTTATTCCTGATCCTATTTCTTCTGCTAGCTCTTCCGGCAGGCATGGATCTAGCTAAAACAGATGTGATAGAAGAGGTCGTGGTGACTGAGCAGTCAGGTGGCAACGAAGCGGTTACAGCATTCACGAGTATTCAAAGTGAAAATCCTGGAATAAAGCTTTATGTCACTGATGGTAATTGGGGGAAAAAGCTGCAGCAAATTCTAGAACCTCCTACTAAAGCGACAGGTGAATCTGTGATCATGGATGTGCCTCCTAGTAAAGATGGGCATTGGAAGGAGTGGTATCGCTCCGTTCGTCCGCTTCTTAGTGTAGAGCATCCCGGAACAGGAGCGAATGAAGCGGTACTAAAGTATTATCAGGCACAAATTTGTGCTTGTCAGGTGGCGGATAGCTCGAAACTTGTTCCTATTATTTCGGCTTGGATGCATGATCGTGAAGAAGCTATTATTCTGAAAAGTGCAATTCAAGCGTATCAAATCAAAACAGGGGCATTACCGGATAATCCACAACAATTGACGAAGCCTTATCCGGATAATTTACTGCCAGGACTTACTCCGCAAATGAAGGCGGCTTTTCCCGCAGCTTTGCAGAAAGTGGCTGAACCTACAGGGGGCAAAGGGGCTCAAGTACCCAACCTAACTGGGGGGAATACGAGGGGACAACCAACGCCAACAAACGAAGAGAAAGCGGTAACAGCAGGAAACGCGCAAGCCCTAGCCTCGTCGGAGCCGTTACAAGAGCCCTTAAGGATCATTATTGATACGGATCAGCATCAATTGGCTGTTGCGAGTGGGGACATTATTCTGAGGCGTTATGAAGTGGGATTGGGAGGCACTAAGACACCGCAAGGTGATTTTGTGATCAGTGAAAAAGTGCGTAACCCGAATGGCAGATCAAACGGAGAGTTTGGAAGCCGCGGAATGACGTTGTCCAATACGCTTTATGCGATTCATGGGACGAATAAGCCTAAGAGCATAGGTAAAGATGAATCGCATGGATGTATACGGATGCTGCAGCAAGATGTGGAGGAACTATACAACATGGTCCCTGGACAAACGAAAGTGACGATTGGTAAAGGTGTCTTGCCTTCTGGTGAACCGGGGGATGGAATTGGCGCTGGGGGCGGTAAGCCTCAACAAGCCATCAGCTTGCCTTTGGAGACGAAGGATCATAATCCAGGTAAGATTTACAGATGGTTGAATTAGAAAAAAGGAGAGGCAAGCATGAAGCTTGTCTCTCCTTTTTGTTTTTTACTTGAACGTAATTCGTATGTAAAATCAAAATAAGAGCGTTTTCAATTTGTTGAAGTTATTGCAAGTTTTTTGCTTGACAAGAAATCGGAAAGCGATTACAATTCAAAATGTGAAGTTTTCAATCACTTTGAATGAAATCAATTGTTCAAAATAAGCAGTAAAGCCATGATTAAGATAACAACTAAGAAAATCGATCCTGTCCAGTAAATGGCTTTCATGTTAACTTCATTTTTCTGTCTGCGTGAAGCGCTTACTGGTTTGCGTTTGGCCATAAGAATCACCTTTTCCATTAGGATTAAACGAGATGATTCTATCATATCATAAGAGTGTGCATCAACGAATAAGAAAAATAGCGAGTTAAAAAAGAGTATTGACGTCCATGTCATTATATTGTAAGATTTAATCACACGAACCGCACAAAACAACTGAATATGTCAGTTTTAATAACATGTTACCGTAAGGGCATTAGTTATTAGAAGGAATGCAAGTTTTCTTCTATAACTATGCCCTTTTTATTTTTCCCAAAAAATGAATTATGAAAGGGGTTGGTAGTGCAAACTAAAGCCTAAGATTGCTATCGGGTACAACGTTTTACAAATAAATAACTAGATGATGTAAAAAAAGGGAGAAGATGATCACATGAACATGAAGAAATGGTCAACAATTGGTCTAGCAACATCTATGGCACTCGTAGCTGCAGGTTGCGGTAAATCCACACCCGCTGAAACGACAAAACCAGCTGCATCTGTAGCACCAACTACAGCAGCTTCCGCAGCTCCAACTGCAGCAGCTTCAACTAAACTTACAGGTGATTTTGAAATCCAATACTTTGTTGGCGGATACGGCGACAAATGGTGGAAAAAAGTCATTGCTGATTTCCAAGCGAAAAACCCTGATTTGAAAATTAAAGAGAGTGCGGGACCAAAAATCAACGAGCAAATGAAACCCCGTTGGATCGCTGGTAACCCACCTGATTTCGTATATATCGATGGTCCTGAGTTGTTCGACCGCCAAATGGTGACAGACGGACAACTGGAAGATTTGACAGATTGGATTAAAGACGCTAAAAACGTTGATGGCGAGAAAATCATTGATTTGCTTGCTCAAAAGCCACAACAATTTGACGGTAAAACGTACAACATTCCTTTCGTAATGAGCTCATGGGGTATTTTCTATGACAAAGCTCTTTTCAAAGACAAAGGTTGGGCTGAGCCGAAAGACTTCGAAGAATTCTTGGCTGTAAGTGAGAAAATCAAAGGTGCTGGCATTAATCCATTCATCCACACTGGTAAATATCCGTACTACATCAACGGCGGCGTATTGCTTCCAGCGATCGTATCTGCGAACAACAATGACTACAAATTGCTGCAAGATATGTCCACAAACAATCTTGAAGCTTGGAAAAACCCTGCCATCATCAAAGGTCTAAACAAAATCGTTCAAATGCGTGATAAAGGCTACATCGACAAAGCATCCGTACAAATCAACCACACGGATTCCCAATCCTTGTTCCTACAGCACAAAGACGCTTTCATCCCGAACGGTCTATGGCTACCAAACGAAATGGCGAAAGACGTTCCAGGTGGCTTTGACTTCGGATTCATTCCATCCATCACACAAGATAAAGGTGGAAAAGTTGTAGCTAACACGTCCACAGCTACTTTCGGTATCGCGAAAAAAGCGAAAAACAAAGATGCTGCAAAAGCATTCATGCAGTTCGTATTCTCCAAAACACAAGCATCCCAATGGGCTGAGCTAAGTGGTGCTCCTTCCAACGTGAAAGGTGACATTTCTTCTTCCAAAGCGCCTAACTTCGTTAAGGATGCTGCGAAATTCTTGTCTTCCCCTGACACAATTGTAGTTCCTACAGTTTCCTTCGCTGCTGACGTTGATAAAGCGATGCAAGATGCAACAGTTGCTTTGACAATTGGCACAATTACGCCTGAACAATGGGTAACTCGTGTATCTGATGTTGTGGCAAAACAAAAGAAATAGGAACTGAATGAAGCAGTGCGGAGAACTTTCAAAGGCAAAGTTGCCTATGGCGTTCTCCGCCATTTTAATGATAGGACGGTGACGATAGAATGAAGACCAACGCGAAAAAGCTGAAACGGAATTTATTCATCGCTTCATTCATCATTCCGACTTTTCTATTCTTCTGCGTATTTACGATATATCCCGTTATACAGGCGTTACAGAAGTCGTTTTATGATTGGTCAGGAATGTCTGAAAATAGCGAGTTTATTGGGTTTGACAATTTCGTTGAGCTTTTCAAAGATCCAATTGTACTTAGAGCTATTGGGAATGACTATTTCCTTGTAGTTGGTAAAGTCATTGGGATTATGATTCTGGCGACTTTCTTCGCCGTTGCGTTAACCAGATTTAACTTAAAGGGTTCTGGTTTCTTCCGAGCCATCTTCTTTATCCCGAATGTCATTTCGGTCGTTGTTATCGGCGTACTTTGGAATTTCATTTACAATCCGCAAATCGGTTTCTTAAATGCTTTCTTGTCTCTCTTTACTGAGAAAAAAGTAGATATTACTTGGCTAGGATTTCCTCAGCACACGATCTGGATGCTTCTACCCCCTACCATTTGGGCAGGTATCGGCTTCTATATGATCCTGATGATTGCTGCAATCGTGAATATTCCTGCTTCTTATTATGAGGCAGCTAATATAGACGGAGCCGGTCAATGGTCGCAATTCCGCCATATCACCATGCCGCTCATTTGGGAGCAGATTAAGGTTTCCATCGTTAACATTGTTATTACGACACTCAACGGATCGTTCGTAATTGTTCAGTTAATGACCAATGGCGGACAACCCGACAATACGACGCAAGTTATGGGTTCTTATCTGTATCGGATGGCTTTTCAACAGTATCATTTCGGTTATGGAGCAGCCATTGGTGTCATGATTCTGATCGTGTCACTTATCACAACACTGATCTTGCAGCGCATCATGCGCCAAGAAACCATCGAAATGCACTAAAGTCATCATAGACAAAGATACTGAGGGAGGGAAACCATCGTATGGCTATCAAAAATCCATTAGCGAAAATGTTAGTTTGGATCATTCTGATCATATGGAGTGTAGCCGTTCTTTATCCACTTGTGTGGACATTGCTCGATGCGCTCAAAAATAATGAACAATTTTTCTTAAACGCCCCATGGGCATTGCCTAAATTTCCGTTACTTTGGTCGAACTTCTCGTATGTGTGGAGTAAATATAACTTCAGTACATACTTCCTGAACTCCATTGTGGTGACGGTAGGAAGTACACTACTGGGTATGATCCTTGCAGCGATGACGGCCTATATTTTGGCGAGATACGATTTTAAAGGGAATAAAGTTCTTCTAACGATCTATATCTCTTCCATGATGATTCCGTTCGCGCTTGCTTTAATTCCCTTGTTCTTCTTGTTGAATGATTTGCATCTTATCAATACGTGGCTGGGTTTAATCCTCGTCTACGCGGCACTTAACTTGCCATTTGGGATCTTCCTGCTTGTCGGGTTCTACAAATCTTTACCGAAAGAAATTGAAGAAGCTGCGATTATTGATGGCACTTCTCACTATGGCACGTTTTTCAGGGTTATGTTACCATTGTCACAGCCAGGTCTTATTACGGTAATGATCACGAACATGCTTAATAACTGGAATGAATACTTCCTAGGGGTTGTTTTAACCAACGAGCCTACCAAGTACACACTTCCAATTGGTTTGGCTGTGATGCAAGCTGAGATGCAATACCGCGTAGAATGGGGTCCATTATTCGCAGGATTGGTGATCACAACATTGCCAACTTTGATCGTATATATGATATATCAACGCCAGATTGCAAGTGGGATTACAGCAGGTGCTGTGAAATAACTGGATATGGCAATGCATAGAAAAAACACCTTAACCTAGAGGAATTTATCCTTTCGGGAGGGTGTTCTTTCTACTATAATGGGGATAGGTAAAAGCAAACAAGGAACGGCCAAACTTGTGGGCTATAGGTGAATCTGATGAGTGTAATGTATGCATTTCAGAAGATGGGGAGATCGTTAATGATCCCTATTGCGGTGCTGCCGGCAGCATCCATTCTTCTTCGTATTGGTAAAATGTCATTTCATGATCCATTCCTTGTTCATGTCGCTCAAATTTTTGAGCTAGGCGGAAGTGCGATTTTTGATAATCTGCCGCTTATTTTCGCAATAGGGATAGCTATTGGATTAACTTCTGGAGAGGGTATAGCTGCATTAGCGGCTGCCGTTGGATATTTGGTTTTTGATAACGTTCTTAAACATTTCCAAATGGTTTCAGGCAGCTCGGAACCACTAGATACAGGTGTACTTGGAGGCATGCTGGTAGGGATGCTTTCGGCCACATTCTTCAATCGATTTAGTCATATTCAATTACCTAAATCGCTTGGTTTTTTTGGTGGAAAACGCTTTGTACCTCTTGTGACATCCTTAGTCATGGTATTCCTAGGCGTAGTGGTCGGGTTAATCTGGCCCCCGGTACAGCGAGGCATAAGTGAAATTGGATTATGGATTGTAGATAACGGAAACGTAGGAGTATTCATTTATGGCGTTATGAATCGACTGCTCATTCCTACAGGTCTTCATCATGTCATTAATAATATAGCATGGTTTCAAATAGGTGATTTCGTTACACCAGCAGGCAAAGCGGTACATGGGGATATTTCACGCTTTTTCGCGGGGGATCCCACAGCAGGGATGTTCATGACAGGATTCTACCCCGTTATCATGTTCGGATTACCAGCAGCAGCTCTTGCTGTCGTACGGAGCACGTCTTCCACCACGAGAAAGTTTGTAGCCCCTGTAATGTTAACTGCAGCCCTGACAAGTTTTCTGACAGGTATTACAGAACCTATAGAATTTGCGTTTATGTTCGTAGCTCCTGGACTTTATGTAATTCATGCCATTCTTACTGGCTTCTCGATGCTCATTATGAATATCCTTCAAGTGAAAATGGGATTTGGCTTCTCAGCAGGCTTTATTGATTTCGTGCTGAACTGGCACTTGGCGACGAATCCGTACTGGATTTTACTACTAGGTGCTGTGTACTTCATTCTTTATTTTATAACTTTTAGAGCTTATCTACATTTCTTTCCGATGAAAGTATCGAGTAAGGATTACGTTGAGCAAAATATTGACATTGAACCTGCTGTTGAGAAAACAGCTAAGGAAGACCGGCCATCAAAGATTCTGACCTATATTGGCGGTGCTTCTAATATTATATCCATTGATGCTTGTATTACACGATTGCGACTTCTTGTGAAAGAAGAGGTGCTTGTGATCGATAGTGAGCTTAAGGAATTAGGGGCCATTGGTGTCATTCGGCTAGGAAAAGGCAACGTTCATGTTGTTTTTGGGACAGAGTCGGAACAAATTCGTGAAAGCATTAAGCCTTTTCTGGTAATAAATGAGAAATAATCAGGACAAGCCTAAGAACGCGGAGGTGTCTTATGATTGAACGGACGATCATACATGTTCTATCCCATAACGTCGTGATGGCGCATTTAAGCACAGGGAAAAATTCCATCGCTTTTGGTAAGGGAATAGGCTTCAAGAAAACTCCGGGTATGCTGATTGGAGAAGGTGAAATCACCCAAGAGTTCCTTTTACATACATCGGAAGTACTGAAGAACTATGAACAAATTCTAAATGCTGTAGATGTCAAAATTATCGGGATCACCGAAGAAGTCATTGCTTACGCACAGAGCATGCTGGAAGGGGATTTCTCAGAAACGATCCATGCATCGCTTGTTGATCATATTAATTTTGCAGTAGAGCGGCAGAAACGCGGAATATTCATTACGAACCCATTTGCCTATGAAATTGGTTACATGTATCCCGAGGAATATAAGGTAGCTAAGAAAGCTGTCGAGTTCTTGAATGAGCATTTGGATGTTAAATTACCCGAAGATGAGGTTGCTTTCTTGACGATGCACTTCAACAGTGCGCGTAAGAAAGAGCAAGCATCCGATTCTCTAGCGGTTGTCAGAGTCGTTTCTCAAACAATCGAATCTGCAAAGGAGCTAGGCTTTAATTTTGATGATTCGTTCTCAACGCTTCGTTTTATCAGCCATCTTAAAGGTGTGATTGAGCGAGTTAAGCAAAAGAAAACACTTCAAAATTCACTCCTTTCCAAAATTAAAGAAGAATACGGCGATACGTATGTGAAAGCGAAGGTTTTATCGCTAATGTTAAGTGACTCCTTGCAATTAGAAGTGCCTGACGATGAGACTGGATACTTAACAATGCATTTGGAACGCTTGCTGCAACGTACCGAAGTGTAAGAAGAATATATAAGCGTGAGAGCATTCCCTTGCAACCTTCGTGGAGCAGGGATTTTTTGTGTGAATAACAAGGTTAATGACCTAGAGTGGATTGCATATTTCTACATTGTCGGCTAAACTGACTGTTAGAGTACTTAGAGAACGGAGTGCATAGGACATGCTGTATAAGAAGTTAGCCAAGCCCGTTTTGTTCCGAATGGATCCGGAAAAAGCGCATCATTTGACGATTGACGGCCTCAGTGTAGTAGGTAATATTCCAGGAGGTAAGCAACTGCTTAAATCCATGTATGGGGTGCCAGAATCACCGCAATTATCACAGGAATTATGGGGATTACACTTCGGTAATCCAGTAGGCCTTGCTGCAGGGCTTGATAAAAATGCGAAAGCGGTAAAAGGATTTTCACAATTAGGCTTTGGATTTATGGAAGTGGGGACAATTACACCTAAACCACAACCAGGTAATGAATTGCCGCGATTGTTCCGTCTACCTGAGGACAAAGCGCTTATTAATCGAATGGGCTTTAATAATGTAGGTACTGCTGAGATGGCACATAACCTGGAGAAGACAGGGAAACGCGCAATTCCAGTAGCAGTAAACATAGGTAAAAATAAATCAACGCCAAATGAGCAGGCCGAGGAAGATTATCGCGCTTGTATTGGAGAGTTATATACATACGGTGATTTCTTTGTTGTAAACATAAGCTCACCAAATACACCTGATCTGCGTAATTTACAACATGGCGATGATTTGAAACGCTTGTTGTCGACCGTTCGTGATGAGATGCAGGTGCAACATAAGAAGCATGGTTGTACGACGAAGCCAGTGCTTGTCAAAATTGCGCCAGATCTAACGGATGAGGAACTTATTCTTACGGTACAGATTATTCAGGAAAGCGGAATATCTGGGATAATCGCAACGAATACGACGCTAAGCCGAGAAGGCTTACGACATGCCAATCGCGAACAAGCAGGCGGATTAAGTGGTTTGCCGCTTACACAACGTTCAACAGATGTCATTCGACGTGTGTACCAATTAACGAATGGCAAGCTGCCGATTATTGGGGCTGGCGGGATTTTTACCGCGCAAGATGCGTATGACAAAATCCGAGCTGGGGCTAGCCTTGTTGAAGTATATACGGCATTAATTTACGAGGGACCTGGTCTGCTAGGCCGCATAAATAATGGGCTTCAAGAATTATTGAAGAAAGACGGCTTCACACATATTTCCCAGGCAATAGGGGTAGATTCGCACTAACTTCATTCAGGATGGAGGATACATGGATGGATGGACGAGACTGGAAGAAATTCCTACTGCCTTATGAGCAAGCGGTAGAGGAATTGAAAGTAAAGTTCAAAACATTACGTGGCGAACTCAAAAGTCGTGAAGAGTACGCACCGATCGAATTTGTTACGGGTCGAGTTAAGAAAATCTCAAGCGTGTTGGAGAAAGCGAAGCGTTTGAGCGTTCCGATGGATCAGTTGGAATCAGGCATTGAAGATATCGCAGGCATTCGTATTATGTGCCAATTTGTAGAAGATACAGAAAGTCTAGCGGAGCTCATTCGCAGCAGACAAGATATGAGTGTCGTATATGAGAAGGATTATATTACGAATAAAAAGCCAAGTGGATATCGAAGCTTTCATATTATTATTGAATACCCTGTACAAACCGCACTCGGTATGAAAAAAATCTTAGCGGAAGTGCAAATTCGGACCCTAGCCATGAATTTCTGGGCAACGATTGAGCATTCTTTGAACTATAAATATAAAGAGCAATTACCTGTCGAGGTTCGGGCACGCTTAAGTAAAGCGGCAGAAGCTGCTTATCAGTTAGATCAGGAAATGTCGAGTATTCGTGGAGAGATTGTTGCCTCCCAACGGATGTTCGAAGATAATTCTAATCTGATCAATCGAGTGCTGAACAATATACAAGAATTATATTTCTATCATCGTGTACGAGAAGCCGCGCAGTTCCAACTGCGGTTTAATGAAATATGGGAAACAGAAGAAGGACTAAGTGACCTATCTGCTGATATCGAGGCTGCTATTGCGAGAGCCAAAAAAGGAGATAATAACTAATCCATGAGCGAATATGACCGGTTATATGTCGCTTTTCTGTATTATTTTAACGATCAGCGGGATTATTTCGAATGTCATGAAGTGATGGAAGAACTTTGGCTGGAGGAAGGCCGAAATCTGTTATACCAAGGTCTGCTGCAGATTGCAGTAGGCCTTTATCATCATTTGAACGGCAATCCGAACGGTTCTATTAAACTATTTAGTGCGGGCTTAGACAAGCTGGCTCCATATCCTGCGCATACGTTAGGCATTGATCTTGGTCAATTAGTAAAGGATAGCGAGATTTATCTAGGGAAGCTTCTGAGATTGAAAGAGGAGCCGTTCCCTCCTTATGACTTGGATATTGTGATTTTGGATGATGAGCTCATGGCGCTTGTGGAAGAATTGAGGTTGGATCCTCCTGCGAATATAGAGCATGACTGAAAGAGAAAAGGACTTCTCACCATGAGGTGAAGAAGTCCTTTTGTAGGTTGCTATTAGTTAATGGCATTAACCTTTATATTTTTGGAAAAAGGTTTTGAATACTTCAGGCGTATTGCCGACTGTGGATCCAGCTTCAGGAACCCCACCAACAATGCGATCCACTTCAACACCGTTTTTGTAATAAACTAAGGTAGGTGTGGATTCAATCTTATATTTATTCCAACCGTCTTTGAATTCTTCCAAATTGAACTGTTTTACATCAAGACCTAGTTCTTTTTGAATAGGAACTAGAACGGGGGTTGTCACTTTGCAATGAGGGCAAGTTGACGCATAATAGTATTGGAAGAATGTTTCTTTGTTTTTCAATCTTTCATCCAAATCTTTTGGTAAAATCAAGTTCTGATAGTTTGGATCATTCAGCTGCTTCACAGTCTCAGGATTTAACTTGGATGCAGCAACACCGTAAGGATTGCCAGCATTTGCTTTGTCCGAAGATTTGGTAGATTGCTGATTAACGAAATAGAGACCACCGAATAAAACAACTACAATGCCTAAATAAATAAGCAGCTTCTTCATGTATGCACCTCTTTATAATGTCTACTTTCTATTACCTTCTATAAAAAGTATAGCATATCCTGTAGGATTTCGTAAAAAGATTGGCTGTTTCGTGACAACTCAGCTATAATACCGTTACAACGTTACATGGAATAAGAAATGTGCCTAATGAAAAGGGATTTTATATAGAAAGCGAAGATGTCGAATGGCGAAGCAATTACCTCCCCTTTTTAGGGAGAAAATGATTGATTTACTAGGTGAAGAGGAGTTTGAGCAGTTTCTTGCGTCCTACGATGAACCACGAGTGTTTGGATTAAGAGTAAACACGGGTAAGGTAGCGCGTGCGGAGTTTTTGGAGAGTAGTCCATTTCAACTGACTTCTGTACCTTGGGTACCAGAGGGTTTTTATTATGAAGAAGGTGAACGTCCAGGCAAGCATCCGTATTATCATGCAGGTCTTTATTACATCCAAGAACCAAGTGCGATGGCACCTGTAGAGCTTCTTGGGGTAAAACCGGGGGAGCGGGTGCTCGATTTGTGCGCAGCGCCTGGTGGGAAATCGACGCAGATTGCCGCGAAGCTGCAAGGTGAAGGCGTGCTTGTTGTCAACGATATTCATTCGGATAGAGTTAAAGCATTGGTAAAAAATCTCGAACTTCTCGGTGTGCGAAATGCGGTTGTGTTGAATGAAAAACCGGAACGGATGTTGACGGCTTTCGTAGGGTATTTTGATAAAATTTTGATTGATGCACCTTGTTCCGGGGAAGGCATGTTCCGCAAGGAAGAAGAAATGATGGGTCAATGGGAACGCCACTCTGTTCAGGAATTTGCTGCTATGCAGCGCGAATTGTTGGCGCAAGCTGCAGTGATGTTAGCACCTGGAGGAAGAATCGTGTATTCGACCTGTACGTTCTCACCGGAGGAGAATGAGGCGCAGATTGCGGAGTTTCTAGACAAGCATCCAGCGTTTGATGTCGTTCCTATTGAAGGATTTAGTCCTGGGCGACCGGATTGGTTGAGAGAACCGTGGTGTGAGGCGGACGGATATAGTTCAAGGGCTAAGGCTGCTGTGGCAGGGACGGCGAGGTTGTGGCCTCATAAGTTGAAGGGTGAGGGGCATTTTTTGGCGGTTTTGGGTAGTGGGGTTGGGGAGAGTGTGGGTGCGGGAGGAAGCGCGAGAGGAAGTGCGAGTGCGAGTGCAAGTGTAAGTGCAAGGGAAAGGGCAGGGGCTGCCGACTTTGTGGCGGCAGTTGGGAAGCGTAGCGGTCGTCCCGCGCTACGCGGGAAGGGCCGTGCTGAAGCACCGCCTAGCACGGGGGTGAGCTTGGAGCCGCTGGAGGCGTTCTCCGGTGAGCTGCTGCGCAGCGAGCCTTTCGCCCTGAGGCGGCTAGTCTGTTACGGCGAGCACGCATACGCGTCGCCGGCGGGCTTGCCCGAGCTGCACGGACTGAAAGTCGTGCGGCCGGGCTGGTACATCGGCGCGTTGCACCGCGGCCGATTTGAACCGTCCCATGCGCTAGCCATGGGACTGCGTTTGCGCGAAGCCAAGCGAGCGCTGAGCTTGGCTTCGAGCGACGAGCGAGCCCTTCGGTACCTGAAGGGCGAGACGCTCGAAGTCGCGGAGAGCGAGATTCTCCGCGAAGGGACCCAGGCAGCCAAAGGCTACTGCCTGGTCTGCATTGACAACCATCCCGTCGGCTGGGGCAAGTGGCTCGACGGGATGCTGAAGAACGAATACCCGCCTGGTTGGAGGTGGACCTAAACGGTCATGAAGCAAACACAACGGCTCGATAAAATACTCGCCCATGTAGGCGTAGGCACACGTTCTGAACTTAAACGCCTTGCCAAGGAAGGCGGCATTTACGTTAACGGTGTGAAAGTCAAAGACAGTGGGATGCAAGTGAATCCCGATAAGGACAACATTACCGTTAATGGTGAAGTTGTCACTTACCGAGAGTTTGTTTATCTGATGATGAACAAACCGCAGGGGGTTGTCTCGGCAACCGAAGATAATCGGGATCGCACGGTTGTTGATCTTTTGGACGAGGCTTATGCGCCGTTCGAAGTATTCCCCGTAGGGCGGCTAGACAAGGATACGGAAGGCTTTCTTTTGCTAACAAATGACGGCAAGCTCGCCCACAACTTACTCTCACCGCGCAAGCACGTTCCGAAAACGTACTTTGCAAAAGTAGAGTGGGGAGTGAATGAAGCGGATCGTGAAGCATTCGCTCAAGGCGTTACCTTAGATGATGGATATGAGACGTTGCCAGGTCATCTTAACATTTTAAAATCTGGTAATGAGTCGGAGGGCATCCCTTCTGAAATTGAATTAACCATTATGGAAGGCAAATTCCATCAGGTGAAACGAATGTTCCAAGCCGTAGGCAAGCAAGTTGTTTATCTAAAAAGACTTTCGATGGGCCCTTTGTCGTTAGATGCTGATCTAGCCTTAGGAGAAGTCAGAGAACTGCATGCAGATGAACTTCTGGCTTTGCAGAATGCACATGAGACACAAAAATAACGATATACAAAAATACTAAAATATGGTATTTTTAGAATAAGAAATTTGATATGTGCGGAAGAACCGCCTAATTATCGCTTGTTGTTAGCGATGGTTGGGTGGTTTTTTGCTGTTCATGGAAGAATTAGGTAGACATTAACAGTTATGTAATGAGATACTACCAATTATTGGAATGTAAATTAATATCAAGGAGTGAATTTTTTGAAAAAGAGTTTAGTGGCGTTATCTTCTGTTTTAGCTTTTTCTTTGTTAGGGGCGTTCCCAATCTTGGCAGATCAAACAAACCAGTTTCCCGATTTGAAGAATCATTGGGCTAAAGAAACGGTTACAACCGCGGTAAATCACAAATATGTTGACGGTTACAGCGACGGTACATTCCGTCCAGAAAATTATGTAACAGGTGCAGAGTTTATCAAGATGGTTGTAACCGCAAGTGGTTTAAAAGTTGAAGGCATGACTGAGGGGAGTCAATGGTTTGTGCCTTATGTGAAGGCTGCTGTTGAAAAAGGGCTGGTTCGAGAAGAGGGGATAACAAATGAGTTCTTGCAAAATCCTTTGACTCGTCTCGAAATGGCGAAAGTGTCCGTGCGAGCGACAGATCCTTTGTTGCAACAAAAGCACGTAAGTATCAATGATCAAGGCGCAATGTTCACTGCATCCAGCAAGGGTTTGATTCAAGGATTGTCTGGCGGCGAACTAGCACCTGATGGTTCAACGACTCGTGCGCAGTCCGTTACGATCATCGAGCGTATTCTTACTTTGAATGCTGGTGGGCAACTTCCTGTTGATAAGGCAGCTGTTGGGCAAGCTGAGTTGCAACTTAAACGTACTAATATCTTTTCTATGATTCCGGCTTTCGGTGGAAAGATAAATACTGGTTACGAGTGGACTCCTGATAAGTTGGCGTACACTTCTCCTGACGGTAAGTACAAGGGTGAAATTGACCAAGTAATCGCTATCGACATGGAAGATCCAAACGATCCTAATCGTCATTTACTTGGGGATGTGGATACACTGCACTGGTTTGATCGCACCGAACGTTCGGGCAAGTTAATGCCGTTGGTTAAAGATTACCCTAAAAGTTATGTCATCTTAATTCAATCTCATACTGTCTTCAATAACGACCCAGAATCCTACCTTGGTGGGTTCGGCCTTGGAATGAGCTTTGAGGGTTTTGAAACACCTGACGTTGCAGCACTTAAAAAGGGCAAGCTTAATACTATTGCCGAAGTATTTAGAGATAGCTTCGGAGATACCGCTGCCTTTATCCTACCTAAGGAAGGTACTGTGGCACCACGTGGAGTAGACGTGGAATTATTTTTCGTAGCCAAGTCACCTGCTAGTCCCGCATATAAAGTAATCGTATCAACTCGTAGAGTGGAAGAGTAACATCTGACGCTCATGAGAGGGGTGAATTTATTTGCGGTTAGGTTTGATAAAGAAACGAGTTAAGATGTTAAGCATTTCCCTCTTAGCTATTATGGCTTTGGAGTCAAATGGTACACAGTACTTAGGCGAGGAGCTAATAGCTTTAGCTGCCCCGCCTAATACTGTGGCTTCTAGCATTTCCTTCCCTTCTGGTGGGGCAGTGAAAGAAGGTTCGAAATATTATGCTTCAAGTAATTATCTCTCTGGTGGCATAGTAAATATTACAGAGGTCCCTGCCGGTAATGTCATCAAGAAAATCACACACAATGGGGAGGACATCACACCACCGGCCGCTGTTGGTATAAAAGATTATGCTGGTCCCGTTAACGATACGCACAGCGGGACATTAGAGACTGTCACATCAACTGGAAATAAGTCAGCTCAAGGTTACTATGCGTGGTACCGTTATATTCCTGGGGGTTCCCAAGGTTCTAACTGGTACGCTGACGTTTTTGATGGTAACGGTAACCCTAAGAAGCTAAGTTGTGGTCCAGATAACTTCGGACCTGCTGATCATCACAAGCCGGCTCGTGGTGGGACCGCTACTGAGCCCATTAACGGTTACAACATGACAACACATCCCGGCTGTGCTTCCACGGATTTCCCTGAGATCGGTTCACTGAGTATGAGTGCCACACGTGATTCATCACGACCGTACAAAACTAGCGGAGGGGACAGTGTTCCTGATTCTGTTGTTACGAACGTTAGTGCCACTAAGGCTGAGATGAACACTACTAGCGGAATAATTACCGGTCCTAACGGGAAATCTGGACGACCAAGAAGCTCTGCCATCGAAGTTTTAGGTGTTGATCCCAACTCTAATAATGCTGGTGAATATCGTGTAAAATTTCAGCAAGACTTCTCAGACTTCGTTAGTGGGTTTGATTCGATGTATGAGATACCACCATCAAACATGGCAAGGGTTGCAACATACTACTCTGCCTTTGTGGTAGACTTACAAGGTTCTACTTACGCGTACGACAGTGAAATCGAGGTCGAGTACGAAACACCTCCCAACGCACCGAACCTTAGTGGTATTGCTATCACAGCACCTTCATGTGTCGAAGCAGGAAAGCCAGCAGCGTTCTCCTTTAGTTTCTCTAATACAGGTGGCTCGGCTATTACCACTGCCTTCACAGCTAAGGTTATGATTGATGGTACATTGTTCCAAACGTACAACTATACGGGCTTGGGCGCTACAACACCTAAGACCGAAACATTCACCAAGAACTTTGCAGGCATTTCAATGTACAGTGTTGCAGTTTTCCTTGATGTTGTTCCTGGTGAAAGTAATCCTGGTGACAATAGTGAGTTCATAACTGTCACACCATTGACTAGCTGTGCTGCCGCACCAACTCCTGAAGTAATCAGCGGGACATTTACACTGGATAAGACGACCATGCCTTATGGTGATGACAACTATGCTATGCCTGTTAATGTTACTGTTACAGGAACTGATGGCAGTGGTAATGCTTGTAAGCTATCTCGTTTCGGATTTATATTCGAGCAAGATGGTTTAATTGCTGATGGTGTTGGTAATACATCTAGCCCATCTCCTGGTAGTTTCGCAGGACCTCCCTACCCAAGAGGAATGGGAGAAGGTACCGTAAACGTTACCATGAAGATTTTCTCTAGTTGTGGTGGAACAAAAACAGTTGGTCCTCAAAGCTTCACGATTACCATTGTTGGTAATAACAATCCACCATTCTTTACTCCGGGTTGGTTTGCCAATCACAACACTAATAACTTCCCTGACATTCAGGAAGTCGTTGTTGGTAACATGATCGATTTAGGTATCATAAAAGATAAAACTCGCACACCTAACGAACCATACGATCCGGAAGGTGATGGCTTCTATTTCAACTGGGATTTCAAAGGAAGTTATGACCCTTGGATTAGAAATCTTGCTGACACTTCAGTAGGTTATGGTTTCAGCGAGCTAGCTTACGATGGGGATACCTACCGTAACATCAGGGCGGACGTATTGGGCATGCACACTGTTTCAGTTACTGCCTCCGACACCCGTGGTGCTAAATCCGGAAGACGATCAGCAACGATAAACATTGTGAAGCCAAACCCAATTCCTATGTGCTCTGCACCCTCGGAAGTCAAAGCAAATCATCCCTTAGCTCCTAATGCTATCAACGCTGATAAAAGTCGTAGCCCAATGGGCAGAACAATCGACCACTCAAAGGATGTTTGGACCAATAAATTGTCTTCTTACGAAAATAATAGTTTGGCGGATATTACTGTGTCGGTTACATTAGAAAAAGTGTATGATTCCGCTGGACTGGTTTCTGAAGATAACAGCACTTGTAACATTATTGTACACCCCGATTATCCCCCCATTGCAAAAATAAACGCACCTGCTTTAGGTATTCGTGGCGAAGGTTACGATATTTTAAATGAATCCTACAGTACTGATGGTGACACGATCACACAAGTTCTTTGGCAAATGAAGTATGACAAAGACAATGATGGTGATCTGAACGAAGAGGCTTGGGAATCTATCTCAGGCGACCTCTACAAGTCTACATTCAACCCAACAAAAGTCGGTAAGTATCAATTCAAATTACGTGCTGTCGAGGAATTTGGCGCATATGCCGAAGCCGAGTCCACTATTATGGATGTTACCAACCAAGCTCCTGAAGTGTCATTCGATCTTACGGGTAACGGACCCAATCCAGATCCTAACCCACCAACCATCTACAAGTCTGGGGACATCATGGCTAATTGGCCACTGGTAGCCACCAACACCAATAACGCGTTAAGTAAGCTTCCAACATACAATTGGCAAGATGACAACGGAACTTTAGCAACAAGTGCTGGTAAAGGAAAAGAATCACAAATAGCTGGCGTAAATATCGTAAGCACTCCTGCAGGTATTGGAACAGTAACTGCTTACACCACGCAGTTCAATGATAACGGATTAGGCAGGAATGGTTTGTCGATCTACAAAGCCATGACGGCACCTACTCCAGGATATTCTCAACCTTTATTTTATCCAAAAGCTGATGGGACACCTGGGAATTGGGTTAGTGGTGCAACTCCTATCTCGTCTGATAAAACTCACCTGTACTTCACGGGTTCAGTTTCATATGACAACCCAACCCAAATATTTTATGCCTTGAATAAAAACAAGATTGGCAGATATTCACAGGATTATGTCATGGACGGTACTCCTTGTTCAGGTTGTTATGCAACTTTCAAGCTCCAGCATTCATGGTTGAATGGCAGTCCTTACGACTATATGCTAAGTAGAGAAAGTCTCCCGATGAGTCAACTAACTGCACAGCGGGACGTTCCTGTTTACACCAATACGACCAACACGGGGACTACCATGAAGATGTCAGATACAATTGGCGGCGCGCAACCGTACCTAGCCGAAAAGACAGTCTACATGGTATTCACTAAATCTACGCCAGTGAAGTACACGCGGGACACTAGCGGAGACGAAGGTGACCAATACTACACGCAAATGTCTCAGGGGTCGGGAGCCTGTACCTACAAAGCTCTAACGGGCGCATTAATCACGTGCTTTGATATCCCTGGTTCCACTGGACAATATAACAGTGCTGTCGTGAGGGCAACACTAACTAAGGGCGATCATTTGCTTCTCATAATGGATAGTGGTGGTTACTACAGTGCGAATGGTTATTTTGGCGACAGCTTCTACGAGATCGATCTTTACGGTAACATCGTAAAAGCCGGTGCAACGCCGAATAACAATCCGACCACGTATGTGCAGTATGAGAAGAAGTGGGTTCAATGGCCTCAAACCGAAACGCCGAAACCTTTTGTTCCCGCTCAGTATGACACTGCTAGTTGTAGCTTCGGTCAAATGAATCAACCGTACCGGGACAACTACGGCAACACTTATTTTTACGAGACCAAGGGTTGTAAGGATAGTGCGGGCAATACGATGAATCCCACCGATCGTAACCTCAGGTTTTTTCCTGAGTTAGCTCTTGGTGTCTATGTCGCAAAGTACGACAAGGATTTCAAACTTGTTTGGCGCACAAGAACTGGCGGTAACAGTCTATCCTTTAATGCCGCTTGGACTTACGACTGGCAAGAAAACATCAACACTATGATCGTCAACTCGGCAAATAACACTATCTTAACCAAAACCTTGTACACTGTTGCTGGTTCATGGGGCGACAGCCGTAGCACTATCAATAACGTTATCGATATGACAACAGGCGGTGTGTGGGCATGGGGTGGTGTACCTTTTAATGGAATGTCTAAAAACATGCACGTTGACGCTTGGGGTAACTATCAATATGGTTGGTGTGCTGCAACTATTTACAATCAATGTAGTGACATACAAACCGGCGGTAACAACTTTAAATTGGCGGCGCAGTTAGGTTTCGTGTCCAGCGCAACGGAGACCATCGGTACACGAGGTATGACCGAGTATGTAGGTGATGGGTTGCTCTTGTCCTCGTACATGTATCACTCTTGGGTGACAGGCTACAACAGTCCTCCTTACGGGGACACAGTGTACTGGATCGACAAAGGTCCCGTGGACGATGAACCAACTGTTAATATTCAACGTTATCAGTATGGGCAGTTCATCTCTCCTCATGTTCTAAATGACGCTGAGCTCTCCTACAATTTCAAAACCGAACAAAATAAGATTGACACCAATCTGTTCGGTTATTCATTCCGAATGCAAGATGGCACTAATCGTTACGCTTTGGAGTTCGACGGGGTATCGATGTTCCTCTCCAAATATGTTAATGGTGTAAGGACTGTTCTTGCCTCTTCTCCATATAACATTCAGGATAGTAAGAGCTATGGTGTCAAGATCAGAACTACTGGTAATGTGATAAACGTATGGGTCAACAAGGTAAATTATTTCAGCGACATCGTGGATGATAGTTTCCCTGTTAGTGGTAAGTTTGGCGCATTTTCTGACAAATCATTTGTTCAGTACAGCACAATGACTACTAAGCCTTACTCTGAAGCCGATCTCTGGTCTGCCGACTATGCCATTCTGGACGAGAAGACCAATCTCGCAGAACTCAAATACGATAACATTAAATTTGATGATCCCGAGCTGGATCCTATCGCAGGATCATTCGCATGGACTTACATACATACACCAATGTTCTTAAACAACGGTGGCTTATCACCGTTAAGTGGACAGTGCTTTACGACAGGTCAGCCAACTTTCGATCGAGTCGGTAAGTGGGACATCTCCTTAAAAGCTAAGGACGATCCATATCCAACTTTGATTTACAAGTTCCCTAACATGGTGTTTGAGTCTTACCGAAAAAATTCTAATACGTTCAGGAAAACGATAACAGTGCATCGTAGACCAGTTGCAGCCTTTACAGCGGTCATGCAGCCTAGCGGGGTGATTACGTATACCACGGACAACTACGATCCTGACAGGTTCGATTATGCCACATCAACTCCTGATGCTGGGTATGAGATAAATCGTGGTATTTTCGAAGAACGTTGGTATTACATCACTCCTGACGGGAATGTTGTGAATACCAAGTTAGATCGTGTGAACGATTCGGGAACATACACTATCGTCTCGCAAGTAAAAGACGAATACGGTGCTTGGTCTTGGCCAGTTTCCGAGACAATTGATGTTGGCTTACGTCCTAATAATCCACCTAGTGTAACTTTACTTTACCCTGGAGGTTCCTTGGACAAGCCCGACTTCTTCTGTGTTGGTTGTAGTGCAACCATAAATTGGAGTCAAACCGACGTTGATCCTGACACCACCTTCACAGCCTTCGAGGTTTACATTGGGCGCATCTCCAAAGATATGTGGGGTAACATTCAAGAACAGGATGCCAGCACAGGTATAAAGACTTTCAATACCAAAGCTTCTGTGTACAGTTACATAGAAAGTGTAGTGACGGGCAACATCAACTACAAATATCGGATTCGGGTGCGAGTTAAAGACGAGGTTGCTTGGTCGCAGTGGAGTAGTGACGGATTCTTGGGAAGTGTCATACCTCCTACGGTGCAATTAACGTACCCGACTGGAACTTTTGCTAACCCTTCCGCAATGACTTCCAAAAAACCAACAATAACTTGGAATCAAAATGATCCGCAATTCAATAATATTAGTTACCAGATCGTTTATGTTAGTGATGAAGCTGGTAACGTTATCGATTCTGGATACATCAGTGTTCCTGTCGCAGATCGAACTAAACCTACTGGTTCTTGGACCATGACAATTGATGCTCCATTGGGTGCTAAATTACAGGCTAAGGTTAGGGTAATGTCTTCTAGTGGGATTTACTCAGATTGGTCCGAAATAGGATGGATGACGTCAAACAGTCCGCCTACCGCAGTTATGACGAATCCGATAGGAACACAAGCAGCTCCTACCTTATTCAACGTAACCAAACCAACGTTTACATGGAATCAAACTGATCCTGACGCAGGGACAGTGTTCTCTCATTTTCAAATAGAGGTCACGAATGAAGCTAATGATGTTATGGTGATGGATAGCGGTATACTAGAACAAAACTCAACTTTAAGTACGGGGAGTTGGGAATTACCAACTGATTTGCCTGCGGGACAAAAGCTACGAGTGCGAGTGCGTGTGTTTGATGGTTATGTGTGGTCTAGCTATTCAGCTCAGACTTGGCTTTATATTAATCGAGCGCCTATTGCTGATTTTGAATGGACGCCAAAGCCTGTCTGGGAAGGGGATATGATGAGCAGCATAAATAGTTCTTTTGACCCTGACGGTGATCCACTCTCCTATTTATGGACTGTCCAGGAGCCAGCTGGTGTTGTCAAAACGTATACATCCATCAACTTCTTGCAGCAGGTTACTGAACCTGGTGATTACGAAGTGACATTGACTGTTACAGATGGGCAATTGTCTTCAACGGTGTTGAAAACAATTAAAGTCTTACCTCTTACGATTCAATCGGAAGTGACTTACACGGCGCAATGGTTGATTTTGCATAATCAGATGGGCCACCAAACAGAAGTGATTCCGAAATCCTTTTATTCCGGGGAGATATTTGTTGTAAGCAGTCAGAGTGCACCCGCCCCGGTTGAGGAAGTGATTGCTTGGATTGACACGATAGGATTGGACGGTCAGGCTTTATATGTACTGGAAAAGTTAGTACCCGAATTAGGTGATAGTACCATGTTTAGGGGGGAGCTTTTCGATAGCCAATTCCTGTCCTTCTCGGAGGGATTGCCTCGAGGGCTTCAAACGATTCATTTTCAGATTACATACAGAAATGGTGTTATCAAAAAGGAAGATATTCCAGTCGAAATCATTGGGAATGTGCAGCAATCAGTTGGTGTGCATCGGGTTCAATGAAGTGGGAGGCAGTTATCGATTGATAACTGTCTTTTTACTGTAAATTCGGTGAACTGAAATTGTGCTTATGGTACAATAATTTGATAAAAAGCGAACGAGGGAGAGAGTATCTTGAACTATCGATTAATTGCACTGGATGTTGATGGAACACTTTTGAATGATGATCACGAATTAACGGCTCAAACGATTGAAACCATTCAAGAGGTTCATGATCAAGGCTGCCACATTGTACTATGCACGGGGAGAGCACCAGCTAGCACGTTGCCTATTCTTGAGCAATTAGGCCTAGAAGGAACGATGATCACACATAATGGAGCAGTAACCGTTCATGCGGATGAGCGAGGGCAGTCGTTAGTGAACGAGTTTTCTTTTGAAATTAGCGAAATTGAATCGATGTTGGCTTACGCGCGGCGTGAAGGGATTCATTTTGATGTATGTACGGCTTTCAATATGTATATCGAGCGAGTCGGCGAGTACGAGAAGCAAATGTATAAAAAATTTCTAATCAGTCCTAAACTTGTGACTTCGGTCTCAGAGCTTGGCGTTCCGATTGTTAAATTCACTCTTTTTGCTCAATCTGAGGTTTTGGATCGTGTTCAGCGGGATTGGGAGGAGCAGAAGTTGTATGGACATTTGCGGATGATTCGCAGCGGCGAATTGTTCATTGATGTCATGAGTCCAGAGGCGAACAAGGGGAATGCACTAAAGGCTTTAGCTGCTTCATTAGAGGTTGAATCTCAAGCGATTATGGCGATAGGAAATTACTATAATGATCTGGAAATGATGGCTTTTGCAGGGCTTGGTGTAGCTGTTGAGAACTCACCCAGTGGTGTAAAAGAGGCGGCAGACGCAGTTACAGCTTCTAATAATGATGAAGGCGTACATAAAGCAATTCGAAAGTACTGTTTATAAAATAAAATTCGGATAAAATACCTCGGTTTTTGAGGTTTTTTGTCGTTTTAGGGGTTTTTAGTACTTATTTCCTATGATAGAATGAATGAAAGACTAATAGACGATGGATGTGATATGTAGTGGGGAAAGATGTAAAGTCATATTCTAAGAAAGAAAAAGCAGCGGCGATAATGGTTGGTACTGCAATAATAGCTGCGCCATTTTTATTCGATTCAACACAAGTTGTTGCTCAATCTATCATTGAAACACCACCACCGACAGCACCAGAACCAACGTTTTACGACCCTTATGATAAACTGGGAGATACAATCGTTCCATTATCAGGAGTTACGGATGTACTTGACTTGAGATCGATTTATGGTAATAGTTCTTTTTCCTCATCCTCAAATTTGCGCATAGAGAGCAGCAATGTGAATATTGCCTATGCAGAGGAAGAGTATTGGTCCAAAGGGCTTCTCAAAATTCATCCTGTTGGTGTGGGGCCTGCTACATTTACAGTGTATTTTGGTTATGGCGAAACAGCCCCCAGGGATACATTTCAGGTAACAGTAGACAATACGATTACTTCCGAGAGAAAATATGATATTACGGATACTGTAAAAAAAATGATAACAAACCCGTCAGAATACGCCTCTGCAGATGCTGTTAAAATCCTTCTAGGTAATATTGGTCGAGCTTTGCCACCAGGGACAAAATTAGGCAATCATGCGCCAACGTTAAAATCTAATAATCCTTTCTTTACTAGAGCACTACCTGCTGGAACAACTTCTCCTTTAGGTACTCAGAATTTATCCTCATTTTTCGATGATATAGACGGGGACGTGGTTGAAGTAAGTTTTATTAGTAACTCAGAGGATCCTGTTGCAGATGTAATTTACAACAGCATTGACGGCTGGGTAATTCGCTCACTACATCCAGGAACTGGTTCATTAACTCCTGTCGCGCGTGATGGTCACGGTGGTGTGCTAGTATCAGCGCCTTTTACAATTACAGTGGTTAATCCGCCAACTTCACCAGGAAATCAAGAACCAGTATTTAATTCAGAGTACCATCCAAGTGAGCTAGCTGGGTTTTTATCTGGAACAGACCATGTTTTAAACGTATCGCCTTATTCGGAGTTGGATTTAGATGAACTTTTTTACGATCCGGAAAATGAAGTTCTGACATATGGATTAGATATTAATTATAAAGTTTATTTTAGTGGTGATATGACTGAACCTAGAACCAGCCATTTAACTTTGCCGGGTAGTCATATTGTAAATCTAGCAGTTATTGAACAATTGCTTTCAAATGAGGACTTAGCAGGTTCTGTTAGTATTTCAAAAATAAAAGCTACTGATAAAGGCGGTCTCTTCAAAGAGCAGTCTGTCAATATTCAGTTTAATAATGAGAATAGACTAGATGGAATTCCTAATCAATTTAATATGTACCAATCGAATACTGAAGGAAATAGTGTGTTTACAATCGATCCTTCTCAATATTGGCTATACGAGAATAATCTAGTTGGAATTCAACCGCTAGAAGAGCAACAAGCTGTAACTGCGAGCGAAGTTGAAGGGTTGATTACCTTCAGATCCGTAAATGATTTTGCAGATACGAAAGCTAAATTTCATTTGTTTTCCGCGGAAAATGCGAATACATGGTATCAAAATGATATTGTAGTAAATCTCACACCAAGTCCAAACACGATTAATCTAACTTCGTTATATCCAAATGAGGAGCTGTATTGGGCGGGCATCGAACAGCATTTCTTTGATTACTTCTCATTTACCTCGCAAAGTGGGGTTACCGTTTCCGACATCACTTACGGACTTGAATATGAAAATGATATGTTGAAGGGATTAACTGTATCTTTGAAATCAAATGTTGAACCAGGTAAGGGGATTCAATTTACTTTTGATCCGTTTGTTGGTTCCGTAAGAATGGGTTCTCGCAAATTTACGATTCCAATCGTGAGACGAGTAGATTGATCCAAATGTTAAAACATAAACACATTATTAACCTAATTCAATCCCAAAAGCTTCAAGAAGCCGAAAGCGAACTCTTCCAAGCTATTCGTCTGAACCCACTTGAAGCACAGCTTTGGGTCATGCTAGGCGAAACACTGCTCCTTCAGCAGCAAGCTAGCGCAGCGAAGCGGGTCTTCGACCGGGCTTGGCTGCTGGACCCGCAGGCCAAGTGGGTTAATCACATCTACAAGGCGATGGAGAAAATACCGCATGGCGAGCCGCGCCAAGACATCGAAGATCTTTTGTATGTTCCCAAGGTGACAGTGACCGCGGCGATCTTATCGCACAATGAAGCAGCGAACATTGCGAAATGCATCGTCGCTCTGCAAGGCGCAGTCGATGAAATACTACTCGTGGATTCATCGACAGATGACACTCGTCAGATTGCCCTTCAATATCCGAAGGTAAAGGTTGTCCCGATTGTGTGGGATGATAACTTCGGAGCCGCTCGTAATATCGGTTTACAGCATATTCAATCAGATTGGGTCATATGGATTGATGCTGATGAGGTTCTCATAGCGGAGGATATCAACGCGATTCGCGAGGTTGCCAGCGTTTTCAACCATTCCAAGCTTATCCCGGCTCTGCATGTCTGGCATTTGAATCGAATAAATGGAACCATTCAACATGATTTCTCTCAAGTTCGGATGTTCCCTGCCCAAAGAGGACTCCGTTACTACGGACGCATCCATGAGCAAATTGGTACCACACAAGGTATTTATCAGCCTGATACCTATCGTCGAGCTGTCAAAATCAGACTAGATCACAACGGATATGATCCCGCCGTCATGCAAAGCAAAGGCAAGCTAGAACGCAATCTTCGCCTGCTTAAACTCATGATCGAAGAAGAGCCTGAGAATCCTGGCCACTGGTTATTCTATGGACGCGAATCGCTGGGAATGGGTCTTGAGGAGCAAGCGCTGACAGCGCTGTTAGAAGCTGAAAGCTTGGGATTACAAACGCCTCTTTTTGGCCGTATGTCTGAGATCTACCGACTTCTCATCCAAATCATGATGCAGCGCAAAAACTATTCCGAAGCAGAAGCTTATTGCCACAAAGCGCTTGCGCAGTCGCCTGATTTCCCTGACGCACACTATTTACTAGCGCAAGTCCGGATGAGGCAAGCCGATGAGCTTCTTAAATCAGCGGAAGCGAGTATTAAGCAGTCACTCCAAAGTCTCCCGAATTACCGCGGCAGCGTTAGTGCGGATTATCACATCGGAGAGTGGAAGGCGCCTGCTGCACTTGGAGAGCTGGCTATGCGATCTGGTAAGCTGGCCAGGGCGGAAGAGATTTTCAACATGCTGAAGGATAAACCAGGCGCTATAGAAATGATCGGTGCTAAGCTCCATGCCATTGAAACAGAGCGTCAAAAGCTTATTCATGCGAAGCAATAACCTACCAAATAGAAAGACGATCTCCAAGCCGTTAGGGCTGGAGATCGTCTTTTACGTTTTAGCTATGAATTAGATTACGAATGCGCTAGTGATGATAACAAGAAGGATAAAAAGAACTAATACCGCAGCTGCTGAATTACCTACAACTCCTGACATGGTCATTCCCTCCTTTCGTGATGATTGTTATAAGATAAGATATGTAAGTGGGGGCAGAAGTGTATAGACGAATATCCTGATTACTCATATTTTGGTCGATAATGGGCATGATACTGAAGAATGACACAAGATCTGTAGAGGAGGCGAGTAAGTCGTGGCCGATATTATGCTTAGACCCGACCTGAAAACAGCAGGCGGCGAAGTCTGCGATATTATGTACAATGGGGAGTTTGTCGGTACGTTAACGCTAGTCTACAGGGAATCGGATCGTCTCAAAGGCGCGATTCATCTGGAGCAGCAATCCATTACGATTGTGAATAAGCAGGCGGTTTATGATTTTGCACAGTCCTATATTCAGGATGTGATTGACGCACTTGGAATCGCCGAGTGTGAGGTAACCGTCAGCTATAGTGACTATGACTTCGTGATTGTGACGGACCATGCGGTTCAGCCATCACCATTTCAAGAGGATTTTATAAACAGTGTAGATCTCCTACATGATGATGAGCTGGATTACTCCTGGTTAAGGGAAGATCTCAGCTTGGATGATCAGGAGTCTGAGATGTTCCCCGAGCAGCTGGATATGCTAGAAGAACGCAAGAAAGAACAGGGTTATGAACTTGTTATTGTGAACGAAAACAGGAGCAGTGTAGAGTATCATGTGTATGATAAGGACGCAGAGCTGATTGCTGAAGCGGTCCTTCACATATATGGGTCAGAGGTGATCGGAGATATTTCATGGAAGTTTGATCCATTTGATGAAGAGATGGACATTGTCACGGAGTTGATGGTTGAAGACTTTAATGAAGAGCAAACGGATTCGTTCGTGTTCCATATGGTTTATAACGGAGAAACGGTGGATACGGTGGAATTAACGCATATTGATATGCTGGATTTGGTCGAAGATATCCAGTCAGAAGATGATATGTGGATTCCAATGCGAGATGACTATGCCATTGTTCTGGTCAGAGACGATTTGGATACGTTATCGTATGAGATTTATCAAACATCGTATGGTGATTTACCGATCGGAACCGCTACGGTGGATATTAGTTCGCGGCAGCTGACCGGCTTTATTGATTTTCGTGAGCCCGGAGATTCCGATGATCGGGAATTAATTGCGACTTTGTTGTTAGATGAGCTTGATAAAGAAAAAGAATATGAAACCTTCAATTTATCTATGTTATATCGGAATAAATTGATCGACGAAATATTGTTTGAAACCGAACAATATCACTAATACACAAAAAAGGCATGATCTCTCATCCTAACATGAGAGTCATGCCTTTTCATTCATTTTATAAGATTAGAACGTGTTAGAAACTGTGATTTGATCAAGGGACAAACGGCCTGCAGAACGTGCTGGAGTAGCAGCTAGACCAACAGAGATCAACATAACTGGTACATAGCGCGCTGGAACATTGAATGCTTCAACGAATTTAGCAGCATCATAACCACCCATTGGGCAAGTGTCATAGCCAAGCGCTTTAGCAGCAAGCATCAAGTTCATAGCAGCCAAAGAACCGTTACGGATAGCTTCATCACGAGCAACTTGTGGGTATTGGTAGGCACCTTCAATTTGTGCAACGAGTGTATCCATCACAGCTTGTGGAAGGAAACCTCCAGCTACAGCAGGACCGAAAACAGCTTGCGCGTTTTTGTTCGCTTCAAGATCACCAAGAACAGCAATAACAACGGAGCTTTCCACGATTTGTTTTTGACCATAAGCGATTGGAAGTAATTTTTCTTTTTGAGCTTGGTCGTCGATTACAAGGAGTTTCCAATGTTGAAGATTCCAAGAAGATGGTGCTAGGGAAGCTGAAGTTAGAATTTGCTCAAGATCAGCTTGTGGGATTGTGTGCCCAGCTTGGTATTGTTTAACGGAATGACGATCTTCAATAACTTTTAAAACTTCATTTTGTACTTGTGTGCTCATTAAGGATCCCTCCAAGGATATAAATTAGTTCTATATATGGTTGCTCAGTCGCCAAAATCGTATGCGTTAGTGTTTGCTAGTCAAACTGCTAACTGTATACAACACGGTAACAATTTACTGTAATCATAAATGTTATAGTTCGTATTGTCAAGAGAGTCTTTCCCGTTGTCGTAAAATGTTGGATAATGGAAAAAGAAAGGGGTTGTCCTCTTGAAATTAACGCAAAAAGAGTTAAATCACCTTGTTTTTTTAAGCGAAGTCGTGTTGACAGGGAAAAAGAAGAGTCTGATGGATGAAACTCTGCAATGCTTACTCTATATTGTAAAATCACTCGAGGAAGTCGAGCTTCCTGATTCTGTCGTTGGACAAATTGAGCGGTTAACTGCTTTAATTGAGGCAGACTTGCGTGATGAGAATGAACGGATGCAAGAAATCCGCGGACACCTAGACTGGATATCAAAGAAAGAGCGAAATTCTTCCATGCCATCCTAGTAAGGTGACAAACTGTCTATTTATGATATAATGTAGAGTACTGTTTTTTTCGAATAGATGAGGTGATAATAATGAGCTATGAAATCCCAAGAAATGTGCAAGAGTTGGGGCGTGACATCCAAGAGAACCAATTGAAATATCACCATAAATCCGTTTTGATTTCCAAAGAGTTTACGTTTGATAGTGCGCATCATCTGCATTGTTATGAGGGAAAATGTAAAAGTCTACATGGACATACTTATAAGCTGCAAGTGATTATGCGGGGAAAAGTAGATAGCCGAGGGATCGCAATTGATTTTGGAGATATTAAACGTATAGCGAAAGAACGTGTGATTGATCGCTTGGATCACCGGTATTTGAACGATGTGCTGCCGCCTATGAATACCACGGCTGAGAATATGGTGGTTTGGATTTATGAAGAAATTCACCAGGCACTGCTTGATGAGAATCTGTATCCAGCCATTTCATTGGACGAGATTCGTCTCTGGGAAACGCCGACTAGCTATGCAGCCATCACTCGCTCGATGATGGAGGAGGATCTGTAATGCGTGATATCCGCATTCCCATGGTCGAGATCTTCGAGACGGTTGAAGGGGAGGGAACCCGTGCGGGGTTCCCGACGATCTTCGTCCGTCTTTTTGGTTGCAACCTGCGCTGTTCATGGTGTGATACGACGTACAGCTACCCACCCGCGGAAGCGGAGAACGTTATGACCATTGCTGAGATTATCAGCAAGGTTCAGACCTTCCGCTCCCGGCATATTTGCCTGACAGGCGGCGAGCCGCTTCTGTACGGCAACAAATCGCTTGCGCTGATCGAGGCGCTCGCTGAACTCGAGCAGGTCGATGACCTGCACATCGAAACGAATGGTGCGATTGATCTCGCCCCATTTATCTCACAAGTATCTTCACCGAAGGTGCGTTACGTGATGGACTTCAAGTTGCCGGATTCCGGTGAAATGGATCAGATGATTTACAGCAATTTCGAGCTGCTGCGCGAGCAGGATGAGTTGAAGTTCGTGATCGGCAGCGATCTCGATTTCCAGACGGCAGTCGATGTACTTCAGAAGTATCCGACCAAGGCGCTGCCTATGTTCAGTCCCGTGTGGGAGACGATGCCGCCGCGTAAGTTAGTTGACTTGATGCTAGCAGAAGGATTATCGAAGGTGAAGTTGAATATGCAACTTCACAAAATTATTTGGGACCCAGCGATGCGAGGCGTCTAGCCTTTCAGGCATTGTACGCGATGTGTACAATGCCATTTTCAAATTCTATGAAAGAGGTACTGATGACCATGAGTGAAAATAACAAAAGAGCCGTTATTATTCTTAGCGGCGGTTTAGATAGTACGACATGTATGGGATTAGCCAAGGAGGCAGGCTATGACTTGTTTCCGATTTCTTTTGACTATGGACAGCGTCACAAGATTGAAATTGAGAATGCCAAGCTAGTTGCTGAGCATTATGGTGTTGCAGCGCGTCATAAAATCATCAAGCTGGATTTCCTGCGAGATTTCGGTGGCAGTGCTCTGACAGACGATTCAATTGATGTTCCCAATGTGACGAATGCTCCTGAGACTGAAGAAATTCCAGTGACTTACGTACCGGGGCGGAATCTATTATTTCTCTCCATTGCTACATCGTATGCAGAAGTGACAGGCTCTCAGGCCATTTATATCGGTGTTAATGCGTTAGATTACAGCGGATATCCGGATTGTCGTCCTGAATTTATCCATAAGGTAGAAGAAGTAATCGCATTGGCTACTAAGGTTGGGGTGGAAGGAAAGGGCATTACGATTGAAACGCCTTTGATTTCTTGGACGAAAGCGAAGATCGTGGAAGAAGGCTTGAAAATCGGCGTACCTTATGAACTGACAACGTCTTGCTACAATGGGAAAGCAGAAGCTTGTGGCGAATGCGACAGCTGCCGATTGCGGTTAAAAGGCTTTGAAGAGGCGGGCTCCAAGGATCCAATCGTTTATCTGACCTAACTGTATGGTGCAAGAAAGGCGGAACAAGCATGACTCGTATTATGGTTGTTGATGATGACGCAGATATCCGAGAGCTGATTCGCGTTTATTTGGCAGGGGAAGGCCTAACGGTTGTGCAAGCTAGTAATGGCCAAGAGGCGTTAAGTCTTATGGAGGCGTTGCCTGCTGACTTAGTCGTACTGGATGTCATGATGCCTCTGATGGACGGCTGGGAGCTGTGCCGCGAACTAAGGTCTCATTACCCAGAGCTGCCCCTACTGATGGTGACGGCGAAGAGTGAGTCTGTTCATAAGGTGAAGGGCTTCCAGCTCGGCACCGACGATTACTTAGTAAAGCCTTTTGATCCCGTAGAGTTAGTCATGAGAGTCAAAGCACTGTTGAAGCGATATCGCATTCATTCATCTCAAGTCATTCTCATTGGCGGGATGACGATTGATCGTACAACCTATGAGGTTCGCTACCAGGATCAGCGGATTACACTGCCATTGAAGGAATTTGAGCTTCTCTATAAGTTTGCAAGTCATACAGGGCAAATATTTACGCGCACACAGCTGATTGAGCAAATTTGGGGGATGGATTACGAAGGCGATGATCGAACGGTTGATGTCCACATCAAACGTCTGCGTGAACGCTTTGAACCCTACTCGGATGGTTTTCAAATTACAACGATACGCGGCTTAGGGTACAGGCTTGAGGTCAAGGTATGATCAAATCGCTATATTTGCGTGTGGTTGTAACCTTTCTAGCGATTGTAGTCGTCAGTGTTCTTGTCGCTTTTCCACTGGCTATGTACTTTTTTACGAATATGATTTCGACGCAATTTCAATCTGAGATGTTAGCCGTTGGACGTCAAATTGTTACGTTAAGCAATGAAGTGCAGCCAAAAAACCTGTATTCCTTTGTAACTGGGAGCAATCGACTGAACGAAAATTATTTATTCACTTTATTTGATTCCAAAGGTGATTCGTTTGGGGATATTCCTACTGTAAAAGGAAAGCCGCGCATTCAGTCATCCGAGGTTGCTGACGTTTTAAAGGGGCATATTTATAAAAGCTTGGATTTCAGTGCACCGTTACGTGGGATTAACGGCATTAAAGTCGGCGTTCCGCTGATCGTGGGTGATCAGAGCTACGCGTTATTCATACATACCAATATTACAGATGCTGCACGCAGACAACTGCAGACTTTGATTGTATCTGTTCTTACCATCGTTTTGGTTGTAGGGAGCTTACTTATTCTCATTGCTTCGCGTTATTTAGTAAATCCCTTGAAAAAGCTGACCATAGCGACAGAGAAGCTGGCTCGAGGCAATTTTAATGTCAACGTAAACGTGAATAACAAAGACGAATTGGGTATGCTCGCTGAAAGCTTCAACCATATGGCTGGAGAGCTTAAGCAGCTGGAGCAGATGAGACAGGATTTCGTTTCAAATGTGTCCCATGAGATTCAATCGCCGTTAACATCGATTCGGGGGTTTTCCAAAGCGTTAAGGGAGTCGGATATCGCTGAAAATGATCGCATCAAATATTTGGAGATCATTGAACGTGAGAGTGAACGTCTTTCGCGTCTGAGTGAAAATTTACTGAAACTCGCCTCCTTAGAATCGGAGCATCATCCTTTTCATCCCTCCATTTATGACTTGGATGAGCAACTGAGACGGATTGTCGTTTTCTATGAACCGCAATGGTCTGCGAAAGAACAGGATATGGATTTGGCCCTGCCTCGTGTGAAAATATTTGCGGATGCGGATCAATTAAGTCAAGTGTGGATGAATGTGATTGGTAATGCGATCAAATTCACGCCTACAGGTGGACATATTTTTATCAAGCTTGTTCCACTGCGAGACAGGGTTCAGATATGGATTCAGGATAACGGCATGGGTATTGCGGAAGAGGAACAGGGTCGTATTTTCGACCGCTTCTATAAGGTAGATCAGGCAAGGCAACGTGATAGCGGCAGCGGCCTGGGGCTTGCAATTGTTCGTAAAATCATTGATATGCATGATGGAACGATTGAGGTTCAAAGTGAGGAAGGCAAAGGCACGCTATTTCTTATCGTTCTACCAACGACCCATTCACCAACTAAAAAGAGTTAAATGAGAAAACTTGGTAATGTTCACCAAGTTTTTTTACTTTGTTCATATTGAGTTCATATTGAACCTGTATCTTTAATTCACAATCATTAGTTGAGGGGAGTACAGGAATGAATCGACTCACACATTTTTCGATGAAAAACGTTTCCGCGTTATTCATCATCATGATCATGCTTTTTGTAGGCGGCTTGTATTCAGCAACACAGCTTAAGGAAGAGAACATGCCGAACGTTTCCTTCCCGGTTGTGGCCGTTACAACGACCTACACGGGCGCACCAAAAGACGTTATGGACGAAGTTACGGTACCCATTGAGAAGAAGTTGGCGAATCTAGAAGATTTAGATTCCATGCAATCAACTTCCAGTGATAACTTCTCTATGGTTATTATTTTCTTCAAACAAAATGTCGATATCGACAAAAAGAAGCAAGCTGTACAGGATGCATTGTCTACGGTTTCCTTACCAGCAACAGCAGCTGCGCCTAAAGCTTCTACCTTCGGTGCGGCATCGTTCCCTTCGAATTATTTAGTCGCTTATGCGAACGAGGGTGTCAGCCAAACAGAGCTTGATAAAACGTTCAAAGACACGATTAAACCAGGTCTTGAGGGTATCAAAGGGATCGACCACATGGACATTATCGGTGCCAGAGATACCTCGCTCGATATCGAGCTAGATGCTTCAGCGCTAGATGTATATGGTTTATCACCAGGCATGGTGAGCAATGCGATTAATACCGCGGCAACGAAAACACCAATCGGTTCAGTAGAAATCGATGGCAATAGCAAAATGACTCGGGTTACAGGTAATTTATCCAGTTTGTTTGATCTCCAAAAGGTAGAGATTACTACCCCAACGGGTGCCATTGTTACCTTGGATCAAGTCTCCAAAGTAAAGGCCATTACGGAATCAGACTTCAATGGACGTCTCGATGGCAAACCAGCGATCGGTATGATTTTATACAAAGCTGGCAGTGCGAACGCGGTTGAATTCTCAGATGAAATTGAGAAGAACATTACGGAATGGAAAACAACAATACCGAACATTACATTTAAAAGCACCTTCGACAGTGCCGATCAAATCAAAGAATCCATCTCTGGACTTGTCCGTGAAGGGATTGTAGGGGCAGTCCTTGCTTCCCTAATGATTCTAATATTCTTACGGAATGTACGTATGACACTCATCGTCCTCGTCTCGATTCCGCTCTCCATTTTGATCACATTATTATTAATGTCGACGTTAGACCTCACGCTCAATACGATGACACTTGGTGGTATATTTATCGCGGTTGGACGGGTTGTCGATGACTCGATTGTTGTAATTGAAAACATTTATGCTTCCTTAGAAAAAGCACAGGAGCGCAAAGAGTCTGTTATTGCTTTAGCAACGAAACAGGTTTCGATGGCGATTACGTCGTCTACCTTGGCTACTGTTGGGGTATTTGCTCCACTTGCTTTGGTAACAGGGGTTGTAGGTGGTTTCTTCCGACCTTTCGCTCTAACGATCGCGTGTGCACTTCTTTCATCCTTAATCGTAGCTTTAACGGTTATTCCGATGCTCTCGAAATTACTTGTGCTGCGCAGTAAACCAGGTAAGGTTCAACATGATGAATCTGCACCAACGAAGTTAACGATGTTTTATGAAAAAGCACTAACGTGGAGCTTGAAAAATAAGATTAAAACGCTATTAGTAGCACTAGTCTTGCTTGTTGGGACAATGGCTGGAACGATACCATTCTTATCTGTATCCTTTTTGCCGGCATCAGCTGCATCACATATCATGTATTTCCAATTAAAATTGCCTTATTCTACTTCATTTGATGCAACAGATAGCAAAACGAAAGAAATTGAAACAGTATTGTTAGACTTGAAGGATTCAAAAGGCGAGCCTGTATTTAAATTTGTTGAGGCTTTAGTAGGTTACGCTGGCAAAGATGATGAGCAGATTCCGTATGCATCTCAGATTTTCCTTGAAGTCAATGAGAATGTGGATCCTGTAAAAGTACAAGAGCAAACGACCGCTTATATTTTATCGGAGCTGCCGAATGGTTCGGAAGTTGAGCCTAAATCTATGGAAGGTGATTTCGGCGTATCGAGTACGGACTTCGCTTACACACTCCAAGGTGATGATCAGCTTCAATTAGAGAAGGCCGCTAGAATGGTGAAAGATAAATTGAATACTTTCCCTGAGCTTGCCGAAGTTGAAGATAATTTGAGCGATGCCAAAACAGAAATTGAAATTGCCGTTGATCAGAAGAAGGCTAGAGCCTACGGCTTAAGCGCTGCATCCGTTCGAGATGCGGCAAGGACATGGATTTCAAAGCAAAATCTAGGCGATATGAAATTTGATAATATTGTCTATACAACAACAGTTTCCTTAGATAAATCAGACAGAGATTCCCTTGAGAAACTGGGCAATATTCCGTTAACGGCTCAGAATGGCTCGACCATTCTTTTGAAGGAAGTCGCCAAAATCAATGAAACGAAAGGCGCTGCTTCCCTTGCTAGGGAAAATCAGTCGCAGCTCGTGAAAGTTTCTGCCAAAATTAATTCAGACAATAAGACAGCTGTAAGTGCGAAGTTAGCTACAGCTCTGAAGGAGCTTGAGCTTCCTGAGGGTGTTACACCGCAAATCTCGGGTGTATCCGATGATGTAAATGAAAGCTTTACTCAGTTGTTCGTTGCAATGGCTGCAGCCATTTTCGTTGTTTACTTGATTATGGTATTAGCATTCGGAAATGCAAGTGCACCATTCGCGATTTTGTTCTCACTTCCACTAGCTGTTATCGGTGGTCTGCTTGGCCTCGTTATTGCTAGAGAACCATTAACCGTCACTTCCTTAATTGGATTCCTGATGTTGATTGGTATCGTTGTTACGAATGCGATTGTATTAATTGACCGTGCTCAACAGCTGCGCGAAGAAGGCTACACAGTTCGTCATGCGCTGATTGAAGCAGGTAAAATAAGACTTCGTCCGATTATCATGACTGCCGGGGCAACCATTATGGCGTTAGTACCACTGGCGCTAGGGATCTCAGCAGAAGGCGGATTGATCGGTAAAGGCCTTGGGGTTGTTGTTATCGGTGGTTTGATTACCTCGACACTCTTGACGCTAGTCGTTGTACCTATTATTTACGAGTTGATTGAAAGTATGAAAAACCGCATTAGCAACATGTTTAATCGGAAAAAAGGTAAAGAAAAAATGACAACGAGTCCGTTAGAGGTATAAGGAGGCACATCGATGATTAACGAAGGTTTACGAAGAGGGCATAGCAAATATCGCTGGATGGGGGTCATCACGCTGTTAACCGCAGCGACGGTATTGGCGACAGCCTGCTCTGCACCAGGTGCTAAGGATGCGGCAACCGTACAGTTAACGCCTAAAGCGGTCAAAACGGAAGTAATCAAGCTTCAGAAAATAAGTAATCCGATTGAACAGGTGGCAGATGTTATAGCTGGAACAACGCTTGATGTGGTAGCAAAAGCAAGCGGTGAAGTTACTGAGGTTCTGAAGAAACGAGGCGAATATGTAACGAAAGGCGATGTCCTTTTCGTTATTGATAACAAAGATGCGCTATCGAATAAGCGCAAAAGCGAGCTTCAAGTGAAGAGTACGCAGGATTCTTTGCAGCAAGCGAGAGATAACAAAGTGAACAATCGTAAGGATCTTGCAGATAATGTTGCTCGTACGGAAACAGCTCTGAAGAACGCGCAGCAGGATTACAACAAAATTAGAAATGATTTTGAAGCGGGTGTAGTTGTTCAACGTCAGGTAGATCAAGTCAAACAAGCGCTCGATAATGCTCAAATGAGCTTAGATGCCGCAAAAAGTAAGCTATCATCTTTTGATAATACGGACTCTGTTTCTTCTATTCTGACGCAAGCAGAATCTGCGAATCTGACGTTGGAAGATGCAACTCGCGCCTTAGACAATTATGAAGTGAAAGCTCCAGGCAACGGTATTCTAACCGATTTCACTGTCGTTGTTGGCCAAACAGCATCTGCACAGGCAGGAAAGGTTGGTCAAATTCAGCAGATCGATCCGATCAAAATCAAAACAGAGCTAGCTGAAACGAACTACCAACTTGTGAAAAACAAGAAGGAGCTCGTGTACTATAATCCGAATACGCCTGATAAAAAAGGCACAGCTAAGATTAGCTACTTAGCGCCAATCATGAGTGCAGCATCCAAAACGTATACGCTGGAATTGGAAGTTCCGAATCCTGATCGTACGATTCAACCAGGTGTTCGTTATCAAGTCCAATTGACAACGGAGACGGAAGAGAAAGTTGCTGTCGTGCCTACACTTAGTATCATCCGTGAAGAATCCGATACCTTCGTATTCGTTCAGCAGGGTGACCAATATATGAAACGGAAAGTGAAGCTTGGACGTATCAATGGTGAATTCCAAGAAGTACTGGAAGGCGTTAAAGAAGGCGACCAACTCGTCATCAGTGGACAGAACACGTTGAAAGACGGTCAAAAGGTTAATACTCCAGCTGCATCAGCTCAACCAACGACAACACCAGCAGCAAAGTAACATCACTGAAATTCATAATGAAGGAGATCTTATAGATGAAAAAGAGACCATGGAAATCGAGTATAACCGCTATTATGCTGGGAGCAATGATCGTTCAAGGAGGTACCGCAGCATGGGCTGCGGAGCCTCCCGCCGCAGTAGTAGCAGCACCTTCTGTCAATTATGGTTTGACGAATGATATTCGTGCCGCTGTCAAAAGCGTTGCAGAAACACCGACAGCGACAGGTTCACAGCTTGCTGTGACTGTTCGCTTGTACAACGGTGGTACAACCTTAAATCGTGTTCCAGAGCACGAGCTTCGTGTACAAACTGCGAGTGGGATTTCTTACACGTTGAAACCGAGCGCAAGCAATAAAGCTTCTTTGCAACCAAAAGAAATTGCAGAACTTGTTTATTTTGCAGCAATTGATTCCAAGGAAATTGGTAAAATTGAAGGTATTTCCTTCGTGAATGTTGATTTATATACCTATCCGAAGGTAGAGACTACGCTGCTTTCGATGCCAACCAGTCAAGTATGGTATGGCGGCATAGGAAGCGCGGCGCTTGAAAGCATCACTAACGTACAATGGGGCGGAGCTTTCATTATTCATGGTGTGAATTCAGGGCTTACGTATGCGCCTGTTGAAGCATCGATCCAGAACACGCAAACAGGTCGCGTAGCGGTAGTTACTGTGCTTGTGAACAATTCTGGAGCGGGTCGTGAAACCGTTCCTGCTTTCAGAATCGATGCGCAGTCCGAAACGAAGAATTACGAGGGCAAACGTACGGAAACAGCTCCAGTTGTTGTGAGCCCGGGTGAGAATACTTTAATCCATTACGCGATCCCTGTTGAGAATGGTGTGACACTTGCGAATTTGGTCGTGCTTTCGACAGAAACGTTTGTCCCGAAAGAGGGAGGACAACCTACGGAGCTAGCAACAGCTAAAGTGGGTATCAATTGGCCAGTGGATGGAAGTCCAGCGGCAGCAGCGTATACGATCGGTCAACCCATTCCTTTCAATGCGGCTGCGAAATCAATTAGTAAGTTTATGCAAGCGTCTTTGATGGAGCTTCATCTACATGAGAATCCAGGTGAGGGGTATAAGACAGCCGTAGCGAAGTTCAAATTAACGAACACGAGCACAACGCCAGTCGTTACGCCACCGTTCCTATCGGAATTAACGAATGAGCAAGGTGTTACGTATCAAGGTGCACGTCAAACGAACGTGACAAACTTGATGAATCCTGGCTTAAGTTATGTTGTCAGCTATTCTTATATTGTTCCTCAATCTGAGGATGGTGAAAGTTTCACTTTGAAAATATTAGATGGTCAGACTGCAGCACCGTATACACAAACGATTGCCGCTTTGACAACGGAAGCTCAGAAGGAAACAACGGATGCTCCTATTGCCATGTATCCGTTTGACTTGAAAATTAACGATATCTCAACGAGTATGCAAACGACGGCACAATTGACTTACACGTACAAACTGAGAATGGATTTAAGCATTACACAGCAGGAAGATGTCGTTGTTGACAGCAATTTCTCCAAACTAAGATTTGAAATTGTCGATCCAGCGGGACGAGTCGTTGGTGCCAAGGATGCTTCCTTCGCAGGGCCTAACAAATTAGTGAGTGGCGTACAAACCATGGATGTATCGAATTTCTCATCTGAGCAATTCAGCTATCCATTCACAATCAATGTGTACGAAACCATTGAAACGCAGAACGGCACAGCGAAACGGTTACTTAAAGTGATCAAATAGGTTTTAATATGGAAGGGCAGTCTCTCTAGTAGAAGATAATTCTACAAGAGGGACTGCCCTTTATTTACGTTGTATACGGTTATTGTTTCACCCTTGCTTTCACGGATTTGGCATAATCAGAGGGTGACATACCGACGGTTTTCTTAAAATCCCTTGAAAAGTAATGAATGCTGGTATAGCCTAACAAATTGGCAATTTCGGTAATGTTATAAGGACCTTCGCGCATATAAGTTTTGGCTTGCTCAATTTTGAGCGATTTGAAAGCCTCCATGACGCCCATCCCTCTTTGGGATTGGAAAAGCTCTTTCATGCGGCTTTTACCTAAATGGAAAGTTTGGCAGAGGTCGTCCAATGTGAAGGAATCGGCAAGATGATCCGTTAAATAACCGATAATCTGACCTACTAATCCATGCTCAGCTTTTTCCTTTTGCAAGGAAGATTGCTTCCATTTTTGCGTGTCTTGAAGGCTAATCGGAGCTTCTTGTTTACGTATGAGTGCAATGAAGAGGATCTCTAAATATGTTTTGATGAGCTGTTCACTAGCAAACGCCGCATCCTTGTTTCTTTCAAGTAAGTGAATGGATGGAGAGTCGAATGGAGGAAGAAAGGCATGGAATCCTTCTTGTGTGATGATCGAAAGCATATTGCGCTCACGATCGCCTAGCGATACGACTTTATTTGCAAGCTTAAACATCGCCTCTGAAGGGCACGCAAAAGCGATGACAATGAGATTAGGCGGCTTATGCTCATGTCTGACATGAACAGTATGGAACTCCTCAGGCTTATGGAAAATCAGTTTCCCCTGCTGAAGGGTATGTATGACATCATCGGCACGGACCTCAACTTCCCCTTTGTCCACGTAGAGAATTTCCCAGAAGTCATGTTGCTCACCATCGAATACAAACCCTTTGGCATATTCAAAATAGTGGAAGGAAATAAGAGCTTCAATCGAAAGTGATTCCTGTAAATAGATCCGTGGGAAATCCATGCTGTCCGTCCTCTCTAGGCGATTTTCTTCCCGATTACAGCCTATTTTACCACATTCAATTTAGCTAAAGTGCAAATATTTCGGCTTAAATGATAAATCAAATGTGACAGCCCTCTTTTATAATAAAGAAAAGAAGCGGAGGGGATTTAACAATGAAAAAAGGGATTAATATTTGGTCATTTCCGGGCTCCATGAGCGTGAAAGATTGTATTACGACTGCGAAAAAAGCCGGGTTTGATGGGATTGAGTTAGCTTTGAACGAAACAGGCGAACTTAGCTTGGAAAGCGCGGAAAGTGAAGTTCGTGCGTACCGTCAACATGCCGACGAAACAGGTATTGAGATAAGCAGCTTAGCTACAGGTCTTTTCTGGTCGTATTCGTTGACAAGCAATGCGCCACATACGCGTCAAAAAGCGAAAGACATCGTAAAGAAGCAGCTTGAGCATGCCGCGGTACTTGGTGTAGACACGATTCTCGTTGTGCCAGGTGCGGTAGGCGTTGATTTCATCCCTGATTCTGAAGTGGTACCTTATGACCAAGCTTATGACTTCTCTCTTGAAGCGTTTCAAGAGCTTTCGAAGGTTGCCGAGTCTTTGAAGATTTCAATTGGGATTGAAAATGTATGGAACAAATTTTTACTATCTCCGCTGGAAATGCGTGATTTCATTGATAAAGTAAATTCTCCTTATGTAGGCGCTTATTTTGATGTAGGGAATGTCATCTTCTCGGGGTACCCTGAGCATTGGATTTCAATTTTGAGCCATCGTATTAAAAAAGTGCATTTCAAAGATTATCGCCGCGCAGCTGGTGGTTTGCATGGTTTCGTAGATCTGCTTGCTGGTGATGTAAATTATCCAGAAGTTATGAAAACTCTTCAATCCATTGGCTATGAAGATTATGTCATCGCTGAGATGATTCCAGGCTATACGCACTTCGGCGAGCAAATTGTCTACAACACATCCGGTGCCATGGATGCTATTCTGGGGAGGAAGTCATCATGTTAAGAATCGGACTAGTTGGATTAGGGTTCATGGGAAGAACACATTTGGAGAATTACGTACGACTCGAAGCAGAAGGTCTTGCGATTAAAGTTGTAGCGTTATGCGATATCGATCCCGTGAAGCTTGAAGGCAACGCAGTTGCAGGAAATATTGCTACAGGTGATTCTGCGATTGATTTCAATCTCTACGCGAAATACACAAGTGTGTCCGAGATGATCGAGAAGGAACAATTGGATTTCGTAGATCTAGCGCTTCCGACGTATTTGCACCGCGATATTACAATTGAGTGTCTAAATAAAGGTCTCCACGTGCTGTGTGAGAAGCCGATGGCATCCAATCCACAAGAGTGTGAAGAGATGATTCAAGCAGCCGAAGCGAATGGGAAACAGCTAATGATCGGACAATGTTTACGCTTCTGGCCAGCTTATGTGTATTTGAAAGATGCTGTTGAGAATGGGACTTACGGCAAAGTAACGAGCGGATATTTCTACCGCGGCGGCGCAACACCGACTTGGGGACCGTGGCTACTCGATAAAGAGAAGAGCGGCGGAGCTTTGTTGGATATGCATGTTCATGATATCGATATGGTCAACTGGTTGTTTGGCAAACCGGAATCCGTTTCCTGTTTGGCCCGTAATGTAGTTCCTGGCAGCGGCTACGATGTCGTGTCTACGAATTATTTGTATGGAGATGGCAAAGTTATCAATGCGCAAGCCGACTGGACGTTAGAAGGCGAGTACGGTTTCGAAATGGTGTACCGCGTCAACTTCGAGAAAGCTAATCTTATTTTCAACGCGAGCGGCTTGAAAGTGAATTTGAATGATGGACCTGGATTCACTCCGGAGCTCTCCCCTGAAATGGGTTACTATTTGGAACTGAAATATTTCGCAGAGACGCTTCTCGCAGGAGAGTCGGTCACAACAGCAACTCCTGGTAGTACTCGTGAAACGATTGAAATTGCTGTGGCTGAGATAGCATCGGCTGATAAGCAAGGGGCTTGGGTCGAAGTGAAGTAAGGGGCAGGATAGAATAGCAATAGCAAAGAACCTTGGATATATAACGATTGAGATTTATTTTGCAATGAGGTAATAATTTTGATATCGTTAAAATATCATTTTTCACGCGTGAAGCACACGCCGTTAGCTCTTTTTTGGAGCTAGCGGCGTTTTTATTTTTTAAGGAGGCGATTAAGTGTTTGAGAAGGAATATTCAATCTTTTGGAAGGAATAAGTGCATAGCGCAAGAAAGCGCTCCACGTGAAGGAGTTAGTCATAGTGTAAATTATTTTCATTTGACTGCAATCGCTTTCGTATTCTATGCTAATTGCATTTGCAATTACTTGAGGTGAATACGAATGAAAGACATAGATTCAACGGCATCATGGCAAAAACTTCGTCTATTCGCAGTCACTTGGCCGATTTTTATTGATTCTGTATTACGAATGATGTTAGGTACTGCGGATGTCTTCATGTTAAGCCGAATATCGGATGAAGTAACGGGAGCCGTAGGTTTGGCGAATGAAATCATCGTTTTCTGTATTTTGATGTTCGGTTTTGTGGGTATCGGGACGAGTGTAGCTGTTGCACAGCATTTGGGCGCAGGTAAAGTGAAGGAAGCAAGCCGGATTTCCGCTTTGGCAATCACCATTAATCTGATTTTTGGTATTATCGTGAGCATTGCGTTAGTGGTGTTTGGCGAGCCCTTGATGCATGTAATGAATTTGGAGCCAACACAAATCGCGATTGCGAAAAAGTATTTGAATATCATCTCGGCTTTTATCTGGATTGAAGCCTTGTCGTATGCGATTTCTTCCGTACTTCGCTCTAATGGGCAGACGAGAGATGTTATGTTCGTTACGTTAGGGGTCAATGTGATTCATATTGTGGGTAACAGTCTCTTGATTTTCGGTAATCTGGGCTTCCCTGAATGGGGAGTAACCGGTGCTGCAGTATCTACGGTGGTAAGTCGACTTCTGGGACTCATTGTACTTGTGGTGATCTTGTACCGTCGCTTACAGGTGCCGATTCTACTAAAGCATTACGTGACTTTCAAGTCTAAAATTGTCAAACAAATACTTAGTATTGGTTTACCTTCGGCGGGGGAACATATTTCTTGGCAGTCCCAGTATTTGATGATTTTCAGCTTTATTAATATTATTGGGGCAACGGCGTTAAGTGCACATGTGTACGTCATGAATGTGACCAATTATTTCATGGCTCTGGGCATGGCGATTGGCATGGGGACGGAAATTATTATTGGGCACATGGTGGGTGCAGGTGCATTTCAAGCTGCTTATCATAAATTGCTCCGAAGTCTGAAGTTTACCTTTGTCCTAACCTTCGTTATTGTGGGCATTACGTCGATTTTCCGTAAAGAACTGCTCGGACTATTTACCGATAATCCCGATATTATTGCTATGGGTTCCACAATTCTACTACTTTCAATCATTTTGGAACCTGGTAGAACTTTTAACTTAGTTGTCATTAATTCTTTGCGCGCGGCTGGTGATGCTAGATTCCCTGTGATGATGGGTGTTGTCTCGATGTGGGGGATTGCAGTTCCTTTAGCGTACTATCTCGGAATTCATCAAGAAATGGGCCTTCTCGGCGTATGGATTGCATTTACAGTTGATGAGTGGGTGAGAGGCTTGCTGATGTATCTACGTTGGCGTAGCCGCGTATGGCAAACGAAATCACTTGTTAGACCAAGTGGCGAAGTATTAGCTGCTAAATCGATTTAACATACAAAAGAAGCCTTAAACTCTTATGGAGAGAGTCTAGGGCTTCTTTTTCATTATGAGAATGGTGACACAAGGGTTGTGGCTGGCGGCTGGTAATTATACTATATTCAGTTTCTTGTAAAAGAATTGGATGTTTGCACGAAATCATAGAAAACGTGCTAGTGTCCCCCTGTATAGATGTGGATCGCATCTCGAAGAAACTCAGCAGTGCCCGGTTGCTTCACATCATAGTAAGCCTTGAAGCGCTCATCATCCACATACATTTGGGCAAGTCCTGCATGTGCTTCTTTACTATATTCACTCCAATAGAACATAAGCCATTGTTTGTGCAGATCGGCTGCTTTTTGTGCTAGCGCGCTAGCTGGATCACCTAGCTTGAAGGCTTCAGCTAATGTTTCGGCTACTTCTTCTGCCAGACGAGTAACCTCGTCATGCTGATCTTGCGTCATATTCTTTAATTTCTGATTGCTTCTATTCACTTGCTCATCGCCATATTTCTCGCGAATTTCTTTTCCGTATTGTTTCTCATTATCATCAATTAGCTTTTGTTTGAAGCCTTCGAATTTCTGATCATTTGACATGGGTATTCTCCCTTCCTTCGAAGCAATGGTGTGTTCCACATTCGCAATAAGAATGTCTAATTGCTTTCGTTTGTCGAGAAGTTGCTCCCGATGGTCTTTCAGTGCACGGGTTCCGTCAAAGCTAGGCGATGTTATGATTTCTTTGATCTGCTCGAGAGGGACGCCTAACTCTCGATAAAATAAAATCTGCTGAAGTCTATCTACTTCTGCTTGCCCATAAATGCGATATCCCGATGAGTTGATTCTTGCCGGCATAAGAAGTTCAATCTCATCGTAATAGCGCAGTGTACGGGTGCTGATGCCAGCCAACTTTCCCAAGTGCTGCACTGTATATTCCATCTGCTCACCTCCTGACACCTTAACTGTAAAGCTTTACGTAGCGTTAATGTCAATACCTTTTTTTCGCGAGTTTCGGCCATGTAAAATGCACAGCATAAGTGATGGCAGCGATTATTAAGATGAAAATCAAGCTAACGAAGAAGCCTGGACGTGTTGTCGGGTGAAAAGCGGCTCCCGAAATGGCACTTAGAATGAGCAGCATGCCTGCCCAACGTTTAATAACATTTGAAGTCGTATGTGTTAGTAAACGTCCAGAGGAAAGTAAGATCAACAACCAGATGAAGAGTAAGGTAAGACCAGCTGCGGTGGACATCACCGTGTACAGCTCCTCTGGTAGAAGCAACGAAAGAACAACCGCAGCAGCCATGCCACCTGAAGTAAAGACAAGAGCAGGATAAGGAATCTGCCTTTTTCCCGTGGTACGGGTGAATAGGAATGGGGCGTCATGATCTTTGGCAAGGGCAACGAGAATGGATGTAACGGCAAACAAGGAAGCCACCATCGTTGAGAAGGCAGCGATAATGAGAATAGCGTTGAACACATGCGGTACATAGGGCAGCGGGTAGCTTTCCAAGCTAACCTGAAAGGGACTTTTTTTGTCATGGAGAGCGTGTAAGGGCAGCAGGGTCAAAACGAAGAAGAGGGAGACGATATAGAGAATAGCTAAAAGAAGGATCATAATGGAGCCCGCTTTATGAGCTTCACTCGATTTGCCCAGGCGCAGCGCGAAAAGCCCCATCATTTCCGTGCCGCCGAATGCGTAGAAGGCATAGATGAAGGAAGACCAAGTACCTTTGAGCCCTGATGGTACAAAGGTGTCCCTGTTTATCGGAAAGGAGAGGGGATGAAGTCCGCCTGAAATCCATCCCAGGACCGCAGCTCCTGCAAGGAGGAGAAACATGAGAAGCGCAGATACTTTAATGAGTGCGAAGATATGCTCGGATCGTTCAAAGGCTTTGGCCCCAAGCAGGATGACACCTACACCAAGACCGGCATAGATTAATGCGAACAGCCACATCGGAATAGCGGGAAACCAGAATCGTGTAAACAGGGATAGCGCGGCTAATTGACTCCCCACAATCATTAACTGTGAGCCCCAGTAAATCCAGCCGCAGCTGAATCCGGCCCAACGGCCGAATGCTAACTTGGCATATGTACGAAATGAGCCTTGTTGTGGATTGTCGCCTGTCATTTGAATCAAAGCATCGAGCACGAAATAAGTGCCTGCTGCAGCCAAAATGAACATAAAGAGCATTGAAGCGCCGCCCATGGTTAGGCCGATTCCAGCTCCGAGAAAATAGCCAGTTCCTAGCGTACAGGCGACGCCGAGCAGCGAAAGCTGCCACCAGGTCATCGTGCTGCGATTCTTTGATGGGCTTGTTGCATTAGTGGACATGCCGCCTCCTAAGCTGTTCAAGAGAAATGGATAATAACAGCCCATAGTATAGCTTGTCCATTGGTAAAATATACAGCTAGGATATGTCCATCAGAGCGAATAGATTGCCTTCTTTTTCGATAACCTCATAGGGTTGAAGTCTTGCATTAGGGACATTATGGCATCGGCCTGTATGCACTTCAAAGGTCCAGCCATGTAAAGGACATTCCAGCTCGCCAAACTCAAGCTCTACGGCATAGCCGGCGTGGGGGCAGCGACTGGATAGCAGTGTGTAAACACCATCCGCTTCTGTAAGGAAGAATCGCTTCCCATTGACTTTCACTTCGGACGGGATTGCAGTAAACTGATCTTTAGAACCAATTAGGATTTCATTCATGGGAATGCTCCTTCACAAAGGGATTTCATCACAACTTTATTATAATTCAAATGACATCAAGATCTCTATGCCTTGGGCAAAAACAAAGGAGCACGATCAATTGAGCACAGTATCCCCCTTAGTTGCAGCGTTTCGCCAAGCCTCCTATCCAGTGGGTGGGCACGGCCGCAAGAACATTCAAGTTTTGAAAGAGGCTTTAAATGAGTTCGATGACAAGCTCGAAAGTGACATTTATGGAACTGGCGAAAGTATAGAGAGCTTCCAAGCGGAAATGGCCGCATATCTGGGCAAAGAGAAAGCTGTCTTCTTTCCTAGCGGAACTATGGCACAGCAAATTGCCTTGCGCATTTGGTCTGACGAGAAGGGGAAACGCAAGGTCGCGTATCATCCGTTATGTCATTTGGAAATCCATGAAGAAGATGGCTTGAAGGAGCTGCATCAGATTGAATCGGTTTTGCTAGGCGAGAAGGATCGATTGATTCGTTTGGAAGAGATTTTGGCGCTGAACAGTGAGATCGCGTGTCTCTTAATTGAGCTGCCACAGCGAGAAATAGGTGGTGTGCTGCCACCTTATGAAGAACTTGAGGCCATTTCGATGCATTGTCGAGCTAACGGAATCAAGCTGCACCTAGATGGTGCTAGATTATACGAGGTGCTGCCGTATTATCAGAAGTCAGCGGCAGAACTGTGTGCGCTTTTCGATAGTGTGTACATTTCGTTCTACAAAGGAATTGGCGGCGTCGCAGGTGCGATTCTGGCAGGTGATGAGGTATTTACGGCGAAATCGAAGGTGTGGAAAAGGCGGCATGGCGGCGATTTGATTAGCCTTTATCCGTATTATCTCAGTGCGAGCTACTATTTCAAGCAACGTGAGCCCAAAATGGGTCAATACTATAAGGAAGCGGTGGAGCTTGCTTCGCTGTACAATCGCTGTGAGCACGTGACTACCTTGCCGCGGGTGCCGGTTACGAATATGTTCCACGTTCACATCTCGGTGCCAAAAGAGAAGCTCGAGCCCATCCTGGTTGCGTTATACGCAGAGACAGGTGTGGGGTTGATCCATTATCTGCGGGAGCCGAGCGAAGGGGTCTGTTCGTTCGAGGTGAGCATTGGCGATGCCTTTGCACAGATTCCGAAGGACAAGCTAAAGTTAACGTTTGAGCGATTGGCTAATATGCTGCAATGAGTGCCTATAGCGTAAAAAGATCCTCGTGCCTTATGGCGATGAGGATCTTTTTTTATATCGTCTCAGAGGGATAGGACGCTAAGCCTTAATTGGTAACCAAATCCTTTAACTCTTGCACAATATAAGCCTTACCGCCGTTCAGAGCTTCGATAAGATTCTTTGCTGCAAGCTCAGCCATGTCATTACGAGTTCTTGCAGTCGCCGAGCCGATATGAGGTAAAGTAACCACATTCGGCATACTGAGCAATGGATTATCCACAGGAGTTGGCTCGATATCGAAGACATCTAGGCCTGCTCCACGTATTTTTCCTTGTTGAAGCGCCTTAATCAGCGCTTGCTCATCTACGGTTGCTCCTCGGGAGGCATTAATGAAGATCGCGGATGACTTCATTCGATTAAATTGCTCCTCGCCAATCAAATGCTTCGTCTCTGGCGTTAAAGGCGTCATCAGAACGATGTAGTCAGATTCACTTAGTAACTCATCCAGTTCGCAGAAGCGGGCATTGAAGCGCTCGTCTACTTCTTTTTTGGGACTGCGACTGTGATACAGCAGGTTCATATCGAAGCCAAACACAGCCCGCTGGGCAATCGCTTCGCCAATACGTCCCATACCGATGATTCCGAGCGTGGAATGATGAACATCCACACCGAATAATTCGGTACCGCTAGTTCCCTTTTGCCAATTCCCCTGTTTCACATAAGCGTCCAATTCTGCGATTCTTCGCCCTGCACTGAGCATCAAGGCGAGAACAAGATCGGCCACGGTGCCGTCCAACACATAGGGGGTATGTGTGCCGATTACTCCATGGGATCTCATCGCAGCTATGTCAAAATGATTGTACCCGACGGAGGAAGTGCTCGCCACACGAAGCTTTGGTGCGCAACGTAACAGTTCCTCGTCAATTGTTCCTCCCAGAATTCCCTCTACATCCGAGACTTTGTCTAAGATGACACTCCGAGGCATACTGCCTTCCTGATTCCAGAACGTACAATCTCCGTGGAGATTTAAATAATCTTGAACAGCTTCCGGTAATTTGTGGGTAACGAGTATTTTGGGCTTGGTCGACATGGGTATTCCTCCTTGAGTTTCTAATGTGAGATAAAGTGCAGGGATAAGTGCTTATACGAATGGCGGCTGGCAATCCCCGCTAGGCACATTCTGACAAGTCAAAGTAGTCTTTATGTAGTTTGTTACATTATAGCTAAACTTATCGGAATAATATATTTAAATCTACTATAGTGCTAGAGATGTAGAATTCTTTTTGCAAAGGGAGGGTCGATGTCCACTCCAATCGTAACATGTGGCAATAGATTTGAGTAGATAGAGTTAATCAGAGGGAAGGCTGGGGGATGAAATGCTTAATGTCGAGTGACCCAGAAGAAATAACTGGAATTTCTCCATCTAAATTGGTCACTTCTGGCCTCATATACGGGATAACTGGAATTCCTCCAGCTAATTTCTTCGAATTTCGAGGATGTGGGGAGTTCTGAGGGAATTAACTGTATATTTTCGATTTATATTCAAATAATTGCGATTTTCACACGAAATAGCTGTATGTTATCCAGTTAACCTGTTTCCGCAAGCTCAGGAGATGAAAGGGAGCACCTTGAAGTAGTGTAAGCAACCCAACCCAACCCAACCCAACCCAACCCAACCCAACCCAACCCAACCCAACCCAACCCAACCCAACCCAACCCAACCCAACCCAACCCAACCCAACCCAACCTAACCCCATCACACAGACAAGCGCACATCCGTGTCATACGTAAGATTCACCCCTCCAATCGTAACATCGTCACCTTGTAGCCTAACGAAGTTTGATGATTTCTTACGTTTGTTCCCCAAAGTTGACGGTTTTATCGGTTTAGACGCGGAGCGATTCCTTGTAAAGTTAGAACCAAGGAAAGCCCTTACATCTGAGTGAAAGGGCTTTCGCAACGAACATAAACCGAATGAGAGAGGGTTGTTTATCCCAATGAAAAAGAAACTAACGAGTTTATTTACCGCAAGTATTGCACTTGCTATGGTAGCGACAGGCTGCTCGAGCACAAAAGAAAGCGATACCAAAACAGCTGCTGCGACAACTGCTTCAGCGACGACGAAAGCCGCAGAGACAACCAAATCAGCGAGTCCCGTAGAGATCACGTTCTGGAATATGTTCGGCGGTGGCGAAGGTGATTTCGTAGATCAAATTGTTAAAGGATATAACGATTCCCAAAAGGAAGTCATCGTGAAACAGCTGCGCTTAGAGTCCAATGAGTACTATGCGAAGCTTAGTACGGCACTCTCATCATCCAAAGGACCGGATGTTGCCGTCGCACACGTGGATCGGATCTCTCCCTTCGTCAAAGCAAAGCAAATTTTACCTCTAGATGGGCTAGCCAGCAAAGTTGGTTTTGATCTGAAACAAGTCTCAGACTCCAATATCAAAAGCGTCTCCTACGACGGAAAGCCTTACGCTGTTCCTTTAGATACACACTTCCATATGTTCTATTACAACAAGGATCTGCTTAAAAAAGCTGAGCTGCTGAACGACGATGGCACACCGAAGCTGGGTGATTTAACGCCAGATGGCTTTAAGAAAACACTAGCACAAATTCAAGCAAAAGTACCTGGTGTGCAGGCGTTAGCCGTGAATACACCTTATTTCCAAGAGCCATTCCTGAATTTGTACTATGAAGCAGGCGGCGATATTTTGAATGGGGATATGACGAAATCTGCGATCAACAACGAGAAGGCATTGAATGTTCTTAAGTTTTACATGGACTTGTACAAAAACAAATACAGTGATCTCAATGATAAAACACCTTGGGATTCGTTCCACAGTGGGAAAGCTGCCCTATGGTTCGGTGGTGTGTGGGAAGCGGGACTCCTGCTTAACGATAAAGCTTTGAACATAGGTGCAATGCCGCTGCCTGCGATCTTTGGCAGCCAAACGCACTGGGGAAGCTCCCACTTGCTCGTCGTGCCGTCCTATGTAACAACAGAGAAGCAAGAAGCATCAGCGAAATTCATGAAGTACTTCTCTGAGGTAGGCGGCAAAACATGGGGGCAAGCCGGACACGTCCCATCGAACAGCGCAGTAACAACAAGCGATGAGTACAAAAAGCTGCCATACCGTAATTTCTTCATCGAAGCTCAGAAAACGGTGAAATTTGCACCGAAAACAGATAAATACACCACGATTATCACGACAGTTTCAGAGTCCTTACAGAATATCTTATTCGGTAAGCAAACACCAGAAGAAGGCTTGAAAACGATGGATAAGCAAATCAATGATATTTTAACGAACTAATCGTCCGTTTGAATCGGGTGAAGCTTCCGCGAAAGCTAACGGCGGCTCCACCCGCTCTTATACAGAAAAGTAACAAGGAGAAGAGACAATGGAGACTAAAATGAGTGAGCTAAATCAGACAGGGGTGCTCCGCAAACGTAAGTCGTTTGGAATCGTTTTGGAGATGAAGGCAATGTTGTATCTGGTCCCGTTTCTGATCCCTTTTGCCATCTTCTATCTGTGGCCAGTAGGGCGAGGAGCCTGGATGAGCTTGCACGTTTGGGGCATTCAGGGGATGCAGAGGTATGTTGGCTTTGCGAATTATAAAAAGATTTTCACGGATAGCAATTTTTATCTGTATGTGTGGCACTCGATTTACTTTGTTATCATCTGTACACCAACAATTATCGTACTTGGTCTTATTTTAGCGCTATTAATTAATCAGAAACTCCGCTTCCGAACACTCATCCGTTCCATGTTTTTCCTTCCCTATGTACTTTCGGTCTCAGTCATCAGTTTCATTTGGCTCCGACTTTTCGATTCGAAGTATGGCCCGATTAACGCTTTCTTGAAACTCATTGGTTTACCTGGTGACATAAACTGGCTGACGGACAAACATTTTGCTTGGTGGGCCATTACGCTAACAACCGATTGGTGGTCAGTAGGTTTTGTGATGGTGCTGTTCCTAGCTGGCTTGCAAGAAATTCCTACGGATCATTATGAAGCTGCGAAAATAGATGGCGCTGGCGCTTGGAAGCAATTCATTCATATTACGCTCCCAGGTTTGTCGAGAGTCATGCAAATACAAGTATTCTATCAAATTATCTCGTGCTTAAAATTGTTTGGGCAAGTACAAATCATGACAGGCGGAGGTCCAGGAGACTCCACAAATACAATGATTCGCTACATTTACGTCACGGGGTTCAAAAAGGATATGTTCGGGCTTGCTTCGGCTCAGTCTATCGTATTCTGCGCTATCATGCTGCTTATCGCAGTGGCACAGTTCAAATTAACAGACAGAAAAGATTGACGGAGGTAGAACATGAAAGGTATCGCAATTAACATCATCGCGGTGATGCTGGCCCTCTTATTTATGTTTCCACTGATATGGATGCTGATTGTCTCGCTGAAACCAGATGGCGTCAATGTGTCCGCGCTAAGTGACTGGGTTAATTTCTCGGATTTACATGTGTATCACTACAAGAAGGTGATCAAAGATTCTCAAATCCTGAGATGGACGTGGAATAGTGCAGTGATCGGTGTACTGACAACCGTTATTTCACTCATCCTCAGTTCTTTGGCGGCCTTTTCCTTTTCAAAGCTGCCTTTCAAGTCCAGAGGCGTGTTCTATATGATCATCGTATCTGGCTTGTTAATTCCCACGGAAGCGATTCTCATTCCACTTTACGAAACGACACTTCATCTGAAGCTAATCGATAACATTTGGGCCATCATTCTTCCAGGGCTCACGAATCCAATCGGGATCCTGCTTCTGAAACAGTTCATGGATGGCGTTCCGAAGGATTATATTGAAGCAGCACAAATCGACGGTTGTAGAAATTTTGGATTATGGTATCGGATATGTCTCCCGCTTACTAGATCCGCCATGTTTTCTGTCGGGATTTTCTACTTCATTTTATCGTGGAACAATTTCTTATGGCCGTATCTTTCCATTACCTCGCAAGAGAACATGATCTTATCAGCAGGACTACCGACTTTTTTGTCGAATAATACGATGTCCTTAAATCTGATTATGGCTGCAAGTGCAATCGCTGCTATACCGACCATTCTGGTGTTTGCAGTCCTACAGCGTCAAATTGTGCAAGGGGTGGCCATGTCCGGGATTAAAGGTTAATAGGCTACTATTTACCAGTCAGATTCTCTTCACAGAAAGGGTTGTTCAACGATGACCCAGGCATCAGAGGTTGCAACGCGACAGCGCCACAAACGAATTCCTTCTTGGATGTATACATGGACGAACAGCATTCGCTATAAGTGGATGCTGTTGCTGTTCCTTTTTTCGCTCACGCCCCTGCTTGCCTTGGGGTTTATTTCGTATTCGATATCGAAGTCTACGATTAACAATAAAGTAACGGAATACTCAGAACAGCTCTTGAAGCAGACGGCAGAGAATATCGACACGAGACTTGGCATTTACAAAGATATGATGATGCAGGTCGTGAACAACAACGAAATTGTCACGATGCTGCGGACGTTGGATCGCACAGATCCAGCGCAGTATGATCTAGATAGTCTATCTCTGACCACGAAACTATCGACCATTATTGCGATTAATCAGGATATACAGTCGATTTCGTTTCTTTCACCTCAGCATTTTATCAAAGGTATTTATAGATGGAACGACCGCTCTATCGAGAAGGTATCCCCATTCCTGCAGACCTTGGAGGACGGGAGCAACTTTCGGTGGTTTTCCACGCGGTTGGGAACTTATGTCGATAGCCTAAATACGCAAAACGTTCACGTCTTCTCACTGGCCAAGCAAATTTACAAAATGTCGGACGATAGTCCCGTTGGGATCATTGCCGTACTGGACATCCGCGAGGATGTACTGAAAGAAATCGGTGCTCGGACGACCAAGAGTAATATGGACATTGAAAGCTTCGTTATTGATGGTTCCGGACACATCATCTCTTATCCAGACAGTCGTCTATTGGGGAAAGATGTAAAAGAAGTACTGGGCGAAGATGGCTACACAGCCATGTTTCGTGGGGCTGCAGACGAATCCGTGTTTCCATTGAAGTATCAAGGCGAAAGATTAATTGTGAATTACAAAAAGCTGCACACGAACGACTGGATCGTCGTTAATGTTATTTCGGAGGCTTCGCTGTACAAGGATTCGAATCGTTTGCTGCAGATTATTCTAGTGATCGCTTTCATTTGTATCTTATTCTCCATTTTGACGGCAATCTTGCTGGCAAATTCGATCTCCAAGCCGATTCTGAAAATGATTCGATTGATGCGGCAAGTTATGTCTGGTGATCTGATGGTCAGGTTTAAAGCCAAGCGTCGCAATGATGAATTTGATATTTTGGGCGAAAATTTTAACTACATGGTTACACGGATTGATGGTCTATTGGAAACCGTGTATGAGGAACAGAATCATAAGCGCGTAGCGGAATTGAAAGCGTTACAAGCGCAGATCAATCCGCATTTCCTGTATAATACATTAGATATTATTAAATGGACGGCACTCCTGCAGAAAGCGAATCATGCGGCTGAAATGGTCAGTCTCCTATCCCGCTTGTTGCGGATTAGCTTAGGAAAAGGCGAAGAGACCGTTACCATTGAAGAAGAAATCGAGCATGTGCAGTGTTATCTAGGTATTCAAAAATTCCGATTTAACTTCAATATCGAGACGTTTGTTCATCTGGATGAGGAAGTTCGTACGTATCGTACACCGAAGCTGATTTTACAACCTATTGTAGAGAATGCCATTCTTCATGCTTTTACAGATCGAGAAATAGGTGAAATTCATATTCGGTGCAGCATCCATCCGGAAGGTGGGATACGCTTCGAGGTCGTGGATAATGGGCGAGGCATGGACGCAAGTCTTGTTCAAAGCCTGAATCGGCATGAGACTCCCTCCGTTGATAAAGTTAGCGGGATTGGCTTAGCCAATGTAGATGAACGAATTAAACTCATTTGTGGGAAGTCCTATGGCCTAGACATTCAAAGTGAACCTGGAGCAGGTACACACATTCGTATCAGACTTCCAGAAATGAAGTAGGTGAAGAGCATGTTTCGAGTTGTGATAGTGGAAGATGAATATATCGTGAGGTTCGGTATTCGCTCCATGATTGACTGGGATAAGATTGGCTTATCGGTGAGCGGTGAAGCAGCGAATGGGCAAGAGGCGTTGGCTTTAATCAGCGCAACACCACCTGACATTCTTCTCACAGACATTAAAATGCCCGTTATGGATGGCATCACGTTAATTACAGAAGTACGTAAAAGTTACCCTCATATGAAAATAGTCATTCTTAGCAATTTGGAAGATTTCCAATATGCGAAGGAGGCGATTCGCAATGGGGTTTCCGAATATATGATCAAATCTGATATGATGCCTCGTGATTTGGAGGAAACATTGCTGCGGGTGAAGGAATCAATCCTAGCGGCGTCACCAGCAAGTGAGCAGAAGCACTCGGTGAGTGAGGTAGCGCCTCTCGTCAAAGAAAAACGGATGCTAGAGCTCCTTGAAGAAAAGGACCCTGCTCGCTGTAACCAAATCGTAGAAAGCTTGAAGCTGCCCGATGATAAGCTACCTTTGTATGTGCTTCATATCGTAAAGAATGAATGGACGCAGAGTGTTGAGGAGGCGCAAGCTTTGATACGCATGGCGTTTGCAGCAGTGATGCCCGCCTCCACAGAGAATGCCTATGAAGCTTTTCCCGATCGGCAAGGGGAAATGAATGTACTTCTTTTTACAGGGGAAATGATGGCTGCGGGCTTGGCAGAGATGAAGACATTAGTGCTAGCTATCCTTCACTATCTCAAGAACCATTGCGCAATTTCTTGTACGATAGGTGTTAGTATGAGCACAATTCGTTGGGCTGATCTTCACGAAGCTTACGAGCAGGCGAAAGCCGCAGCGAAATATAAAATGTTCATAGGATCTGAACGAGTCATTCTGTATGGCGTTGATTATGTGCCTTTGCAAAGTCAGCTGGCGGACAATATTAAAGTGAGCACAACGCATATTCATTCCATGGTATATGCTTTTCAAACGAAAGAGCTGCAGGCCTATTTGGAGGATATTTTCGAACAGCTGACAGCTCGTAAAGATTACGATCTCGTGGAAATTATTTCGCTGGAGCTGTTAATTCTACTCACGACGCTATGGTCAGAGGTTGCAAGCGATCAGATGAGTATCCTTCAATTAAAGAAACAGTACTATGAGCAATTGTCCAAATTAGAGACGATTCAAATGAGTAAAGCTTGGTTCCTGCAAGCATTTGAGGAACTCGTCCGGCATATGATCGGTGTGTATAATAGTGATCGAAACGGCATTATTAAAGCAGCGCAATATATCGGGCAGTACTATCAGCAAGAGATTTCGCTGCAATCGATCAGCAATTTGGTGCATTTAAGTAAGAACTATTTTGCCAACTTGTTCAAAAAAGAAATGGGTGAAAGTTTCCTGGAGTATTTGACACGAATTCGCATAGAGAAAGCGATGAACTTATTAACAAGTGAACTTAAGACAGCGGATATTGGCCATTTGGTAGGAATTCCAGACCCGAAATATTTCTCGAAAGTGTTTAAAAAGATAACGGGGCTATCCCCATCGGAATACCGTATTCGCGCAAGGGAAGACAGGACTTAGAAGTCTTCTTATACAGAAATGCAAACGCTTTCCGTTGAGCTGTTCGTTTTCAGGCATTGGGAAAGGGGGATCGGGTTGTTAAAGAGAGATAGGATCAAACGTAACGTTGGCATCGGATGTCTGCTGACGCTCGCCTTCATGCTGACAGGATGCACGTTATTGTCCGATGCGCCTAAGCAAGCAGCTGAGAACAAGAGAATCGTGGCGGGGGCAGATGCACCCGTGGAAGTTTCATTCTGGAATCCATTCGGCGGTGGTGAAGGGGAGTTCGTGGAGCGCATTGTTCAAAACTTCAATACATCGCAGAAGGCCGTGTTCGTGAAGCAGCTTCGCTTAGAATCAAACGAATATTACGTGAAATTGAGCACAGCTCTTTCTTCAGGGAAAGGTCCGGATGTAGCGGTTGCTCACGTAGACCGGATGTCACCGTTCGTTAAAGCGAAGCAAATTATGCCATTGAACGATTTGGCTGCGGAGATCGGATTTGATTTCAAAGACTTGGAAGAGAGCAATGTCCAAAGCGTTAGCTTCAAGAGCCAGCCCTACGCGCTGCCACTGGATACCCATTTTCACATGTTATATTACAATAGGGCTATTCTGAAAAAAGCGGGCTTACTGAATGAAGATGAAACGCCTAAGCTGGCCATTTCTTCCCCAGAGGCATTTATTCAGATGCTCCAACAGATTCAAGCTAAAGTACCGAATGAGGAGCCATTTGCTGTGAACACGCCATATTTCCAAGAACCATTTCTCAATATGTATTATCAAGCGGGTGGTGAATTATTGGATGATAGCAAGCTGAAGATTAGCATCCATAATGATAAATCCATTCGTGTATTGAAGTTTTATCAACAACTCTACGCAAATAAACTCTCAGATGTAAACGATAAGACTCCATGGGACACCTTTCATAATGGTAAAGCTGCTTTTTGGATGGGCGGTGTTTGGGAGGCGGGCTATCATTTAAGTGAATCTTCCCTTCCCGCGGGGATCATGCCGCTTCCAGCCCTATTTGGCAGTTCAATGCAGTGGGGAAGTTCGCATACACTCGTCATTCCTACCTACGTAACGAAGGAGAAACAACGTGCTGCTATGACATTCATGTCCTATTTCTCAAAGGTAGGTTCCATGCTATGGGGCCAAGCTGGACATGTGCCTGCCAATCGTGCTGTTCTTCAAAGCCAAGAATATCGGCAATTGCCGTATCGTCAGCTTTTCATCGAGGCGCAGCATCATGTCAAATTTGCGCCGCAAACGGATAAATATGCGACGATGTTTACCACGCTGTCAGAAGAGCTTCAAAGCATTATATTGGGAGGGCTTGATCCGGAGGAAGGGCTTGATCCGGAGGAAGGGCTTGTACAACTTGAGAAAAAAATGAACAATGTCTTGGCCAATTAGACTGTAATGATGTCCCCTTACGGAACTTTCGTGAGGGGATATTTGCATTCTTTGGGAAGATTTTAATTCGCAGAGACGATTATGCTAAAATGATCTTATAAACGCAAAGGAGCTGAAATAAGTGAACATTATATTCCATGGTCAAAGCTGCGTAGAGATCCAATTGAAGGAATACAACCTCATTATCGATCCTTTCCTCACAGGTAACCCGCAAGCCGTTAGCAAAGCGGAGGACATTAAGGTCGATTATATCCTTGTTACGCATGGACATGGAGATCACGTCGGAGACACCGTTGCCATTGCGGAGCGAAATAATGCAACAGTTATTGCTCCTAATGATTTAGCTAGATATCTAGGCTTTCAAGGGGTTCAAACGCATGGAATGGGCATCGGCGGGGCATTTGAATTCCCCTTTGGCAAAGTGAAGCTGACGTTAGCTTTGCACGATTCTTCCTATAATCCGCCAGGTACCAATGAAAACATCTATACAGGTATGGCGAGTGGGTTCTTGCTCAAGGTAGAGGGGAAAACGATCTATCATGCGGGAGACACGGGGCTGTTTAAAGATATGAAGCTGATTGGCAAAATGAATGAAATTGACCTGGCGTTTCTACCTATCGGTGATAACTACACGATGGGACCGGAAGACGCGGTCATCGCGGCGGAATATTTGAAAGCGAAAGCCGTTGTTCCTATGCACTACAATACGTTCCCGGTCATTGAACAAGATCCTCACAAGTTTGTGAAAAGCCTAGAAAAAGAAGGTATTAAAGGCATAGTGATGACGCCTGGGGAAACAATGACTCTGTAAGCGGGAAAGGCTGCTTTATCAGGAGGATCAGCTTTCGCTTTCCTTATTCGATTGACGATCCTTCCAGAATAGGACGGTAAGCATACGCTCTACCCATTCCTTATCTTCAGGCGTTAAGACAAAGCCATCAAACATGAGCTCATTTTCACGGAGAAAACGTCGCAAATTAACAGGATTGCTTTCAAACTGTTGGTTTACTTGTGAAGACTCAAGGTAACCCGCAATATCCATCAGTTCTGAGTATGAGGTGTTGAGTCCCTCAGATAGTTTCATTAAGACGTCTGGTGATGGAATGCCACGGTTGCCATTCTCGAGCTGTGAGATGTACGCCGCAGACACGCCTGAGCGATCAGCTAGTTCGCGAATTGTGAAGCCTTTCATTTTGCGCATATCTCGTAATTTATCGTAAAAATACATAGCTGCTCATCCTCACTCCGTAAAGTAAACATTAGTAAACGATATAATACTAGCAGTTTACTATAGTAATTACAATGATGAGTTTATGAAATGCAGGATAACAGCCAACCACCTTGCGATTAACCATCGTAGGGTGGTTTTCATTTTGTCCAGCGTGCATCGATCGGGCGGCAATAAAAGAAAAAGAACCCAACAACAATAGTAAAAATACGTCAGGATTTGTAAAGATAAATCATTAATTTTCAATCCTATAGGCGATACAATAAGTGCATGCAAACACACTAACAAGAGAAAGAAAGCGCATTCGGAGATGCGTTTGTCAAACAAACATGAGAAAGCAGGAGATGAGTATGAGCGCTGTTCAAGAGCAGGCAGGATTGGTTATTCGTAACCCGAGTAAGAAATCGCGCCTCCTCCCCAAGTTAATGAAGCAAAAGTTTCTTTTCCTACTGTTATTGCCTGGTATGGTATACTTTCTAGTTTTTAAGTACGGCCCCATGTATGGCATTCTGATTGCTTTCAAGGATTATAGTCCGCAAGACGGCGTATTTGCCAGTCCGTGGGTTGGATTTAAGTATTTTCGCGAGATGATTGAAATGAAATACTTCTGGACGGTTACGGTGAATACGTTGAAGATCAGCATCCTGAAAATTGCCATAGGATTCCCGGCGCCGATTATCTTTGCTTTATTGCTAAATGAGTTAGTCTCCAATAAATTTAGGAGAATTGTGCAAACGATTTCATATCTTCCGCATTTCCTTTCGTGGGTTATTGTCGCGGGTCTGATCTTCCAACTCGTTTCGCCTAGCTACGGATTGTATGGGTTAATTTGCGAAGTGTTTGGCTGGCAGCCTCGCATTCTGTTAGGAAACGGTCAATCGTTTCTCCAAATTCTACTGTACTCTAACGTCTGGAAGGAAATCGGCTACGGCAGTATCATTTATTTAGCCGCGATCGCCGGCATTAATTCGGACATGTATGAATCGGCTGTCATTGATGGCGCGGGGCGGTTCAAGCAGTGCTGGTATATCACGATTCCAAGTATTTTGCCAACAATCTGTATGCTCTTTGTCCTAGGACTTGGCGGTATTCTCGATGGTGGATTCGATCAAATTTTTAACTTATACAATTCCATGGTGATGCCAACCGCGGATATTATTGATACGTTTGTCTATCGAGTAGGCTTGGTTGATATGCAATATAGCTTCTCCACAGCTGTTGGTATTGCGAAAAGTGTTATTGCGCTCATCCTTGTCTTGTTTTCAAACTGGATTGTAGGCAAACTTTCGAACTACACCGTTTTCTAACAGAAAGGAAAGAACATACACATGAAAAAAAGCGTAGGCGAAAGGCTATTTAATGTTCTTAATATTGGGATCATGTTATTCATATGTTTAACGATTGTCTTCCCGTTTGTACAGCAGATCGTTATTTCAATTAGCCCGCCGGATGAATCGAGCAAAATCGGGCTCCATATGTATACTAGCAATCCAACGTTCGATGCCTACAAGCAAATTTTTGCTACGGGTTCTTTACTTGAATCCTATTACTGGACGATACTGCGCACGGTCATTGGGACCGTTCTAACGGTTGTTGTATCGGCGATGCTTGCCTATCCGCTATCCAAACGGTATTTACTTGGCAGAAAAATGTGGATGGGCCTTATCATATTTACGATGTTCTTCGGTGGGGGATTAATTCCGACGTATTTGCTGGTCAAGGAGCTGCATATGCTCAACACGGTCTGGTCCTTGGTCATCCCGGGGTTATGCAGTGCGTATACAATTGTCATTATTAGGAATTTTTTCACATCACTTCCTGTTGAAGTTGAAGAGAGCGCATACATGGATGGTGCGAATGACTTTTCTATCTTTTTCACCATCGTATTGCCGCTTTCTACCCCCATTATTGCAACCGTGACGCTGTGGTCGATGGTTGGTCAATGGAATTCCTGGTTTGATGCCATGATTTATATCTCGAATGGTGAGATTAAAGTATTGCAAATTATTTTAAGAGATGTGCTTAATAATGCACAGGATGCTGCGTTGGCCAATGTTATGGGAATTGAAAATGTCGACATGTCCGGTCAACGATATACGGCTGAATCTGTAAAAGCAGCTATCTTACTCGTCACCACGATCCCGATTATTATGGTATATCCCTTCTTGCAAAAATATTTCGTGAAGGGAATTATGATTGGTGCTGTGAAAGGTTAATAGGGGTTTCAAAGGCTAGTCCAAATAAATGATGTACGTAAAGGGGAAATTGTCGATGAAATTTGTCAAAAGTATGTCTGCATCACTGGTTTTGACCACAGCTGCTGTTGCTGTTCTTGCGGGTTGTTCAACATCGAGCACAGACACAGACACCAAGAAAGAGAAGGTGGAAAGGCCAACCATTAATATCTTTACGACACGCATTCAGCCGAATCCTAATTCGGAAGTCATTCGACAGCTGAATGAAAAGCTTGGCGTTGATTTGAAAATCACGGCTGTGCCCGATGCAGACTATGACACCAAGCTGAACTTGTTCGTTGCTTCTGGTGAGATGCCGGATGTGTACGGCGGCTATATTACAAGCAGTAAAGCCCTGTTTGATTCGGCAGCCAATCTGACGGAGGACGAAGTTAAGCAATACGCTCCGAACATTTATGCATCGTTTGTCAGCAGAGCGGGTAATCAAAAAAGTCATATCCTCGATCTCTGGTCCAGAGATGGAAAACTCAAGGGTTTTAATAACGGAGCATTAGGCAACTCGCTACCTTATGGCGTTGCTATCCGTTCTGACATTTTGAAAGAACTAGGGGTCAGTACGCCTAAAACAATTGCCGATTGGGAAATTGTGTTGAAAAAGTATAAGGAAAAATATCCGAACAATTACCCGATTACGGTTCAGAACGGCGGAGAGGCCCAAGCCATGTATTATTTCCTGTCCGCATATGGTGTGCGGCGCGACGCATGGATCTATAAGGATAACCAGATTCAATATGCGCCATTTATGCCTGGGATGAGAGAAGCGCTGATTCAGCTTAACAAATGGTATAAGGCTGGCTACATCAATCCGGAGTACTACACAATGTATCAGAATACATCGGCACCTGCGGATGAGTTTGTCAATAACAACGCGCTCTTTTATCAATATTACAATACAACGCTCCAGATGAATCCACCTTTCGATGAAGGAAGTATTGGTGCGAAGCTAACAGCGAAATATCCGAATGCTAAGCTGGAATGGGCGCCATTCCCAACACTGGGTGACGGCAGCAAGGGCATTGTCGCTAATGCGCCGATGTTTACCAACATTGTCTTCTTCAACAAGAAGCTAGAGAAAGATCGGGATAAGCTGCATAAGATCATGACAGCGTGGGATAAAATTTTCAGCGATCCGGAGCTGTTTACACTTGCCAAGTATGGCTTGAAAGATACGCACTATACCCTTGTTAATGGCGCTCCTGTGATCAAACAGGAATTCTCCACGAATGATGCGAAAGCCAAAGAAGGTTTCGGCTGGCCGTTTAATGGCGCTTTCGACGCTACGGACGACGTGAATGCGAAAGTGCTTCCGACTTTTGTAAAAGAGAACAGACAGAAGCTGCTGTTTGATGACAGCGGATTGTACAGCAAGAAAAATGTAGATTACCTCGTGACCACAGATAAGCCGACGGTAGAAGGGCCAATCACCTCTGAATCCGGTGAAACGCTGGATGGTAAAAATCAAACCTACGCGACGCAATGGAACACGATGTTCACATCCGTCATCGTTGGCGAGAAATCGATTAAAGATTATGATACGTTCATCGCAGATTGGAAAAAACAACTTGGCGACGAGTTAGTGAAGAACGCTAACCGATTGTATAACAAGAAGTAAGGAGAACGTTGAACGCTATGCTGAATGACAAACAAACAGAACGAATGCTGGGCAAGCTCAAGCGTTTTGAAAAAACGATAGAGCCGTACATGTTCACGAAAGTAGATACGCTTAATGTCGGCATTTACAGAACGCCGGAACGGCTCCATCACATACCAGATAGCTCGTTGTTCGTTCAGGCAAGCCCAGGCGAGGTCTGGGGCGGCGAGGGGCAGTACTGCTGGCTGAAGGGAACCTACACAGTCAAGTCAGAACTGGACAAACAAACCTTGTTCCTGAAACCGCATGTCGGAGGCCACGAGACCCTGTTATGGGTCAACGGAGCACCGTATGGGACGTTTACATTAAGCCATGGCAATCATTACTGCGATTTACTGAAGTCGGCTGTTCACGGCGGGGAAGTTATTGAGATTGCGCTGGAGTCGTATGCGGGGCATTTTTCAGCGGCGAGCCAGCCTCTGGCTGAATCTCCGCGCTCCGACTTTATGCACAAGTATGAGGCGGTGGACATTTGTGTAAAAAACCATAAAATGGCCGATTTTTACTTCGACTTGAAAACCTTTAACCAGATGGCAGGCGCATTGGATAAGAACAGTTTTGTCCGTGCGAATATCATCAGGACTTTAACGCACATTCATGAGGTTCTCTATTATTCTCCGGATAATATTACGCCAGAACTGTTTGAAGAAGCTGTTGAGCAAGCCAGTCTGCTGATCAAACCATTGTACGAGTATAAGAATACGTCTCTGGCTCCGATTGCCGCAGTCATTGGTCACTCTCATATGGATACGGCCTGGCGTTGGACGATCGAAGAGACTGTTAAGAAGTGCGCGCGCACCTATGCCAATCAGCTTAGCCTAATGGAGCAATATCCAGAGTATATGTTTGTTCAAAGTTCCGCCTACCACGGGAAAATGATGCTGGAGCATTATCCAGCATTGTTTGAGAGAATCAAAGCTGCGGTCAAAGCTGGCCGGTATGAACCGAATGGTGCGGTCTGGATCGAATGCGACGGCAACCTGGTCGGCGGGGAAATGATGCTGCGGCAGTTCGTCTGGGGGCAGCGTTTCACGAGGGAGCATTTTGACTATACGTCGAACTGCTTCTGGCTGCCGGATACGTTCGGATACAGTCCATCCATCCCACAGATCATGAAGGGGTGCGGAGTTGACTACTTCTTGACGACCAAGATGTCGTGGAACGATACGAATAAATTTCCGTACGACACCTTCTATTGGCAAGGGCTGGATGGAACGAGAGTGTTGTCGCATTTGAACAAAACGCATCTGTGGCCAGATCCAGAAACTTGTATTGACTCCGTCATGGACGGACATCGCTCCAAAGATGCCATAACGGACAAAACGGTTTCCAATATGCGCCTGCTTGCCTACGGGTATGGTGATGGCGGCGGCGGCCCGCAATTTGAAATGATTGAAATGGCGCGGAGAAGCCGTGATTTGGAAGGCTGTCCTAGAGTAGAGACAATGTTCGTTGGCGATTTCATGCAGCGATTGGAAAAGTCGTTGACGAACCCGCCCGTATATGCAGGTGAGCTGTATCTCGAGCTTCACCGGGGCACGTTAACCAATCAGCATACAATCAAACGCAATAATCGTTTGTCCGAGATTCGCGTGCATGATTTGGAATATTTTACGGTGCGAGATGCGGTCAACCGAGATGAGATATGCCGAGATACGGATATTAAACCGCTCGTAGAGACACTGCTTATTAATCAATTTCATGATATTTTGCCAGGAACATCGATTCCGGATGTGCATGACCGGAGTATCTTGGAAACGACACAGCTTATTCAGCATGCTGATAAGCTAATCCGAAACGTCGTGCCTGTTCAACCATCGGTCAATAAGGTTTCGGTTATGAACACCTTATCGTTTGATCGCAGCGATACGATTTATGTTGAGGCTGTCGATGGCTGCATGATTCAAGGTGATTACGCACAGCAACGAGTAACTGATCTGTGGGGGCGCAATCAGCTCGCAGTAGCGGGGGTCACAATGAAGGCTTTATCGTCTGTTGTGCTGGAGCAGGTGGAAGGTGAACCTAGTCAGGCCTCATGCTTCCACTACGAGAACAATAAGCTGGATACGCCATTTTACAAAGTGGTTTTCAACGAGAAGATGTATATCACATCGTTAATCGACAAGCGTTTAAATAGGGAGCTTAGAGGGCACGGCTATGCGTTGAATACGCTGCTCATGGCAGAGGATGTCCCAACTGCTTGGGACAGCTGGGACATTGATGCCGATGTGGAGCTGAAGTTCAAGGACAGCGCCGAGCTGCTATCGAGCGAAATCGTATCCGAAGGACACGTGGAATTTAGAATTCGCAATCACTATAAACTGACTGCCAAATCAAGCTTACTGCAGGATGTTATTTTCTACGGTAACAGTAAGCAAGTAAAATTCGAGACACTGATGAATTGGCAAGATGATCACCGATTGTTAAAGACGGTCTTCGATACGAGTGTTTTTGCGGATTTTGCGAGGCAGGAGCTGCAATTCGGGTATATCAAGCGTCCAACGACCCGCAATACGGATATTGAAAAAGCGAAATTCGAGGTATGCAATCATAAATATACCGATTTGTCGGAAAACAAGTACGGCGTCGCCATGTTAAACGATTGCAAATATGGGATATCCGTTCACCAATCTCAGTTAGGGCTGACGCTTCATAAAGGTGGTTGCCGACCGGATTACAGGGGGGATAAAGGCGAGCACAGCTGTTCATACGCCTTCCTGCCTCATCATAGCGGCTTCGATGCAGATTCCGTCATCAAGCCTGCTTATATGTTCAATTATAAACCAATCATTGTGCCTGGCGCATGTAGCTTCGATTCATTCATTCGCGTAAGCGAGCCTAATGTAATCATTGAAGCGATCAAGCCATGCGAAGATAACGAGAAGGCTTATATCGTCAGATTGTACGAAGCAGAGGGGACCTACACCAATTCGACGCTGATGTTTGCGGACGAGATGACTGGGGCTACGCTCACCAATATGCTGGAGGAAGACATCGAGCTGTTGGAAACAAAGAACGAGATCGCGCTTAGCTTCAAGCCTTTTGAAATTAAAACAATCAAGATTAGCTATTCCAAGTAAAGCAGCAATTAAAAATAAATCTGCCGAAATTACACGGCAGATTTTATTTTTTAACCTATGTGCAAGTAGCTCTGTTTATCTTTGTTCTCGGCCGTCCATAAATTGTTTTGGACTTTTCCCTGTCATTTTTTTGAATGTCCGGCTGAAATGTTCAGGGGATGTATAGCCCACTTTTTCGCATATTTCATAGATTTTCAGGTTGGACGACTTCATAAATTCAATGGCTTTGGTAATACGAATGTGAGCCAGATAATTGGTGAATGTGGTATCCCCTTTTTCTGAGAACAGACGGCTTAGGTAACTGCTGTTGATATTTAACTTGTTGGCCACAAATTGCAGGTTAATATCGGACATATAATGTTCCTCTACATAATGCTTAACCTGATTGATCATTGAATTCTCGCCATTGTGGTTCTTGACGATGGCAATTGCGGAGGACAGCCATTTATTCAGTGAATCCAAATCACCATAAAATTTCAAATGCTCTTCATACGCTTTACTTAGCTCACGCAATTCGTTGTAGAGACCATTTTGCAACGCAAAATCCATGAGAATAAAATGATATTTCATGTAAAGCTCTTTGATCGCCCGAATATGACTGGCACTCGCGAGTTGTGGGGAAATGCTTATCTTCTGAATGTCGGGTTTGCATTTATCAAAGAGGATGGCACTCAACTGGTCTTTCAGAATGGAAATTTGTTGTCGGCTATCGATTGTCAGCGGTGGCGTCTCTTCGAACTTTGCCGAATAGGGAATGATTGAACCGTTGCCTGCTATAAAGCAATAATCAACCGACAGCCTCGCCTCATGAAGGAGCTGTGGCAGCGAGGAGAAATCGTAAGAGACACGGCTTACTCCAAGGTTGATGCGGTAGCCATTCGGACGAAATGTGCTAAAGGCATGTCTTAAATGTTGCATGATGCTCGCCTCGGATTCCTGCCAGGCATAAAGCATAAGAATTAAATATTCAAATGGTGATGTCTGAATAATTTCGATGTGGGCTTGGCTGCTAGAATCGAGATGCTCTTCTTCGTCCGGAGAGAGACACTTCGCAATCGTTTCCTTCATGGTTGCCTCAGGTGTGGAGGCGTGCGCATCAAGCTTATTCAATCGTAATAGAAGTACTGTTACGCGTTTTTTATCCTGGTTGTATAGCAATTCTTTTAAGGTGTCGAGATCGCTTGCTTTAATATTCTCTGCTGCCAGTCGACTTAATAACGTCTCTTTCATCAGTTCTTTGCTGGAGATGGCTGCTAATTTGGGACGATCGTTTAGCCGCAGATTGGACAAAGTGTGGTTAATATGCGCTTCTGTCATTTCGGATTTCAATAAGTAATCTTTAGCACCAAGCAAGAAGGCTTCTTTGACCAAATGAAACTCGTTAAAGGCGCTAATCACTAGGAAGGTGATATGAGGTCTAACGACTAATGTCTCTTTGATCAACTGCAGGCCGTCCATGATCGGCATTCTCAAGTCTGTTATGACTAAGTCAATGTGCGTGTCACTCTTAATCCGCTGATAAGCATCTTGTCCATTGTAGAACTCGCCTACCAAATGGATAGACAACTGATCCCATTGAATCATGCTCTTAAGCATCTGCCTGACATAGGGTTCGTCGTCGACAATAATGGCATTCATTCTAAGCTTGCACCTCTTTCGCCAATAAAGTGAGCGTCAGCATCTTCCAAATTGTAGAGTACCGGTAAAATGATGTACACGTTGGTGAAGGAGTTAACCTCACTTTCAATCTCAATGCCATAAGGTTCTCCGTATTGGAGCCGGATTCTTTTGTGAATGTTCATAAAGCCGATTCGCAGGGAATCAGAGGTAGTCGTCGATTGATGTTCAAGCAAGTTGTCCTTGATAGAGCTTGATATGCCAATTCCGTTATCGAGAACGGAGAGAACAAGTGTCGTACTATTTTTGAGATAAGTAGATAAAATGATGCTTGCTTTGGTGCCTGTATTCAAATTGTGATTCAATCCGTGCATGATGGAATTTTCCACGATAGGCTGCAAAATCATATGTGGCACTAGCAAATGAGAGGTAGATTCCTCAATCTGGTATTCAACATGTAACTGGTTATCATACCTCAGCTGCTGCAACCGAATATAGTCTTGAATATTCTGCATTTCCTCTCTCAAAGCAATCACATTGCTGGGATGACTAAGTGTATTACGAAGTAATCGACTTAAGGTGACCAGCATATGGGCCGTCGTTTCATCCTGATGTTTCATCGCTGAATAACGGATAGAGTTAATCGTGTTGTATAAGAAATGGGGATTGATTTGATATTTCAGCATATCAATCTCAGATTTGCGTTTCTGGTGTTCGATTTCAATCGTTTGCCGAAATAAGTTGTCGATACGATCCACCATTTGGTTGAAGCCGCTTGCGATTTGGCTGATTTCATTTGTGGAATTGGGCGCAACGGCCATTTTAATGTTCATTTCTCCGACCTTTTTCATAGCATTAGCCAGACGCTTGATCGGGAGCAGAATCTCTTTTGAAATAAAAAATGAAAATAGAATCATAAGCATCAACAAAGCTACAACAAGAATGATAGAAAAAAGAATAATTGCTGAAGAAGCTTCGGTGACATGCTTCGATGAGGACAGTTGAATAAAGCGCCAGTTGGTCACATTCGACTTGTTCTGTAAAACGAAGAAGTCATCGAGATAAGAGATCGTATCCAAGCTCTGATTAAGCGGAAGCTGCTGTGTCGTAGTTGCGATGCGATGATCACTAATCGGGAATACATGGTCGTTTCCTGCAATAACGGTATTATCGGTATCCAATACGCGAACGATGCTATCGGAGAATCGGAGCTGGTTGCTTAGAAGATCATTCATCGTTTGCTGATTGACCAGAAGAATAATTTGGCACAAGCTCTCCGAGGGATTATTTCCCATAATATTATAAATATTTTTGGTGATGATTGAATATTTTCCTTCGAATACGCCAAAAGGAGAGAGTTGATTGCTGAACCAACGCATATTTGGACTAGCTTCCGTACTAGCGATGATCGGATTGTTCTTAAAGTCAGTCGTGACAGAGACGAAGGATTTGTAGCTATACACGACGCGCCCGTCAATCACAACCATGGCGGCGGAAACGACATCATCCGTGGCAAATAAGCTTTTGATTTGCGGATCGAGGCTCATCGTACCCATATATTTGGCATGCTGGATATCCCCGTGCTTGATGTCGCTTAACGCTGAGAGAACGAAACTGTAGAAAGTGGTTGAATTCGAAAGAATGTCCATATATTTTTGGAACCTTGTATAAAGATCGTCAAGGGAAGCTTGGCTTTGCCGTATATCAAACGAAATCGTATTGACCAACTCTTTTTGAGCGTTCGTTTTAATACTGGAGTAAGAATAATACGAAAGGGCGAGCAGCGGTATGACGGAAAGAAACAAATAGTAGATAAAAAATTGATATTGAATTTTCGTTTTTATTGGAATCAACCCCATTGGCAATTCATAATGTTATAAATGAATATACAACATATTTACCGAATACAACTTGAATGTTATAATGCACACAAGGAGGCATTGAAAGCGCCTCGCATTTGGTGGTATCAGGCTAGGATCGAGCAGGATTCGGACTTGTCGTCGAGCCGCGGACAATGAGTTCGCTCGGGAGACCAAGGTTGCGACGTTCCTGACCGGGGTTCTGAATCAAGGAGAGCACCAGTTTGGCAGCTTCGCTACCCATCTGCTTTTCGTTCTGATTGACATACGTCAGTGGAACTTCGGACAGTTCGGACTTCTCGTAGTCATCGAAACAGACAACCGACAGATCCTGAGGAACGATGAGACCTATGTCTCGGGCGGCTTTCATGGCGAACAGGCCGATCGTTGAAGTCGTCGTTACGATGGCGGAAACATCCGGATTGTCCAAGATATACTGCTTAACTTGGTCATAGACCGGCAAACTGCTGTTCAGAATCAGGCGCAGTCGATAGTCGATGAACAGCCCGCCATCGCTCAAAGCCTGCTCGTAACCGCGCAGCCGATCCTCAATGCTCGTTGTACCGGTGATTGCGGTGCTGATGAAGCTGATCTTGGTATGACCGAGAGTTGTCAAATGCTGGGTCGCTTCATACGCGCCTGTGAAATTATCAGAGCTTACACAGTTGGCGTCTAGTCCGCGCAAATACCGATCTACGATGACAAGCGGATAATTGCCTAAGGTTAACTTCAGAATTTCATTATTAAAAGTTTCTCCCTCCACCGGGTAAATAATAATGCCTTTCATCCCGAGTTGGGTAAGTTCTTTCAGTAGTTTGATTTCTAACTCCTGCTTATCGTGAGTCAGTCGAAAGATGAGGTGATAGCCATGCGCAGCCAGTACCTGTTCGAGGCCGGTCATTAAGTTGGCGGTAAATAGATTGTCAAGACGAGGCATAAGGAAGGCTACACATGAACCCATGGTTTCCTTAGGCTCGTAAGCCAAAAATGGTGAAGAAGCGTTGTCGGCGATAAAGGAACCTTTGCCTTGAATACGGTAGATCAGGCCTTGTTCCACGATATCAGCCATCGCGTTTTTGACTGTAATGCGGCTGACGTCAAACTGTTCGGCCAGCTCATTTTCCGAGGGCAGCTTGTCACCAGGCTGCCAGATGCCTTGCTGAATTTGGTTCATAATATATGTTTTTAATTGGATGTACATTGGAATTCTTGCCGGTGTGCTGGGCATGCGTTTCATTTCTCCTTGTATTAAGTTTATAACAAATATACAACTTATTTCTGTATTCGTAAAGGAGTGCAAGTCATGGTAAACAAACACGTACATGTTGTATCACATTCACACTGGGATCGGGAATGGTATTTGCCCTTCGAGAAGCACCGGGTGCTTCTAGTGGAATTAATGGATACCCTAATCACATTATTCGAGACGGATCCCAACTTTCAAAGTTTCCATCTGGATGGTCAGACCATTGTGTTGGAAGATTATTTGCAAATCAGACCTGACAAGAAGGCTGTTATTGTACGTATGGTGCAAGAGGGGAAACTGATCATTGGCCCTTGGTACATCCTCCAGGATGAGTTCTTGACCAGCAGTGAAGCGAATATCCGAAATTTATTAATCGGTCATCAGGATGCGCGGGAATATGGCACGATATGCAAGCTGGGTTACTTCCCGGATTCCTTTGGCAATATGGGGCAAGCACCGCAGATTATACTGCAAGCTGGCATGGATACAGCTGTGTTCGGTAGAGGGGTGAAACCCGTCGGATTCAACAATGAGGTAAAAGGCGACTATGAATCCGCCTTCTCGGAAATGAAATGGCGGTCGCCGGATGGCTCGACCGTGCTCGGTATTCTATTCGCCAATTGGTATCACAATGGGATGGAAATCCCGACGGATCAAGCCGAGGCTGCCAAGTACTGGGAGCAGAAGCTAAAGGATGCAGAGCGTTATGCCTCAACACCGCATCTGCTATTTATGAATGGCTGTGATCATCAGCCGGTTCAGACGGATTTGTCGGCAGCGCTTCAGACTGCGCGTGACTTGTATCCGGACATTGCCTTTATTCATTCCAATTTTAATGATTACATTACGAGTGTAAAAGAGCATTTACCTGAAAATTTATCGGTCATTCAAGGCGAATTAAGAAGCCAACGCACGGATGGTTGGTGGACGCTTGTGAATACGGCTTCGGCCAGAGTGTATATTAAACAGCAAAATCAGCGTGTGCAAACCTACTTGGAGAAAGTAGCCGAGCCTATGGCGACCTTTGCACATTGGCTGGGGCACGCTTATCCTAATCATCTATTCACCTATGCTTGGAAAACGTTGATGCAAAACCACCCGCATGACAGCATTTGCGGCTGTAGCGTAGATGAAGTGCACCGTGAGATGATCACTCGATTTGACAAAAGCTTTCAAGTAGCCGAACAGATTGTGGCAGACAGCAAACAGGCGATCATTGGGCAAATTGATACGCAAGCAACGTATGGGACGAAAGCGATTCCGTTTACGGTATTTAATACGACCGGCTGGGAGCGTTCAGGCGTGATCAGCGTTGACGTCGACGTGAAGCGAATTGCGTTTGGCGGCGATCGCAGAGAGAGTGTGGAGGAGCTAAAGGCGCTGAGCTTGGAAGGCTACGCTGTCGTGAATGCCGATGGAAAGCAGCTTGATGCTAGGATTGAAGATCGTGGTGTGACATTTGGCTATGAGCTGCCCAAAGATAGATTCCGTCAGCCGTATATGGCACGTTCCGTACGGGTGCACTTCTTAGCTCAAGACGTTCCGGCCATGGGGTATAGCACCTACGCACTGAGCCCTGATCAGGTGGAGCATGTGTTGCCTCCTTCCGTTGTACAGGCAGATGCGCACAGAATGGAAAATGATTTCCTAGAGGTGCACATCGCGGATGACGGGACATATGACATTATTGATAAGCGCAATGGCAAGATGTTTGCCGGCTTAGGAGCTTACGAGAATGTAGGGGACATCGGAAATGAGTACATTTTCAAAGCACCTGAGGGAGACATCCCGCTTACGACTCGCGGCTTGCCTGCCCGCATCTACGTAGAAGAACAAACTTCCTATCGTACTGTTGTAGCGATCGTTCATCAGTGGGAGGTTCCTGCCAGCGCGGATGAAAGACTGAACCAAGAAATTCAGGAATTCGTGCCATTCCTTGAACGGAAAGCTCAGCGAAGCCAAGAGACAGTGACCTTAATGCTTACAACTCGTCTTACGTTAGAAAGTGGAGTTCCTCTTTTAAAAGTAAAGACAAGTTTTAATAATGAAGCCAAAGATCATCGTGTTCGCGTCCTGTTTCCGACGGATATTGTTGCAGATGTGCATTACGTTGATTCGATTTTTGAAGTGGCTGAAAGAGCGACACACCCCGCCTCTGAATGGACGAATCCGAGCAACTGTCAGCATCAGCAAGCTTTTGTTAACGTACGCAAGGATACGCATGGTCTCACGGTCTATAACCTTGGATTAAACGAATATGAAGTATTGCGCGACGACCGGGGAACCATCGCTGTGACCTTGCTGCGCGCTGTACAGGAGCTTGGCGACTGGGGAGTCTTCCCAACTCCGGAGGCGCAGTGCTTAGGCGATCACGAGTTTGAATACGGCATCATCCCGCACGGCGCAATGCTTGATGCAGAACGCTCTTTTGCGACAGCTTATCAGGCTCAAGTGCCATGGACAGCACAACAGACGCCATTGCAATCGGGTATTCTCCCAGCGAAGCATCAATTTATACGTTGGTCGGGTGAAGGGCTCGCGCTTTCTGCAGTTAAAATGAATGATACCTCCGACGCCTTCATGATGCGGTGGTTCAATATGACCAATCAGCCGGCGATACTGCATATCGAACAACTGCACGGATCGCACGGGCCACTGTTTGTGAGCAATGTTTTGGAAGAAGAAGGGGCTGCAATTGGAGCATCCCACCTGGTTTCGGTTCGACCAGCAGAAATCGTAACGATCGGAGGAAGGGAGAGAGAACAATGACAGAGATGAACCAGAGGCCTCATCCGTATTTATATTTCGATCGGGATTGGGTAGATCGGTTCCGACTACAGCTCCAGCAGAATGAAGATCTGGCAAGGGAATGGCAGAGCTATGTGGCTAGGGCTGATCTCATGTTGGGAGAATCCTTTACCGATGAGGGACAGGCGGACGGAGAGGATTCTCAGCATGGCCGCTATGGACCACCTAGCGAGCAAGTTGCCAAGATGGGGACGATCCTTGGTCTTGTGTATCAAGTAACGGGGGAGCGGCACTATGGTGAGAAGCTGCGAGAAGCGCTCCTACATTACAGTACCTATCAGAAATGGTACGGGAAAGGTCTGTTTCGAAACGATCCACCGTGGCATTCAGAGTTGAATACGTCTCGCTTTTGCCACGGATTTGCCGTGGGTTATGACTGCATTTACGATTTGCTAAGTATTGAAGAGCGCGCTACCGTTCGTCGGGGGTTGCTAGAGCTTGGTGTACGGCCTACACTGAAGGATTGGGTTTTTGCCGACACACGTATCCATACACTCGATTCCATGGGTCATAATTGGTGGGCGGTCATGATTGGACTCGCGGGTGTTGGTGTCCTCGCCGTTATGAACGAGGAAGGGGATGCGAACGCATGGCTGGATGAAATTGTCCGCATTTTTCCAGAATATTTTCTGTACAAAGGCAGTGTGTTAGGCAATAAAAGCTTGAATTACGACGAAGCTGGAGCCTTCTATGAAAGTGTGAATTATGCGGATTATGGGCTGTATGAATATCTAGTATTCCGACTGGCTTATCAAGCTTCGTTTGGGTATACGGACTTTACCGACATCCCCGTGCTGGCAACAGCGGGAGATTTTTTCCTACATACGACGTATCCGTCTTCCGAGCGGCCACTTACCGTTAATTTTGGTGACGGCCATTTCTATAAAGGAGCCGTTCAGGCAGCGAAGATGCTGTTGGCGAATGGGCTTGAAGATCCAAGGTTACGTTGGTATCTGAAAGAATGGCAGGCGGAGTATGAGTTTTATGATTTTATTCAGCATGAACGTATTAGGCAAGGGGCCTTGAACCCTCCGTCTGAAGCCGAGACATCAGTTATCTATGGAGACATCGGCTGGGCAACGATGCGCGACAGTTGGGAGAAAGATCGCACGCTGCTCGCGGTGAAGTCCGGCTTCTCTTGGAATCATGCGCATGCGGATGCGGGTTCTTTTGTTCTGTACCATAAAGGGCGGGCGCTCTTGATTGACTCCGGCAATTGCTCGTACGAAAGACCGGAATATCTGAACTACTACGTGCAGAGCGAAGCTCATAATGTGGTGCTATTTAACGGCGAGGGGCAGTTGAGGTCGGATGTGCCTCGAGGCGTGAAGGAGCCTGGACAAGTGTACCATCTGGTGGACCACGTTGGCATCCGTTATGTGTACGCGGACGCTACCGGCCCGATGTCCCAGCATTTCTCGAGGAATTTCCGTCATTTCCTCTGGGTTGACGGTGTCATTGTTATCATTGATGATGTGCGGGCACATGAGAAAGGCAACCTGCAATGGCTGATGCATTACGAAGGGGAAATCGACATCGCGGAGAATGGCTCAGTGCGAATAACGAACGGCGATGCCAGTGTCGTCGTTAAGCATCTCTTTCCGCAAGACCTGGTCATTCAGCAGAAAGAGGGCCTAGTTGATCATGCTCCGGATACAAAAGCGACATATTTGTCATTTGAAACGAGCGAATCAGTTACTGAGGCTAAATTTATTACCGCGGTGATACCGGTAGAGTTGGAGCATCCACTTCCCAAGGTGACTGCTCTGGAGGGACACGACATGATTGGTGTACGCATTCGGTCACACGGTAAGCAGACGGATGTGTACGTGAACCTTCGGGCTGATGGCCGGATCATGCATCAAAATTGCATGCGTAAATTGAATGGTTGGGAGACAGATGCCTACCTTGTTGCGGTAACCCGACCTGAAGGTACGGACGAAGACGACTGGACGAACGTCGAGCGCTGCTTTATTGGCTATGGAAGCGTTCTTCGCCATAGTGGACATACATTATTCGCTTCGATGTCCAGAGCGACAGCTTGTTTGGAGCTAAGCCCGACGGAGGTTTCTGTGGCGCTGCGTGGTCAGCCATACCTTCGCGCAGAGGTGCGGCCAGCGGTTATGCCGCAGTGCGTTACAACGGAAGGAGATGCCGTGTTGATCTCCGATGACAACGGAGTTATCGTCATTTCTCAAAAGACAACAATGCCATCAAGACGTCCTGGTTGATTGTCTGCTCTCATACTTTATCGGATCTCTTATTATGAATCGCGTCAAATCAAAGCCGCTTCGTTTTCCTATTTCATGCACGGAGATTTCCGTGGTGCAAGGGAGAGCGTTTGCGGCTTTCATTCGTCGGTCCCGCAGGTAGATTTCAACTTTTTGAACAGCCTCTTCTAATTTGGCTACTGAAGAAATAATTTTGATTACTAATGTAAACTTTTAATATTGCATTAGTGAATAAATGCGGTATACTTCAAATAGGACGAAGTGAGGATGGGGGAGTGACATTCAACGCCGATGCATATTCAAATTAAAGCCAAAACAGATGCATTCATTAAGGCAAGGGTCATGAAAGGCTATTCACAACGAGAGCTGGCAAGGCATGCTGGGCTGAGCCATGCGTACATAAGTTTACTTGAACGATCGATTAAATCAGTGGGTCCATCAACGGCTAAGCGATTAAGCGAAGTACTGGAAATGGAGTTAGAGGAGCTTTTTCAAATCAACATTGCTTGAAATTCGAAAACCGATGCCTCCGTACTTGGGGAGCATCGGTTTTGTTTTATTTAAACGTGTTTGAATTTTTTTGTTAAAATACGTCGTTTAATACAGAATACAACCGAATATATGTAATAAATACATTTTTTAGTATTTTTAGTCAAAGGAGGGGGAGATGCTTTTGATTCTGGTTGTCCATGCAGTCGGATTTCAAATCGAATAAGGAGATGTGCGAATATGAAAAAAAGCGCTTCATGGAGGAAGTTGTTATTAGCAGGAATACTTTCATTTAACTTATTCATTGGTTGGAACACAGGGCATACTGCTGCTGATGGACTAGCACCAGAGACGCTGTGGGCAAAAAAATTCAACACAGGTTTTGTACTCTCAGAAGTACAGGAAATGTCAGGGAATGGGTATGCCGTGATGGGAACTTCTGGCGAAGACAACATATATGTAGCTAATATTGATGAACAAGGAAATCAGCTGTGGTCAAAAGTATTTCAACTGCAGGCAATAAATTCATCTGGTGTTGAAAAAAAGGTAACCGTTTCTTCTATTCGCCATCTAGATGATGGGGGATATATAGTAGGAGGAACTGTCCCAGGATTTTACTTCCGCTACAATGACTATGTCATTGCCAAAACAGATGAGAACGGAGTCATTCAGTGGACACAGGTAGTTGACTCTGGTGCCTACGGTCACTTTAATATGATTCGAGAAGCAAAAGACGGCGGCTATATAAATGCTATTTTTACGGAGAGTCTAAACATAGGGTCGTTTCATACGGCAGTTCAAAAAAGGGATCGTAGTGGTAAAGAAGAGTGGACTACCGTTTTAGGTGCAGGCGGACCGGATAGTCCGCATATAGAAGCACGTACGATCGAAGAAATAGATCAGGGTGGCTATATTGTCAGTGGTACCAAAGGTAATCATGTTTCCATTTGGAAATTGAATGCTTCGGGTAAAATGGATTGGGAAAAGACATATAGCTGCAAGACAGGCTATGTAATTCAAACAACTGACGGTGGTTATGTAATTGTTGGTTCTGATTTAGAAGACGAAACTATTCTGATAAAAACCGATGCCATGGGTGAAGAGAGCTGGACGAAAACGCTTCATGGAGGACAACCGGTCTCCCTAACGAATACCAGTGATGGCGGCTATTTAATAGGACAGTCTCAACTAGTTACCAAAACCGATGCTACTGCGTCCATTCAATGGTCAAAGCCTGTTAGTGGTCTGACAAAGGCAATTTCAGTGAAGAGCGGAGGGACTTTGATCCTTTCATCCCCAGACACGCTCATGAAACTGGCCGTGTATTCGCCCCCCACACAAACAGGGCTGAAGCTCGATTCAGAAGATTATAGTCTGAGTGTCGGACAAACATTAGATACTGTTCTTACATCAGTTTATGGGGATCAACAGATCAATGTCAGCCGCTATGGTAGCTATTCAACAGCTGATCCTTCTATATTGACCGTAGATAGTTTAGGTAATATTACAGGTCATAAATATGGGCAAACGGTATTTACAGCAACGTATAAGGGACTACAAACTACGGCAAAAGTGTATGTTTACGGTAAATGAGATTGATTCTATTACTGGACTATCACAAATGAACTAATTTCTTTGCATCAATTTGAAAACAGATGCCCCCGTAAAAGGGAGCATCTGTTTTGTTTTACTTTGGATAGAGACGATTATTTTACTGTCTTGTTATAAGCACCAATTTTTTCTGTAATGCTCTTAGCAGCGTTATCCAGTGCTTCTTTTGGCGCCTTTTTGCCAGTCAGAGCCTCTTCAATAGCCGTTTCGACGATTTGACGAGCTTCTGGGAATACACCCATAACTGCACCTTGCGTAGCTGTGTTCGCTTTCGTTTTGTGCAATTGATCAATAGCCGTTTGGAATTGCGGGAATTTCGTGATGTTATCTTTGATAATCTGCTCATCATAAGCTTTTTTAGTAATTGGGAAGTAACCCGTGTTTACGTTCCACCATGCTTGTGTTTGCGGATTCGTTAGGAATTTAATGAATTCCCATGCGCCTTGTTGCTCGGCTTCCGACTTGTTGTTCAAGATGTAGAGACTCGCACCACCTACAACGACACCGCCTTCTTTGGCATCAGCTGGTTTAGGAAGCGGGCCTGTACCTACTTGGAATTTGCCTTCAGCTCCGCTGACAATACCGCGAAGAGATGCTGTGGAATCCAATGTCATGGCGATTTGGCCAGCTAAGAAAGCTTTTTTCGTGTCATCTGTTTTACGGCCAAGGTTGGCGGATGTTTTGCTGTCGACCATCTCTTTCCACCATGTGAGCGTTTTGACACCAGCTTCATTGTTAACCAAGGCTTCTGTTGCAGCAGCGGTACGGCCATTCCCGTTATTCAGGAATTCAACGCCTTGGTTCGCGAAGAATTGCTCCATGAACCAACCATAGATGGCAAAGGAAGAACCTGATTTCCCGTCTTTACTTAATGCTTTAGATGCGTTCGCAATTTCTTCGTATGTCGTTGGTGGTTTCTCAGGATCAAGACCAGCAGCTTTGAACATATCTTTGTTGTAATACAAGATTGGATTAGAAGTATTGAATGGCATGGAATTCAGTTTACCATCGACTTTGTAATAATTGAGAATGTTTTCTTCAAGCTGAGAAAGATCGAATTTATCCGCATCCACAAATTTCTGCACAGGTGTAATAGCTTTGGAATCGATCATGAAGCGGGAGCCGATTTCATAAACCTGAATGAGGGAAGGACCGCTTTTGGTATCCATCGATGCTTTCATTTTGTTAATACTCTCATCATAAGTACCTTGGAAGACTGCCTCAACTTGGACATTCTTCTGAGAGCTATTGAAATCTGCCACTAATTTATCGACGGCTTTGCCAAGCTCTCCACTCATCGAATGCCACCAAATGACTTTAACAGGTTCCGTTGGTTTTTTGACATCCGCAGCTGCTGTACTTGTAGCAGGTTTGCTTTCTGTCGTACTGCCTGAAGTAGTCGTTTCTGCTTTGCCGCATGCGCTAGTTAACAGTACCATAATTGCAGTCATAGCAAGGATGGAACTTCTTGTTTTCAATGATTTCATATTCTATTTCTCTCCCTTTTGTTTCATCTAAAATATATGGAAATCTGCTTCAGCATAGAGACTGAACAGAGTGGCCATCAAGGATGGACTAACCTTTTACAGCACCAGCTGTAAGACCTCGAACGAGTTGCTTTAAACCCAAGACAAGCAATACTAGGGACGGCAGTAAAACGATAGTTACGCCTGCCAGCACCAAATTCCATACGGTTAATTCTTCGAATTGCAGCATTGCGATGCCAATTTGCACAGTACGCATGGCTTCACTGTTCGTTATGAGCAGAGGCCAGAGATACATGTTCCAGGCATTTAAAAAGGCATAAACGGCTAGTGTTGCCAAGGCTGGACGACCAAGTGGAAGCACAATCCGGAAGAACATGCGGAAGTGACCGCATCCATCGATGCGTGCTGCTTCGAACAGCTCTTTGGGAAGCTGTAAGAAAAATTGCCGCAGAAGAAAGGTGCCGAAGGCCGTAGCTAAGAACGGAACGGTGAGACCTTGCATACTATCGAGCCAATCCCATTTTTTGATGGTTAGATAATTGGGAATAATGGTGACTTCCCACGGAATCATCATGGTGGCCATGAAAAGCGCAAAGATGAAGGCCTTGCCCTTAAAACGAATATTGGTGAAGGCATAGGCAGCCATGCTCGATGTAATGAGCTGTCCCAGCGTAATAACAATAGAGACAATAAGGCTATTGGTTACAAATTTGGCGATAGGCACAAGCTTGAAGACGGCGATCATGCTGCCTAGATAGAAGCTGCTAGGCAAGAATCGAGGCGGATAGGCGGATGCTTCCTCCGGCGTCATGAAGGCGGATGAGAACGTATAAAAAATGGGATAAAGAACAAGTGCTGCACAGATGATCAAAAGGGTGTAGACGAAGGTATTTTGTAAACGAGTCATCATTGATAGTGCACCTTCTTTTCAAATACTTTAAACTGTATGACCGTAAAAATAAGGATAATGGTGAAGAGGACAAGCGCTTGTGCACTGCCTGTTCCGAATCGAAAGTTAATAAAGGCATCCTGATATAAGGTGTAAACAAGTACATCTGTGGAGTTGACTGGACCACCTTTGGTCAGGATATGAATTTGTCCGAAGGACTGAAAAGCACCGATGATAGACACGATTGTAACGAAGAAAACCGTTGGTGAAAGTAAAGGCAAGACGATTTGGATAAAGGTGCGAATGGGACCGGATCCATCGATTTTGGCACTATCATAGATCTCATCCGGAACGCCTTGTAGGCCGCTGAGTAGGACGATGTAAGTGAAGCCGAGATTCATCCAAACCGTCATCATGGAAACGGAAAGCAGTGCCCATTTAGGGTCCGTCAGCCAAGCTACCGGTGCTAATCCGACTTGTTCAAGTAGGTAATTCAACATGCCGACACTCGGGTGAAAGAGCATCATCCAGATTACGGCGGACGTCCCTACCGACAGGACGACAGGCAGGGAGAAAATAAATTGAAAGATTCGCATGCCTTTGAGCTGATTATGCGTCAAAGCTGCAAGCATCAACGCGATCACGATCACCGTAGGAACAGTCAGCAGTGTAAAGAGGCCTGTGACGCCCAAGCTTTGATAGAATCGTTCTGAGGTGAAGATAGCCGTGAAATTATCGAATCCAACGAAGGAAGCTACTCTGCCTCGCGGATCGGTTTCGTGTAAACTGAGATAGAAGGTTTGTATCAAGGGATAGAATAAAAAGACTGCAAACAGCAGGAGTGACGGAGATAAGAAGACATAACCAAGGATTGTCTCCATCCAGTTTTGACTGAGTACTGCCTTTCGTGGATACGCTGTATGTGCCTTCGTGTTTATTTTACTTGTGTGAGGTAAATCTCTTTCCATAGCGTTCATTGCAAGCTCCTCCATGACCCTTTATTCGACAAGCACTTATGTGTATTAGATTAACCGTCGTTTATTTGACCAATGTCAAATTCATGTGAATGTTTTGTATAAATCTTGAAACCTTTACAAAATCAATAGACTTGTAGACTGGGCAAAATCAGGTGAATTCAACTATAATTTGAGCGTATTCAATAGCTTATCTTTATAGGAGAGTGAATTATGAATAACCAAAAACCGATCGTGATAGGACATCGCGGAGCAGCTGGAGAAGCCCCCGAGAACACAATAGCCTCGTTCGCATTAGCTTTCGAACAAGGGGCTGAAGGGATAGAGCTCGATGTTCAGATAACGAAAGACGGAGAGGTTGTCGTTTGTCATGATCTAACGTTGGATCGTACGACCAATGGCTCTGGACTTATTTGTGAAAAGAGCTGGGAAGAATTGAAAACGCTGGATGCTGGACTCTGGTTCTCGGAAGCTTTCACGGGGGAGAGAATCCCTCATCTGCGTCAAGTATACGAGCTTGTACCACAGGGACATCTCATCAATGTGGAGATAAAGCACGCTTACGAGGGAAAGATGGAGAAGGCGCTGTTGGCATTATTAGATGAATTGGATAGATGGGAAGATACCGTCATTTCTTCTTTCGACCACAAATTGATGCACAGGATCAAACAAGTTCAGCCTAAAGCGAAAGTGGGGCTGCTCTATGCAGCTAATTTACTAGATCATGCGGCCTATGCTGGGCAATTTGGCGTAGACGTCTATTCCTTACATCCATATCAACACAGCATCAACGAGGCGGATGTTGCCGCGGCTGCAGCTGCGGGGCTGGCGGTTTATCCGTATACAGTGAATGAGACTGCTGATTTTAAGAGATTGATTGCTGCTGGTGTCACTGGCATTATTACGGATTATCCTGCGCGACTGCGGGAGCTGCTTGGCTAACTTAGTCAGAGGTTGAGATAAAAGAACCAGTAAACTTTGCGTTTACTGGTTTTTCGTGTCTAAAGAATTTCATACCGATGCCCTCGTATTTGGAGGAGCATCGGTTTTTGTTTTGTTGGAATCACATGAAGTCACAAGCGTTTAGCTGATCGTATTACCAAAATATGACTATAATATGACTTTGCTCACCTGTTTTTATTAAGATGAAAAGCTATAATAAATCCTGTTCGAGAAAACATAGAATTGTCAATTTTCGTATATTTATTGTCAATTAATTCCAAGTATGATGAATGAGTGAGTAGTAAGAATGTAAGTATTAAAGCTGGTGACAGGGGAGAAGTGAGAATGTCCAAGTTAACTGAGTTTTCAATGAAAAATGTGGCAGCGATTTTCATCGTTATGCTGCTGTTGGTCGTAGGAGGAACGTATTCTACAACCACACTAAAGGTAGAAAGTATGCCTGACATTACATTTCCGGTTGTCATTATTAGTACTACCTATGTAGCACCTCCGAAGGATGTCCTTGATGAAATTACGAAGCCATTAGAGAAGGCTGTTGCAGGGTTGGATGGACTCAAAACCCTAAGCTCTGGATCGCAGGACAATTACTCACAGATTATCCTGGAGTTAGACCAAGATAAGAAGCCGGAAGATGTGAAGAAAGATGTGGAGAGCTTGATCTCGAATGTTAAGCTGCCTCAAGGATCTGAGAAGCCCAAAGTGTTAACAGCGGGTTTTGCTTCAGAACCAGTCTATTACTTGGCGGTATATGGTGACGTAGGAATGAACCAAACGGAGCTGGATAAAGCCTACAAAGATACGATTCTTCCCGGCTTTAATGGGCTCAAAGGAATCGACCATGTAGACTCTGTAGGCAATCAGGATGCTGTTCTTACCATTAAGCTTGATGCGCCTGCGATAAACAATTATGGTTTAACACCATCTGATGTTTCAAGCTTGATTAAAGCCTCATTGGTATCTAGCCCGGCAGGTACGGTAGATTTCAATGGAAACACGCAAATGGTTCGAGTCAAAGGTGAAATGGATACGATCTATAACTTGGATAATTTGAAAATCACAACGAAAACAGGCGATACACTGCTTCTCAAACAAATTGCCAAAGTTGAAGCGATCAGCGAGTCCAAGTTCATTGCAAGATTAGATGATTTGCCAGCGATCGGCGTATTGCTTTACAAAACGAAAGTCGCGAACGCTGTTGAATTTGCAGATAGTGCTGATAAGTTGATGACTGATTGGGGCCAAACGCTGCCTGGCGTGAAATTCCACAAAATCTACAATTCGGCCAACGATATTAAAGATTCCATCCACGGAATGGTGCAAGAAGGTGGTTTAGGTGCCATACTTGCTTCCCTAATGATTTTGCTTTTCCTACGTAATGCTCGTATGACAATCATCGTACTCGTGTCGATTCCTCTCTCAATCCTTGTAACATTACTATTTATGGGACCTCTAGGTATTTCTCTAAACATCATGACATTAGGTGGAATGGCCATTGCAGTCGGGCGAGTTGTGGATGACAGTATCGTCGTTATTGAAAATATCTATAGTCAGCTGCAAAAAGCGCAAGATCGCAATGAATCCGTTATAAAATTAGCAACGAAACAGGTTTCAAGTGCAATTACCTCTTCAACCATTACAACAGTTGGTGTATTTGGTCCTATTGGATTCGTAAGTGGGGTTGTTGGTGAAGTATTCCGTCCTTTTGCCATAACACTTGTCGTAGCTTTAATGTCATCATTACTCGTTGCTTTAACCGTAATTCCGATGCTAGCGAAGATTATGGTGCTTAAAAGCAAGAAACTTACAAGTCACGACGAGAATCACGTTGGGCCTATGGGAGTGAAATATAAGAAAGCACTTATCTGGTCGTTAAATAACCGTATCAAGACACTATTGCTAGCTGGCGTTGCCCTTGTTATCTCGATCATCATTACAGTACCTAATTTAGCGGTAGCTTTTATGCCGGATAGTGAAGCCGTCAAACAAGGTGTTATTGAGATTAAAATGCCGCGTGAAACATCCATTGAGATGATGAATGAGATGTCCAAAGAACTTGAAAAAGATTTAAAATTACACACAGACACAGCAGGCAAATCTGCATTTAAGTACATCGAATCGCTTGTTGGATATAACCAAAGCAGTGATCGCTATGCGTATCGAGCCATGATGTTCTTCGAGCTAACAGCTGAAACCAATGCGACTGAGGGTGTCAAAACTTATAAGGAAGACATGTTAAAACTGATGCCAGATGGATCAGATGTGAATATTACACTGTTTACAGGAGGACCTCCTACTGCAACAGGAGCTGACTTCTCCTATTCCCTTAAAGGGGATGACCAGCTTTATCTCAAGCAAGCCTCACAGTTGGTCAAAGATAAAATGAAAGAATTCCCTGAGCTGAATGACATTAAAGACAGTTTGAGTGATTCCAAAACGGAAGTCGAGATTGTCGTAAATCAAAACAAAGCACGATTGTATGGTCTCTCAAGTGCTCAAATTTTGCAAGCAGTCAACGCCTGGATCGCAGAAGAGAAGTTAGGTGATTTGAAATTTAATAACATCACTTACGCCACGAAGGTGATGTTGAATCCGATGTACAAAAACTCCGTGGATAAATTGGGTACTTTCTTAATCAAGACGCCTACTGGCCAAACCATACAGTTAAATGAAGTAGCTCGTGTTGAACAGATTGAGGCACCGAACAGCATTAGTCGTGAAGATCAAGAACAAATCGTGAGTGTAAGTGCCAAAATTAATGCGACGGATAAAGGCGGCGTCAGCAAGAAAATTACGGAAGAACTGGCTAAGTTAGAACTGCCTTCTGGCGTCACTCGTGAAGTAAAGGGTGTATCTGACGATATCCAAAAAAGTTTCATGCAAATGTTTATGGCCATTATTGCTTCCATCTTCATTGTTTACATGGTTATGGTTATTGCCTTTGGTAATGCTAGGGCGCCGCTTGCCATTCTGTTTTCTCTGCCGCTAGCTGCTATTGGAGGCCTCCTAGGACTACTAATAACGGGCGAATCGATTAATGTAACGTCACTCATCGGCTTTCTCATGCTGATCGGTATCGTTGTCACCAATGCGATTGTACTTGTAGACCGCGTACAGCAACTAAGAGAGCAAGATTACTCGATTCGTGATGCGCTAATTGAAGCTGGAATTACGAGATTGAGACCGATTATCATGACGGCAGGTGCAACGATACTTGCGCTGATGCCTCTAGGACTTGGATTATCCAAAGGAACGATCATTTCCAAAGGTTTGGCCGTTGTGGTTATTGGTGGTCTTACGACTTCTACGCTACTAACGCTGGTAATCGTACCTATTATGTATGAGTTCTTATTTAAGAAAAGAGAAGGCGGCTTCTTCAATAGAAAACGAAAGTTGATTTCCAATCCATCGGAACAAGCAGCATCTGCACATTAATCATCTATATCGGGGAAAAGGGGAATATGACTATGAAACGTCAGTTGTTTATGATTAAACAGAGCACCAAGATATTCGGTGTCCTCGCGCTTAGCGCGGCGATAGCCGTAGGATGTTCCGCATCACCAGCCGTAAGTCCTGCAGCAACAACAGCCACCCAGCAAGGTGAGAAAGTAGTGAAAACAGCCAAAGTCGCGAAGCAAAAGATTGGTGAACCGATTGAACAAGTGGGTGATGTCGTATCATCCGTTCAATTAGATATTATCGCCAAGTCTGGTGGCGAAATCATAGAAATCTTGAAAAAACGTGGAGATATCGTGGAGAAAGGCGACGTGCTCTTTCGATTGGATCCAACAGATGTGTTGATACAAAAGGATTTGAATGCAGTAAGTATCAAAGGAGCACAGGCTGGACTTACGGAGGCAAAACAGAAGACTTCGAACGGGATTGAAGATGCCAAAGATGGTGTTTCTAAATTGGAAACCGCCGTTGGTGATCTAGAGAAAGCCTACAACACGGCTCGCAATGAATATGATCTCGGAACTGCTACAAAATCTCAACTAGAGAAGGCGGAAACGGCGCTTAGTAATACCAAGAAAGATTTAGCAAGCGCACGTAGATCTCTGAAGACACTGCAAGAAACGAATTCGCTTGCACAAGTGGAGTCCAGTTTGGAATCGGCGCAAGTAAATGCCAAGAATATCGAGAGGTCCCTCAGCAATCTTGAAGTAAAAGCACCTGCTTCTGGTAGGCTGACGGATCTCAATGTTACGGTGGGTCAGACACTAGCACCAGGCGGTCGCGTTGGGGAAGTGCAACAGACAAACCCAGTTAAAATCAAGTCTCAACTTAGCGAAGAGTCGGCTAACCTTGTAAGAGGTAAGAGTGAATTGACTTTCTATATTCCTGGCGTAACGACGAAAGCTGGAGCCAAAGTGACCTATTTATCGGATGTGATTAATGGACAATCCAAAGCGTATGATCTGGAATTGGAAGTTCCGAACCCGGATGGCAAGCTGAAACCAGGATCTAAGGCACAAGTGGAACTAACCAAAGATGATGAACAAAACGTGCCTGTCATTCCAAGCCTTAGCATTGTTCGTGAAGGCGGAAATAACTATGTTTTTGTTGTAGATGGCGATAAGGTACAGAAACGTAAACTTGAACTCGGTCGGTTGAATGAGACGAATCAGGAAGTCATTTCTGGGGTTAAAGAAGGAGAGATTCTGGTCATTTCCGGACAACATCAACTGAAAGATCAAGACACGGTTAAAGTGAGTAACTAACCTAATATTTTAGAGGAGGAGAAATAAGTGACTATGAAGATGAAAAGATCTTTGGCTACTCTCGTTCTATCAGCTGTACTTTTATCTGCTGCATCTGTACCTGCATGGGCTGCAGATGGTCAGAACTTGGCAGCATTACCTGCAGCAAGTACGAATGTTAGCTATGCGCTTTCTAATAAAATTGAGATTGAAATAAAAAGTATGCTCAATGAGCACGAATCGGATCGGACGAAGTTAGGTACCGTCATTCGAATGAGAAATACAAGTGATAAAATCACGCGTGTACCTGACTTTGAACTACGGGTGATGATGGCAGATGGCATCGAATATACACTGCAGCCTAGTGTCAAAAATCCGAAATCCATCCAACCCAAGAGTCAGTTGGAGCTCAGTTACCTGTCGATCGTTGATCGCAGTGACGATGTTGATGTAACGAGCCTTAACTTCATAGATGTGAATATGGAAGTGTATCCGAAGGAAGAAACAACGCTGCTTACGGTCCCTGTTGATGCTGGTATGGTGTGGAACGGCAGTGACAGTACAATAACGAATTCTACCGCGATTCTGAAATGGGGAGAAGCATTTACTTTACCTTCATTGCGCTCGCCACTTAACTTCATTCCTGTAGACATTCATAAAGAAATTACAGCCAAAGGTGTTTCCACGGTTGTTCAAATTGCGGTCGTAAATTCAACTAAAGAGCGTCAGACTGTGCCAAACTTTGGAATCGATGGGAAGACAGACAATAACGTTTACTCCGGCAATCGTGCTGAAACCTCGGTCGTCCTTGATCCAGATGAGAAGAAATATATCCATATCGTCATTCCAACAGACCTGGATACGGCATTCACCAGCTTGAATGTAGTGACACCAGAGAGTTTCGCCGTTGCGACGGGGGATAGTAAGCTCCTTGAAGACACCTATCGGGTAGGTCGTGTCAATATACTTCTCCCAACAGGAGCCGCGACGCAGGGCGTCATCCCTGCCCCGGAATATACGTTAGGTACGCCAGTTAGACTAGATTCAACGAACAAATTCGTTCCGTCCAATGTCGATGTTTCTTTGGTTGAATTACATGTAACAAGTAATGAAGATGATGGTTTCAATACCGCAGTAGCCAAGTTCAAATTGACGAACAACAGTGATCGTCCAATTCCAATTCCTGCAATCCAAACGGAACTTGTTAGTATTGACGGTTATGCTTATGGAGGAAGAAGACAAGAAGCTACAGCACTAAGTGTTGTTCCTAATGCGTCCTATGTGGTTAGCTATTCCTATGCACTACCTGCCTCAGAGACGGGTGAAGGTTTGAAAATGAATCTCTACAGCCAACAATCGAATGGAGAAGTATCGTTCAAATCACTTCTTGCCACGGCAAAGGTACCTGTACAGAAGAATGATGCGACCAGTAAAATAATGAACGTGTATCCCTATGAAATTACGATCAAGGATTGGACGATTTCAGCTATTTACCAAGCCAATATGAGTTATGATTATAAGCTGAAGCTTGATTTGAGCATAAAACCAGATAAAATGGTTACGGTTGATAAGTTTAATAGTAAGCTCTCATTCGAATTATTTGATAATGTTGGAAATCCTGTTGGGAAAGCCGTAGAAGCCTTATCAGGAGAAGGGCGTTTGTACAATGGTACCAACACAATCGATTTAAATGCGAGATCCAATCAACTTGATTTCCCGATTCAGGTCAAAGTTTTTGAGATTTTCGTGAACGAATATGGTGAAACCGTTAAGCGGTTGTTGACTACTTTTAAACAATAGGTAGATGAAAAGGACCGATGCTCCCTTAATTTAAGGACATCGGTTTTGCTTTGTTTAGGTGCTGAAACTAAAAAGTTAGCGAGAAAACGAAAAATGTTGTTATAATATCGTCAAAGGTTTGGTCACTTCTAACAAAGGGGTAATGAGATGCTATCCTGGATCCGAAATGTAATCATGATTAATCGCAGCTTCAGGGTGAAACTTATTCTCAGTTTATCCATCATTATTTTATTAGCATTTTGCTTGACCGGTTATTTGACATATCGCTATAACTTGACGCTGTTTGAAGAAGAAATCAGCAAGCAGTTTTCGAGCACGAACGAAGAAGCGTTGGCGAAGTTGGATCTTAAGGTGCAAGAGGTAGTTCGTATTTCACAAACCGTTGTGTTTAATCCATCCATTGAGAAGCTGATTTCACGCATTAATTTGAATGAAAGCTCTGATGCCTTTGATCGGTATTATGATAAAAAGCAAATCGAAGATCAGGTCTATCAGCTCAAATCCGATGCACCTTATATCACCGGGATGTATTTATATGATTTGAACGGGAATCCTTCGTATTTCAGCTACACGACTTCTACGATTAATGCGCCTAATGAAAACGTTTTCAAAGTAATCCGATCCAAAATTAGCGACACCTCTGGTGATCTCGTATGGATGAGCATGCCACTCGCCTCCTCGATTGAGCCAAGCGGTTATCGAAACACGATTATTGTAGCTAGGTTTATGAAAAATAGTTCTTTGACGACTTACGGTGTACTTGTTATGGCTTTTGATGAATCCTTCTTCTCAGGATCGTTGAAGGAGCTGACGAAGGCAGGTCAGGGCCAGGTCTACTTGTTTAATAAAAATAGTGAGCTCTTATTTACGAATTCACCAGTCCCCAATGATCAACTAGAGCACCTTCAAACGATGAATCGAACACAATTAATGGAGCACCATTTGTATGTACAAGGTCAATCCGAGGTGACGAATTTTAAACTCGTCAGTGGTACATCGCTAACAGAGATACAATCAAGAAGTCGTGATTTATTTAAAATGATTGTTTACTCGGGTTTGGTGAGTATTCTTCTTGCGAGTGTGCTAATTATTCTATCCACGGGGAATTTGCTCCGTCCGCTTAAGGAGCTATTGCAAGGTCTGCGCAAGGTCAGATCCGGTGATTTCGAGACGCGTATTGAAATACGAACCCACGATGAATTAGCGTATATCGGCGAGAGCTTTAACGCCATGGCTGAGCAAGTTGGAAGACTCATTAAGGAAGTGTACATGACGCAATTAAGTGAGAAAGAGGCTGAGCTTAAGGCGCTGCAAGCGCAGTTGAATCCTCATTTTCTGCATAATATGTTCAATGAAATTTACTGGAAGCTTTATTTACAAAATGAAACCGAGACCGCCGCTTTGATCGCTGCCATATCGGAGATGCTCAAATATTCGTTGATGCCAGTGCGAACACTGACTACCGTTAAGGAAGAGTTTCAACAGATCCGCAACTATTTGAAGATACAAAAGGAACTTTTCGAAACCGATTTGGAGGCCATTATTCAAGTGGATGAGGACGTTATGGACGTTCAGGTAATGCGGTCACTCCTGCAACCTTTAGTAGAAAATGTGTTCATGCATGCGTTCCGCAATATGGTATCACATAAAGTTCTGATTATTAGAGCAAGCAGTCGTGATGGATTTCTAGAAATAGATGTGACGGATAATGGGTGTGGCATGGATGAGAAAGCGATCTCACAAATCTTAGGTGTACAGGGCACATCACTGCCTCAACGTACAGATGGACGAGAAAGTCTTGGCGTGCGAAGTGTTGTGCGAAGAATTGAGCTGGTGCATGGCGCCCCGTATCGAATGGAAATCTCAAGTGTAGTGGGAAGTGGAACTAACATGCGTCTTATTCTGCCTCATCTTACAAATAACGAAATAACGTGAAAGGAGATTACGAGATGCGAAACGGTAGAGTGTTGATTGTCGAAGATCAGATGAATTTCAGAAAAGGACTCGTTAAAATGATGCAAAGTGGAGATCTGGGCTGGCAAGTGGTCGGTGAAGCTGGCAATGGGCAGGATGCTTTGACAATGCTAGAAGAGCACGAACCAGATCTTGTTCTCACGGATATTCGCATGCCTATCATGGATGGGATTGAATTCGTTGGACATCTGCGTAAGAATTACCCGGATATGATCGTCATCATCCTGACTGGATACAAGAACTTCGAGTATGCCCAAGCCGCTGTGCGGTTAGGTGCTTTGGATATCTTGATTAAGCCATGCACGGAACAAGATGTACGCCAAATCATGAACAAAGCTTCTGAGCGGTTTTATGAGAAGTACGCGCTTCAGCAGAAACAGCACATGCAAATGCAAGTGCAGCAAGATCAAGAACTTCGTGCTGTATTGCTAGACCTCCCTTATGAAATGAGAACGTTAGCAGCCGTGAATGGTGTTCTAGCGGGCAAAGAATTGTGGTTGCTGCATCTAAATAATGACGATTTGGCGAATAAGGCAGCCAACGGTAAGCGGGATATGAGTTTATTGCAATTTGCCTTTTCAAATATCGTGGAAGAGTTAGTGAAGGAAGCAGGGCTGGAAGCGCGGCTCTTATTAGTGGAGCAGGATACATTTTTGTTAGTGACGGAATATCAGCAACTTGAAGAAAGTCTGCAAAGCAACATTACAAAGGCATCCTTTGAATATTTGAAAATTCATACAGGTCTAATTTCTATGGGAATCGCACCATCCGCAAGTGAGTTGGCAGAACGATATTTATTGACGAAAGAGGCCGTCTCGGATCCGATTCAACTCCCTACCCTTACCACGGGTGAACCGGGAACTGGTCTTCTGCTTTCACAGCATCAAGCACGGGTTAGAGAGATGGAAGTACAACTGATGTCAGCCATTCTAGTGGGTCAAGAGGATAGTCTGCAAGTGTTATTAAATCGGGTTCTAGCAGAGTTGGGTCTCACATCGCCAGAGGAGATGAGGATTGGCGCGCTGTCGCTTTCTATAGCCATGCATGGAACGATACAGAAGCAATTTGATCCGGCTGCTCAACAGGCATTAGCTAAGATTCCAAGCGAGATGCCACAGAATCATTGGACCTCGAAGGAGGTGCTGGATTGGGCAGCCGAGCAAGTGAAGTACTTCCTACTGCAATTCAATCAATGGCAAGTTGCCAAAAGTGATAATGTGGTTGAGCGAGCCATTAAATATATAGAAGAACACTACAATGAGGAGTGCCGATTGACAGATGTTGCGACGCATATCCATTTGAATCCAAGCTATTTTAGTGTTGTTTTTAAAAAGGCGACGGGGGAAAGCTTTACGCGCTTTGTTACCCGTGTACGTATGGATAAGGCAGCTTTACTCCTCCGGAATACGGATATGAAAATATTCGAAATCGCATGTGCCATTGGCTTTGATGAACCGAATTATTTCACAAATGTATTCAAACAGCAGTTTCATATGTCACCAAAGGAATACAGGAGTGGGAAGTTAACGACATAAAGGTCGTGATTCTGGGGATGTAATGGCAGCGAATAACAAGTAGAAAAAAACTATTGCGAGTAAAATGAAAATGCAGTATGATCGGATTAAGCGCTTAACCCCTGATGTGGGGTGAGCGTTTTAGATTAAAAGATTAAGCGCTTAACCTCTAATGAGAAGGGAGTTTAACATGCGTACAATTCGACTTACGATGGCACAAGCACTTCTTCGCTTTCTAGACCAACAATACATTTCTGTCGATGGACATGAGACTAAATTTGTTCGAGGCGTCATGGGAATATTCGGACATGGCAATGTAACGGGGATCGGAGAAGCATTGGAGTATAGCGCAGGTGACCTAACTTACATACAAGGCAAAAATGAGCAAGGGATGGTCCACGCTGCAACCGCTTACGCGAAGCAGAAGAATCGTCAGCAAATCTATGCCTGCACAACCTCAATCGGGCCAGGTGCACTGAATATGGTTACCGCTGCGGCAACTGCGACCGTCAATCGCATTCCGGTTCTGCTGCTCCCGGGCGATAATTTTGCTTCGAGACAGCCGGATCCCGTCTTGCAGCAGCTTGAGGTCACGAACGATTATTCGATATCTGCGACCGACCCATTCAAGTCAGTGAGCAAATACTGGGATCGGATCGTTCGTCCTGAGCAGTTGATAAGTGCAGCTACTCAAGCGATGCGGGTTTTAACGGATCCTGCAGAAACAGGAGCAGTGACTTTAGCACTTCCCCAAGATGTACAGGCGGAGGCTTATGATTATCCAGAAACTTTTTTCGAAAAGAAAATTCATTATATCGATCGACGACCTGCGTCGCAGGAAGCTGTTGGGCGAGCGGAAGCTGTGATCTTAGGTAAGAAGCGTCCGGTACTAATCGCTGGCGGCGGCGTGCTCTATGCAGAAGCGACGAAAGAGCTAGCGGCATTTGCCGAAGCGTTCGGCATTCCAGTAGCGGAAACGCAAGCTGGGAAAAGCGCGATGCCATGGAACCATGCGCTGCATGTCGGCGCCATTGGCGTAACTGGAGCACTTGCTGCGAATAAGCTAGCGAAGCAGGCGGATCTAATTATCGGCGTAGGAACGCGGTATTCCGATTTTACCACAGCTTCCAAATCGGCCTTTGCGAATGATGATGTGCAATTTATCAATATCAATATTAGCGGCTTCGATTCATCGAAGTTAGGCGGCATTTCAATAACGGCTGATGCGAAGGAAGCCCTAAACTTGCTGCAAGAAGCACTGGTATCCCGTGAATATACGAGCAGCTACGAAACAGGTTACATAGCCGCTTTGAAAGACGAGTGGGATCGTGAAGTGGACCGTTTATATCAAGCAGAGTGTGAAGAAGGCTTTGCTCAGACGCAAGCACTTGGTGTTATCAACGCAACGATTGATCCTTCCTCTGTTGTCGTTTGTGCGGCGGGAAGTCTCCCTGGTGATCTACACCGTCTATGGCGATCAACAGAACCCAAAACATACCACATGGAGTACGGTTTCTCTTGTATGGGATATGAAGTGAGCGGTGCCTTCGGAGCCGCATTAGCGGAACCTGGACGTGAGGTTTATGCGATCGTCGGGGATGGCAGTTACTTAATGCTTCATTCCGAATTAGTGACAAGCTTGCAAGAAGGTCAGAAATTCACCATCCTGCTATTTGATAATCATGGCTTCCAATGCATTCATAATCTGCAGCGCAGTCAAGGCAGCGAAGGCTTCGGGAATGAATTCCGTTATCGGGAAGCCGGAACGCGTAAGCTGACAGGGGGCTATTTGCCGATTGATTTCGCGGCACATGCTCGAAGCTTAGGAGCGGTTTCGTACAAAGCGACCAATTCGGAAGAGCTTAAAGCCGCATTACTTCAAGCGAAAAAAGAAACCGTAACAACTTTAATCGAAATTCCAGTTGTACCTGGAACGAATACAGGCGGCTATGAGTCTTGGTGGCAAGTCGGTGTGCCCGAAGTTTCCGAGAGCTCGAAAGTCGTAGCAGCACATGAAGAGATGAAGAAAAACATACAAGCGGCGAAACCCATTTAACGTAGAAGAGGTGACCTAACGATGGCAAAACTACCTTTTAAGCTAGGCATACATCCCATTAATTGGGTGGGCGAAGACGTGAAGGAGCATGGCGCTGATACCACATTTGAACAAATCGTTGATGATATTCAGAAGCTTGGATTGACCGGGACGGAGATGGGTCGCAAGTACCCGACCGATATCAACGTGTTAAAGAGAGAATTATCAGAACGAGGTATTGGGCTTGTATCTCAGTGGAAATCAGTCTTGTTCTCGGATCCACTTTATCGAGAAGAAGAGCTGGAAGCTTACCGCAAGCATGTGTTATTTCTAAAAGAAATGGGCAGCACCGTAATCTCAACAGCAGAAGTCGGGGGTTCACTCCATTTTGATCCGCGTCGTACGCCGAATGAGAAAGAAGTTCTTCGCCTCGATGAAGCAGGCTGGCAGAGCTTAGCGGAAGGACTAAATCGTGCGGGCGCTATTGCAGCTGAACATGGTCTGAAGCTAACCTATCACCACCATGGTGGAACCGTTGTTGAATCACCGGAAGAAATTGATCGATTAATGGAGCTGACTGATCCTTCCTTGGTCTACCTCTTGTTTGATACGGGTCACACCTACTACGGTGGTGGAGATCCATTGACTGTATTGCGCAAACATTACAACCGAATCGCCTATATTCACCTGAAGGATATACGTCAAGAGGTACTGGATGAAGCGCGCGCAGAGCAGGTCGATTTCGTAACTTGTATCCGCAAAGGCGTGTTTACTGTCCCTGGGGATGGCTGCCTTGATTTTGCACCAATTTTCAAAGAGTTATTGGATCGTGAATACACAGGATGGGCGATGCTCGAAGGCGAGCAAGACCCTGCTACACATAATGCGTACGAATATGCGTCAAACGCGCTGAACTATATCCATTCTTTATTAATCAAAGAAAGCAGGTAATGAGGCCATGACCTATGTGACATTTCCAGAAGCGAAAGAGCTTGATTTTGTAGCTATCGGCAGATTATGTATCGACTTAAACGCGAACGAAATTCACCGTCCGATGGAAGAGACGATGACATTCACGAAATATGTGGGCGGATCACCGGCTAACATTACGATTGGGATGTCCCGCTTAGGAATGAAAACTGCATTTATTGGTAAAATCGCCAACGATCAAATGGGCCGCTTCATCGCTTCCTACTTAGAGCGTAACGCAATCGACACAAGCAATGTCGTAACAGATCGCACAGGTGCTGTAACAGGGTTAGCTTTTACAGAAATCAAGAGCCCAACAGATTGCAGCATTCTGATGTATCGCGATAACGTCGCTGATTTGAAGTTGACGCCGAATGAGGTTCAGGAATCGCTGATCGCAGGTGCCAAAGTATTGCTCATTTCTGGTACAGCACTAGCGCAAAGTCCATCCCGTGAAGCTGTGTTTCAAGCATCGGATTATGCGAAAAAACATGGGGCTGTGATCGTGTTCGATCTCGATTACCGTCCATATACGTGGACATCACCGGAAGAGACAGCTGTGTACTATAACTTGGCTGCGGAGAAATGCGATATCATCCTCGGTACACGTGAAGAATTCGATATGATGGAGAAATTTGAGCATAATCCTGAAAAAGATGATCACATCACGGCTGCCAAATGGTTTGACTATTCAGCTAAGATTGTGATTATCAAGCATGGCAAAGACGGTTCGATCGCCTACACACCTGATGGTGTCGGTCATCGTGCCAAAAGCTTCCCTGCTAAGGTCGTTAAGACATTTGGAGCTGGTGATTCTTATGCAGCAGGCTTTATTTATGGTGTTATGCAAGGTTGGACACTAGAGAAAAGTATGGAATACGGAAGCGCTGCGGCTTGTATCGTTATTTCCAGCCATAGCTGCTCGGATGCAATGCCTACTGCTGCGCAAGTGGATGACTATATCGAACGTTGCAATCGCGGAGAAATCACAGCATCGTAATATCAACTAAACATAAGGGAGCAATTGCTATGACACATACATTGAAAAACTGGATTGGCGGCGAATGGGTTGCATCATCCGCTACACAAACGGAGCCTGTTTATAATCCGGCAACGGAAGAGATTCTTGCTTATATTCCAATCTCTACAAAAGAGGAAGTCGACCAAGCGGTACGTAATTCCCAAGAGGCATTTCAGTCTTGGAGCCGTACACCTGTACCGAAGAGAGCAAGAGTCTTATTCAAATACCAACAACTGCTCGTTGATCATTGGGAAGAGCTGGCTCGCATCGTGACGAAAGAAAATGGCAAAAGCTACTCGGAAGCGTATGGTGAAGTACTTCGCGGTATCGAGTGTGTGGAGTTCGCCGCTGGTGCGCCTACGCTGATGATGGGCAAACAGCTTCCGGATATTGCTTCTAATCTGGAGTCCGGTATGTACCGGTACCCAATTGGCGTTATTGGCGGCATCACACCATTTAACTTCCCGATGATGGTGCCTTGCTGGATGTTCCCACTTGCAATCGCCTGCGGCAATACATTCGTATTGAAGCCATCCGAGCGTACGCCTCATTTGGCTAATCGTCTTGCCGAATTGTTCCACGAAGCTGGATTACCAGCTGGTGTGCTGAACATCGTTCATGGTGCGCATGATGTCGTGAATGGTCTTCTTGAGCACAAAGATATTAAAGCCATTTCGTTCGTTGGCTCTCAGCCAGTAGCTGAATATGTGTATAAAACAGCTGCAGCGAATGGAAAACGCGTGCAAGCACTAGCTGGTGCGAAAAATCACTCGATCGTCATGCCAGATGCTAACTTATCTATCGCTGTGAAGGAAATCACGAATGCTGCTTTCGGTTCAGCAGGTGAGCGCTGTATGGCATGCTCCGTCGTGGTTGCGGTAGGCGATGTAGCGGATACGCTAGTTAGCAAGCTGCTTGAAGCGGCAGATGCGATTACGATTGGCAACGGCAATGATGAAGGTGTGTTCTTAGGTCCTGTTATTCGTGGCGGACATAAAGAACGTACATTGAAATATATTGAAATCGGTGAAAATGAAGGCGCGATTATGGTTCGTGATGGTCGGAAGGATGCTGCTACTGGTGAAACTGGCTACTTCGTTGGGCCAACGATTTTCGATCAAGTTCAATGTGAGATGAAAATTTGGGAGGATGAAATTTTCGCTCCTGTTCTTTCCATCGTTCGCGTTGCCACGTTGGAAGAAGCGATTGAGATTTCCAACCGTTCCGAATTTGCGAATGGAGCATGCCTCTTTACCCAAGATGGCAGCAATGTACGCCAATTCCGTGAAACGATTGATGCTGGCATGCTGGGGATTAATCTTGGCGTACCTGCACCGATGGCATTCTTCCCTTTCTCAGGCTGGAAAAAGTCATTCTACGGCGATTTGCACGCCAATGGTACGGATGGCGTGGAATTCTATACGCGCAAAAAAATGGTAACGGCTCGCTGGTAACAGCGAGTTTCCGCCGGAAAGGGAGTACATCATCATGACACTCGTCTCGATGAAAGACATGTTGCAGACGGCTTTGGAAGGGAAATATGCCGTTGGGCAATTTAATTTGAATAATCTAGAATTCACTCAGGCGATCTTGCAAGCGGCTCAACTGGAACAAGCGCCTGTGATTCTTGGTGTAAGTGAGGCTTATATTCCTTATATGGGTGGGATTCCCTGCATCGTTGGCATGGTGAAGGCGTTGATTGAGCACTATGGCATAACAGTGCCTGTTGCTCTTCATTTGGACCATGGCACCTCCTATGACTTGTGTATCAAAGCGATGCACGCTGGCTTCACGTCTGTGATGATCGATGCTTCCCATCATTCCCTTGAACATAATATCGAAGTGACGCGTCATGTGACGCTTGCTGCGCATGTGCTAGGGGTAACGGTGGAGTCAGAGCTAGGGCGAATTACAGGACGCGAAGATGACTTGGTCGTGGATGAAGCCGAAGGGATGTACGCGGTGGCTGAGGATTGCGTAAAGCTGGTGAAGGAAACAGGCATCGATTGCCTAGCTCCAGCACTAGGTTCCGTTCACGGTCCGTATCGTGGACAGCCTAAGTTAGGTTTTGATCGGATGGCTGAAATTAGAGATCTGACGGGGCTGCCGCTCGTTCTTCATGGAGGAAGCGGGCTGCCAGATGATGAGATCCGCCAAGCCATTGCTTGCGGAACCGCCAAAATCAATGTAAATACAGACAATCAAATCGCGTGTACAGCTACAATTCGTACATTTTTGAATGATCATCCTGACGCTTATGATCCTAGAAATTATTTGATTCCAGCAAGAGAAGCGATTATTGCATCGGTGAGATCCAAGATTCAACTATTCGGCAGTTCAGGTAAAGCGGGAGGCATATAGGATGAAAAAGATCAGAATCGGTATTATCGGCGCAGGCCGTATTGGAAAAATTCACGCGGACAATTTATTACGGAACCCGCAAGTTGAGATTATTGCGGTGAGTGATTTGTTTGCAGGTCCTGAGTTGGATGCTTGGGCAGCAGATCGCAATATCGCTCTAGTGACGAAGGATAGCAACGAACTTATTTCTCATCCAGATATCGATGCCATATTTATTTGCTCATCCACAGATACGCATGTTCCGTTGATTGCGCAGGCTGCGCGTGCGGGTAAACATATTTTCTGTGAAAAACCGATCTCGATGGATATTACGAAAACAGTATCAGCTATTGATGAAGTTAAAAAAGCTGGCGTGAAGCTCCAAATTGGATTTAACCGCCGTTTTGATCATAATTTCAAGCGTGTGCAAGAAGTGGTGCAAGGCGGGGGGATCGGCGATCCTCATATCATTAAAATAACGTCCCGCGACCCGAACCCTCCTCATATCGATTACGTTAAAGTTTCTGGCGGCATTTTCATGGATATGATGATTCATGACTTTGATATGGCTCGATTCGTATCGGGCAGCGAGGTTGAAGAAGTGTTTGCGGTTGGGAATGTATTAATTAATCCGGATTTCGCCCAGCACGGTGATGTGGATACGGCAGTTGTGACGCTGCGATTCGCAAATGGCGCACTTGGCGTGATTGATAACAGCCGACAAGCTGTATATGGCTATGATCAACGGGTTGAAGTATTCGGCTCCAAGGGCAGTGTTGTCGTTGCGAATGATCATCCGAATACGGCTGTGATTTCAACGGCAGATGCGATTGTAAGTGATAAACCGTTGCATTTCTTCCTAGAACGTTATCAAGCGGCTTACATTGAAGAAACACAAATGTTTATTGATGCGATTTTGAATGATAAGTGTGTCCCTGTCAGTGGGGATGACGGGGTTCAAGCAGAACGAATTGCGTTAGCTGCGAAGCTCTCTTCTCGTTTGGGCAGACCCGTGAAAGTGAGCGAAGCCTTGGCATTGCTCCAACAAACCGCAGTATCCTAAGAAGGGGAGGGAGGTTACTATGTCCAAACTAATCGTAACGCCAGCCTCTTCTCCGAATGAGGAAGGCCGTATTTTACAAGTCACGCCGGAATCGGCGGGCTGGCAGTATGTTGGATTCGAGGTTGTCCAGCTGGAAGCAGGAGAAACCTTGCGACGTGAAACTGGCGATCAAGAAGTATGCCTTGTGTTATTGAGTGGCAAAGCGGATGTGAGTACGAAGGAAGAGCAATGGCAAGGGATTGGTCAGCGCATGAGTGTGTTTGAGCAAATTCCGCCATACTCCGTCTATGTGACTAGTCGTGATAGCTATGAAGTGACGGCGTTAACTTCCTTGCAGATCGCTGTTTGCTCAGCTCCAGGTGCGGGGAATCATCGTTCACGGTTGATTGCGCCTGCGCAAGTAGGCGTTGAAACGCGCGGTTATGGCAATATTGAGCGTTTCATTCATAATATCTTACCAGAGAGTGAGCCAGCGGATAGCTTGCTTGTTGTCGAAGTATTTACACCGAATGGACATTGGTCCAGTTATCCGCCGCACAAGCATGATCGTGATGCGCTTCCAGACGAATCCTTTTTGGAAGAAACGTATTATTTCCGTGTTCAGCCCGAGCAAGGCTTTGCGGTACAAAGGGTATACACGGACGATCGTTCACTGGATGAGACGTTAATCGTTAAGAATGGAGAAGTAGTACTCGTTCCGCGTGGTTATCATCCGGTATCTGCACCGCCGGGCTATGATGTGTATTATTTGAATGTCATGGCAGGACCTACGCGAACGTGGAAATTCCATAATGACCCCACCCATGCTTGGATCATGACGAAGCCGAGCGAGTCGTAAGGCGGTTGCAAGTTCTCAGAAGCCCCGTCATAATAGGGGAATAACTGTATTCTTCAAGAAAAATGGGGTAGTAGAATGAAGGCAACCATTTACGATGTGGCGAGAGAAGCCGGTGTGTCTATTGCAGCGGTTTCCCAGGTCATGAACGGTAAAGGGAAAATAAGTGAAGAGCGGCGCGCTGAAATTCTCAAAGTGATGGAAAAGCTCAACTATCAACCGAGTGTCATCGCATCTGCGCTTACGGGTAAAAAAACATATACCTTAGGGCTGCTTGTCCCCGATATATCCAATCCTTTCTTTGCAGAAATCGCAAGGGCTGTAGAGGACCAAGGACATAATTTGGGATACAGTCTTGTCATATGCAGCACGGATAATAAAGACGAACGCGTTGAACGCTATTTATCCTTACTTCAACAGAAAAGCGTGGATGGGATGATTATTGGTACTGGGATGGATAACAAGGAGATGTTAACACCGCTCATGGAGCGTTCGATTCCTGTTGTCATGATTGCTCGGGAAATGCCAGATTTGACCGTGCATACGGTTGTTGTTGACGATTTTGTTGGGGGCAAGCTAGCTGCGGAACATTTGTTGGAGCTAGGTCATTCCAACATGGCAATCCTTGCGGAACACACTAAAGTGACAAGTAGTCGCGAGCGGGTAAGAGGCTTCATGAGTGCCTTGACGGAAGCAGACATTCAACTACCTGAAGAGCGAGTGCGCAATTGTCGTTATACCGTAGAAGACGGGAAACGTGAGGCGATTGAACTTCTGGAGAAGCCTGCTGCCGAAAGACCAACCGCACTTTTCTGCTGTAACGATATGCTCGCGATTGGTGCCTTGCAAGCGGCTAAGCAATTAAAGCTGCGTGTTCCTGAGGATATTTCGGTGATCGGTTTCGATAATACCATTCTAGCCTCAGTGACGGATCCTCCTTTAACCACAATTGCCCAGCCGATTGAGCCGATGGGTAAGCAAGTCGTCGATCTGCTCATCCTTGAGCTGAAGAAGAAATCGCAAACCAAGCAACGCGTCGTTATGCGGCCGGAGCTTATCATCCGACAATCCACGACGGTTCCTGCCAAGTAATCGTATAAGGAAGCGAAGACTGCTTTCCCTTTGGGGGAGGCAGTTTTTTTCATCTAATATAGGCGCAACTCTTCTCTGCGAACGAAATAACTGGATTATATGTAGGTAATTCGGTGCTTTTTCGTTGGATATGGAAATTAAATGGAAAATATACAGCCGATATTTCGCCATATTTGTTCCTTCCTTTTAACTAGGCCTGAATTAACTGTAGGAAATACAGCTATTGGTTGGTAAATGAGAGGATTCAGCAGAATTAACTGTAGAAACTCCAGCTAGTCATTTGAGTTATGGGAAGAAGTCAGGACGTGACCGGTGGTAATGAGGGTGTAGAGGCTGAAATGACCCAATGAATTTATAGTTTCTTCTATAATTTTTTAAGGGTTTTTCCTTTAAAAACTTATATCATAGGGGTATAAGATTAATGTGAAGGAGTGAAGCAAACATGAATGGGAATATGATGAAAACTCCTAATATCCAGATGACACAAAGTGAAGTAAATGCCTTACGACTAAAACGACGAAGAAGGCTAAAGCAGAACATTCCTTTGTTTATCATGCTGGTTCCTGTCATTGTTTATTATATTCTGTTTAAATACTGGCCTATGGGCGGACTTGTTATCGCTTTCAAAAACTACAATTTTGCAGATGGAATTCTACACAGCCCATGGGTAGGACTGAAAAATTTCCATCTATTATTTTCTAGCTCGAACACACTTCAAATTTTGTGGAACACATTTTGGTTGAGTTTTCTGAGTTTGATATTTGGATTCCCAATGCCGATATTCCTAGCTATTTTACTGAATGAGGTTAGGAAATCTTGGTTCAAACGATGGGTGCAAACGATTGTCTATCTCCCTCATTTCTTCTCTTGGGTTATTGTTTCCGGCATCGTGTTGTCCCTATTCGCTACGGATTATGGGTCAATTAACAAGGTACTTGCCTTGTTTGGAATTGAACCCATTAACTTCCTTTACGAATCCCAATCCTGGTTAGCTATTTTTGTTGGATCGGGTATTTGGAAGGAAATGGGGTTTAGTACGATCATTTATCTAGCTGCTCTAACGACCATTGATCCTTCGCTTTACGAATCAGCTGCCATGGATGGCGCTGCAAAATGGCGTCAAATGTGGCATGTAACCATCCCAGGCATTCGTCACACGATCATCTTATTACTCATCTTAGCGATGGGGAAGATTATGGAAGTCGGATTTGACCAAGTCTATAACTTACAGAACGCTGGAGTTTCGGATGTGTCTGAAGTCATAAGTACGTATATTTATAAAATTGGTTTGGGCAATGCACAGTTTAGTTTAACAACAGCAATGGGATTCTTTGAATCCATCATTAGTTGCTCTCTTGTACTTATAGCTAATCGAATCGCTAGGAAATTTGATCAGGCACTCTTCTAGACTCATGCATACATCAAGTGCAACATCCGTGGAAGGAGGATTTGTGTGAAAGCGACAAACGGAGAGAAAATATTTTATACCATCAATTATATCGTACTCGCATTAATCGCCCTGAGTTGTATTCTGCCATTTATCCATATCATATCCCTGTCACTCAGTGAACGATCGGCTGTTGAATCAGGTCATGTCTTCTTCTGGCCTGTGGGTTTAGAGTTCACAGCCTATAAAATTTTCTTCCTCGCCAGCCCTGCTTGGAGTGCTTTTAAAAATAGTGTGATTATCACGGTGATTGGTGTGGGGTTAAGTTTATTAGGTACCATTTTAGCAGCTTATCCCTTATCTAGATCCTATCTGTTTGCCAGGCGCTATCTGGTTCTAGGTATGGTGTTCACCATGCTGTTCTCGGGAGGGTTAATTCCCACCTATCTCGTAATTAAGAACATGCACCTGATTGATTCCTACTGGGCATTATGGCTTTCCGGTTTTATCAGTACTTACAACATGCTGCTCATGAAAAGTTATTTCGAGAATATTCCATCTGAAGTGCAGGAAGCTGCACGAATGGATGGCTGTAATGATACGGCACTACTGATTCGGGTCATCTTGCCACTATCACTTCCCATGCTGGCAACGCTTGCGTTATTCTATGGCATTGGCTTCTGGAATTCGTTTATGAACGTACTTATGTACATCAATAAGAGCGATATGCAGAACTTAACAGTAGTTGTCCAAGGGATGCTGCAAAAGAATGACTTGCTGAACTCTCCTACGCTTAATATTCAGGAACAACAAACCGTTGCTACAGAGATGGTAAAAGCGGTCGGTGTTGTCGTCATGGTTGTCCCGATGCTCGTTGTATATCCGTTCTTGCAAAAGTATTTTGTCAAGGGAGTTATGCTAGGATCGGTTAAGGGGTAATGAAACAGGTGTTCCCGTTTCTCAAACGTTACTATATTAAAATTTGTAGGGGGAAAATGCACATGGAAAACAAGAAACGATGGCTTGGAATCTCAGTTGGGGTAGTCGCATTAGGCGCAACATTAGTAGGTTGCAGCAGTGACAAAAAAGAAGAAACAACAGCAACCAAAGCACCAGCCACTTCAAACGCACCTGCCGCTGCAACACCAGCTAAACGCGGGGATGTTTCAGTCACCATTTATGACCGGGGAGGCGTACCAGCTTCTGAAGGCACCTACGAAGAGAATCGGTGGACGAAGTTCATTAACGCAAGCGGACCAGCTAATGCGAAACAAGTCCCAATTCTTCGTAGCGACTCTACGAAAAAATTGAACGTTCTGTTTGCTTCTGGTTCTGCTCCAGATATCATCAATGAGTACAATACACCGTTTAGAGGTAGCTTGTACGATCAAAAACAATTGATGCCGATTGATAACATTTTGCAATACATGCCTGAATATTCAAAATTGCTCACCCAATATCCACAGTTGAAAAAAGCAGGGACAAAACCAGATGGCAAGTTGTACGAGATTGGTAAAGTAAAAGAAGCGACTGCTGCTCACGTACTCTACATTCGTACAGACTGGTTGAAAAAGCTGAATCTGAACATGCCGACAACAACGGAAGAATTATTCGCAGTGGCAAAAGCGTTTGTTGAGCAAGATCCAGATGGCAATGGTAAGAAAGATACGTACGGTATGAACATGAGTACGTATTCCGAGCAAGCCATCAATGAAATTTTCGGTGAGAATTCATCCTCCACGCTATTGGCCTGGGATCTCAAGGACGGCAAAATTGTTCGTGCGTGGGATAAAGAACAAGCTTCCCTCACGTTCAAGAAGAGTCTCTATGATGCTGGCATCGTAGACAAAGACTATATCAATGATAAAGATGGCAATAAGGCTAAGCAAGACTTCCTGAACGGAAAAATGGGGATTTTCGTGAAATTCTCTCAAGATCTTGAGTTAGCTACGTTCAAAAAGAACAACCCAACTGGGGAAGTTGCGCCATTAGGCTATCCGAAATCACCAATGGGCACATTCACAGGTGCATTCGATAACCCAGTTCAAATGACAACCGTTATTAATGCCAAGGCGAAGGATCCAGAAGCAGTAGGCCGCTACCTTGACTTCATGATGAAGCCGGATACGGCTCGTAAAATGATCTTCGGCGACGAAGGAACACACTGGAAAAAAGCGGCAAACGGCTGTCCGCAAGTTATTGATCCAGATAAGTCCAAAAATGAAGTTGCATACGCGTTAGATTACGCGATGTTCTTCTCATCTGGTGTTGATAAATGTAACTATAACTTGTCAGGTCTAACTAATCCTGATTTGTTGCCTGAACAAAAAGCGCAATTACAATTGTTCCAAGCTGCTCAGAAAATTTACTTCGATCCAGCGAGAGAGTATCCAGGTATTACACTAGGCGATCATATGCCTGTATTCCCTGCTGATCTTAACGTCATCAATACAACCATTCTTAAAGAGAAAAATGATTTCTTCGTTAAAGCTATCTTAAGCGGTTCGAAATACTCAGCGGAACAAGCGATCAATGAGTCTAAAGCAGCTTGGGATAAAGCAGGCGGTAAACAGCTTGAAGAATTCATGAACAAATGGTATGTAGAGAACAAAAATACAGCTTTCCTAGCAAAAGATGCAAAAGAAATCGTTAAACAACAAATGGAATTTGTCGCTGCAAAGTAATCGTACCTTAGAGAAGCTGGATATCGTCAAGGGCTGCCTGCGTAATCAGGCAGCTTCTCGATGTCCAGCCTCTTCTTTAAATAAGCAGATTTGCATCATGGGAGGAACCGACGATGAAGAAAGTTAACGTCGCGATCATTGGGTGTGGCGGGATCGCAACCGGGAAGCATTTGCCTAGCTTAAGCAAGATTGAGCAAGTTGCCATTATTGGTTTTTTTGATATTATTCCAGCAAGCGCACAAAAGGCGGCGGAGAAGTTTGGCTCACCTGGAGCCAAAGTATACGATGATTATCGTGAGTTGCTGGAGGATCCAGCCATTGATGTCGTTCACATTTGCACACCGAATGATACGCATGCGGAAATCTCCATTGCGGCTTTGGAAGCAGGCAAGCATGTGATGTGTGAAAAACCGATGGCGAAAACCGCAACAGATGCGCGCCGTATGGTGGAAGTGGCGAAACGCACAGGTAAAAAATTAACAATCGGTTATAACAATCGTTTTCGTGCAGACAGTCAACATTTGAAACGTGTCGTTGAAGATGGGGATTTGGGCGAGATTTATTATGCAAAAGCACACGCCGTTCGCAGACGTGGTGTTCCCACTTGGGGCGTATTCTTGGATGAAGAGAAACAAGGCGGCGGACCGCTGATTGATATTGGTACACATGCGCTCGATTTAACGCTTTGGTTAATGAATAACTATGAACCTAGGGTAGTGCTGGGCACTGCTTATCATAAACTTTCACGTAAGGAAAATGCTGCAAATAATTGGGGGCCTTGGGATCCGGAGAAGTTCAAGGTTGAAGATTCAGCTTTTGCTATGATCGTTATGAAAAATGGTGCAACAATTATGTTGGAAGCGAGCTGGGCGCTCAATACACTGGATACGAAGGAAGCGAAATGCACGCTTTGCGGTACCGAAGGTGGCGCTGATATGCAAGATGGACTACGTATCAATGGTGAAAACCACAGTCGATTGTATGTGAACCAGATGCAGTTTGAGGCAAAAGGCGCGGATTTCTACGAAGGTAAGAAAGAAACCATGCAGGACAAAGAAATACGGTTGTGGATCAATGCCATTATCAATGATACAGAGCCAGTCGTAACACCTGAACAATCTTGTGTGGTTTCCGAGATTCTCGAAGCGATCTATGAATCGAATCGAACAGGGAAAGCTGTCTATTTTGACGAAATCATTGGCTAGGTAGGAGGCAGTGGAACCATGATTAAAGTAGCGATGTTGAGCTTTTGGCACGTTCATGCAAAAGATTACGCACGATTAGCGATTGACCACCCCGATACCGAAATTGTTGCGGTTTGGGATGAAATACAGGAACGAGGACGGGACAAAGCGAAGGAGCTTGGCGTTCCTTTTTACGTAAACTTGGAAGAACTTTTGAGAAATCCTGCTATTGACGCAGTTATCGTGGGAACACCAACGAACAGGCATCACGATGTCATTATTGCTGTAGCTAAAGCGGGTAAGCATATTTTCACTGAAAAAGTCTTAGCTACCACGACGAAGGAGTGCAAGGAAATTCTTGCTGTTGTTGAGGAAGCAGGAATCAAACTAACCGTATCGTTGCCACGTGTGTATATGGGCTTTGCGCAAGCAGCGTTAACACGTATTCGTGAAGGTTACCTCGGTACATTGACAACAGTTCGTATTCGACTTGCACATAACGGTGCGCTGCGAACGGATAAGAATCCAGACGGTGCGCTCCCTGCTCATTTTTTTAACTTCGAGCAGACCGGCGGTGGAGCCTTGATGGACCTTGGCTGCCATCCGATGTACTTAACTCGCTTATTTCTTGGCTTACCGGAGAGCGTTAGTGCTAGCTTTGGTTATATCACGGGGCGAGAAGTTGAAGATAGTGCAGTAGCAACATTACGTTATCCTACGGGTGCACTAGGGATTGTTGAAGCTGGATTTGTGAACAGCTACTCGCAATTCGACATCGAAGTTCAGGGAACAGAAGGCAGCCTCATGTATACCCGAACCGATGATAAATTACGTATCCGCAGCTCCAAAATGTCAGGTGACGCAGCAACAGGCTGGCAAGAAGTGACGGATTTGCCTAAGCTGCCGTCTGCTTTTGAACAATGGGTATCCCATATCCAACATGGAACGACTGCATCAGAGAATCTTGAGCTGGCCTTTGATTTGACTCGTTTAATGGAAGCATCAACTTTGTCTGCGCGTTATGGTGCTGTCATTAAGTTGAGTGATCTTTCGGAATGAAAACTTGGGAGGAAGAGACATGATCGATAAAGGGGAATATTCTTTTTCAACTTGTTGGAATATCAAGAAACATACCGTAGGGCGGGGCATGATTGAGGAAATTAAAGAGCTTGGCTTTCGAAATGTTGAGCTAAATTACAACGTAACCGAAGAAATGATGGCAACAATTGAACCCATGATTGAAAAAGGTGAGATTGGCGTCTCTAGCGTTCACAATGTGTTCCCATTCATCAACGATAAGGACTATGATACGGATTCCGTCATGCTGGGCTTTGATGATGAAGCGAAGCGTAAGCGTTCCGTAGAGTTGCTAATCCGTTCTATGGAATACGCCCATCGATATGGGGCCAAAGCTGTGGTTGTGCATCCAGGTGAAGTACCTTTTGACTATAACATTGACGTGGATTTGAAAAAGCTTTATCGAGATCATGGAAAGGATTCACCAGCGTATCAGAACCTGTGGAGCGTCATGATTGAAAGACGAGATCGCTTGAGTCCGCTGTATACGCAAAGAATTCAAGAGAGTTTGGAGATTGTAAGCGAGCATGCTGCTCAAAAAGGTTGGAATGTCGCAATTGGCATCGAAACTCGCTCAAGATCCTATCAGATGCCTTCCTTGATGGAAGCGAAAACGATCTGCGACAATTTGGCGGGCAGTCCCGTGCACTTATGGTACGATATCGGCCATGCCATGATGATGGATAGAATGGGCTTGTACGATAACCTCAAAGAGCTGCAAGAAGTGAAGAAGTATATTTATGGTGTACACATACATGAGACGCTGGAACTTGCGGATCACTGGTGTCCTTATGTTCATAGCAAGGACTTGCACTATTTTGACCATTTCCTAGAAGCCATTGATTATGCGAAAGTGAAAGTATATGAACTCAAAGCGCTGTGCGAGCCTCATGAGATTCATGAAAGTCACAACCTCATTACCAGTAAGATTGCAGCTAGGAAAGGGTAGGTGACCTATATGGACGCAATTTATAATCGCTTAGTAAGCCTCAATGATGAATTGACGGAAGCTACGCTTCTTAACCAGATTCTTGATCCTTTGTCCAAATACTACGGAGGTATTCAGGATGAAACGGGCATTGCCCGAGCTAACCACATGAGTACACCGCGAATAATTGCGGGATGGGTGTCAGCTTTAGTGAATCCAGATTCTCGTTATTATCACGATATTTTTTTATTGAATGCATTGCATAAAGCAGTCTCCTTTATGCTGAATAGACAGCATGCAGACGGAACCATTTCACTCGGTTCAACGAATTATCATTCTCCGCCGGACACAGCATTCGTTGTAGGTGGTGTCACGCAGATGTATCAGTTGCTTAATAAACATGATTGGGCAGAAGTGACTCCTGTTGCTGATAAACTGAGGCTTTTTCTAGAGCGCACGATTCCAGCTATGCTGACTGGCGGTTGTCATACACCGAATCATCGGTGGGTCATTACCGCAGCGCTTACGTTGTTGCATGAGATTTTTCCTCAGCCTGCGCTTTTGGCACGAGCGGAAGATTGGTTGGCTGAAGGCTTGGATATCACCGAAGATGGAGAATGGACAGAACGCAGCAACGGGATCTACAACGCTGTCAGTGATATCGCGCTTTATCATACCGGTCGTTTGATGAACCGCCCAGAACTCATTGAATGTGTACGTCGCAATCTACGTATGATGATGTACTTAATTCACCCGACTGGAGAAGTTGTCACCGATTATTCCGGACGACAAGATTTTGGTCAGACAGCTACGATGGCGAACTATTTTCCCATTTACCGCTTAATGGCGGCGTATGATAAAGATCCGCTCTTTGCTGCAATGGCTGATTATGCCGGATCTTTCATCACAGGTTTCCACGAAGGCGTAAATAACCATCCGCTGATGAATATGCTCGTGTACCGGGAGGCTGATATTTCTCAGTTAGAACGAGCACCGCTGCTTAATCGTTATGTGAAAGTGATAAATGCACAGCATCCGATGAAGGAGCATCTGCAGCAGGTAGAGCAAGTTGGCCACCATAGCAAGATTCAGCATAGCAGCATGCACTTTACTTTTGGAGCTCCACTGGTTCGCATTCGTGAGCTGGATCAAAGTGTAACCATCATGTCACAGACACCGTCTTTCTTCTCTCTTCGCCAGGGGAAAGCAAGGCTTCTGGGTATTAAACTTGCCACATCCTTCTCTCCAGGCATTGTGAAGTTCACAGATCTGACTGTGAATGAAGGCGTATATAAGCTTGAAGCGGTACTGGAAAAAGGCTACAACGGCCCTATTCCGCGTCATTTGCTGCGGGCAGGGACGGAAAGTTCGACACTCAGCCCGTGGTACTTACTTCCGCATCAGCATCGACCAATGACCCATCTGCAAAAGCTGGCGCTGCAAGCGGAAATCATCAATTCAGGGGATTCTGAATGGACGATCCGTGTGGCGTCAGACGAGCGTGAAGATGTGTTCACGCAAGTGACTTTTATTTTTGGCAATGAAGGTACGGTGAGTGGTGAGGATTTGCACGCAGGTGAAGAAGGGAAGTACTTTCTTCAAAGTGGTGCAATGCGCTATGAGGTAGACGGAGATGTCATTGAAATTTCATCAGGTGCTTATGAGCATAGGCTGCCTATCCTTCGTGAAGATTCGCATCCGGCTGGGTGTCAATATGTTCATGTCAACTTGGTTACGCCTTATGATCGGACATTCAAAATCCGTCTAAGGTAGAAAGGAAGTTCGTTATGACGATCTATTTTCATGAACAAGAGAGTATCCAAACCCGTTTGGGAAATGACGATACACGAACGTTGAAAGTCCTTGCTGATCGCTACATTGGTGCGAATCCACCTGTTCCTTTCGCTTTTCGAGCGTTTAGCCGTGCAGGTATTATGCAAAATGAAAAAGGGATGTTTGATCTCGATTTGGCTCGCAGATTTCCTGAAGCAAAGCCTGGTCAATTTTCTTATGCTTATGCGTTAGTTTGGAGTGATGGCGATCGTAATTTGGACGTTTTGCTTCAATGCTTGGGACCGATTCAGTTATACTTCAATGATGAATTAACATATCGTTCCAATGTCATTGATGAGATTAAGCCGGATGCCACTGTGAAGTTAAATCTAGACTTCGTGAAAGGATGGAATCGTCTCTTTATCAAAGCGAAGCATACAGCTGCTGGATTCGGCTGTCGATTCGGTTCCGATGAAGCCAAGGTACGCATTCTGAATGTGCTAGCACCATTTACGGAACGTCAGGGACAGGCTGGTTGGGTATTTTCGGAGCCTGTCGATCACGATATTTTCGAGGGGCGTTCGTTACCTGATGCCATGTCTTCGGAGACAAATAACGGCTTGTGTTGGCTGCCAACCTTAGCGTGGAACGAGATTGAGGCTACGAAACCGGCCTGCGAGCGATTATTTGGCATCCAGCCAGGTAAGCAGGCTTATGCCTGGACGAAGCTGCACAATGTTCGCGGTGGTGAAGAATCTTGCAGAATACAAGGTCATACGGCAAGTCCATTAACTGTGTGGGTGGACGGCAAGCAAGTCCTAGAGCTTGCAGAAGCTAACAGCTTTCAAGTAGAGGTGCCGCTTCCTTATGGGTTTCATGATTTAGTCATACGTAGTGTTAGTAACGAGAATGCGTGGGGCTATACCTTGCAGACGAGTGTCGCATGCAGCTCGCCAACACAGGTGCATGGCGCTAGAGGTCCTTGGTTGTATATGGGTCCACTCGATGCGGAAGTCTCCATTCCCTACGAGGAACTAGTTCGAACTGATCGACTTTACAAAGTGGATATCCATGCTGGGGAGATGACTTATTGGCGTCTGGACCAACCTGACACTTGGATTCGCCCTTATTATGAGAATGCGATGCTGAGCAACAAGTGGACAGTTGGCAACGTAACGAATTATGCACGTTGGGATTATCCGCTTGGGGTTACGATTTATGGATTACTCCAAACAGGGCGTTTACTAGATCGCTCTGATATAACCAGCTATGCGCTGGAGCATGTGCAAAGCTGTACCGATCTGTTTACGTATTCACTTTGGGATCGTGAGCAATATGGCTTTCCAGCTATCAATCAACAATTGGTTATGATGAAAATGCTGGATAACTGCGGTTCCTTCGGTTCTGCGATGTTAGAGGCTTATCAGGAGCAGCAAGATCAAGGCTTCATGAACATTGCGGATCGTATCGCAGATTTCATCCTTCACCGCTTAGAACGCAAGGAAGACGGCGCCTTTTATCGGACTTGTGCGGATGAATATTCGGAAAATACGATGTGGGCCGATGATCTCTATATGAGCACGCCGTTCTTGTGCCGCTATGCGCGGATCACGGGCAAAGAAGAAGCGCTTGATGAAGCGGCGAAGCAATTTCTGCTGTTCCGCAAGTATTTGTATATGCCGGAAGAGAGAATGATGTCGCACGTTTTTGATTTTAAATATGGCATGCCGACCGGAATTCCTTGGGGACGTGGCAATGGTTGGACACTCTTTTCGTTAACAGAGGTGTTGGAAGCATTGCCTGCTGCGCATAAAGATCGGCCAGCGCTCATTGGTTTCTTCAATGACCTCTGCGGAGGATACGCAGATCTGCAAGCAGAGAGCGGTCTTTGGCATCAAGTGTTGAACGATTCGGATGCGTACGAAGAAGCTTCTTGTACAGCTATGTTTGCTTATGCGTTTGCGCGAGGTGTCCGTTTTGGCTGGCTTCAGGAACCGCAGCGCTACATCGAGGCGGCTTTGAAGGCGTGGAGCGGGCTGACACGAAAGGCCATTGATGCTCAAGGAAATGTGCATGGCGTATGCAGCGGTTCGCGTTATGCCTTCACCGCAGATTATTATAAAAAGGATCTGCTCACCGTCAAAAATGACAATCACGGGGTTGGCATCATGATGCTAGCAGGTTCCGAGGTTGTGAAATTGAAACGCTGGCTGACCGCTGTGTCTGTTGAGGCGGCCAATTGATCCTTATGTACGTATGAAACGATTAGCGTGAATAGCCAACAGTGAAGCCAAGAGATGGGCAACCATCCCTTGGCTTTTTGCTGTCTCCAACAAATCTTCTACAGTCTAATTGTAGATTTTATTTTACCTGTAGAACTGGTAAATACCTATTTATTTGAGCCATATAAAAGGCGTAATTGCTTCGTTTACAATGTTTGTAAGGGCTTTATTATTTTATGTGAATATGAAACATGTCAAAAATAAAGCAACTCAAAAGGAGGAGCTTCAGTGAATATCACCGTTTGGAATGAATTTCGACATGAAAAATTGAACGATGCTGTAGCTGCAATTTACCCTGAAGGGATTCATCATGCGATTGCGAAGGGTTTGCAACAAGAAGGGGTGAATGTACAGACAGCCACACTAGATGAAGTTGAGCATGGGCTTACGGATAAAGTTCTTCGTGAGACAGATGTGTTAATTTGGTGGGGACACAAAGCCCATGAGGAAGTACATGACGAGGTTGTTCAAAAGGTATATCACCGCGTACAAGAAGGTATGGGAATGATCGTCCTTCACTCTGGCCACTTTTCAAAAATTTTCAAAAAATTAATGGGTACCTCTTGTGATTTGAAATGGCGTCAGGTTGGAGAAAAGGAACGATTGTGGGTAGTGGATCCCAGTCATCCGATCGTCGCAGGCATTGGTGAATATATTGAGCTCGAGAAAGAGGAAATGTATGGGGAATTTTTTGATATCCCAGAACCAGAGAGTCTACTCTTCCTAAGTTGGTTTGCTGGTGGGGAAGTGTTTAGAAGTGGATGTACGTATTCACGCGGTAAAGGAAAAATATTTTATTTCCGACCCGGGCATGAAACGTACCCAACCTACCATAATCCGCAAATTATGAAGGTCATCCGGAATGCCGCTCATTGGGCAGCTCCAATCGAAGGTCCCCAATTGCAATTTGGTAAAACGGAACCACTGGAGAAGCTGTAATGAAGGTTATTCATATCGGAATCATAGGTACAGGTTTCTCAGCGCAAGCACATATAGAGGCGATCCGGCGTATTCCTTATTTACATGTGATTGCTGTTGCAGGTAGTTGTTTGGAGAAAGCACAAGAAATCGCCTCCGAATATGGGATTCCCAAAGCATATGGCAATGAAAGTGAACTTATTCAAGATAGCGAAGTTATGGCTATTCATAATTGCACACCAAACTATATGCATGGCTCGATTAATCGCGAGGTCTTATTGGCAGGCAAGCATATATTATCTGAAAAACCTTTAGGGATGAGCAGTGAACAGACGAAAGAGCTAGCACAGTTGGCAGAAGCTCATAAGGGAGTACATGGCGTAGCCTTTAATTATCGCCATTATCCATTGATTGCCGAAATCAAACATCAACTTCGTATGTCGGCTTATGGCAAAGTAAACCTTGTGTACGGAGGTTTCTTACAGGATTGGCTATTAAACCAGACAGATTACAATTGGCGTTTAGAACCGAAATATAATGGTGCTTCACGCGCTATAGCGGATATTGGTTCTCACTGGTGTGATACCGTCCAATATGTGTTGGGTAAAAAAATCGTCAAAGTGTTTGCTGATTTGAAGGTTGTTCATCCAATAAGGCTAAAATCAATTGAAAAAGCGTATACAGGTGCGATAGTATCGGAACCTGTGTACGAGGAAATTCCCATGGAAACAGAAGATTACGGAAGTGTACTAGTCCACTTTGAAGATGGCATTCAAGGCGTATTTACGATTTCACAAGTAAGCGCTGGTCGCAAGAATAAGCTGTTTTTTGAAATTGCAGCGGACAAAGGATCACTAGCTTGGAATCAAGAAAAGCCAAATTCTCTATGGATCGGTCATCGTGACCGAGCGAATCAAGAGTTGTTGTCGGACCCGCTATTGCTTTCTGATTCTGCTGCAGCATTGTCGCATTACCCTGGCGGGCATCTCGAAGGCTGGCCGGATGCATTAAAAAATATGTTAATAGATTTCTACACTTCGGTTCGGAACAAGGAAGCGAATGAATTAACCGAAGTAAGATCGTTTGCGGACTTTAAGGATGGACATCAGGTGATGAAAGTTGTGGATGCTATTCTAGAAAGTCACCAAACACAGCGATGGGTAATTATTAATTAAACCTGTATTAGTGATAAATATCAATTTATTAGTGCCATGAATAAAAAGATATTTCCCTTTATAATTAACATGTAAGCGGTTAACCGTGAAACATTTTAATGATAACTGATTTTAATACATTAAGCATTCCTATAGAATAAATCGGAGGATTTAACATGCCACAACAACTTGTCGCAACGGCACCACGCAAAGCAGAATTAGTAAGTTATGAGGAAGCTCCCCTGATGGCAGGAGAAGTTAGAGTGAAAGTGGAGTACGCGTCTCCAAAGCATGGATCAGAGATAGCAGACTTTCGCGGAGAACGGAATCAGAAGGAAGCTATTTATGATCAAGAATGGCATGCATTTATGCCGCCAAATCCAAACGATGCTGTAGGCAGTCCCTTTGGAAATTGGAATATTGGTAATCAATGGGTGGCTCGTATTACGGAAATCGGACCTGACGTACAAGGATATGAGATTGGTGAAAGACTTTGCGGCTATGGTGGCATTCGCGAATCTCATGTTGTGAATACAAAGAACCCTAAACGATTAATGAAAATGCCAGAAGATATGTTATGGAAAAATGCTGTATGCTTCGATCCTGCTCAATTTGCCTTAGGTGGAATTCGGGATGGGCAAGTTAAGTTGGGAGATCGCGTAGCGATTTCAGGGCTTGGCGCGATTGGAGCAATCGCGGCTCAATTGGCTAAGTTAGCAGGTGCCAGCTACGTGGCTGTCATCGACCCCATTCAGAAGAGAAGAGAAGCTGCACTCCGAGCAGGGGCAGATGAGGCATTCGATCCGATGTCACAGGATGTGGGGCTTGAATTAAAAAAAGCAACTGACAAGCTAGGTGTTGATGTCATCATCGAGACAAGTGCGAACGAACATGCTTTACAAGCTTGTTTGAGAGGGTTAGCTTATGGAGGAACAATCGCTTTTGTTGGCTGGGCAAGACCATTTAAAGGTGGATTAAATCTAGGGATGGAAGCGCACTTTAACAATGCGAAGATCGTATTTTCTCGTGCTTGCAGCGAGCCAAATCCGGACTATCCACGCTGGAGCTGGAAAAGAATTCAAGAGGTATGTTGGCGTTTGTTAGCAACCAATCAGGTGAACTGCGAAGAGATTGTTGATCCAGTCATTCCTTTTGAGGAAGCCGCTGATGGTTATGAGCATTATGTAGATCGTAAACCGGAAGAAAGCATTAAATTGGGTGTCGCATTTACGTTGACTGAATGAACCATAAGGGGGGATAGCGTGTCAGATGGTGCTATGGATTTAGATCTTATATTAAAGAATGCGGTGCTCAATATTATTGAGTTTGATATTCATAACCGGCGTGAAATGAAAACCTACAACCGTATCCGACCTTGTTATGTCATGTCTTACCATAAGAAGGGTTATGCTAAACTTCGAATTGGAGAGGAATTATTTTCGATAGAACCAGGAACGGTCATTCTAATTCCGCCTAATGTCGCGCATGATCATTACAAAGAGAACACGGAGGAGTCGATCTTTTTATGGTCGCATTTTACCTTTGAAATTGGTGGAGTCATAGATGTACTCAAGCTGTTTCAAATCCCCTATACCTTTAAATTAAAGGATAAAGAAGAATTTGAGAGGGTTTTCCTACAATACAATGAGCTCAAACAACAAACGGGATTTTTACCAAGAACGATTTTGCGTAAGGCTAAAGCCCTTGAGTTAATTTACTTAGTACTTGAAAGTGCTATCCATATAGATCAGCATACAGGCACCAACATTCAATCGCGAAGTTTCATGGAAATATTAGCGAAAATCATCCAACATCCTGAACAGGATTTCTCATTATCTCAATTTGCCAAAGAATTGAATATGCACCCTACGTACGTTAGTAATCGATTTAAGGAATTGTACGGCAGATCGCCGATACAGGTGCAGCGTGAAATGAAAATTGATAAAGCCAAGACGTTGCTAAAAACAAGTCAGCTTTCAATTACAGAAATTGCGTTATCACTAGGGTTTAATGGCATTCCTAACTTCACAAGATTGTTTAAAACCTATGTAGGTACATCGCCATCCCATTATCGTGAACTCAATAAAAAGAAAATTGACGGGTATTTTACGAAGAATTAAATCTCAATTTACAGGAGAGTACACGATGAAATTTGCCATTCAAGATAAGTTAACAGGTCTATCGGATTACAAAAAAGTGTTCCAAATGGCCAAAGAGGTCGGGTATGACGGCGTAGAATTAAACCTTTTTCAACAGCCATTACAGGAGCGATTAGCTGCAGAACTGCAAGCAGCAATTGATGGAACTGGCATACCACTTACGGCCATCTGCGGTGGTTATCGCCATTGGATTGGTCATTTCGACGAAACCAAAAGACTAGAAGCCGTTGCGGATGTCCAACTATCTTTGAAGCTTGCAGCCCAATTAGGTGCACAAGGGATTATTGCGCCAGCAGCGTATGGGATGTTCTCCAAATCTTTACCACATCAAGTGTTGCCACGGGATGTACAAGGAGATCACAACGCATTAGTAGATTCGCTTAAGCGAATAGCTGAGCATGCTGATAAGCTGAAAGTAACCTTATTTATTGAACCTTTGAACCGTTATGAAGATCATATGCTGCATACAGTTTCACAAGCTGCTTCTTTGATTAGAGAGATTGAGAGCCGACATCTGAAGGTTTTGGGTGATTTCTTCCACATGAATATCGAAGAGGCTGACATCTCACGTACCATCGAAAGTGAATTCAGTAACTTGGGCTACTTTCATCTAGCAGATAGCAATAGACAGCTTCCTGGGAAAGCGCATACTGATTTTCGGACGCCGTTTCAAACCTTACAAAGACTTAATTATCAAGGTTATTTATCTATGGAATGCAGAATTGGTGATGAAAAGAAGGAGCTGTTGCAAGAAACATTGCACTTTTTACGTAGCTGTTTACAAGGTTAATCCAAAATCAGAATGACAGGGGAGATAGGAATGAAAAATTTAATTCGCTCAGTAGTTCCGGTTATGCTAATTAGTGGTTTGGTATTAACAGCTTGTTCAACGAAAGCTCCTGGTAAGTCAGCCAATACAACTACTGAGAATGTGAAAAAAGGTGAAGTGGTAACGGTTAACTTTTGGGATAATTATACGGATCAAACCCAGTCGAAAGCTATGGACACGATTATTGCTAATTTCGAAAAACAAAATGCCAATATTAAGATTAAAAGATCTTCCATGAAAGCAGACGATCAACGTAAATTAATTAAGCCGGCGCTATTAAGCAAAGATGGACCAGATTTGTTTGCCTATGATGCAGGCCCAGGTTACCTAGGTGTTCTGGCAAATGCTAATTTACTCATGGATTTGACAGCTAAATCAGAAAGTCTGGGATGGAATAAACGTTTCCCTGCCTGGATTCAAGAACGTAACACGTTCAATAAAAAGGTATACGGCGTTGGTACGCAAGTTGAAATGCTTGGTGTTTACTACAACAAGAAAATTTTTAAGGATTTGGGCGTAAATGTTCCAAAAACATATGAGGAATTCTTGGCCATTTGTAAGGCTGCTAAAGATAAAGGTATTGTTGGCATTTCTTTGGATGATAAAGACCAATGGCCAGCGTTCCACTTGGAAAGCATATTCTATACAGCTGTTGCAGGTAAAACAGAAATGGATGCGGTTCTGAATGGTCAAAAAAGCTTTGATCAACCGATTTTTGCGGAATCATTAGATACATTTAAAAAACTGATCACTGACGGGTATACGACAAAAAGCCCTCTCGCGATTTCCTACGATGATGGCAATAAAGAATTTTTTACAGGTAAAGCGGCTATGCGTATGACAGGTACTTGGATGGTCAGCGGCATGGTTGAAAACCTAAAAGATGATGTTGGTTTCTTCGTACTCCCATCCGTTAAACCTGGCTTGCCACTAATGGCACCTGGTGGAATTGGCGGCACGTTTGCTATCTCTTCCAGTACACCTCGTGCGGATGAAACTGTCAAATTCCTAGATTATATGTACTCCAATGAAACGGCAAAAATTTGGTACGAGGCAAGTATTATCCCTCCAATGACAATTGATGTAAATACAATTAATGCGAATTCCCTCTTTAAAGAAGTGGTTAACTTGTCTGCAGCACCTGCAGGTCTTTCCTACAGTCTAGATGTCTTAATGCCGCAGAAGGTTAATGACGTGACGATGAATGACTTGCAGGAATTGATTGCAGGGAAGAAAACTGGCGCAGAGGTTGTTAAGAATAAGCAAAAAGTGTATGCGGAAGAAAAGGCGAAAGGCAACAACTAAGATAAACTGAAAGGCATAAAGATAGGGCTGTCAGCCCTATCCTTATGCAGATCCAATAAGCAAAGGCATAGGAGGTGAACATATGAGTATCCTCATCAAAATTAAACCATTTAAAGCACTGTTTTTTATTCTGCCCGCTTTGATTTTTTATATTATTTTTCTAGTTGTCCCTATTCTGCAAACTGCTCAATACAGTATGTTTGATTGGGATGGGGCCAGCCCTACCATGAATTTTATTGGATTCGACAATTATGTACGTTTGCTGCATGATCCTATTTTTTGGAAAGCGCTGGGGAACAATTTGTTCTGGATTGCTTGTTCGGTGACAGTTCCTATATGTATTGGATTACTTCTTGCCTTATTGGTTCTCTCCAAGGGAATTCGGGGGGCTATGATTTTCAGAGTTACGTATTTTATGCCAACGATCATTTCGTTAGTTGCGGTTGGTATCGTATGGAACTGGATTTATCATCCCGGCTTTGGAATTATCAATACGACTTTAGAGAAAATAGGTTTAAGTGGATTGGCGCTAGATTGGTTGGGGAATGAACATACCGTTATGCCGGCATTAGCTACTGCTGGAAGCTGGACGTATTATGGATTTTGTATGGTCATCTTTATGGCTGCTATGCAGGGAATTGATAAAAGCTACTATGAAGTTGCCAAGATAGAAGGAGCATCCATTTTGCAAACGTTTGCCCGTGTGACGATTCCTTTATTGAAAAGTACCATTACATTATTAGTTTTGAATTCTTTAATTGGCTCCTTCAAAGTGTTTGATATTATTTATATGATGACAAAAGGTGGTCCATATCATTCCTCCGAGGTCATCTCTACGTATATGTTTGATAGCGCTTTTCGCTCCAATGAAGTAGGCTATGGAGCAGCCATCTCGATAACTTTAGCTCTCATTATTGCTACTTGCTCAATCGGATATATGCGCTTTGCTGAAAGAAATGATTAACAGGGAGGCGTTATTGATGAAAGATACAATCGGAATTCAACTGACGGCTCCACAAAGCACGTCAACGTATATCAAACAAGCTAGTGTTTATCTGATTTTACTTGCATTCACATTCATTTCGATAATGCCAATCGTATGGATTCTTCTAGCAGCACTTAAACCTGTAAGTGAATTAAATGCAAATCTATTTGCATTTCCTAAGTACTTGACCTTCAGTAACTTTTCCGAAGCATGGACAGTTGGGAAAATGGGTAAGTATCTGATGAATAGTGTGTTTGTAGCCATTCCTCGCGTGTTTTTTATCATTCTATTAGCATCGTTAGCAGGCTTTGGCTTTGGTAAGCTGAAATTCCCAGGTAGAGATGTTTTGTTCTTCATCTTTTTATTTGGGATGATGGTACCGATTCAAGCGATGGTCATTCCACTGTATTACACCATGCAAAGTTTGAATTTAATAAATACCTATTGGGCGTTAATATTGCCGAGTCTAGGTTTGGCTATGCCGTTTGCTATTTTTATGATGCGCACATTTTTTAAAGATTTACCAGATGAGTTGATGGATGCATCGAAGATTGACGGTTGTAATGATTTCAAAGCTTTTGTGCATATTATGCTGCCGTTGACGATCCCAGCAATTACTTCTTTATTAGTATTTGAATTTATGTGGTCGTGGAATGACTTCTTACTTCCACTGCTATTCGTATATGATGATGCTTATCGTACGTTGCCGCTCGGAATGATGTATTTTTTCGGTGAATACACCTCCAATCAGTCTCTGATTGCAGCTGGCGTATCCATTGCAATCGTACCTATTATCGTAATTTATATTATTTTTCAAAGGAAATTTATTGAAGGAATTACATCAGGTTCAATGAAGGGCTAAGTATGGCTTTTAACGACAATGAAAATTGAGAAAGCACATAACAAATACATGATAAAAAGCCAAGGGATGGTTTCCATCTCATGGCTTTTTATCATGTATGGAAAATAAACTATGATTTCGTTAATGTCTTTCGTAAATTCATAGTTTCACATTACTTAATATCATATTGATTTAAACTAAGTGAATCTATCGGATTAAAGGTATTAATTTTAGATGAATTACGGAGATTTATTTTCCTGAATGGATTAATGCTGAAAATGTTTATTCCAATTTGAAGTTAAGTGGAGTATAATTGAGAGACCATACAAATGGGCTACAGGGGGAATCCATATGCAGAAACATCAATTACATCTTTGTTTGGAGATATTCTGGACATTTCTCAAAATCGGACCTTCTACATTTGGCGGGGGATATGCAATGATTCCCGTCATTGAGAGGGAAGTGGTAGGCAAGCGAGCCTGGATCAAGGAAGACGAGATCTCCAATATCGTCGCCATTGCAGGTTCAGCTCCTGGCGGGATCGGCGTAAATGCGTCCGCATTTATCGGCTATCGCCTGGCAGGGATTCCAGGTGCAGCAGCAGCCGTCATCGGCATTGCTTTACCCACATTCTTGATTGCGTTAATACTAAGTATTTTCTTAATGTTCATGCAATCCGAACCGAAAGTCATCGCTGCTTTCAAAGGCATCCATGGTGCCATTATTGGCCTCATCGTGTTGGCGGCATACAATATGGCTCGTTCGGCTATTTTTGATAAAACGACCTTAATAACCGCAGTTGGAACGGTAGCAATTCTGTTGCTGCTTCCAATCAATCCGCTTTTTATGATTCTCGTAGGTTTATTTATCGGATATGTATTTGTCAAAGTGAAAGAAACTTTCGGAATCCAAATTAGTTTGGAAAAAGGCAAAGAGCCACAACAAACGTCCTATAATGGCTACACCTACTACGATTACTATATTGCGGATGGTATCTAAGAAAGGTGGGTATGTAGATGTTGTGGGATCTTTTTGTGACTTTTTTGAAAATAGGGTTCATGTCTTTCGGCGGCGGCTATGCCATGATTCCTATCATTCAACATGAAGTTGAACAGCATGGATGGATGACAAGTGAGCATTTTGCTCAAAGTGTTGCCGTGGCTGGGATGTCTCCTGGGCCAATTGCAACGAATACCGCAACCCTGATTGGTTATAAAGCAGATGGCATTCTGGGAGCTATTTTTTCCACGATAGGGATGGTCTTGCCGTCGTTCGTCATTATTCTTATCATATCTTCTTTCTTTTATAAAATAGTTCAAAGCAAAGCGGTACACACGACTTTCTATGGTTTGAGACCGATTGTAACGGGATTAATCGTCTACGCAGCAATTCACTTTGGCTTTCCGGATCGGATGGCATCTATTTTCACGTGGCAAGTGTTATTCACCGTTTTGATTGCCGCTGGTGTGTTTCTTGTTGTTCATAAATACAAATGGCATCCACTCGCTACGATTGTATTGTCGGCGTTGGTCGGAATTGCTATATTTAGTTAATAGCAAGCAACATGACAGAACCCAGGGGAGAGGACGTCAGATATGGAAACGAATAAACCAAGCTGCTGTTCAGCAAGCCGTCCGGCATCTGAGCAGCCGGCTGCTCCATCCGATGTATTCATTTCAGTTGAGCCGCGAGCTAAAGAGGGTATGGTGCTCATCCCTGGTGGGAAATTTCTCATGGGAACGGACGACCGCGAAGGATTTCCTGCGGATGGCGAGGGGCCAGTGCGTGAGATTACTCTAAAACCTTTTTACATAGATCCCTGTGCGGTAACGAATGCGGAGTTCAAACGTTTTGTGGATGAAACTAAGTACAAAACGGAAGCGGAGGCTTTCGGCTGGTCCTTCGTTTTTCACTTGTTCGTGTCTGAAGCAACGGCTGCACGCGTACAGAATAAAGTACAGCAAACCCCTTGGTGGTGGGTTGTTGAGGGAGCAGATTGGCTGCACCCAGAAGGCCCAGATTCGCATGTCGAGGAGCGGTGGGATCATCCCGTCATTCATGTATCATGGACAGATGCGATGGCGTATTGCCAATGGGCTGGCAAACGTCTACCTACGGAAGCTGAATGGGAATTTGCCGCTCGCGGCGGACTAAACCAGAAGCGCTATCCATGGGGGGACGAGCTTAAGCCTGGCGGACGACATATGTGTAACATTTGGCAAGGGAAGTTCCCTGACAAAAATAACCAAAGCGATGGCTATGCAGGCACCGCGCCTGTCAAAGCTTTTGAGCCGAACGCATTTGGCTTGTACAACGTGGCGGGGAACGTGTGGGAGTGGTGCTCGGATTGGTTCAGCCCGAACTACCATGTGAAGGGCAAAAAGGACAACCCCATTGGCCCCCCAGCGGGTGATACCCGCGTGCTGAGAGGCGGCTCATATTTGTGCCACCGTTCGTATTGCAATCGGTATCGCGTCGCAGCACGCAGTAAGAATACGCCAGACAGCTCAACAGGCAACATCGGTTTCCGATGTGCTGCGGATGTTGAATAATTATGGAGCCGCCATTTCCTTTATGGATATGGTGGCTTTTGTTCGTTGAATGATGGAGTCAAAACGTTTTATTGAAACGGTAATCATTTCTACGCGTAAGTACTAATAGTCTAACCAGGTTATATTTGAAGTGTAAGGGGGAATTTATGTGACCAAAAAGCTGGGTATCAGCTTGTTAATTTTATCGACACTTGCATTTCTAAGTGCATTTACAATTCCATTTTTCGTACATACCGGAGGCGGTATGGCAAAGTGGATTGCGGGGTTGCTAATTTTCAGCGAGGTGACTTTCTGGACGGGTGGTATCTTATTAGGCAAGGAAGTTGCCAAGAAATATAGAAGCTACTTGAACCCGAAAAACTGGAAACGAAAGCAAGTGCCAGACAATCCAAATCAGGGGTCCATCAAACAAGACGATGTCTAGAAAAGCAGTGGAGCAACCAACTTCAGGAAGAGGCCTTTTTTCTTTTGCTCCTATTTCGGGTATACTAACAGGTGCAGAAGAGAAAGGGGCGGTACAATGTTTACCATTACAACGTATACAGTGGAATTAGTTCGAGATCCTTTTGGGATTTTGACAGGGCAGCGCTATGAATTTATCATCGATATTGAAGTTGAGGAAGATGATGAACTATATTCCGAGAGTGGCCTCTATATTAGAGCCATTTATAATGTGACCGAAGAAACGTCAGCACTTATGAAATATGAACTATACGAGAAAACGACGGAGCTTTATCTGGATTTTGATTTAGAAGATGATGAAGTGGCCGTTGTGGAAGCGTTTTGTAAGGAGCACTATTTGGAAGGTAATGAGTAATGAGTAAGGATGAGGGAGAGGAGCAATGTTGCTTCTCTTTTTTTTGCCATTGAGTATGGACTACCGCTTGCCACAAAAATCATTTGCATCAACCGTATCAGAACCATCACTATCACCATCACACCATCACCATCACACCATCACAACATCAAACATCAGCACCAACATCACCAACAACCAACCATCGACCGTAGACCGTAGACCGTAGACCGTAGACCGTAGACCGTAGACTGTAGACTGTAGACTGTAGACCGCAGACCGCAGACCGCAGACCGCAGACTGTAGACTGTAGACTGTAGACTGTAGACTGTAGACCGCAGACCGCAGACCGCAGACCGCAGACTGTAGACTGTAGACCGCAGACCGCAGACTGTAGACTGTAGACTGTAGACTGTAGACTGTAGACTGTAGACTGTAGACCGTAGACCGTAGACCGTAGACCGTAGACCGTAGACCGCAGACCACAGACCGCAGACCGCGGACCGCGGACCGTAGACCACATACCACATACCACATACCACATACCACAGACCGTCAACTAACTTCTTCTTGAGTATTGATAGAGTCAGATTTTAACTATTTGAGAGCTTTTAATGGATAGCTGTATTTTATACAGTTAATTTTATTAGGTTTCCCCTTTTTTCTAGATTTGATGGATTTATTACAGTTATTTCTAGGTGTTTGTATCGATTTGAGTAATTTTAGTGGAATTAAATACATATTTTCCATTTAAATCTATTTTACGAGGGGGTTTTCTTAAAATATATGTATGTTTTCCAGTTATTACATAATTTCGAATCAGAAAAACCCCTCCAACAACAACACGCAAAAAAACCTGCACATCGGCAGGTTTTAGTTACTTTGCATCTGTAGCAGTATTCAGATTTACCCTTGCAGAATAGTCTCGATGCTGCTAAGCACATCATCCGTCAACTGTATGCCGCTTGCGTTGCAATTCTCCACGACTTGCTCAGGTCGGCTCGCACCGACAAGGGCACTGGATACGTTGTTTTGACGTAGGATCCAAGCAATGGCCAGCTGGGACACCTTGATGCCTAATTCATCCGCAATACTTGATAATTGAGCTACTTTATGTAAAGAAGTCTCATTGAGCTGCTTCTCATCCCAGTTTTTACTGCTTGCACGGCTATCAGCAGCGATTGGCTGCCCTGCACGGTATTTGCCTGTAAGCAGGCCTTGGGCCAACGGAGAGAAAACAACTTGACCGAAGCCTTTCGCTTCGCCGAGTGGGATGATATCTTTTTCGATGTAACGATTGAACATATTGTACACGGGCTGATTCACGATCAGCTTGTCGAGCAATAGCTTGTCAGCAAGCGCATAAGCTTCCACAATTTGAGCCGGCGTCCATTCACTGACTCCAATGTAAAGCACTTTACCTTGTGTGACTAGATCATCAAGCGCGCGTAGCGTTTCTTCTAATGGTGTTTCTGTATCAAAACGGTGACAGTAATAAATATCAATGTAGTCCGCATTCAATCGGCGGAGGCTGGCCTCAGCCTGTTCTCTAATATGCTTGCGGGAGAGTCCACGATCGTTCGGGCCTTCACCCATTTTGCCGAAAACTTTCGTAGCAAGAACATAAGATTCCCGAGGATAAGCGGAAAGAACCTTACCCATTACCTGCTCAGCTTCTCCGCGTTCATACACATTAGCTGTATCGAAAAAGTTAACTCCAAGATCGTAAGCTTGCTCAATGGAACGCACAGCAGGGTCTTCCCCTACGTAACCGCCATAGGTGAGCCAACTGCCTAGACTAATTTCACTAACTTTGAGACCGCTATTACCCAGTTTACGATATTGCATGTTACATTGCCTCCTGCTCTTACCTTGAATTTGTACGGAATGTTCTGTACATGTCTATTATAAAGCATGAAGCGGCAAGACATAAGAACTGAAAAGTAGGTGAGTTACTTACCTCCAGGTGCGGTACTCGAACATTTACCCAATTAAGCAAACTTCACAACCTTGTTTTTTCCAGTCGTCTTAGCGCGATACATTGCTTCATCCGCTTGTTTGATAAGTTCTTCAGCGCTTAATCCATTCTTATATTTGCTGTATCCGATACTGGCCGTTACAATCGTTTCCTTCTCAATTCGGCTGCGGATTCGTTCTGCAAAAGCATCCATTTTCACGCCAGGGTCAGAAACCATGATCACCATCTCTTCACCGCCATAACGTCCGGCAATCCCGCATTCTTCTGCTTCATCTTTCATAATTTGAGCAACCTGCTTGAGTACATTGTCACCCATCTGGTGGCCTTGTGTATCATTTAATTTTTTGAAATTATCGATATCACTGAACAAAATATAAACAGGTAAATGTCGCTGCACATATTGAGTGACGCAATTATAGAAAAACTTACGATTATAGAGCCTTGTCAGGCCGTCCGTAATCGATGAATTGTAGATGGCTTGCATGAGCTCGACGACACGATCGAAGAGAATCATAAACAAGAGAAAATAATACATGATGGGCAGGAGATTGACAGCAAATGTTAGCAAGGGCTGCGCATTCTCATAGACATAAGTATTTACAAGCTGAACGGTCTGAAAGAAAAAGTAAAGCGTTAACGCAACTTGATATTTCATTTGTTGACCGATATAGGGTGGAATCATATAAAAACAGAGAAAAATGAGAACGAATATGTACAGTTCAAGGCCAATATTTTGCAGGAGACGAACTTGATGTTCGGTCCCGCTATACAGATTAGGAACAATAAAATGGAGTGTCGATACGACGAAACCCATAATGATGAGTCCATAGAAAAATATGTATTGCTTGCGATTCGTGCGATTATATAATTGATAAATTCCCATATTTATAAGTACAAATGAAATTATTTTGAGCATGATCACCGAATAATCAGCGATGCTCGTGTCGTTACCGCTAACTTGTAGATACAATTGAAGCAAATAATGGACGCCGACAATAATAAGCGATATCGTCATGGACATATACCCTTTTTTTCGGCGGTCTAGAAACAAACGCAGGGAGATGACAAACATGAGCGCGACCATAACTACGATTATGGCATGGGATAAAAACGAAGCTAATTCACCAGTAAGTAAATCCATTGTGTCCATGATTTCCTCCAAGAAGACCTATTTTTCGTCAACATAGGAAAGAATACGTATTCGGCAACCGAAAACTACTTTCCTATTTCTCATAGAAGCAGACTCTATTATAAAGGAAAAAGAGGAGCAGGGATAGAACATTTGTGCTGTTGAGGTCGTGTTCTCTTTTCTATTCGCCCGACACAAGTTACAATAGGTAAGGTAAGCTCAAGGATTTGGGAGAGGGGCTCATGCAATGAACATATTGCAAGCATTGTTTTTCCCCCCGGAACAACCGGGCGGGGTATCATCCATGGTTCCCTATATTTTGGAACGATTTAATAAAAAAGGTTGGGAAATGGAACTGTTCTCGTTACCTAAGCGGATTCGGGGCAAGGGAAATGAGGAAGTATCGTTCGCTACGTTCGATTGGCGGAAGTATGCCGGAAACCCAATTATCGATAAATACATTCAAACCTATAAAGATTATGTATGGTGGACGAAGCTAAGAATTTCTAAGAAATTTGATATTATACATGCTCATCATCCGATTGCTGCACTGGTTATGAAACAAATTTATCCGGATACACCTGTCATTTTGACCATACACTCCAGCTTCGAGCGCGAGCTTATTCTGAACGGGCGTATTGTTGAAAATGGCGTAGAGCATCAATTTCTAACCCAGATTTATGGGGAGTTAGAAGCGAAGGTAGATCAAATCATTACGGTTTCCAATTCGTTTAAGCAGTATATGGCTGAATATGTACAGGACAGTGAGCGCATAGGCGTCATTCCAAATGGTTTTGATGAGAAGCGATTCCGTCCGATCTCACATGAAAATCAAGTCACGCAATTCATCACGGTCTGCCGGTTGGTTCCCGCGAAAGGTTTGGATACGCTGCTTATTGCTTGCGGTGAGTTGAAGAAGCGCGGTCATCACTTTGTGCTGCATATTATTGGCGATGGTCCTAGTCGGGAAGAGCTTGAGAAATTAGCGATCGAGCACAATATTTATGAAGATACTATTTTTTATGGCTATATGCTTCATCCAGAGGAATTCATGCCGTTCTTCGATGTGTTTGTTCTGCCATCTCGGGCGGAGGCTTTTGGATCTGTGTTCGCTGAAGCAGCCCTGTGTTGGTTAGCTTTGATTGGTACCAATGTTGGCGGGATTGCTGAGCAAATTGAGCATGGTCACAACGGTTTGCTAGTACCTGTTGGTGATGCTATGGCGCTGAGCCATGCACTGGAGAAGGTCGTGATAGATCCTAGCTTCCGCTACAATTTGGCGCGAGCAGCTTGGGAAAAAGCGAAGAAAACGTACTCGTTGAATCGTGTACTCCGTCAATTGAAAAGTGTGTATGAACGCTATCAAGTGTCTGTGCAGACTGATCAACCAGAAGCAGGTCAACAGGAATAAAGTTCACAAAGGAAGGCGTTAGAAGCCATGAAAAGACTACGGTTTATACATGCTGCCGATTTGCACTTAGATAGCCCTTTTAAAGGCATGTCGGCGCTTCCTGAGCGGGTTCGAGAGCGAGTTCGAGAATCGACGTTCGAAGCGTTAAAGGAGCTTGTGGCACTAGCGATGCAAGAACAAGTAGATTTTGTACTGGTGAGTGGGGATGTCTACGATGTGGCGGATCGTTCACTGCGGGCGCAAATTCGCTTCCAAAAAGCAGTGGAACAACTTGCTGCTGAAGGCATTCCTACTTATATCATACATGGTAATCATGACCCCGAGGATGGACGTGCCGCAAAGCTGGTTTGGCCGGCAGACGTTCATTTTTTTGCGTCTGAGCGAGTGGAGACGTTCCAGGTTGTGAAGCCGGATCGCGGATTAATTGCTGAGATTCATGGGATTTCTTATGGGAACTCAGCGGTAACCGAGAATCTTGCTTTGAAATTTAAAAGAGGACAAGCCCAAGTATGCCAAATCGGACTTCTGCATACGAATGTCGATGGAGATCCGCACCATGATAACTATGCGCCCTGCAGCAAACAGGATTTAGTCGACGCGGGGATGCATTATTGGGCTCTAGGTCATGTACATACAAGACAGGTTGTGAACCAACAACCAGCCATCGTATATCCGGGTAACATCCAAGGCCGAAGTATTCGGGAAACGGGGCCACGCGGCTGTTATCTGGTGAACATGGATGACAATGGACGCGCAGAGCTTACGTTTCACACGTTGGATACAGTTCGTTGGTCTCAAGAGAAACTATCGGTGGCGGCGATTCCATCGGAGCAGGCCTTGAAGGACCGATTAGGAGAGCTGCTGGATCGGCTCCGTTATGAGGCCGAGGGGCGAGATGGGATTGTGCGAATCGTATTAGAAGGCCGCAGTGAGCTTCACGAACGGTTGCGAAAAGGACGAGCTCTGCAAGATTTGGTGGATGAGTTGCGAGAAGAAGAAGTGGAGCGAAGCAGCTTCGTATGGATTGAATCCATCGAGGATCGAACAGCGAGTGAGCTTGATCTAGTAGCAGCGCTGGAAGAGAAGAGCTTCTTAGGCGATCTGTTAAGGTATGCGGCGGCGATGCAAAGTGATGAGGAGTCACTGGATAACTTTGCAAGAGAGGCACTTGCAGCTTTGCAGGGGATGCCTCAGTCTGCAGGGAATCCAGCTGCAGCAACGCCTGAACAGCTACGCGATTGGCTGCGTTCCGCAGAAGTGCTAGTTGCTGATCTGCTAACCACGGATGGAGGGGGACCTGGATGAGAATTATCGCCATCCAAGTCGATGGATTTGGCAGCTTGCGTGATCGTCAGCTGCATACGGACGGTAATTTGGCCGTTTTCTATGGCGCGAACGAAGCGGGCAAGAGCACGCTCATGGGCTTCGTTCGCGCGGTGCTGTTCGGCTTTCCAACGCGAACGAATCGGTCGGAGCGCTACGAGCCGCTGGGCGGAGGCGCCCATGGTGGCGCCCTAACCCTGCTCGATGAGCAGGGGCAGCGCATACGCGTCGAACGCTACGACGCCCCCGCCACAGGCGGCAAACGAGCCTCTGCGGGGCTCGTCAAGGTCACGCTCGCCGATGGTACCACCGGCGGCGAAGAGCTGCTGAACACGCTGCTAGGCGGCCTGTCGGCCGACCTCTATCGCAGCTTGTTCGCTTTTGGTTTAACTGAACTGCAGGAGCTTCGCACCCTGCAGACCGATGAGCTCAGCGGCTATCTGTATAGCGCTGGGCTTGGTGTAAGCGGTTCAGCCATCATGGAGGCTGAACGCAAGCTGACGGCGCAGGCCGACGGCCTGTACAGACCCCGCGGACGCAATCAGGAGATGAACCGTCTCCTGAAGGAGCTCGAGGGTCTGGAGCAGTCGCTGCGCCGCAGCCGTGATGGAGCAGCCGACTACGATCGGCTGCAGGAAGAACGCCGCGCCGCGGAGGCGCGCGCTGCTGCCCTGGAGGGGCAGCAGGAGGCGCTGCGCGCGGAGCTGCACAAGCTCGGGCTGGCCGGCAAGGCACGCAGCGGCTGGCTCCGCTTGCGGCAGATCGGCCGCGAGCTGGAGGGCCTGCCGGCGCGGCCGGGCTTCCCCGAGCAGGCCACAGCAAGGCTGGAGGCGCTCGAGGCCGAGCAGGAGCGCCTCCAAGCCGAGCGCGACAAGCTGCAGCTGCGTGTGCAGAGCTTGCGCAGCAGGCTTGCTGCGCTCCCAATGGAGCCGGAGGTGCTCGCGCATCAAATCGAGTTGAACCACTTGCTAGAGCAAGCGGCTAGCTATGAGGAGCATAAGCGCCAGATCGAGCAGCTTCAGGTTGAGCTTGCACATGGGCGAGCGCAAGTCGATCGATTGCTAGCCAAGTTAGATGTGCAATGGGATGAATCCGATGTCACTTCGTTCGCCGTTACAATCTCACTTCGCGAACGAGTGCGTACATATAAAGAACAATTCCGACTAGCAACAGAGAATGAGCTGCGTATGCAGACGGAACTGGAGAGCTTACACGTGCAGATTACGCGTGAGCAAGAGCGTGCAGCTCATTTGGAAGCAGCAAGCAAAGGGATGCGTGCAGGAATGGTTGATTTTGACGCGGACCCTACTTCTTTCTTGCAGAAATTAGCATCGGATTATGCACGCTGGCAGCTGCTATCAACTCAAGTTGCGCATCAACGAGAACGCCAAGCCGAACAACAGGTATACCTACAAGGCCTTGAAGAGGCTGCTAAGGCTGGTCGAGACGCTGCACGTGCAGGACGTAGACGCGTGATGATAGCGACAGGTATTCTAGCGTTTGTTACACCGCTAATTTTGGGCTGGCAGGGCAATTGGCTGGCAGCTGCCTGTTTATTTCTTATTTTGGCAGGCGTATTGGGCTATATCTGGTTAATGGGTCGTCAAAAAGAAGAGAGCAGAGCCTCTCGAACCATGCCCGCCACTAAAGTTCAAGATGATCGTCTGGAGCAGGAACTTGAGCAGCTGGAACAACGTATTCGTAATCAAATTCGTCACTATGAGCAGGGATTACTGAGCCATCATCCGTCCAATTTTCAAGAGGCAGCTACGACGCTATCCAAGGATATACCAAGCATGTCAAAGTCAATGTCATTATCACTACAAGCCCTTCAGCCGCATTTGGATGCTTGGTTCCGCGATGCAGAGAAAAATAAACAATTGCATAGCGAACAGCTTCGGAAGCTAGAGAAATTCCGAGATGCACAGGAAAATCTACAAACGTTGGGGCAGCAATACGAGCAACGCATCCGCCATACAGAGGAAGTTAAAGCGGAGACCGAAGATTTGTATGCCACTTGGCAGGAGTGGCTGCAAAACCTCGGGGTAGGTCACCATTTATCGACGGATGCTTTATTGGAAACGATTCAGGTTATCGAGCAAGCGCAAGAGGGATTGCGTCAGCTAAACAAAATAGCTGCTAAGCTAGACATGTTAGCTGGAAACGTCCATACATTTGAAGAAAAGGCATGTAAACTGCTGGAGTTGCCCTCTTCCACACATGATTGTCTGTTTGCATTGAAGCGTTGGAAAGAAGATGAGCAAAAGCAGGTCGTGCTCATCACAGAACACAACCAGCAGGAGCAATTATGTGCAGAGGCTGAGGAAGCGCTATCGCTCATTAAGCAGCATGCGGAGCGGTCACAAACGAGACTACACCAGCTCCTGCAGGAAGCCACTGCGAATGATGGAGAACAGCTCCGTATTTTGGAACGGGAGCAAATGGAACGGCGAAAGCTGGATGACGAACGAGTTCTCTTAGAAGCTTCGCTTGAATCGCTGTTAAGCCGAGCTTCCATGCCAAGCTATGTGGAGCTGATGGATGCCCATGGCGAAGAAGATTTAGCTAGATTAGCTGCCTCGTTGCAAGAAAAGCTTGTTGAAGCGATCGCGCAGACGAATGAGCTCAGAGAGGACATAGGTAAGCTAACGGGTCAGATCGAGAAGCTGGAGCAGGGGGCCGATGCAGCGAATCTGCGTTTGCAAGCAGAAGCGATTCGTACAACGATCTCTCAACAAGTGAATCAGTATGCGGTGGCTTCATTCGCTGCACTCTTAGTTCGAAAGGCTCGCGATATGTACGAAAAGGATCGTCAGCCAGGTGTGCTTCTGCGAGCTTCTGAGTATTTCACCCAGATGACCAATGGGGCATTCGTGGCGGTGAAAGCGCCGTTTGGTGAGCAGCGTCTACTTGCCGTAAGAGCAAATGGGCAAACAGTGGATACGAATCAACTAAGCCGAGGAACGGCTGAGCAATTGTATTTATCCATGCGCTTCGCACTTGTAGAAGAGTACGGAGGAAAAGCCATTTTACCGCTGGTATTGGACGATATTCTTGTGAATTTCGATGAGGAACGGATGGAAAGCTGTTTGCGCGTTCTGGCTGATTTGAGTCAGCGTCATCAAGTGCTGCTATTTACCTGCCACGGCCATGTGCGTGATGCAGCAGCTCGTGTGATACCTGATCACCTATATGTTCACTTATAGAAGGCTTGGGATTGGAGGTATGGAACGTGGATTCAGGAAACGAGAAGAAGAAAGATCATCGTGAAATTTCCTATCAGGTTGGGTGGAAGAAAGGGAAAATTCAGTGGAATGAAGGAGCGACAGATGCACTTCGAGTTCACAAGGTAGATCAAGAAGAGGGGGAGACGGAAAAAAAGCGTCTCCAGTTGATTTGGTTTCCTGCCATGAAGCTCCCGCCTGTGATGATCCTTCCCTTGCTTTATGCACTTCCCGTTATTAGCTTTGTCTGCACGTTATTGCTCATCTATGGCTTGCGTCAGCACTAATCGAGGAAGATGAAAGGAGAGCCCGCGAATGAATTTATTTTTGGCTATTCTAGGTGCGGTGGTCGGACTCTTTGTGACAGGTGCCGGCATTTATACCGCTTGGACCGTACACCAGCTCTGGCGTCAGCAAGCTGCCTCGCCGAGAGCGGTCAGCCAAGTCGAGATTGCTGTTACGTATTTTTCAAGATGGACGATTATTGATTACTCCGTAGTGGGGTTATTTATCATTGGCCTATTATTGATGATTGCTGTACTTGTGGCCGTTGGGCGAGATCATACGGAAATTGCGAATTTCCACTGGGCTTATCTGCTTACAGGCATTATTACTTCTGCGATGGGTATGCTGCTCTTATTTATTCGTCTGATCGTCGTGCTCAGCTTCCCTCAAGGAAATGCCCTACAACGTACTGCGGCGGTTACGCCAGATCATCAACACGAGCCAAACGACACTAACCACGCCAAATAGCGGGTATAAGGCAGTTAATAACGTTTTAAACCCAATGTGACTAATGGCATAGCTAAGAAGTAAGATGGCGATAAGCAGTACTTTGCGAGGAACCTTGATACGTTGTTGGAGCTGCATGGATAACCCATAGGCATCCCCAATAAAGGTTGTGAATATTTCGCCGTAAATGACGAGCAAATAAGCGACTTGTGGGAAATAACCAAGTTTAGTCATGATATTTCCCATCGGAATTTCAAATTGTGCAATGCCCGGCATTTGTGCAGATAGGGCATAATGTGCAGCTAACAGAAGGAGCCCAATGCCTGCTCCGCCAAGCAACCCACCCCAATAGAGCACGGAACGATCGCGAATTGCGCCGCCCATCGGAACGAGCACTGCTTGTGCCATGGCCAAATTAAAGGCCGTGTATAGGAAGGGTGCAAACCAGACGCGGAAGAGTGAATCATCGCTGGTTATTCGCAGCCAATTGCCTGACGCTGGGGAATGCCAGGTATACACAACAATGACGAAGCTGAAAAGCAGCATAATGGGGACAACGATGGAGTTGACGGTCATGATGGCTTTAATCCCTCGCGTTAGCACAACATAAGAAAGTACGAGTGTGATTACAAGGCCAGTTGTATAGGAGAGATGCAGCTGTTCTTCAAACACTGTCCCAGCACCTGCTAACATGACCGTGGTAATACCAAAAAGAACGACCATCATAAACAAACTAATCCATTTGCCAATTTTATCTCCAAAAAGCACCTTATTTAAATCCTCATAGGATTCTGCTTTTAAGTCATGTGCCATAAGCATAAGTTGTATGCCAATCCATATGAATAACACCGTCGATAACGCGATCGTTAATGTTGCCAGCGAGCCATAGCGAGTGAAAAATTGAAGGATTTCTTGCCCGGAAGCAAAACCAGCCCCAACGACGGTTCCGATGTAGGTGAAGGCAACACGGACAATCTGTGCACCATTTCGCATATATTGCCTCGCTTTCTTTCGTTTGATATAGTACAAGGTATGTTTGTGTGCAAGCATGCATGACTGGAACTTAGGGCAAGCCCCTGCGTAAGTCCCATTGCGCGGAACAGGGCAGTTGATGTTAAATTCGGGAGTGTGTCAGTTGTGAAGGAATTCCTATTTGATTTCATAAGTCATTACGGCTATGTAGCTTTATATCTCTTGTTGTCCGCAGGGATGGTTGGTGTCCCGATTCCGGATGAAACCTTAATGGTGTTCATCGGGTCTTTAACCGCTCGAGGAGGTCTCTTTGACTACGGTCCAACATTAGCTGTAATTTATGCGGGGACGATGACGGGGATGACAGTAAGCTATTTTATTGGTCATCGAGTAGGTAAGCCTTTTCTTACTCGGTATGGCAAATGGGTGAAACTGACTCCAGCTCGAATCGAGACAGCGGAAGGTTGGTTTAAAAAGTACGGATTGTGGACCGTTTTCTTCGGGTATTTCATACCTGGGGTTCGTCATTTCACTTGTTACTTATCAGGTGTCAGCGGCGTGAAGTTTTATAAGTATATCTTGTATGCAGGAACCGGAGCGCTGCTCTGGTGTACAACCTTTCTGACACTTGGACGATTTATCGGCAATAATTTTGAAAGCTTCTTACACTTGATGCATACCTACATGGGAATTACATTTGGCATACTTGCCATTCTTGTTGCTGTTGGCTTATTGATTTACTTTAAATTCAGGAAACATCACATTGTTATTCTGAAACGCAAACCTAAAAAAAGACCATGAATCTCAACCTCAAGGGCTGAATTCATGGTCTTTTTTTAGTGGTGAGAATTATGAGTTTGCAAAAAGTTTAATGGACTGAATCGTGTTGTTATGCGGATCAATATCGATCTTCAGCAAAGTACCTTGTGATTTGTATGACAATACGTAGGTTGAGTTCGTATCCGGTTTGCCTAAAGTGGCGATCGCGTCTTGAACGCTCTGGCCTAGACGCAAGCCATGTAAACCAGGATCAATGTCAATTGAGTGTACATCAACGAATTCAAGCGTTCCTTTGCTGTTGAAGCCGACGGAGAAGTCCGTGAAATCGTAAACCTCAATGTCATCTTCTTCCATCACAAATTGCTTCTTCACTTTGCCAAAACGCTCCAATACAGCAGCTCGTGGCGTCCCAAGCTTTAATCCCATCAAGGTCGGCTTTTCTTGTTGATAAGCATCTTCTGCTTTCACCTTTGGCTTAGCCGTAGGCTTTGGACTTGTGATGATTTGAGTCTGGGAAATATCCCCTTGATCAACTTTGGTGATACCGGCGACTTGTGCTTCATGCTTGGTGCTATCATCGATCGCTGGTGTGGCAGTCGGGACGGCGACAATGGTCGGAGGCGTGGATTCCTGGGTGATCTGTGCAGGCGTATACGTGTTCGTTACCTCTATAGTAGCCTTTGGAGCAGGAGCAGATGATTCTTGGCATCCAGTCACCAAGAATGATGCAATTGCAACAGGCATACAGCCTACAAGGATGGGTTTAATTAGGTTGTTCATTGCCATCTATCCTTTCCTCCGAAGAGTCATTGAATTGAAAAATACAAGTAAGATTAATGATACTGTTTTATCGAAGCTTTTCAAATAGCTCTTCCTGCCCAAATGTGAGCAATTCTAGAACGAATACCAAATGAATGTAAATCCTTATATTATATAGACACCATGGATGCGCAAAAAGTTTCAGTTGTTTTTTGTTATTTTCTAAATGGACTTGAAGAGGCAGGAGCAATATGGTAACTTACTCATAATAGAAAGCTAAAGGGGGCCGATTTCATGGAGTTATTGAAACAGCGGATCTTAGAGGTCGGCGTCGTCGCTTCAGATCAAGTACTTAAACTTGATGCCATTTTGAATCACCAAGTAGATCCTGTTCTCATAATGGAGATGGGGAAAGAATTTGCAAGATTGTTTAGAGAAACGAAGCCAGACAAAGTTCTGACGGTGGAATCATCTGGTATTCCTATTGCTTACACGACTGCGTTGCAGCTCGGTGTCCCGATGGTATTTGCCCGTCGCAAGAAGACATTAACGATGGATCAAGATACGTATAGTGAGCGTGTTCCCTCTTTTACCAAAGGGATAGTTACCGATATTATGGTGTCCGCGCATTTGCTGCACAAAGGTGAGCGTATTCTGTTGATCGATGATTTTATTGCCAATGGCGATGCAGCGCGCGGTTTAGTCCGCATTGTGGAGAAAGCAGAAGCAGAGCTTGTCGGTGTTGGTATTGTTGTTGAGAAATCGTTTCAAAATGGCGGAAAATCCATTCGCGAACGCGGAATTCGCGTGGAGTCACTAGCGCGAATCGCCTCGCTGGCGAACGGGCAGATCACTTTTGACTGATTTTACATTGCGACAATGACTTCCCTGAAAACGATTTATCTATTATAATGATTACAAGGTAAGAGAGGAGGCTGACATCTATGGGTATCGAAAATGGTTCCATTGACTATTTTATGACAAAGCTTGGGGAAGCAAAGACTCACTTTGAACGTGCACTAGATTGTAAACATACAGAGTTTGATGACCTGTATCCGTATATGATTGAACACCCTCAATTTTTCTGGTATAAGCGTTATGTGGCCTGGTCCGAGTTGTTAACAATCGTGAAGCTTTGTACAGAGCTAACTATCGAATGGGAGCAGCAGTTCTCAGTTGCACAATCGGATTATATCAAGAAACGTGTGATGTCAAGCAAAGTCCTTGATTTCTGGTTTGAAACGAACGATTCGAAAGAGCATGTGAGTTAATCACCCATATATGATAAAAAGGCCAATGAATTCCATAAGGATTCTTGGCCTTTTTAATGTCTGCGTTTGCTGCTAAATGCCGTTTTCCAAAACGTTCATGGTTTCGATATGTCGTTTGGTCTGCTCAGAGCCAAGTCGATGCAGTGACCGATATACTTCGGTTAGATAGTAGTCGTATTCTTGATTTGTTTCATTCGAATAATATACTTTCCAAGGAAGCCAAGAAGTGGCGTAGCTGCCCTGTGAAGAGTTATCGGTTTCTTCAAAAAGCTCTTGCAGCTTGGCGATGTCATCTTCTGTTGCAGATATTTCGAATTCGTAATCAAGTGCGGTGCTGTCTTCCAATACTTCTCCCGTACCCACATTGACGTAGTACGTTCTCTTCTCCATTGTAATGTCCTCCCTTACGGTAGGCATGAGTTAGCCTTTACCTTGTCGCATGTCTAGTCCTCGTTAAGGTAACCGAAGATGAATGGATTTATGTAACGTTTCACCGAATCGCGAATTGGTGTATGCTAAAGAAGCACATTGGTGTTGAGATACTTATGATGGAGGTGCTACATAGATGATTTCGGAAGAACAGTTAGATCAATATCGCGTAGACAGTACTTTGCTTCGAGTGATTCGTGATGTCAGCCCAACGAACGATGTACGAGGTATTGTTGTGGCTTGGGATGATGAAACGGTGCTGATTCGTAAAAAAAATCGAAGGGTCGTCAAGCTGGCCCGCGGTTACGTTTATCAGCCTTATGAGAACGAAAGGCCGCCTGCGTTCATGCTGCCGCAAGAAACGATAACGCCGGATGATCTGTCCGATGATGCAGAGTGAGGGTGCGTCTCTGGCTAGTTTAATTCCCGGTGTCGGGATGAAACAGGTACACTCAAAGAATGGCCCATATATGCAGATTACAAGTGACAGCCCACTGCGAACACTGAATTCCTCCCCTTGGGGAGGCGGATTTGGATACCATCGGGTGTTGATGAATCGACAAGTGGACAAGACGTATAACGAGATCGATCCGATGGTGGAGATGGAAGCCTTCCTTGAACGCGAAGGACTGGATCCTCAGAATACGGCTGGCATGCTTACCGCGGTGTGGTTGAAGGACGTTGGCTTCATGTCGTTAGCTTGGCCGCCAGAAGAAGCTTACAGGGAACAGTCTGCTTACGACGACGTGGAACATGTAGCGGAAACGCTTCGCGTTGCCGCGTGGGTGACCGTAGGGCTCGGGAATAAAGCACGAGCAGGTGCTGTACTGCCAGCTGCTTCGCTGTATCCCGGTACCATTAACACTATCGTCGTCATAGACGGAAATTTGACAGACGCAGCATTAGTGAACGCAGTTGTCACGGCTACAGAAGCCAAAACTGCAGCACTTCAAGAACTGAACATTACCATCGCTGGTCAATTGGCCACAGGGACGACGACAGATGCTGTGCTCATTGCCGCGACGGGCAGAGGAAAGATGTACCGTTACGCGGGTACAGCGACAACTGTGGGCTATCTCATAGGCAGAGCAGTTTACGAAGCCACACTTGCTTCAGCTAAGTTGAATGAGCATGACATGAGTAAACGCCATGCTGCTGCTGAACAACCTTCGTAAGCTTGAAGCGGGGTTGTTTAGGATGAAAAAGACCTCTCGTCCATGAGGACGGGAGGTCTTCTACTACGTTGGGGTATAGGGTGTATTTACGCTATGCTACGTTCTTCGGAACACGCCAAAACCGAGACCGGCAGCTAGGCCGTCGATATCCGAGATATCGTTATCTTCATTCTCGTTTTTGAAGTTGGGATCGTGAACGATCCCCTCTGCTTCACCTTCGGTTAAATGACGCTGATTGCCTGTGTATTTCGGCTCTAGCGCCTCAATTTCTTTCTTATCCATGGGTCATACCTCCTTTCCCAATAGGGTTAGGAAGTGGTTACGGAATTATGCATGCATGGGAAAAGTTTCATTGACGAGCTTTTGCGTCACATGGTATATTAATTTTGTAAACGCGATCATGGCGGAATTGGCAGACGCGCACGGTTCAGGTCCGTGTGGGCTTACCCCCGTGGAGGTTCGAGTCCTCTTGATCGCATTACGAAAACACCCTACTCTGAGTCAATCAGGGAAGGGTGTTTTTGCATCCAATCGCGGAATTACTGCCCTGTAGCGGTTTTCATGAAATACAGGTATAATACATAGTATAGATTGTACATTTCTTTATTTCTAAAGGAGCTGAATTATTCATGGATAGATCCGTTACGATTACACAATCCGGCAGCTTTGCACATGTGCTCCAAACGTTTGCAATTTCCCTTTTAGTTTCCTTTTTGGGGACATTGATTGGTGCAATGGTCGTGCCTCCATCTATGGTGATGCTTTTCGTTATTGCAGAGGTAGTTATGTTGGTAGCAGCGATTGTTATCCGAATTCGTGGCAAAAACATTGGCTATGGCTTTCTTTACTCCTTCACAGCCATTTCTGGTGTGACGTTATATCCAGTTATTATGGCGTACGGCGGTCAGCTTGGCGCTAGCGTGGTATCCGGTGCATTTTTTGCAACGGCAGCGATTTTCGGCTCATTAGCTTTCTATGCACACCGTTCCCAACGTGATTTCAGCTTCCTAGGCGGCTTCTTGTTTGCAGGAACGATTGGACTTGTGTTGATGAGTGTGCTTGGCATGTTCCTCAACTTCGGTTCAGCTATGAATTTGGTTTGGTCGATGGCTGGGATTCTGATCTTCAGCGGTTGGGTTCTGTATGATGTTGCCCAATACCGCAACGGTGTTGCATCCGAAGCTGTGCCACTTGCAGCATTGAATATTTATCTTGATTTCATTAACTTGTTCCTGTATATCCTGCGTTTCATCGCTTCGATTGTGGGTTTCAACAGAAACTAAACATGCGCGGCTAACGCGGATTAATAAAAAGCACGACGGCTTCTCCGATCCACGGAAATGTGGAAGGGGGCCATCGTGCTTTTTTTTGGCTGCTAGTTGGCTATCTAAGACTAAGTCTTAGACTTGCCTGGCAGCTTTTTGGTATGGAAAAAGGGGATATCTCCTCGGAAGCTTCGATTGATTTCCAGCAGCGTATGGATTAACTGGGTTAGATCCGTGTAGTTCATACGAAGCGTAAATGGATCAGTGTACTTTTCGGATTTTATACGTATTTCAAGCCTAAGATTTGCTTCATCCATATAAATTTCAAGCTGCTCATTTGCAAGCATTAGTTCCCACATTCAAACCAACACCTCTTTCTCTCTCTAGTTACTTTAAGCTTATGTTTGTAGGACGAGATTAGAAGCAGATGCAACGAACAGGATGGATGCTTTTTATGGAAATAAGCACGATTTCCGCACTTGCCTCATACAATTTAATGATCCTAATTGAAAGAGGTGAGAAGACCTATGGCAACTTGTAGCACATGGATATATAAAGGGATTTCGCCTTCGGTATTCCGAGCGTTGCAGCAGGTAGGTAGGAGGCAAGGTTTCTCTATACCGAGTACAGCATCAGGCAAATTTACGATTACAGTGGTCAGCATGAATGTTGGCTTCCAATATGCCTGGGATACGAATGCACAAACCTTGATGTTGTTGTGTGATAATAAGCCCATGCTGTTAGGCTGCGGTACGATCAAATCCTTTGCTGATAAAATTATTGCGGAGAGCGGCGGAAGACCAGGATGATTGCCAATGAGTAAGCGGTTCGCCACCTGTCTTTGCGTAGTTTAAAGCCTTATTGCTCTGGTTAGAATAAGGATAAAAGGCAGGTGGGCGTATGGCAAAGAGCGATGATCTAGTGAAGTACATAACTCAACAAGTCGTCACCTATATCGACACGCCGAAAGAAGTCCGTCAGCAAGCAAAAGCGACGATTAAAGAGCAGCGTGAAGGTTGGCAAACGCGTTGGTTTGGGATGCTACCATTAGCAGCGCGGATGTTGTTTGGACGACCAAAGTCGAGAAAATGAGATGAGTTGCTGAGCATGAACTGCGCGCCGGAGTTAGTCGGATTTTTCGAGTAACTTGGCTGGTTTGGGGCTTGCGCGCTGGAGTTAGTCGAATTTTTCGAGTAACTGAGCTGATTTCGCACCGCCGAACCAGAGATACTCGAATTTTCCGAGCAACGCTGCTCGCACAATAAAAAGGCCAACCCGTTTGCCGGGTTGGCCTTTTCGCGCTTCACATTTCGCCCTTCACGTTCACGTCGGCGACACTCAGGGATACAACTCCCCAAGCCCTATAGAAGCATCCAATTGCACATATCGCGGACCCTCATGGTCCAAGACAAGATAGTTATCCCCATGTAGCCATTGTTGATAACCAAGCACAGCTAAGGGCATCGTCACGAGCTCATCATACAACAGGGTGACGTAGGTTAAATCTCCTTGCTGTTCCATCGCAATCTGCAATTCAGGCAAGGAGGTCACAGGCAGCGGTGTGCCTTCAATCCATGGCAAACGGTCATAAGGATCAAACGCGGGCCGCACCAAGGATCGAGCACCACCAGATAAATCCGTCGGCTTATTAGCAAGGCTATCGACTTGACGTGGTGTTGGATCTACGGTGAGCGGCAGCAATTCCCCTGATTTGGCGTCGAGATAATAGGTCTCGCCACCCTGCACTATTTTCCAAACGGACGTAAGAGTATCCATATATAAGCGGTTTTCGATGATCTTTTCATTTTGCACAAAATCGTCGTATAAGGTGGCTGAAGGTATGAGTTCTTGTTGTATCAAAGAGCGATACAACGTAGCTAAGCTAAATAGTGGGGATGGGCCTGTCCCGTATTCGGTTAAACGAAAACCGCCACTGTCTACGGCATGCACAATCATATAACCTACCTCTTGGCCTTTATCGGCTAAGATAATGACCCAGCCATGCGTTCCAGGACCGAGCGGATAGCTGGCCCAACGTGCTTGTAACCAACTTTCAAAGCCGGCTTCCTTCGCAAGCGTGGACTGCCACTTACTGATCGTTGAACCGAATGATGCTGTACTGGCCAAGTCAGGGGTTGAGGTTACTGCTTTATTAGGTTCTTTCACTTGCGTCTGTGTAGGGCTTGTCCCTGCTAGATTGTCTACGGCCGAAGTGTGTAAGGGCATGAAGCCAATACTGCACAGAATGATACAAGTGGCGGTCCAAGTGGTCCACGACTTCATCTTCGTTCACCTGCCTCTCGCTAACCTACTAGTGTATGTGACTATTGTAATTCTTATGTCTTAAAAAGAATGTTAGAACCTGTTGCGGATTATTTGCGAGGTTTTAGCGACTTGCGTCAGTTTCTGGATGATAATCGACTCGCATTAAGGTGGAATAAACCGCCATTAATGACGGATACCGCGATTCGCGGTTTATGCTGCCAATCGATTTCTTCCAGCCGATTCCGACATTGGATTTCGATCTCATCTCGTTTGTTGGGTTCTGCTGCAAGCAAAAGCCCATTATAATAACCTTCCACCCGATCAATTTCACTACGGTGCTGCGCATTCGCATCATCGGCCCATCGGTGGTCGTAGGTGCTGATTTTGCGCTCAAGTGTCATCTCTAAGGCATTGATGGCTTTCGGGATCGAAATGGTGTCCGGTAAAATGTGACTATTTGCCGGGAGCTTCGGTGATAAAGTCTTTGTCAGCATTTGTTTATGAAAATGCTCCCGAATTTCACCGGTACCCAGCTGAATGGCGAGAGAATGTATTTCTGTCCGTTTACGGTCACAGAGCAGCTCAACCTTGTAGTTCACACACAGCCATGTGTTGTAAACGAGGGAAGCATGATACGTCGCCCCCACAGGGAAGGGCTCTTCGAATAAATGAATGAAGCGACCGCGTTCGCGCACGATGCCGAAGATCTGGTCGAGTCGCCGGCTGCCAAAGGTCACGTCATCTTGTGGGACTCGCGTGGTGATGGTCGTCGGAACGAAGCCGAAATAACGCCCCAGTATGCTGTCCGGCGCACTGCCTGCAGGAGCGCCAGCTCCGCCTTGACCAGATGGCCCGTAGCCGGTGGAAGACGGGCCAGCGGCAGCAGTCACAGGAGCGGCAGCCTTGGGCTTAACTTCTAATTTCATCTGCTCGGGATCGATGACAAATTTATATGTCATCGTCTCCGCAGCAGCGCCTGTACGCTCAATAAAACTCCAATAGTAAGGACGGCCTGTCATTTCCCGATCTGCTTCGGGAGAGAGCTTCACCGTTACATAAGAAGGTGTCTTCTCCAGAATCGTACAGTCATAAGCTTCCAGAAAACGCATCACGAACGAGTGGATGTTTCGTTTATTCATGGACCCACCTCTATACTCTGGGAACCGCTTACGGCATCAAGGATATCTTGGAACTTGGCGCCATACTGCGGATTTTGTTCGATTTCTTGTCGTACTTCACTGATGGAATGTCCGAGTTCATCGATTTTGCGGCGGATTTCTTCGCCGGAGCCAGCTTCCATCACCATTCGGAACAGCGACGTTTCAAGCGAGCCTCGTTTCTCGATTTTCTCCAAAATCGTATCCAGCTGCCCGATAACCAGTTCGAACATATTGATCTTCTCGTGTAACAACGATAGGATATGTTCTTCAATAGTATTCCTTGTGGATAAGTTGTAAATGTTGACGTCATGCGTCTGCCCGAGTCGATGGACCCGCCCGATTCGCTGTTCCACACGCATAGGGTTCCAAGGGAGATCGAAGTTGATCATGTTGTGGCAAAATTGCAAGTTAATGCCCTCGCCACCCGCCTCGGTTGCTATAAGAACTTGTACCCGATTTCGGAATAAATCCATCATCCAGTCTTTTTTCCCGCGATTCATGCCTCCCCGATAGGGGACCGCTGTGATTTTCCGTTCTTTGAGGTAATTTAACAAATATTCTTGGGATGCCCGATACTCGGTGAAAATAATGACTTTATCATTGATGTCTTGGATAAGTCTCATCGTCGTTTCTGCTTTGCTATTCGACTTGATACTGCGAATAAGCTCAACGAGTTCCCAGATCTTAGGACGTACAGGCGAGTCTTCAGCAGTCTTTTTAAATAAATTCACCAACGTAATGAACACAGCATCCCGAGAGCTGCACACTTCACGCTGAAGCGTAATCATAGAAAGCATGGAGCTGAGATCGCCGCCATTCTCGGAGTAACGCGTTCGTACGAAATTCGTAACCCCATCATAAAGTGCTTGCTCTTCATCTGAGAGCGTGAGGGGAATATTGCGCACAATCCGCTTCGTATAATGCACGCCGCCATCGCCGCGGCGATTACGAATCATGACTTTGGACAGCTCCTGCTGCAGCTGAATCTCATTCTTCGGCGTACGCTTACCAACAACGAAGTTGGTTTTGAAGCTGTTCTGACCGCCAAGCTGGCCTGGTTTCAAAAGGGTGATCAGGTTGTAGAGTTCTTTGAGATCGTTCTGCACAGGCGTAGCTGTGAGGAGCAGGCAGTATTTTTTGCGCAGCTCGTTGACGAAGGTGTAGTTGGTTGTTTTTTTATTCTTCAACTTATGGGCTTCATCGACGATGAGCATATCGTATTCAAGACCCATAACAATATCGCGATGCGGGTCTCTTTTGGCCGTATCCATCGAGGCTACGATAATGTCCGCTTGCTGCCACATGTAAGCTTTCTTATGTGCAACAGCAGGGATCCCGAACTTCGTATTCAATTCCCGAACCCATTGCAAGACAAGGGAAGCAGGTACAAGGATAAGCGTTTTGCGGACAAGCCCGCGGATCATGTATTCTTTTAAAATTAAACCAGCTTCAATCGTCTTCCCAAGTCCAACCTCGTCGGCCAAAATAGCACGTCCACGCATCTCGTTGAGCACGCGTTTCGCTGTTTCAATCTGATGAGCCATCGGTTCAAGTGTCCCTAAGTGTGCGAGGCATTGCATATCATCAAACGTAGAAATAAGCCCCGACTCTTCTGATTCGTAGGCAAGCTGATATAAGGTCCAATCATCCCAAGGACCCCCTCCATGTACACGATTGTCCAGCTCAGTAAACCAGTCCCTCTCAAAATGCATATCTAGCTGTTTATGAATGGGGCGAATGTTCTCTTGCTGATCATGTTGACGCATGGCTGTGCCCTCCTAAAAGTTTTCGCTAGAAAACTGACTTCGTAAGCATAAACTTAAGTTTTGCGTAGCAAAACTAGCATCGTAAGCATACGCTACGTTCTGATTCTGCGCCTACCCTCGCAAACGTCGCATACAGGTTAGTATGTCCAGAGAAGAGTCTTTCATAACTTTTCCCATGTAAGACTTTTACTGGTGCTGGGGCGAGAAGTCGAATGCGGAACATGAATATGCTATGATAGAGGTTAGTTTTGGGAAAAAAGTTGACGTTCTACACGAAAGGAAGTCGAATGAGATGACAGCTTGGCGATTTATACATACAGGAGATCGTTCTCCTGCTGAAAATATGGCTTTAGATGAAGCGATTCTTACCGCTCACAGTGAAGGGAAGGTACCGCCAACGGTGCGTTTCTACGGATGGAATCCAGCGACGTTATCGATTGGTTATTTTCAAAAAGCAGCAGAAGTGGATCAGGAAGCGGTAGCGAGCGAGGGAATTGGCTTCGTAAGACGGCCTACTGGCGGACGAGCTGTGCTGCATGATAAAGAACTGACGTATAGCATTATCGTAGCTGAGGATTATCCAGGCATCCCACGTAATGTAACAGATGCGTATCGGGTATTGAGCGAGGGGCTGTTGCAAGGTTTTCGTGCGCTAGGCCTTGCAGCAGAAATGGTACAGCTGGCGAGTGATGAGGAAAAAGAGAAATACGCCTCGGCGGGCTCTGCGGCATGCTTCGATTCACCTTCGTGGTACGAGTTGGTAGTAGAAGGTCGCAAAGTCGCTGGCAGTGCGCAGGTTCGCCAGAAGAACGTAGTACTTCAGCATGGTTCGATTCTGTTGGATATGGATACAGATCAATTATTTCGGATGCTGCGTTTCTCGAATGAGAAAGTGGCCGATCGCATGAAGCAAAGCTTTCTGAAGAAAGCGGTGGCGATTAACGAATTGCTGCGTGCGCAAGGGAAAGCAGAAGTAACATTAGGAGAAGTCGAGGAAGCGTTCCGACGCGAAATCGCCCTTGGACTTGGTGTGGAACTCATCGAGTCGTCATTGACGGATTATGAGGTTGAACTTACGAATCGTCTTGTTGCCGAGAAATATGGCACGGATGAGTGGAATTTACGACGGTAACCGTTGAAAAAGGTTGGCCAGGCGCCTATGTCTGTCCAACCTTTTTTTATAGATGGAGTGGCAGCTTTTGGATGTGTTTGCGTCGTTCATTCTCGAAGGCTTGAACCGTGTAGTTCGATTTTACCTGACTATTTGCGACTGTTGGCAGAAAGAAGTAGGTTTAGTTCGATTTCGCCAACCTAAATGTGATAAAAGTAGGCGGCACACCAGAAACTGGCTGTTTAGTTTGGCAAAATCGAATTAGAGCAGCGTAAAGGTCGAGTAGGGTCCATTTTAATTCGGCAAAACCTGCCTACATGCGATTGTGAAAGCGGTTTGCCCCTCAAACCGTGAAAATCCCGCCAAGCCACTGACTGGGGAGGTGCGATAGCCGTTTTCTCAATAGATATACCCGAATCATGTGTATTGAAGGAAAATCCATCTCATTTTAAAGTGGTGTCATACCATAAGAAGGGGATGGAGGAGTCCGATGAAAGCATCACCAGGAGAGAAGTTATTCTATGCATTGAATTATTTGGTGCTAACCGTTATTGGGATCACATGTGTGATGCCCTTGATCCATCTGCTCGCGTTATCATTCAGTGATCAGCCAGCCGTCATCTCAGGACAAGTTGGTTTATGGCCAGTGGGATGGAATTTGGAATCGTACCGATTGTTATTTAAGGGGACACAAATATTACCTGCATTCGCAAACAGTGTCAAGATTATGGTCGTCGGGACCTTATTAAGCATTGGGTTTACAATTTTGGCGGCATATCCGTTGTCCAAGCGTTATTTTTTTGGAAGAAAGACGTTCACGATGATGCTGATTTTTACCATGCTTTTCAGTGCAGGCTTAATTCCCGGTTACTTATTGATTAAAGGTCTGGGCATGGTGAATACGTATTGGGCGCTTTGGCTACCAGCCTTGGTGAGCGTGTATAATACGTTGGTTTTAAAAACTTTTTTTGAGAATATTCCCTTAGAGCTCGATGAAGCGGCCAGAATGGATGGCTGTAATGAGTGGTGGCTGATCGGACGTATTTATTTGCCACTGGCCGTGCCCGCGATCGCAACATTGATCTTATTCTACGCGGTCGGCTATTGGAACATGTTCCAAAATGTCCTCATCTATATTAACGCTCCTGCTAAACAGAACTTAACGGTGATCGTCCAGCAAATGATCATGAATAGCATGCTGCAAGTCGATCAATATTTACGACCGGAAGAAGCGATTCAAATTACACCAGAGTCCATCAAGTCATCGGGTGTCATCGTGATGATTCTTCCGATGTTGATTGTATATCCTTTTGTCCAGAAGCATTTCGTGAAGGGCGTTATGATTGGCTCCGTAAAAGGGTAATGATCCCGAAATAGGCATATCGCTGAAAAAGGTATATCCCCCAAAAAGATGTATATACAGCGATTCTTGTATATTGCTGGAGGGATAGACGCAGGTCTACAGTGAGGTCAAGCGAACCACATCGGTGATTCTGCTGATGAACACTAGGAAAGTACATTCTTGAGGAGGTCAACCCGAATGAAAAAGAGATTACTCGTTGTATCCACGGTAGCAGTTGCATTAGCGTCTATCAGTTTACTAGCAGCATGCGGCAAGGCAGATGATAGCAAGGGAACGGAAGCGTCGACAAGCACAGCCAGCACGCAGGCTTCCAAAGCTCCTGAAAAAAGAGGTAAAATTTCGACATCCATTTATGATCGCGGGAACATGGTGCCAGAAGAAGGAACGCTGGATAAAAACCGCTGGACAGAGTGGATCAATAAGAACGGACCTGTTGATGTCACATTCGTCCCTATTCCTCGTTCGAACCCGCAGGATAAGCTGAACGTGATGTTTGCTTCCGGTGAAGCGCCTGATTTAATCCAGGATTATGATGGGAAAAATCGTAGTACGTGGTACGAGTCCAAGCAATTGCTGCCATTGGATGACTTAATTGCGAAGAATAGCGTGGAGTTTAAGGCGTTGCTGGAAAGAAATCCGCTTCTCAAGAAATTCGGTACACGTTCCGATGGCAAGCTGTATGATGTTGCGGTTCTTGGCAAGCTGGAAGTGAACTGGGTGTTCATGGTTCGTACAGACTGGCTGAAGAAGATGGGCTTGGAAGCGCCGAAAACGACGGATGAGTTGTTTGCGATTGCGAAAGCTTTTACAGAGAAAGATCCGGATGGTAATGGTAAAAACGATACATACGGTCTTACACTTGGCGGCGGGTATAACCAAAAAGTCATTGACTTCATGTTCGGAGTACCGGTGTTCTCCAATTACAATTTAAAAGACGGCAACCTGCAATATGCGTGGGAAAATCAGCAAGCTAGTTTAACGTTTAAGAAGAAATTGTTCCAAGAAAATGTCATTGATAAAGATTTCGCCGCAGATACGACGGGAGATAAAGCGAAGCGGGATTTCTTGAACGGCAAGCTTGGCTTCTACACAGGTGGGGTACCGAGTGCCATAGAGATGGAAACGTTGCTGAAAAATGATCCAAATGCAGTTGTAACGCCAATTCTTCTACCGAAAAGCTCATTCGGTCAATTCAGTCCTCCGGTCACATCGCCAGTACAAAATGCGGCCGTTGTGAATGCGAAGGCGAAAGATCCAGTCGCGGTTATTAAATATCTGGATTTCCTGACGAAAGAGAGTTCGCAGAAAGCGTTGAAATGGGGCATTGAAGGAGAGCACTACAAGCTCGATGCGAAGGGTTGCCCGCAACCAGTTGACGCAGATAAAAACAAAAAAGAACGCAGCTATGCTGGGGATTACGGCATGATTATGTCAACGCTTCCAGGAATGCCAACTTGTGATACGCGAATCGATTCACTTAGCGACAGCGTGCCTGCACAGAAAGAACTTAAGCGTATTATTATCGAAGCGCGCAAGCTGTACCTTGCTCCTGAGCGCCCAGTAGCCGGCTATTTACTGGAAGTGCCTTCGGTTCCAAAAGACTTGGATATGATCGTACAAAGTGTACCGAATATTCAAAGCGCTGCTGCCAAAACAGGCGCGCCAGATGAATTCGTGAAAGCGATCGTAACACCAGGTATTTCTGCGGAGCAAGCTATTAAGACGTCCCAAGATATTTGGAGCAAAGCAGGTGGACCGAAGGTAGATGAATGGTTCCAAAATTGGTATAAAACGAATAAAGATAAAGCGATTTTGGTTACAGACATTTATACGTTGAAATAATTCATAATTCCTTATGGGCCGGACAGAGCATGTATCTCTGATCCGGTCTTTTCGGTGTTCAGAGGAAAAATGTATATCACTGAAAATAGCGTATGGGCAAGTCAAACAGATCAGGTTACAATGAACTCAACCAGCCTTACTTCAAAGGAGTTTAGTAACATGCAGATCAATAAAAACTGGTTTAATCGGCTCCTCATTTCGTACATCCCTGTATTTGTCATCATCGTATTTCTGTTATCTGTCTTATTTTTCGTGTTCACCAATTATATGGCGCAAAGCCAAGCGAAGAAGGCCAATAACATATTTATGGAGCAGGCGCTTGGAAATTTGGATCGTACACTCAAGCAAATCGATCAAGGTGTGTTGCGAGAGCTCAACTATAACGAGGGATTGAATAATTTTTATTTTGCAGCTGAGGGAGATCGATATTACGGTTTAGCGCTTCCCGTCTCGAAGTTGGATCAATTCGTTTCTAGTTATCCCGAAATTGATTCTGCCTATCTGTATCGAAAAAACGACGGTAAAGTGTTAAGCAGAAGTCTCATTGTCCCGTCTGAGTTGTTTGGTGATGCTGAATTTATTCAACATATGGTTAAAGATGGAAACCCTGCGGAATGGCTGCCTGTTCGCAATTATTCGGAATATATCGGAGAAAAACCGCGACGCGTCATCAGTATTGTGCGCAAAGCGCCTCTTCTAACGGGAGACAAAGGTTTCATTGTCATCAATGTGAATGCGGATTATATCGCGAAAATGATTGATGCCATGGCTTATTCACATTACAGCTATATTCAAGTGATGGACGCCAATAACAATGCGATCAATCGAACTGGCAAAGCCATTGCAACCCCCATTTCCTTACAGTCTGGCGTCATGAGATCGGCTTATACCGGCTGGGTCATGCAGATTGGTCTGAAAGAAGGCGGAGTTAGTTACTTGTTCTCGAGTTTATACATTCTTTGGATATTGATCACGATTGTGATGTTAGGTGTTGGGATCTGGTGGATCATCCATGTGTCGAAGAACCATTACCGACCTGTTGAATCGATCTTACGTCAGGTGCGTACAGGTGCGTTCCAGAAGGTGCTCGACAAACCGTCCGACGGGCATGATGAGTTTCATTTTATCCAAAATGCCATTACCGAGCTCATCGATCAATCGAATGAGTTTAGGCAGCAACACAGACAAGACATGGTCTATCGTAAGCAAGTCCTGTTCACCGATTTACTTCAAGGTAGCAAAATGTTCTCATCAGAGGCTTGGCAGGAACAACTTGCGACATATCGACTGCCCACGCAATACGCTGCACTGCAGATGGCCGTTATTGAAATCGATAAATTTCAGCAGTTCTGTGACATCTACAACCACCGAGATCAGACCTTATTGAAGTTTGCCCTCAAAAGCGTGACAGGAGAGATTGCCGAGAAGCACGGAGTGGCTGCTTGGGGCGAATGGATCGATAATGATCGGCTGGGCGTGCTTTTATTTCTAAAGGAAACTTCGGATGGACAAGGTACGAAAGTTGTCATGGAAGAGATGCACCAATGGGTGAACGATCATTTGCGGTTTACCGTGACAACGGGGTTAAGCTCGCTGGCAGGTCAGTCGGAGGACATTCCGCTTGCATATGAAGAGGCTGTCACATCGTTAAAATATAAGACCGTACTCGGGTTAGGACGCGTTATTTATTTCCTGGAAATAAAACCGAAGATGGATAGTGACGTGTATAATCGTCTGCAGCATGTGCGCGGAATCGTCATTATGTTCAAGCAGGGCAATGAAGAGTGGCGCATGGCATTTCATAATCTTATCAGCAATCTACGCGACGAACATGCGGTAAAAGATGATATCGTCATCACGATGGAATATTTCAACTATCAGTTGAATCACGCGATGAAGGAATTGAATGCTGCCTATACCGCGCATTGGGAATCGCAAGCGTATCCAGCTTTGTTGCAGATGTTGGACCATTATGAGCTGCTGGATGAGCTGGCGGAGCATTACTTGAAGCTGCTGGACGAGGAATACAGCAACATTACGGTCATTCATGACAGCAGTTCGAATCGCTCGGTCATTCGGCAAATGCAGAAATTTATCGATGAGCATCTCGTCAATCCGGATTTATCACTAAATATGATCGGCGAAGCGTTTGATATGAATGATAAGCAAGTCAGTCAATTAATTAAGCAAGAGTTAGGTGAAAAATTCGTTGATTACTTGGCTCGTCTGCGGATTCAGTGTGCAAAACGGTTGTTGGAAGAAACGGATGAATCGATCCAGTCCATTTCGTTGAAGGTCGGGTATATCCACTCCTTATCCTTCATTCGGATGTTCAAAAAAATGATGCAAATGACGCCAGGTGACTACCGCAAGCTGCATCGCGCGTCATAAAGTGGGAAGCATTCACCCGATGAGGGGGGATGCTTTTTTCTTTTGCGTACAGGGTGCATATACTGGATTCTTGTGTATTGAGAAGGGGCAGCAGGCCACGTAAAGTAAAGCTAAATACGGAGAAAAGCTGTGCGACTGAAAGGAGCAACAACGATGAAATCACCTGCCATGTATTCCAGAAAAAAATATTGGGGATTGAACGCCCCCCTTCTGGTTATGTTCATCCCCGTTCTGATCTATTTTATTATTTTCAAATATGTGCCGATTGGCGGCCTGGTTATTGCTTTCAAAAGCTATAATTTCACAGACGGCATATGGGGCAGTCCGTGGACGGGACTCGCGAATTTCAAATTGATGTTCCATAATCCGAACATGTTCAAAATCATTCGAAATACGTTCATGATTAGTACGTTAAGTATCTTGGTTGGATTTCCGTTCCCGATTATGTTGGCGATCCTGCTCAATGAGGTTAGGAAATCATTTTTTAAGAAGACGATTCAAACACTTGTGTATTTCCCGCATTTCCTTAACTGGGTAATTATTGGATCCTTTGTTGTGCTTATTTTCGCGCAAGAACATGGGGTTATGGCGTCGATAAGTAAAGCGATATCGGGCGAAAGTTATCCATTTCTGTATGATAAGACGACGTGGCTGGCGATTTTCTTAGGGTCTGGAATATGGAAAGAAGCGGGCTTCTCGGCCATTATTTACTTGGCTGCGCTAAATTCGATCGATCCGAGCTTATATGAAGCGGCAAGCATTGACGGTGCGAATAAGTGGAAGCAAATGTGGAATGTGACGCTGCCAGGTATCGCTCCTGTGATTGCGTTGATGTTCATTCTTTCGATGGACCGCGTGATGAATGTGGGTTTTGATCAAATCTATGTGCTAGGTAATCCGGTCGTCTCTGATCTGGCGAATGTCATTAGTGTATGGAGTTATAATGTCGGTCTGCGCAATGCGCAATTTAGCTTGTCGACGGCAGTTGGTCTATTTGAGTCCTTGGTTGGGCTTATCCTCGTTGTGATCGCAAATGGCGTTGCACGTAGGTTCGGTCAAAGCATGTGGTAGTAGGTAGTAGGCTATGAAGGGAGGGGATAAGGACAGTTGGAGATTCATCCACGCAGCTAGATATGGCTTGCAATTCTAACGAATGAGGTGAATGAGAGATTGAACAAGACAAAGTTATGGTTGAAAAGTGTGGCTCTTGGCTTATCGCTTGCGGTTGCAAGTCCATTGACGGCATTGGCCTTTGATTATGGTGATCTACCGACAAACATCTTTCCGGCAAGCGGGTATACCAACACCGTATGGGGTGATCCCGGAGGGTGGACGACACTTGACGTAACTTCGTACAGCGTTCCCGCCAACAATCCAAGTGTAGATGCTTCGGCAGCTGTTCAAACTATGATCAACAGTACCTCGGGGCGTCGTATCTTGTATTTTCCGGATGGGGCTTATTATTTTAAAACACCGCTAAGTATCACAACAGGCAATATCATTATTCGTGGGAATGGGTTGACGAACACAACGTTTTTCATTGGCGATTCGGCCAATGTGAATACAGAGCTGCGCTTTGATGGCAGCAAAGTGGGAGATCCCGTATCCGTGACAGGTTCCCCGGCAGCAGGAAGTCAAAGCATTACCGTGGACGATGCGAGCACGCTTAATGTAGACGATTACATCTTGTTGTATCTCTCAGGGGGCAAGCTGGCTTGGAGTACGTATACGGAGTCTCAAACGTTTAAAATTACGGGGAAAAGCGGGAATACGCTGACCTTGGGTAAAATCATTGGGCTCGATTACCCAGCGGCCAAGCTGCCGAAAGTGCAAAAGCTGAACCTGCTGCCCAATGTCGGCGTAGAGAAAGTGAAGCTCGTGCGGACGGTTCAGCCAACGATTGAGAATACGAATAATCTCGTCCTCAATCGGACGGTGAACAGCTATGTCAAAGACAATGAATCGATCTTGAGCGGCAGAGGACATATCTCGATTGATAACAGCAAAGATGTCACGGTGGAACGGAATTACGTCCATGATGCTTTTATCAAAAATGTAGGCGGATACGCCTATGGTATCGTCAATAATGCCTCAACGAGCGTACGTATTACGGACAACAAACTATGGGATTTGCGACACCATATTCTGCTTCAACTAGGTGCCAACCACTCCGTCGTGAGCTACAACTCGTTAGAATCACCATATACCGACTATAACGATTTGGCTTTCCATTCGAATTACGCCTACATGAACTTGATTGAAGGGAACACCTTCAAGGAAGGTTACGCGGATAATTCAAAGGCGGGCGATCCTGTGATGACGGCGACAGGTCCGTACAACACATGGTTCCGTAATAAAGCAACGGGCAAGATCGGTACCGATAATACATCTACCGTAAATCAGAATATGATCGGCAACTATGTGGGCAGTATTTCGACGGCTGGTTCAGGTCATTACCTAGGTGCGAATAAATTGACGAGCGGTACAATCAACTGGGGCTCTTTAAGCGCTACGTCGAGCATTCCGGCGTCCTTATATGCGACTTCTCAGCCATCGTTCTTAAGTGGGAAATCGTGGCCACTGTTCGGACCTAATGTAGGAACGGATTGGGGAGTCAGCAACACGAATCCTGCGAAAGACAGAGCCATTCCTGTAAGCGGTATCACGACGGTTGATGATTTGAATGATTGGAGTAAGACGTACAGTCATACTGCGAACTTAGGTTTTGATACATTGAATACAGCCAAATTCGAGGGAGATACTTCGCGGGCGAAGCGAACAACGAAGACAAATGAAGAGGTTGTATGGTATCAGCCGGGGATGAATTCGTTTAGCGCAGTGACGTACTTCTGGCCATCAGAAACTGTTAATGCGTTCACGCTTTACACATCGGTAGATGGATCGACTTGGTCGACAGCGACACCGACTGTTACTGGCGGATCAGGTGATTGGAAGAAGTATACGTACACGCTAGCAGGCTTAAGAGGCGTGAATTACGTGAAGATGAGATGGAATAATACGGCTGGTTCCGTGTGGAATCCGCAAATTAGTAAAGTGACGCTGACAACCTACTAATTGAAAAAGGCAGATCCAGTCGCCACGGTTAATGGCTTCTGGAACTGCCCTTTTTGTGTTTTATCCAAGTACGACGCGATCATCGGCTAGCTTATTGCCGCTGATGTGCTCAAACTCACCGAGTAGCTGCGCTACCGTGAGATCTTTTTTCCGTTCTTCGTTCACATCGAGAATGATGCGGCCTTTGTCCATCATGATCAGACGATTGCCGAGACGGATCGCTTGCTCCATGTTATGCGTGACCATGAGTGTGGTCAGCTTCATTTCACGCACGATTTCCTCGGTCAAGCGTGTGATAAGCTCAGCACGCGCAGGATCGAGTGCAGCTGTGTGCTCATCAAGCAGCAGAATCTGCGGCTTGGTGAACGTCGCCATCAGCAAGCTGAGGGCTTGACGCTCTCCGCCGGAGAGCAGTCCCACCTTTGCGCGCAAACGGCTTTCCAGGCCGATACCAAGGCGCTGGAGCTGTTCCAGGAACAACGCGCGCTTACGCGCGTTGGTGCCGAAGCTGAGCCCGCGCTTCTTGCCGCGGGCATACGCCATGGCGAGATTTTCCTCGATGGTCATTCGAGGAGCCGTCCCCGCCATGGGGTCTTGAAAGACGCGGCCGATCCAGCGGCTGCGCTCGTATTCCGGCAGATGGTGAATGACTTCACCATCGATGCGCACTTCGCCGGCGTCTGGAGTCATGACGCCGGAGATGATGTTCATCAGCGTCGATTTGCCGGCGCCGTTACTGCCGATGACCGTGACGAAGTCACCGGGCTTCAGGGTCAAGTTAATGCCGATGAGCGCAATTTTCTCATCCGCAGAACCAGGATTAAAGAGCTTGGAAACGTTCGAGAGTTGAAGCATTACCGCTCACCTCCTTTATTCATTTGCAGCGCGAGCTCGAGGAGCTCGGCAGAGCGTTTCTTCGCATTTGCTTTTTGTTTAATCGCTCGCTGCACGGATGGTAGAACAAGCGCGATAATGACGATAATCGCCGTAATGAACTTCAAATCGGAGGCATTGAGCCACTCGATTCGAAGTGCTAATGCGACAACAATCCGGTACACGATGGAACCGAGTACAGCAGCAAGTGTCGCTTGGAAAACCGAACGAGCTCCAAAAATCGCTTCCCCAATAATAACGGAAGCTAGTCCAACCACGATCATCCCGATACCCATCGAGATGTCGGCAAATCCTGAATTCTGAGCAATAAGCGCACCGGATAGAGCCACTAACCCATTCGATATGCTCAAGCCAAGAATCGTTGTTCGATCCGTATTGGCACCAAAGCTGCGGATCATGCGAGCATTGTCACCTGTTGCACGGAGGGCAAGACCCAGATCGGTATGCAGGAACGCATCAAGTAACAATTTGAATACAATCACAATGATCAATACAACGGTAATTGGCGACATGGAAGTAAACAAGGTATCTACGCCAAGAAGCGAGATGTTCGGCTTGCCCATGATGCGCATGTTAATCGAATATAGGGCAATCATCATCAGAATACCTGACAGAAGCCCGTTAATTTTACCTTTGGTATGAAGCAGTCCTGTACAAGCGCCAGCAATAAGTCCACCTGCAAAAGCAGCTAAACAAGCAATAATCGGTGAGTAGCCATTTGCAATTAGTATTGCAGCAATGGCACCGCCTGTTGTAAAACTCCCGTCTACGGTTAGATCGGGGAAATCCAAAATACGAAATGTAATATATACACCAAGCGCCATCAACGCATAGAGAAGTCCTAGCTCGATAGCACCAGTCATTGAATCCAGCATCATTTTCCCTCCTTACTTTGAAAAAAAGAGATGAACGAAAGCGACGTTCACCCCTTTTGTGTCTAAACAATATTACTGAATAATGTTTTTCTCTTTATCTTTTACTGCTGATTTCATTGCATCTGTTACTTCGATGCCTTGTGCTTTTGCTGCTTTTAGATTTAGGATTAGATCCATTTTGTCAGGCACAGTAACTTTCATGTCGGCTGGCTTTTTACCATTTTTCAAAATATCAACAGCCATTTGTCCTACTTGGTACCCATGATCGTAGTATTTGAAACCAACTGTAGCGAAGGCACCTTTTTCTACTGTATCGCGGTCACTGGAGAAGAAAGGGATTTTCTTGTCATTCGCGATTTGAATGATACCATCCACACCACTAACAACTGTGTTATCAAGCGTAATCAAGAATGCGTCTGCACGGCCAACTAGGGATTGTGCAGCTTGTTTTACTTCGGATGTGTTTGTAACAGGTGCTTTAATTAGCTTAATGCCATGCTTAGTTAAAGATTGTTCTGCATTTTTAGCCATAATGACTGCGTTGGGTTCTCCTTCATTGAGGACCAGACCAACCGTCTTAATCTTCGGCATGTTAGCTGCAACGAAATCCATTAATTGGGCAATAGCCATTGGATTCGTATCGGAAGCTCCGGATACATTGCCGCCTGGCTTATCCACATTGGTTACGATTTTAGCTGCAAGTGGGTCCGTAACAGCTGCGAAAAGAATCGGAGCTTTCTTCACTTGCTGTACAACTGCTTGTGCGGATGGTGTTGCAATTCCAAGTACAAGATCGTTGTCGGCGGAAGCAATTTTTTGAGCGATGGATAAGTTATTCGGTTGATCGCCTTGTGCGTTATTGAAATCAACTTTCAAATTCGTGCCTTCTACGATGCCTGCATCTTTAAGCGCTGCCAAGAAACCTTGACGTGTTGCATCCAAAGAAGGATGTTCAACAATTTGCGAAATTGCGATTTTATACGTTTTGGATGCTGCTGCGGTAGCTGCTGGTGTAGTTGAGGCTCCGCCGGTTGCTGCAGGTGCTGGATCAGCTTTTTGACCACAACCTGCTACTAACATAATGGCTGCTGATAATACGATGGATGTGAGTGCTTTCTTTTTCAAATAAATTACCCCTCTCGAAGTTCACACTTGTTACTTGGACGCATTGCTCTCGCACCACTTTAACGCTTTTGTTCGGCAAAGTATGAGAGGCGACGTGTCCAAGTTCTTTTATAATTAACCATAGTTTAATTGGCTCAGAGGGTTTCCGTCAATTGTTTTATCCGTATTTGTGATTTTTTTGTGAAAATTTGGCGGGAAATGGAAGAAGTTCATTTGGGGAGTGAGGTATGTTGGTAAAAAAGAGAGCAACCCTAGAAGCTATTTGAGATGACTAGGGTTACCCTTGAATGTGAAGGAGTCTGCGATTTCTATTGGAGAAAGGTTTTTTCAAATTCTGTTTGGAGCCTCTGGGTAGTTGGACCAGGTGTACCAGTACCGATGACTTGCCCATCGATTTGTAGAATCGATGTAATTTCAACCGTCGTTCCTGTTATGAAAACTTCATCCGCTTGCAAAAGTTGATCGGTCGTAAAGGGTTCTTCTTTGACTTGCAGTTGTAAAGCATGCGCTAATCTAAGTACCACTGCACGCGTAATACCATGCAAAATCAAGTGATTCGCAGGATGCGTGTAGAGAACATGATCTTTGATTATCATCAGATTCGATGCGCTGCATTCAGTGATCGTTCCTTCTCGATGCAAGATGACTTCTTGTACGCCATGATCTAGTGCAGCTTGTTTTGCGAGCACATTAGGAAGCAAGTTCAAGGTTTTGAGATCACAACGCAGCCAGCGAATATCGGGTTGAGTGATGGCTTGGATACCATTTTGAATCGTGGTGAGGGGGCGCTTTACCTCAGAGCAATACGCCAATAAAATCGGCTCAGCTTGTGTTGGGAAAGGATGTGCGCGAGGCGCTTCTCCGCGAGTAATTTGCAAATATACCGTACCTTCGACGAGGTTATTTTGTTGAATGAGTTTATTGATGATGTCGATGATTTCTTCGTTGTTGTAAGGTAATTGCAGACGTACCTCGCTTGCTGTGCGTTCGAGCCGCTGCATATGCGCTGCCCCTTCATAAATCTGGCCATTGTAGACGCGAAATACTTCGTAAATACCGTCACCGAAATAGTAGCCGCGATCGTCAGGTGAGATTTGGATGTCTTGTTTATGTACGAATTCGTTTTTATAAAAATAATACATGTGGTTTCACTCCTTTTATAAAAAAATATTTACGGAACATATGTTCTAAAATAAAGGCTGATGTGGTATCCTACTTATAGGTTAACAAAGGAAGAGAGAAGCGTCAAAGCTAGTAAATTCGTGACTAGAGTGAATTTGGTTCTTTTGCCAATGGATCATCCATATGTTGTGTAGTATAATAATTTGGCACTACCATATATTGAGAAATGCGGGATACCGAATCTCGTAGTGATTATCTTAAATGCAGCTGTATATGCACTTTATTAGGAGGCTTATGTTCATGGGGAATGTGTATGAGAGTAAGAAGCTAACGGGATTGAGTGAGAAGATATTTTTGGATCGCTACGCACTTAAAAATGCAGACACTAGTCATGCAAAGGTAGGGGATACCGTTCTTGTCCTAACCAAAGATGATCCTAAATTTCCAGCCAAAGAGGTTGGCGAAATAATTAGTCGTGAAGGAAATACCGTAAAGGTTCGTACACGCAGCGGGGAAACCGTGGAATCTGCGGTTGAGAAGCTAACGTTAAATATGGAGAAAACACCAGAAGAAATGTGGGACCGTTTGGCTGGCGCCATGGCATCCGTTGAGAAGACAGCGGAGAAACGTCAGGAATGGACGGAAAAGTTCAGATATATTTTAAATGATTGGAAGCTTGTTCCTGGAGGCCGTATTGCAGCAGGAGCGGATGCGAGTGATGAGTTGACGTTATTTAACTGCTACGTAATTCCTTCACCGAAGGATAGCCGTGGCGGCATTATGAATACGTTGACTGAAATGACAGAAATTATGTCACGCGGCGGTGGCGTTGGGATCAACCTTTCTTCGCTTCGTCCGAGACGTTCTGTGGTGAAGGGTGTTAATGGCTCTTCCAGCGGTGCTGTCTCTTGGGGCGGTTTATTTAGCTACACGACGGGCTTAATTGAGCAAGGTGGAAGTCGTCGCGGAGCACTAATGCTGATGATTAACGATTGGCATCCAGATTTGGAGGATTTCATTACGGTGAAGTCCACGATGGGACAAATTACGAACGCGAACTTATCTGTATGCGTAAGTAATGGCTTCATGAAAGCAGTGAAGGAAGATCTAGGGTGGGAACTGGTGTTCCCGGATACGACAGATCCAGAATACAATGAGTTATGGGATGGCAATTTAGACGCATGGAAAAAGCTAGGCAAAGCGGTTAAGCCGTATCGTACGGTTCGAGCTCGCGATGTATGGCATTCCATTATTGAATCGGCATGGAAATCGGCTGAACCTGGTGTTGTATTCTTGGAATACTACAATCAAATGTCCAACAGTTGGTACTTCAATCCGATTATTTGTACGAATCCGTGTGGAGAACAAGGACTTCCAGCGTGGGGCGTGTGTAACTTATCTGCGATCAATTTGTCCAAATTCTATGATGCGGATAAGCATGATGTGGATTGGAAAGAGCTTGCTACCGTCGTGCGTTACTCAACGCGTTTCCTAGATAACGTGATTGATAAAACACCGTATCATTTTGAAGAAAATCGTGCGAATCAGCAGAATGAGCGTCGTGTAGGACTTGGAACAATGGGTCTTGCTGAGCTTATGATCCTGTTGAAAATTCGTTACGGCAGTCCGGAATCACTCGTGTTCTTGGACAAAATCTATGGGTTTATGGCGAGAGAAGCCTACCTGGCTTCCTCTGAGATTGCTGGTGAGAAGGGCTCGTTCCAAGCCTTTATTGAAGATAAATTTATGGAAAGCGGCTTTATGCGCAAAATGACGGAGGTCTATCCAGAGGTTGGCGCTTCCATTCGTCAGCAAGGTATGCGTAATGTTACCGTCATTACACAAGCTCCGACTGGCAGTACGGGTACGATGGTGGGTACATCGACAGGGATTGAGCCATATTTCGCTTTCGAATACTATCGTCAAAGCCGTTTAGGCTTCGATAAACAATATGTGCCGATTGCGCAGAATTGGAAGGACGCCAACCCTGATCAGGATCTGCCGGACTACTTTGTTACCTCGATGAGCTTGTCCGCTGAGGATCATATTCGTGCACAAGCTGCTATTCAGACGTGGGTGGATAGCTCCATTTCCAAAACGGCTAACTGTCCAGCGGACTTCACGGTTGAAGAAACCAAACGCCTCTATGAATTGGCGTATGATCTGGGCTGTAAAGGCGTGACGATCTATCGCGATGGCAGTCGTGATGTTCAGGTGTTGAGTACAAGTTCTGAGAAGAAGGATGAAGTGAAAGTTGAAGCTCAGCCGGAAGTAGCGCCAGTAGCTGTCGCGGCGGAAGCTGTCGCAGAATCGGGAAGCTTAGCTCAGCTGTCCGGCAAACTTGCTGTGAATGTTGATGCGAAGACAGAACAAGTGTTCGATAGGCAATACAAGCGTCGTCCGCAAATTTTGCGTGGTGCTACCTATAAAGTGAATACACCATTCGGTATGGCATATATCACGATTAATGATATGAACGGAACACCGAGCGAGATTTTCCTTAACGTAGGAAAAGCGGGATCCGACGTGTTCGCGATGTCCGAAGCACTCGGACGCGTGTGCTCGTTGTTCTTGCGTTATGGTGATCACGGTGACAAAGTGAAGCTGCTCGTGAAGCACTTGAAAGGCATTGGCGGCTCCGGCGCCATTGGTTTCGGTAATAACCGCGTGGAGTCGATCGCAGACGCGGTTGCGAAAGCGCTCGAGCAGCACGACGAAGTGATGAGCGAGCCTGACGACGCGCGGAACTACGTGACCGCGACGAGTGAAGTTGTTGAGGCAGCACCGGCGCCTTATGCGACTGCGAACGGGTACGCAGCTCCGAACGCGACGAATGCCGCGGCGATGGACCTGTGCACGTCATGCGGTTCCGCTTCGCTGGTGAACAGCGAAGGGTGTAAGAATTGCGTCAACTGCGGATATAGCAGATGTAATTAATGGAAAATCCAGGGCGGGTGCCCTGGATATTTTTTTTTGTTATTTTTCATAATTAACTGCTGTAAATGTTTCATGAATTGTTGTAGTTTTTTTAGGTGGATTTGGGTATGGATAAGAAACTAGTGTATTTTCTTTGCACGGGAAACTCCTGCAGGAGCCAAATTGCAGACGGATTTTTGAAATCGCTGGGTAGCGACAAATATGAGGTTAAAAGCGCGGGTCTTGAAGCACATGGGCTAAATCCACGCGCCGTGCAAGTAATGAAGGAAGCTGGCGTTGACATTTCGGGTCACACTTCCGATGTGATAGACCCTGAAATTTTGAAAGAAGCGGATTTCATTATCACACTTTGCGTTCATGCAAACGATAATTGCCCTGTTGTTCGCAATGATAAAGCTGAAAAATGGTACTAGGGCTTTGACGATCCAGCAAAAGCAACTGGAACAGAGGAAGAAGTTATGGCTAAGTTCCGCGAAGTACTTGAATCCATTAAAAACCGCATAGAAAAATTCGTGAAAGAAGGTAAATAAGCATGATTAAACGGATGCATGTAGCTATAACTGTAGCGACCTTCAGAAATCTCTCGACTTCTATAAAGCTTTTTTTGGAGGAAGAGCTTAGAATCTTTCTATTAAAAGACCAAGAAATGGTATATATTTATGAAAAAATGTTGCTATGACTCGAAAGTGCAGGTGTTGTATGAGGATGAATGATGTTCCAACTCAAGAAAAGGGTGAAAGCAACAATCGAACCAAGTCATTGCTTGAGGTGTTAGGTGTTTCCACGAAACTAGGACTAACCTCGTTTGGTGGTCCGATTGCTCATCTTGGATATTTTCATAATGAATATGTTAAACGAAGGAAATGGATGGACGAACGCAGCTATGCTGATCTTGTTTCCCTTTGTCAATTCTTACCCGGTCCCGCCAGCAGTCAGGTGGGAATTGGCATTGGCGTAATACGGGCAGGACTATTGGGAGGTTTTTTTGCGTGGATTGGTTTTACTCTTCCTTCGGTGATTGCTTTAGTTCTTTTTGCTTTTCTTCTTAAAGGATTTGATGTCGGAAATGCTGGGTGGATTCACGGTCTAAAATTAGTGGCTGTTGCAATTGTAGCTCAAGCGGTCTTGGGAATGGGGCAAAAACTTACGCCAGATAGAAATCGTGTCACTATAGCCATTGTTGCTACAACCATGACTCTGCTTTGGCAAACGGCAGTTAGTCAAATCGTAATCATTGTTTTAGCAGGGCTAATTGGTTTGTTCCTATACAAAGGAAATGTGGAATCGAACTTACCTGAAATCAAAATACCTATTCGTCGTTCTACTGGAATCATTTGTTTAGTCCTTTTTTTGGTTTTACTCATTTTACTCCCCGTCATGCGTAATATAACCTCATTTCATTGGTTAGCTGTCTTTGATAGTTTCTATCGATCCGGTTCTCTTGTATTTGGGGGTGGGCATGTTGTTCTGCCATTACTTGAAAGAGAACTTGTTCCTGTCAGCTGGCTGACAAAAGAAGAGTTTCTTGCTGGATATGGTGCTGCTCAAGCAGTTCCGGGGCCGTTATTTACTTTTGCGGGGTATTTGGGTGCGATATTGGGAGGATGGCTTGGTGCAATCGTTGCAACAATCGGCATATTTCTTCCAGCCTTTTTACTCGTAGTCGGAGCATTACCTTTTTGGGGTACACTTCGCAGCAAACCCAAAATTCAAGGGGCGTTGGTAGGGATTAACGCTGCTGTTGTAGGAATTTTACTAGCCGCTTTGTATAATCCAATTTGGACGAGTTCCATACTTTCTCCTATGGATTTTGCTCTTACCGCTATCCTATTTATCATGCTTGTATTCTGGAAATTACCACCTTGGGTAGTGGTCATTAGTGGTGCATTAGGAGGAACACTTGTCTCCTTTTTATAATCAATAAGTTTTATGAAGACTAACATAGTCTTCTTTTGTCTTTAAGCTAAAGGGACACGTAAGTTCAATAAAAACAGCGGCAGTCTATGACTTTATTTTCAAGTCTTGGTCAGCCGCTGTTTCTTCTTTATGGGAGTTCTTCACTATTCCAGTTCGATCGCTTTTACGGTTTCGCCCTCAATTAATACGGGCTGGTAATAGGTGGTGGTTGGTAAGTCTTTTTTGCCTTGTAAATTCTTAATTACCCAGTCAGCTGCGTCACGTCCCATTAGCTCTTGGGGGTGGGTTAGTGTCGTTAGTTTGATATTTGCGTTTTTAGCGATATAAGAATTATCCTGACCAATGATGGATAGCTCGTCTGGGATGGAGATACCCATTTTTCTGCAGACATGTACGACTTCCAAGCCTACCTCGTCGTTGTAACACACAAGCGCAGTCAAGTCATCCCGATTGTCGTTCAAATACACTTCTAAATTTGTGGATAGGTCTGGTTTCGTTGCCGTATCGAAAGAAAGTACATGCTCTTGCTGGAACCGTAACTTGGCTTCACCAAGAGCCCTGATAAATCCCTTCATTCTATACTTTCCTTGCAAATCATCCATTTTCGCGATGATACCAATCTGGGTATGTCCTTTGGCAATTAGTTCCCGAGTTGCTAGATAGCTAGACTGCACGTCATCTAGACAAAAGAAAGGAACCTCCAACTCTTCATAATAGGCATTAATCATCGTGAAGGGAACATCCTGCTCCTTAAAAGACAGGTAGTAAGCGATATTAGGGTTGTATACATTACTTCTGGTAGGTTCTATAATCAGTCCATCAACCCCGTATGACAGCATCATTTCTAACGCCTTTTTCTCCTGAGAGATATCGTTATTTGTACTGGCTAATAGTAAGGAATAGTTATCTTCATTTAAGCGGCTTTCAATGCCGCGGATAATAGAGGGAAAAATGTAATCAGAGATATAGGTTGTGATAACGCCAATTGTTTTATTCGTTACTTTCCCACTGGTTCTGGACCGGTAATTCGTGCTGACGTATGTGCCGGATCCTTTCTCGCTTCTTAGGAAACCCTCGTTCGATAAATCCAGAATAGCTTTTCTAATCGTTTGTCGGCTAACATTGTACTCTTCCTGCAAAGCGAATTCCGAAGGGATTTTCTCGCCTGCTTTGTACGTTCCCGAGAGGATATAACTTTTGAGATCATCTATGATGATCTGGTATTTTGGCTTCATGAAATCCACTTCTTTCTTCATGTATCGATAAGTTGTACGTACACATTCTAACATAAATTGTCTGGAATGCAAATGTAGTTATATATAGCAATGATTTCAATAGTACAACTTGAGTCTTTAACCTTTAAAAAAATTACTATGCTGAGGGAAATAGGGATCATTATAGATCATGTTAGTATAACTATAAGGATATATTGACAAATGTACGTACAGAAAATATACTAATGCTATCAATTAGAGAAAGCGCCTTCTTGCGATCGAAATCTTCCATTTGTTATATCGAGTGAACGATTCGATCGACTTAGCTAGTATACGAATCTAAATCGATTGGGTTAAACAGAAAGGGGATAAATGTGACTATGAATCATCTAGATTTGAAAGAAGCGATAACGAAGGGCCGAACTTCTCTTGGTATTGAATTGGGATCAACGAGGATCAAAGCGGTGTTGATTGATGGGCACTACGAGACCATCGCATCTGGAAGTTTTGAGTGGGAAAATCAATTGAAAGACGGCTATTGGACCTATAACCAGGACCTTATACTTACAGGCCTCCAAGCAGCTTATCGTGAATTAAAGCAGGATGTATCACAGAAATACGGCGTTACCCTCAAGACAGTGGGTTCGATTGGGCTTTCGGCTATGATGCATGGGTATATGGCATTTAACAGCAGTGGTGAGCTGCTGGTCCCGTTCCGGACTTGGCGTAACGCTACAACAGGAGCTGCAGCGAGAGAACTGACGGAATTGTTCCAGTTTAATATCCCTGAGCGCTGGAGTATCGCTCACTTGTACCAAGCAATATTAAACAAAGAGGAACATGTGCCTCAGATTGATTATGTAACAACACTTTCTGGATATATCCACTGGCTGCTGACAGGCAATAAAGTGATTGGAATTGGAGATGCTTCTGGGATCTTCCCAATTGATGAGTCTACTCATAACTATCATCCAACGATGGTCAATCAATTCGATGAGTTAGTCGCAGGTAAAAGCTATGCTTTGAAGCTTAAAGATGTTCTTCCGAAGGTGCTTCTCTCCGGTGAGCAAGCTGGCAAGTTGACGGCAGCGGGAGCTGACCTTCTTGATCCAGCCGGGGACCTGCAGTCGGATATTCCACTGTGTCCACCTGAAGGTGATGCTGGCACAGGCATGGTCGCTACGAATAGTATTAGAAAACGTACAGGCAACATTTCCGTGGGTACTTCCATTTTTGCAATGATTGTACTGGAGAAGGAATTATCTAAGTTGTACACGGCGATTGATATGGTTACGACGCCTAACGGAAGTCCAGTTGCGATGGCGCATGCCAATAACTGCTCCAGCGACTTGAACGCATGGGTGGGATTGTTCCGTGAATTTTCCGAGGCGATGGGCTTCAAGGTTGATTCAGGTCAATTGTTTAGTGCGCTGTTGAATAAATCTCTTGAAGCGGACCCTGATGGCGGCGGTTTGCTGAGCTACGGTTATCTCTCGGGCGAAAACATTACGGGAATTGATAAAGGCCGACCGTTGTTCGTTCGCTCACCTGAAAGCAATTTTAATCTAGCTAATTTTATGCGGACGCATTTATTTACCGCTTTTGGCGCATTGAAGCTGGGTATGGATATTTTGACTGAAAACGAACAGGTTGCAATTGATCGCATATTGGCTCACGGGGGCCTTTTCAAAACACCAATTGTTGGGCAAAAAGCTTTGGCTGCCGCACTGAACATACCGATCTCGGTAATGTCCACAGCTAGCGAAGGCGGGGCATGGGGGATGGCACTTCTAGCTTCCTACCTGATTAACAAGGATCAAGAAGAAAGCCTGGATGACTTCCTTGAGCAGAAGGTGTTTAAAGATACCCAAGGACAAGAGATTGCTCCGGATGCAGATGAAGTAAAAGGGTTCCAAACATTTATTAAACGATATCAAGAAGGTCTTGCCATTGAACAAGCCGCAGTAGACCACCTGCTAGAGAACGGGAGGGACCAAAGTTGTTAGAACAACTTAAGGAAGAGGTATATCAAGCGAATCTAGATTTGCCGAAGCACGGACTCGTGAAATTCACTTGGGGTAATGCGAGCGCGATCGATCGGGAAAGCGGCCTGTTTGTCATTAAACCGAGTGGAGTCAGCTATGAAAAGATGAAACCAAGCGATATGGTCGTTGTGAATCTCGAGGGTCAAGTGGTCGAAGGGGAGATGAGACCCTCATCCGATACCGCGACGCATGCCGTGTTGTATAAACATTTTCAGCAAATTGGCGGCATTGTGCATACTCACTCCACCTGGGCAACCATTTGGGCGCAAGCAGGACTGGACGTACCTGTTATGGGAACAACACATGCGGACACTTTCTATGGCTCCGTACCTTGCGCTCGTTTCTTAACACAAGATGAGATTGATCGTGGATACGAGGCGGAGACAGGTCACGTTATTATTGAAACGTTTGAAAAGCTTGGCCTGGATATTATGGCGATTCCGGCTGTTCTGCTCCAAGGTCATGCACCTTTCGCATGGGGGAAAGATGTCCATTCTGCGGTCGTCAATAGCGTCGTTCTTGAGGAAGTATGCAAAATGAACTTGTATGCTCGTCAATTGAATCATTTTGCAAAAGAATTGCCGCAAGGCATTCTAGATAAGCACTATCTTCGTAAACACGGGAAAGATGCCTACTATGGGCAGAAGAAATAATCATAATTCATTTTAAAGAAAAGAGGATGGTTAGCATGTCAATTACAGCAGCTAAACAGTTTTGGTTCGTCGTAGGTTCCCAACATCTGTACGGAGAAGAAGCGTTGGCAGAAGTAAAAGCACACGCGCAGACAATGACAGATGCGTTAAATAATAGCGGTGTGCTCCCTTATCCGGTTGTCTTGCAAGACCTGGCTGTTAGTGCCGATAAAATTACAGGTATTATGAAAGAAGTTAACTTCCGTGATGAAGTAGCCGGTGTTATCACTTGGATGCATACGTTCTCGCCTGCCAAAATGTGGATTCGCGGTACGAAATTGCTGCAGAAGCCTCTGCTTCACCTTGCAACGCAGTTCAATGAAAGCATTCCATGGGCAACGATTGATATGGACTTCATGAACCTGAACCAAGCTGCTCACGGTGATCGCGAATACGGCTTTATCAATGCACGACTAAGGAAACAAAATAAAATCGTTGTAGGTTACTGGGAACGTGCTGAAGTTCAGCAGCAGATTGCGGATTGGATGGACGTAGCAGTTGCGTATAACGAGAGCTTCAATATCAAAGTAGCTCGATTCGGCGACAACATGCGTAATGTTGGTGTAACAGAAGGCGATAAGGTCGAGGCTCAAATCCAATTCGGGTGGACCGTAGATTACTTCGGAATTGGCGATCTTGTGCAGTACGTGAATGCTGTTACAGCGCAAGAAATCGATGATCTCATGGGTCAATATGCGGAACTCTATGCATTTGATTATGGTACGAACAGCAAGGAAGCTTGGGAAGCTAGCGTAAGAATCCAAGCGAGTTATGAAATTGCCATCAAGCGTTTCTTAGACGAAAAAGGGTATAATGCCTTCACGACGAACTTTGAAGATTTGCATGGGATGAAGCAGCTGCCTGGTCTTGCGGTTCAACGTCTGATGGCGCAGGGCTACGGCTTTGCTGGCGAAGGCGACTGGAAAACAGCCGCGCTGGCCCGCTTGCTGAAAGTGATGAGCCACAATCAAACGACAGGCTTTATGGAAGATTACACGTACGAGATGGCGGCTGGTCAGGAAGCGATCCTGCAATCCCACATGCTCGAGGTAGATCCAACCTTTGCAAGCAGCAAGCCTAGAATTATCGTTTCCCCACTCGGAATCGGCGGGAAAGAAGATCCGGCGCGTCTGGTATTCGACGGTAAAGCAGGAGAAGGCGTCGTCGTATCCATGGTGGACTTCGGGACTCATTATAAATTACTTATTAATGAAGTTTCCGCGTTCGAACCAACCGCTCCGGCTCCTAAGCTTCCTGTAGCTCGTGTACTCTGGAGCGTGAAGCCGAACTTCCAGGATGGGATTAAAGCTTGGATCGAGAATGGTGGCGGCCACCATACCGTTGCTTCCTTGAACCTGACGACAGACCAAATCGTTGCCTACGCTAAGTTGGTTAACTTGGAGTACGTTGTAATTAAATAGTTTAAAATTTAGGCGAAGAGAAGGCGGAACTCGATCAATTAAAGAGTAGAGAACTGTTTTCATGAGCAAAAAAAATCGTTTCTATTGTAAATGGGTAATTCTATTTACAGAGAAACGATTTTTTTATTATAGAATACTTTTTTAAATGGGGATGAGAATGCGGAATGCTCTGATTGAATAAATAGCTCCAACTTATTTTACGAATCTGCAGCCATAATATGATGGCAGAGATTGTGTGGTATTTATTTAATTAGTAAACAATTGAGAATCTACTAAAGAAATTGAACAATAGAAATTATTAAAAACTTATTTGTATTTCAGGATAAATTGTTAGATCTTGCCCTCTAATTATTTAAGCGTTGTTCAACTCATCAATTGCTTGTGTTAATTTCTTTTGAATGAAACGAATCCAATATTCGGTTTCCTTATGAAATAGAATCTCAACTTGTGGTACGAAGCGATGAAATATCTCCATCATCTTATCTCGACGTTTTCTATCGGATTTTGAACCACTATATGAATGACACTCGTGCCACTCATTATCCCAGAAATAGTTAATGGATTCTACGTCTACTGGTCTTGGATTTAAGAAAATCATACGTATTTCATCTTTTAATGCCTGAGCAACTTTTTCTTTTATCTGATCTATAATAATCAAAGTTTGTTCATCATTTCTTTTGGGCCAAATTGTAGTTTGGCTGAGGAATGTATTTAGATAGGTCATAATACACATATGGAAGTCATCAAGAGGTTTCAATATTAGGTTAGGGTTTTGATAGAATGTTTCTTTATGCCATAGCCTATTGTTCAATGCTTTCGTTACTGTGTAATGAGGAGGAAGGATACCACCATACAGATTGTTTTGCAATCTTAGAAAGTCTTCTCGAGCTTTTTGATAAACAGCATTAATTTGACTTTCATTATAATCGAGTTTAAATGATAATTTATATTGTGCTTTCTGTACAGATTCTGCAACGGAAATCACTTTGGAGATAAAATCCTCAGCAAAAATTCTGTCTTTTATTTCTCTGGTTTTTCTAGAGGAACCCAGTTCGTGAACATCGTATCGAAGAAAAAGAGTTCTCTCTAAGCTCAATTCTTGAATATCTTGTGAATCAATATTCATTCTTCGTAATGCTTGCTCTTGTAGTTTTATTAGTTCATGTTCTCGTTCTTGTTCATAAGATTCTTCTGACCAGTCATCTTTGTTTAATTTATGATAATGACTATAACAAATAAGTATTTTTTTCTTTAGCGCTGTATCTAATAGATTTTTAAGAATTTTCTTTGTAACATCGTTCATTGGGTCATCAGAACGTTCTATTACAGCAATAGCATCATATTCTGAGTAATTAATTGAAGTACTTCCTTCTAAAGAGCCAGTATCGCCATTGGTATGTCCATAACCTATTATATCGTGTAATGAAATGGTTGGATAAATGTCCCTAAATTCTTTGTTATAGGGAATCTTTACTTTAGCTCTTTTGACTAGGGCAGTTACAGCCTTGCCATTGTCAGACGAGTCACGACTAAAGAAATATCGTAACATATTCCAAGCTTCAATAAGGGAATATACACCATGATACCCTTTAATTTTATCTGCCTTAGTGATTATTCCAAAACCAGGAGTACCACCGATAATTGATTGATTTTTCCTTACTTCCTCAGTCTCAGTCAATATAACATGTGTTCGTTTATATATGTAGCTTACGATCATTGTAATGAGTTGACCTTCAGGATCTAAAGGGTGTTGATTATTTCCACTAGGTCTTGCATCTAGTTTTTGATCCACTAGTTCAATTAAAAAGTCATATGTTGCAACATCATTCATGGTGTCTGTTGAAACAATAGAAAGCACCCATTCCTCGACAATGGTATAAATTGCTTTCCAAAATACGTTCAATTCAACATCCAAAGAGGTCTTTTCTTCTTTTTTATATCGACCTAAGACTAAACGTATTAGAAAAATGTTTTGTTCGTCTGCGTCATTGAACGCATTAACTGCCTCAATAAGAATATCTTCATTGTCTGATTGTTGCTTTGAAAATTTTAGTGAAGCGTACTGTTGGATGAATGCAGTGATAGATTCCTGAACTCTTTGTATAATCCAATCCTGGTCATGGAAAACAATTTTAAAATCATATGTTTCACTATTAGTTAATACGTACTCAGTTGGAAATGTTGTAGTTCGATTCGCGTTTACTACTGGAAAATTAACATTGTCTGGGAAAGAACTACAACTTTTAATTATTGTGCTTTTTCCTGCCCCTGTTCTAGCAGCCATAAGAACCTGATAATCAGATTTTTGCTCTTGCATGCCTAGTTCCTCTTCTATGGAGGGTTTCTCAAACTCATGTCGAGCAATCTTATTGGCAGCACGCTCGACCTGGTTATAAATACGGTTAAAACTTTCATTGTCAAGTTCTGACTTCAATTTATCAGCTAAATGTTGTTTAAAATGACCCTGGAATAATGAATCTATTTGTTCTGAATTTAAAGTGTTGAACGGAATCTCAAATAAAAAGTAGTTAAAAGCGATTTTGAATAAACCAAATTCTTCTTTATTTATGATCCCAGCTAAGCGCATTCGTCCATCATTCCAGCGGATGTCAACTGTTCCGTTAGACATCAATGTATAACGAATATCTTTTATCATATAACTGCCTCCTCATGGATCTAATTATGTCAGTATTAGGATGTTGTGAGGCGCAGATATTGAAAAATATAATATTGTACTGACACAATTACAATATATTTTGGGCAGTAATACAATATGCAGTAAACAAGTTAAACAAATGAAGAAATTTAGGGATACTTGTCTAAAAAATGATTTGGAAGTTAATATGGGGGTGTGCACTTCATTTGGATAAATACTGGTGCAAGAAGGCAGAATTAATGTATTAAATGTGGTGTTTTATGGTTAATAAAGTTATTCAATAAGTTGTTTCTTGATCAAAAGTTTCGAGTGAATATTTATGCATAATCAGAAAATGGGTCGAAATATTTTTTCTAACGAATTCTGCAACAAACCATCATTTTCGCCGCTGGCGAGTTAAGTATCTAACGAATTCTGAAACAACAGAAACGGAGCGCCGCGGGTTTGCGGGCTCCGTTTTCTAATTAATTAGGGAATATCACATTAAAAGAAATAGTAATAAAATAATAAGAAGTATTAGAAATAGCTGAATAAATATACAACAAGGCAAACTATAAGTTAAATCGTTTGCCTATTTTTTTAATCGTAAATTCCCTAAAGGATGATAAAAATGAAAATAAGAAAACGATACATCATAACAGGCATTGTATTTTTTGTCCTTATTATTTTGTCATTTCTTTGGTATGAGAGATCCAAGATAGATATAGACACCTTAAATAAGAATTTAATTATTGAAGACATAAAGTTTGGAATGTCTGAAGACAAAGTAATAGAACAATGGGGCAAAGGTGAATATATCAATGGTATGGGGGGACATGGGCGAGCGTACAACGAGAAGAAAGTTAGAATTAGTTTTTCCAATGATGCTGATAATGATCTTAATGGTAAGGTCGGTTCCTTGGAGTTTTCTAATCCTGAGTACTCAATATTTTCGATTAGAATTGGAATGGACCGACTGGATGCAATAAATCATATTAAATCAAGCACTAAATTTAAAACTGTAAAATATTCGGAAGATATATTTGTAAGTGGTGAGTTTTCAATAGCATTAAGTGGTAAAGACATGATTGAACAAATTCAAATATGGTTTAAAGACAAAGATTTAACAGATAGAAATTATTAAATAGATCCAGCCCTAGCGAATTCGAAGAAGAGGGAATATCCGATAACACCATATTAACGCTGCGTGGCTGACGCACCTTTGTCTGCCCGGGTAGACAACCTTGCACCACGAGCTGCAATTGTAGTGGCCCATGCCATGCTAAGAATCGCTTATTATTTGCTAACAAGAAAAGAAATGTATGTTGATCTTGGCGAAGATTATTTTGAAAAGCAGAAACTTGGAGCAATTGTACGCAATTCAGTTCGAAGGCTTGAAACTTTAGGTTATAATGTTACCATTTCGGAAGTCTCCTGATCTACTCCCCGAGGCCCATAATATCTGAAACGACAGAACCAAGCTTGATGTTTGCACCTTCTAGAACTTTTTGAATCCGATTATGTTGCCTGGCTCGTTCTTCAATTATGCTCCGGCGATAACGAACTAGTTCTCGTAGTTCTCGTTGATTTCGGTTTGGAATGAAACTCGCTTTCAATAGTCCATGACGAAGAAGTTTGGCAATCCATTCAGCATCTTTAACATCTGTTTTTCGTCCTGGGAGAGCTTTCATATGCTGAGCATTTACGACTAGAAACTCAATATCTTCAGCCTCTAAAAGGTTTACGATTGGCTTCCAGAAAACGCCTGTACTTTCCATCGCTACGTGAGTACACCCATGTTTTTTGATCCAGTCAATTAATCGTAATAGAGATACGGTTTTAGTAGAAAACGTTTGAATCTCCTTTCCTTCAGGTGTCATTGTGCATTGCAGTGATGGAATCCTTATGAACATCCATACCACAAGCACGTTCAATGATTATATCCACTGAAATTATCCTTTCCACGGCCTGAATATGGGGCTGGTGCAACAACCAAAATAGGATTAATCTACCATGAGTGCTCCCCGAAGGAGCGACATTCTGTGATACACCGTGGTCGGTGGAGTCAGACTAACGGATGGGCTCTAACGCACCATAGTTGATCGACCTTCCTTGGATGGCTAACGGGTAGCGTTAGTTCAACAAACTACAAATGAGGCTACCGTGAAATTGATCGGCAGCCTCAAAAGAAGACCTTACGCGCATTGAAATGTAAGTCCGAAGCATATTACTCAAGGCACTCGATACATGAAAGAATAAATGACGCTGCTTAATGGTTAAGCTATAATTTAATGGTCCACGGTATCCGTGGGCCATTTTTGATATTTGATATTGCCCTAGGAGGTTAACCATAATGAAAGCAACAGTCGCTGATCGAGTGAAGCTCGCGCCAGGCTTCTGGTCCAGTTTGCGCCTATTAGGGATTCCCCCTCAAGAAGTAGCGCGCCATGCTCATCTGCCCTTGACCGTCATCGACGATCCAGTCGTCACAATCGCCCAATACTACGCGATCTGGCAGGCTTATGCCGAACTTGTCGGAGATACCGCCACGGGAATCGTCAAGTTGGCCACCGCATTCGAGACGGCGCAATATCCACCAGCCGCTTTAGCGACCTTCCATGCTAGGGATTTCCGAGATGCTCTTATGCGAATGACTCGATATAAGCAAATGTGCCCGCCCGAAAGCTTGTGTTTACGTGAAGAAGGAGGGCTGGGTATCATCGAACTGGATTGGCAGCATGCCACGGAGCCCGGACCTCCAGTGCTGGTTGGGATTACACTCGCCTATCTCTTAGAGCTAGGACGACGAGGAACCGGTCGGCCGCTCACGGCTTATTCGGTAGAGTTCGTTCACGATATGGGCATCACGAAAGTACTCGAAGTTTATTTCGGATGTTCCGTTCGGGTAGGTGCGTCTGGCAACCGACTTACACTGCGAGGCAGTGATCTGGACCGTCCTTTCGTTTCTTATAACGAAGAACTTCTCGATATTCTGACACCGGCCTTGGATCGTTCTTTGGATGAACAAGGGAGCAAACGCAAGATTAGCAATAAAGTGAAATGGATTCTCTCGCGTTACCTTTCACGCGGGCGAATCGACATTCAAACGGTAGCCAACGAGTTGGGCTTGAGCGACCGTACCTTGCAGCGCCGCTTGATGGAAGAAGGAGAAAACTTTAAGCAGTTGCTGACGCAAACCAGGCACGAGCAGGCGCTCGCATTTTTAGCAGACCCGTCGCTCGAGATCAAAGAGGTTGCTTTTCTCGTAGGTTACGAAGATCAGAATTCATTTTATCGTGCATTCCGCACATGGGAAGGGAAGACTCCCGCCAATTGGCGCGTAGCGCAAGATCATTGGCGTTCCTCGCTAGTTACCGAGTAGACGAAATGAGGTACCATTATCCCTATACTGAACATAAGGAGTGCAGAGATATGGATATGGGATTGAAAAATAAGACAGCATTAGTAACGGGGTCTACTAAGGGGATCGGTAAAGCAATTGCCATAGAACTTGCTAGAGAAGGCGTTCATGTTCTCATAAATGGTCGAAGTAACGAAGAGGTTGAGCTCACGGTGAGGGAGATTCAGGCGAAATTTCCGGACACTCGACCTCAGAATGCCGCAGCTGATCTCGTGGATGCTCAGCAAAGAGAAGTTTTGTTTGAGAAGTTCCCACAAGTCGATATTCTGGTCAATAGCATGGGGATCTATGAGATCATGTCATATGAGAATATAGACGATGCCATATGGGAGAAGTACATCCGTACAAATGTGCTTGCTGCAAACAGTCTAACTAAGCTCTATCTGCCTTCCATGTTGAGCGGCGATACTGGACGCATTCTCTTTATCGCGAGTGAGGAAGCCGTAATGCCTTCAGGTCAGATGCCACATTACGCTGTGACCAAATCGATGCTCCTTTCGTTATCCAAGAGTTTGTCGAAGCTGACCAAGGGATCTGGGGTAACGGTGAACACGATCTTGCCTGGACCGACACTTTCTGAGAATGTACAAATGATCATCGAAAGAATTTATCCGAACGAAGAGATGACCTTCGAGGCAAAAGAGAAGGATTTCATGGACAATAACTTACCGCAATCCGAGATTCAGCGGTTCATAAGACCGATGGAGATCGGCCGGTTAGCCGCATTCATCTGCAGTCCTTATGCCTCTGCGTTCAGGGGCTCACCTATCCGAATGGATGGGGGAATGGTACCAACTATATTTTAATTAATTTAACGAGTAAAAAAACAGCCATCAGCTGCGTTTGGAAGTCCATTAAGCTAACGTAAGAATGAGAGCTCAATTATATAGACAAAAGGGCAACCAATTAAAACTGGTTGCCTTTTCTCCGCTTAGTAGTAGTAATAAAAATAAAAAGTAAGTACTAGAAATAGCTGAATAAACATTCTGAAATTTTTTCTATTGCACTTGAAAAAATAAATGTAAGTGCTTCTGAAACATGGTACATCGGGGATCATCCAGCTAATGATATCGTTGGTTCATATTCCGCTGGATTAACCCCAGTCTGGATACGTGGCATTCATCCGTGGCTTGATGGACAAGATGAACCGTCATACCAAATAGATTCATTAAAACAAGTTTTATCATTGATATCGTCTTGAACTGTGTCTTAATTATTGAACTCTAACGGAAAAAATAAAAACCGACAATGTACCCAAATGAATTTCTGCTTCTTGTGCGGCTTTTACACTTACATCTAGCAGTAATTAAAGAATGTCATTCACTTTTTCCTGCGAAAATAATTGGAGGAGAACCTCATCAACATTATAAATATGTTTACACATTGGAATCCCTTGCTGGACTATGTCGTTGGTCCGAGAAGTTCATCCAATTTTTCCTGAATGCTTTCATTTTTTCTACAAATAAATCTTGGAGCTAAGCTGTGCAATGAAATGTGTCTGGTACATATGGTTCTAGAGTAGATTGTTCTAATAGGTTATAGAGATCCTTGGTTTGTTCTGGGCGTGGAGAAAGAAAAAGCCAATGTGGTCAGTTGCAGCTTTTAGAATTTCTTTGTACAAATATCTAGTCTTATTGATTTAATTCTTTACCACACATCATATAAAGAGTATAATCTGTATTCGAACAAATGTTCTTATGAGGGTGTGAGGAAATGAGATTTAGTGTAAATCGAGAGAATGAAAAATTAGCAATAGTTCTTAGTGAAGCTTTTCAAGACCAGAAATTTGTTATTCTAAAGATATATGATGAAAACGGTGACAGGCAAATTACGGGTCTAGTCACTACAATTGATCAAGAATTTAGAAGATTAAAGGTATCTCACGAAGAGGGGATCGATTGGATTCGACTTGATGATCTACTCAGTGCTGAGATTGTAGTAAACTGCAGAGGAAGCTTCAATTAACATTTTCCGTTAAATGAAGCTTTTTGTTATTGTAACGGCAAGGATCTGAGATTAGATTATGCTTTGTAGAAATAAAAACCACGGGCACTTGTTCGGAGCGAAAGGAGCAATCGATCTTGGTTTTAACAATAATAATATTCATCATCGCGGGGCTCGCAGAAATTGGTGGCGGTTATATGGTATGGCTGTGGCTCCGTGAATCCAAACCTCTGTGGTACGGCATGGTAGGAGGTATAATACTCGTCATTTACGGCATTATTCCAACACTACAAAGTTTTCCATCGTTTGGTCGTGTTTACGCGGCATATGGCGGTGTATTTATTGTCATGGCAGTCCTGTGGGGATGGTTCGTAGATAAAAAAACACCTGATATGTACGATTGGATCGGTGCTGCTGTTTGCGTTACCGGTGTCTCCATTATGCTCTGGGCTCCTAGAGGTTAATACTTCGATTGTACTAAGAATAATAGCAACCGCCTTGCGAAAATCGTAAGGCGGTTTTTCTCTTAGTATGAAGTCCCGATGTCAGTTTTTTAGCGGTTTAGCAGGAGGATCGCAAGAATTTGTTAATGAGGTGAAGAAATATCAGGTCTATAGTGGAAATGAGATCATCGTGATTTAAGATCATGTGTTTCATTTTGGGAGGAGGCTTATAAAGATGTGGAAATATGCAATCGAAGATGCAGTGCGCATTACGAAAGAGAATATCGAACGGTTTGGGAATCAATTTCCTCATGTTAGCAATAACACCAGCAGGCAATATGAAGTGAACGATAATAATGAATGGACGAACGGCTTCTGGTCAGGGATGCTGTGGCTCTGCTATGAATATTCGGGAGATAGCGCTTTTCGCGAGGCGGCGGTTCGTACGGTAGATAGTTTTCGTCATCGAATGGAGAATAACATTGCTCTCGATCACCACGATATCGGTTTTCTATATTCGCTGTCTTCAAAAGCACAATGGATCGTGGAGAAGGATGAAGACGCCAAACGTATGACCCTTGAAGCAGCTGATGTTCTAATGAAACGCTGGAGAGAGAATACACAGATTCTGCAGGCGTGGGGTCCTCAGGATGACCCTACGAATGGCGGGCGTATGATCATTGATTGTATGATGAATTTACCTTTATTACATTGGGCCTATCTGCACACAGGTAAAGAACGGTACCATGAAGTCGCATTGAAACATACGGAGATGAGCAGACGATTCCTCATTCGAGGTGATGATTCTTCGTACCATACGTTCTACATGGATCAACATACAGGTGATTCAGAGCGTGGAGGAACGGGGCAAGGTTACCAAGATGGATCAACATGGACAAGGGGGCAAGCCTGGGGTATCTATGGATTTGCGCTAGCCTATCGGTATCTGAAACGTCCTGAATTTTTGGAAACGGCCAAACGGTTAGCCTTATATTTTGCAGCTAGATTGCCTGAGGATAGTGTTGTTTATTGGGACTTTGATGTGCTTCAGCTACCAGAGACCAAGAGAGACAGCTCCGCATCGGCCATTGCAGCAGCAGGCATGCTTGAAATCCTCTCGTTTCTGCAAGAGGGGGATCCTGTCCATGAAATTCTGCTAAATGCAGTACATGAATCAATGAAATCACTGATAGATAACTACGCCACAATTGGTGAGAGTAACGCGCAGGGATTACTGAACCGAGGCTCGTATGCGGTAAGAAGTAATGTTTCGCCAGACGACTATGTCATCTGGGGGGATTATTTCTATTTGGAAGCCTTACTCCGATTGGAAAAAGGCATTTCTGGCTACTGGTATGAGCGATAAAGACAAGGAGGTGTCTGTTGTGAAGAATAGTAACTTGATACCAGAACAATCACCGCTTTTTGCGCCCTGGATGGACCCTTTGACAGGCATTACGAGTTATCTGTTGAAGGAGCATCATGCTCCCTTTCAGCAAGCTTTTTATTTTACCAATTCAAATGTAACCGCTGATGGTACTTATATCTGGTTTTATGCTTCTTACCCACCTTCACCTGGGCAATGTTTAGGCGCCATAGATTTGGTCAAAGGGGAGGTTCGTATTTATCCAGAGACGCGATTTGTTTCGGAATCTCCGTGTATCGATCCAGAAACTGGTGAAGTGTATTGGGCGATGGATGCCAATATATACCGAAGAGGCCCCGAAGCGGAAGATAAGCCACAATTGTTGGGCTATTTTCCCAAATCGACTTTTGGCAGCAGCATCCGCAGAATCACGACACATCTCACACGCTCCGCAGATAGCAAATCGCTGAATCTCGATGTAATTGCAGGAGACACGTGGCATCTGAGTACGATGGATATTGAGACAGGTAAGCTGGATCTGTGGCAATCTTTCTCCGAGTGTTATAAACATGCTAAATTCAGCCCTGTAGATTCGGATATGATCATGATCGCACAAGATCATTGGGAAGATATCAAAACGGGTGAGTCTTTCGGCTACAAGAACCGGATTTGGCTTATTCGCAAAGGTGAGAAGGCACAGCCCCTATTTAAGGATGATGTAGGCAAAAATGTACACAGACATTGCCACGAATGGTGGGCTCATGATGGAAAGGGTGTCTGGTTTGTGGACTATGACCATGGTACGGAATATTACAATTTAACGACTGGTGAGCATGTTAATATATGGCCGAACGGAACCTGTCATTCCCATTCTTCGACAGATGATAAATATCTGACAGGGGATATCGGGACTTATCAGTGGGAAGAGAGCCCTGTTAGAGTCGCTTTTTATAATACGTTAACGAAAAAAGAAATCGCTATTGTAAGTCACATGCCAGCACCACCTGAAGTCACGAAGCGGGGTTTCTTTCATGCGCATCCCCATCCACAATTTGTATTAAATGATACGTACATTGCTTATACAACGACGGTCAGGGGAACTTTGGATTATGCTATGGTACCCGTAGCGGATCTGATTGCAAGAACTTTATAACGGTGCTGCTGGTTCAGCATCAGCTAAGGAAGCCTTTCATACCAACCGGTATGGGAGGTTTTTTTTGTCATTAGGGGCAGAAGTAAGATGAGGGTTAAAAACTACCTAGTTGTGCTGATTTCCCAGTAAAAATCAAGAATTTACAAGCTTATAACAAGGAATTGCAAGATTGTTTTAATGCTTTCAAAACCTGGTGGGGGTAAAGTAAGGGTGCACAGAGATGGCAACTAGAGAAAATAGATAGGAGCGTGAGAACATTTGAAACTTGCTGCTAAATTACCTAAGCATATGCAGGTTAAGCCAGAACGAAGATCGCTTACTAGGCGTATTTGGAGCCCCATTCGTCAGGATCTCTTTTTATACCTTCTGATTTTACCAGGGGTCTTGTACTTTTTGATTTTCAAGTATGTGCCCATGTGGGGGGTGCTGATTTCCTTTCAGAATTATTCTCCTTTCACAGGCTTACTTCATAGTGAATGGGTAGGCCTTGAACACTTTCAGCGTTTCTTCTCTAACGATGATTTCGGAATTCTTTTTAGAAATACAATGGCGATTAACTTACTAAGCTTAATCTTTTTCTTTCCACTACCGATTCTTGTTTCCCTCCTCTTAAATGAGCTAAAGGTGGAATGGTTTAAGAAAACACTTCAATCCATTATATACTTACCTCATTTTCTGTCGTGGGTCATTATAGTCGGGCTTAGTTTTCTCATGCTGTCCAAGGATCAGGGAATTATTAATCAAGTCTTGGTGAGCTTGGGTTACAACAAAGTGGATTTTCTAACGGAGCCGAAATTTTTCTGGGGACTGCTAACACTGCAATCGATATGGAAAGAACTTGGCTGGGGAACGGTTATTTTTCTGGCGGCTATGTCAGGTGTGGATCCTCAACTCTATGAGGCTGCGCGAATGGACGGCGCCGGGCGGTTTCGGCAGATGTGGAATGTGACGCTTCCTGGGATTCGGAATGTCATCATTATTTTATTGATTCTACGAATTGGCCATATCATGGACGTAGGTTTCGAGCAAGTGTACTTGATGATGAATGGTGCAGTAGCGAGTGTTGCGGATGTCTTTGATACTTATGTATATCGCGTAGGCATACAGCAAGGAGATTTTAGCTACAGTACGGCTGTAGGGTTATTCAAATCTGTTGTGGGTTTACTCCTTGTTATTGGGGCGAATCGGCTTGCCAAAAAATTTGGGGAGGAGGGCATCTACTAAATGGTCAGCGATAAAATGTTTCGAATTTTCAATGTTGTGGTGCTTTCCCTCCTAGGTGTATTGTGTTTGTTTCCGTTCTACTATGTGTTTGTCGTCTCGTTCGCGACACCGTCTGAATTCAGGGGGGGAGGGTTAATTTTATTCCCTCATAAATGGACATTGGTATCATATCAGTACATTCTGGCTACCAAAACCTTTATGAAATCGGCTGGCGTCAGCTTATTCTTAGCCATCGTTGGAACGGCAGCGAGCTTGGTAGTAACCTCATCGCTTGCTTATGGGTTATCACGCAAACGATTGAAAGGAAGAAGGGCGATCCTGCTGCTCATTATGCTGACAACCTTATTCAATCCAGGAATTATTCCTGGTTACTTGGTAGTCAAGGAACTTGGCATGATCAACAGTTTATCATCCCTTATTATCCCTGTTCTCACTAGCGGGTGGTATGTGCTGCTCATGAAAGGCTTCTTTGATTCGATCCCACCAAGCTTGGAAGAATCGGCTAAGATTGACGGCTGCAATGATATCAGTGTTTGGTTCCGAATTATTTTACCGCTATCCATGTCTTCACTTGCGGCATTTGGCTTATTTTATGCAGTAGGTTACTGGAATACCTTTTTCACAGCTGTCTTGTATATTAACGATACGGAAAAATGGCCGTTGCAAATATTTTTGCAAAATTTATTGATTGATTCGTCCACCTCACTCGGTGTTGATTCGATTGTTGATCTCAATCTGCAAAATATTCCGCCGGAAACGAAAAAGATGGCAGCCATCGTACTATCAACGCTGCCCATTCTCTTGGTGTACCCATTCCTTCAAAAGCACTTTGCAAAAGGTACCATGGTTGGTTCTGTGAAGGAATGATAACATATGTATATGAAAACAGGGAGGAAAACACATGTCTAGACTAAAAAAATGGTCGCTTCCGCTTACCTTAACGGTTGCTACTGCCTTGGTTGTATCCGGCTGTGGAAGTGAAAGCTCAGCAGGAAGCAGTACGACGCCTGGGGCCTCAACAAGCCCAAAAGGGGATGTAAAGCCCACAGAAATCAGCATCATGTCGATCTACTATCAGAAGGAACCGCCGGCAGCTGACAATCCAGTGATTAAGGAGCTAGAGAAACGGACGAATACCAAGCTGAAGTTCACTTGGGTTACACCGAACAGCTTTACGGATAAGGCGAATGTTACGCTTGCTTCCGGTGATTTGCCCGACTTGATGCTGGTGACTGATATTGGTGGGGCTACCTACCGCAATATGGCTAAGCAAGGGGGATTCTGGGATTTGACAGAGATGATCAAGAGCTATCCAAATCTAATGAAATTCCCGGACATAACCTTCCTCAATAACAAAATTGAAGGCAAGCTCTATGGCGTGCCAAGGGTTAGAGCAACAGATGGAAATGCGCAGCCGCTGATTCGAGCTGATTGGCTTCAAGCTGTTAACATGAAGATGCCGGAAACAACGGATGACTTGTATAATGTTCTGAAAGCGTTTAAGACTAGCGCGCCAGATGGTCAAAAGGACACTATTGGCATGTCAGGTTATGTGAATGCGAATGACATGGGACAATTCGGGTTCATTGAGAATGCATTCACAGGCGTAGGTGGTAAATATAAAGCTGTCAACGGCAAGCTTGAGAATGTGTTGTACCTTCCAGAGATGAAGAAATCGCTAGAGTGGTTTCAGAACGCATATAAGGATGGATTAATTCCACAGGATTTCGCACTATTGAAGCATAATCAGGCGAAGGATTTAGTGTATGCAGGTAAAGCGGGAATTTTCCCAGATAAACCGAATCAAGGTTCACTGAATAACAAGCAAGTGACAGAAATTAATCCAAAGGCTAAACCGGATTTCGTTTGGATGCCGTATCTGACAGGTCCAACGGGTAAATTTGCTTTCAAAGGAAACGGACACTTCGGTGTATTCGTTATACCTAAGAAAGTACCGGAAGATAAAGTGAAGAAGTTGCTAGCCTTCCTTGATTATGGAGCAACGGATGACGGCTATGAGCTCACTAATTACGGGATTAAGGATGTACATTTCACGAAGCAAGATACTAATTACGTCTTGACGGATACAGCTAAAAATGATCCAAGCTTTCAATTTTTGCAAAATATTTTCTCGAAATATGATAAATACGCAAATGTATCCACCGTTGGTTTAACACCTGAACAGACCGCTCGGGATAAGAAGCTTATTGATCAAGCTGCAGAGGTGAGCATTCCGAATCCAACAGATGGTCTTGTTTCCGAAACAGCGACCAAAATGGGCAGCGACTACGATAAGAAAATTCAAGATATGAAAACCAAGGTCATCATGGGTAAATCCTCTATGGCAGATTGGGACAAATTTGTAAACGAGTTGAAGGCAGATACGAATTATCAAAAGATACTAGATGAATACAACGCAGAGTATCAAAAAAGAACAGGAGCTAAGTAATCGGCATAATGCCATGATATAAAGATTACCCTCATCGGTCTGCCCCTGACTAATGAGGGTAATTTCCTTTTAAGGGAAGGCTGAGTATAATGGGTGCTATGGGGGGATTAGAGTGAAAGGCATACGTTCAGTCTTCAAAATTAAGCAAAACTGGCTTCTAAAAGGTAACTATTTTCGAAAAAGTCTCATCTTGGTTTTACTAATTACGAGTATTCCATCTGCTTTAATAGCATTAAGTAATTATATAATTGGTACCGGACAAATCGAGAAGGAAGTATTTAAGCAGCATAAGCTTAAAATTGAACAGTTTTCCAATTCGTTGAGCGAGCAATTTAATCAGATTGAACTGGTGATGAGCCGATGGTCGACCAATTCTATGTTTGGTGATCAGCTTGAAAAATTGGTTTTTATTAACCAAATTCCGCAAACACAGGATTTAATGCAGGCTTTGCTCGTTGTTGGCGGATCTAATTCCTTGATTGATGACGCCCAATTATTTCTGGCACGACAGAAAGCTGTGCTTGGTTGGGACGGAATTCATTATGTAGAAGAGGGACAGCTGCACCGCTATCAGACCATCATGCAGAATCCGAAAGGAATCGTTTGGGAATATGGTATGCCCGATTTCTCAGCAAGAAACAGCACTCACAAGGCATCTATTATACTAAAGCTTCCTTGGCAGTCACCGGAACCATTTGGCGCTTTCGTGCTTCATTTAAGCGAAACCGCTTTGGCAGAAACGATGAATCATTTTGTGACAGATGGGCAAGGCACTGCGCTTCTCATGCGTCCTTCCGGGGATTGGGTGGTCGAACCGGATGAACGCAAGATGAACTTTCAAGATAAGGTCAGAGCTCAAATTTTAGAGCGGGTCGGGCAAGATGCGGCTTCTTTTCAAATAAAATGGCAAGGCGGCACCTATGTTGTTTCTTCGGGGCAAGTCGCAGCTACGGGTTGGATTTTCGCAACAGCCAGTCCCTTGACAGAACTTACGAAACCCGTGGTGCTAACGTCCAAATTGATTCTTGGAGCAGGAGTCCTGGGGATTCTTGCTTCTTTGATACTAGCCTGGTATGCCTCCAATCGGTTATATCGGCCAATCAAGCGATTGGTTTCTGTATTCCAAGCCAATCGGCATGATGTGGATACGAATGTGAAGCATGAGATGGAATTCATCGAGGAATCTTGGGCGTATTTAACGGAAGAAAGTCAGACACTTCAACATAAGCTGACGGAATCGCTTCCACTATTAAGGGAGAGTTTCCTACTTCAGCTTGTCCAGGGGCATCTCTATGCACTGCGGGAAAGTGAATTAAAGATGCGTATGCAGCAATTGGGTTGGCAGGCAGATGATCGAATCTTCTCGCTGCTGTTTATCCGACTTTCAGGGTTAGGCGGGGAATCGGGCCGTTTCCAGGAAAATGATACACAGCTCATTACCTTTGCGGCAGCAAATATCATTGAAGAAATATCAGGGGGATTGGCTTACCCATCGTATACAATTAATTTCCAAGATCTCTCGGTTGGACTATTGAGTTTCTATCCCCAGGAGCGATCCCACCAAGATATTCGCAATGAGCTATTTGGGCTATCTAAGGAACTTATGGCTATGTTGCACAAAGTATTAGGGATGAATGTTACGGTAATCGTCGGAAAGCTGGTTCATCAAGCTAGTAGTATTCCTGGCATTCTGGAAGGAGCTAGAGGGGCTGCACGATTCAGAGATCCTCAAGAAGATAGGCAAATTATCGATATGGAGGAAGTGACTTCCGCGCAATTGCCCCAAACCTTTTACCCCTTCTCGGAGGAAAAAGAACTGCTTCAAGTGATGAGGCTCGGCATGGAAGAGGAAGCGTATAGCCGACTAGATGCTTTTTTGGAGGAACTGGCGCATAAAGCAGACAGAGAAATGATGATTCAGCAGTCCATCTTTCAACTGGTAGCTAGTATGCGACATATGTTCATAGAAACGGGTTTTCTTCAACATCCTGTATTTACGGAAGCTAATCTGTTGGAAGAACTATTCATGCAGAGAGAACCTTCCGTTCTGAAGAAATGGATTAAGCTCAAAATCATAGCGCCCTATTTGGAAGAGTTTCATACTCAGCAAAATGGTAGAGCTAAGCAACTCATCGGACAAGTTATTGCCTTATTGAACGAGCAATACATGAAAGATTTATCTTTGGATGAATGTGCACAAATTTTCGCGACCAATCCTTTTTCGCTAAGTCGTTCTTTTAAACAAATCACAGGTATTAATTATGTTGATTACATAGCCAAGCTGCGGATAGATAAGGCGAAAGAGCTTCTCAGTACGACGTATCTAAAAGTAAGTGACATTGCGGAACGAGTCGGCTATCAGCACTCGTATTTTAATAAAATTTTCAAAGGCAGCGAAGGCATTACGCCTACGCAATATCGGGAAAAGTTCAAAAAATAATGAACAAATGGGAGGCTATTGTACCATGCTTCGATTATTTCAAACCCATCAGATTCGTCCAGTCACTGACTTGGAGGGAACCTGGGATTTTGCCACTGTGGATGCGGACATACATACTGTGGAGAAATACCCTTACAAACTGGCTGTTCCTGGTTGTTGGGAGATGCATCCCGATCTTCTAACTTACCGCGGTCGCGGTGTGTACCGGAAGAAGATTCGAATCGAGCGTCCAACTTCGCTGCGCTTGGAATTCAAAGGGGTTAGTCATACAGCAAAGGTCTATTTCGATGGTCATTTAATTGCTGAGCATTACAATGCTTACACAGCTTTCACTGCCAAAGTGGGGCATGTGTCTCCTGGCGAGCATGAGCTGACAGTATGGGTCGACAATTCATTCGGTGAGCATTCTGCCCTGCATATTCCAAATGACTATTATACGTATGGGGGAATAATTAGGCCCGTAGCGCTCGAAGAAATCGGTGATATCTATATCGAAAATATACGGCTAACGCCAATCCTTGCAGGAAATGATTGGCAAGGAGAAGTGCGCGCTACCCTCTGCAATGATTCTAACCATAGGCAGTCCATTGAATTGCGAGGAAAGTTGGCAGACAATCTTATTTCATTTGGCAGCATCGAACTGAAGCCTAATGAGACTAAGGTTGTTACTCAGACATTTCGTTTCCAGGATGTCCAGCCATGGTCAGCTAGCTCGCCTAAGCTTTATGAATTGCGGATGGAGCTATATCTGAATGGAACTGATCAGCCGATTGATGATCTCATAGAACGAGTTGGTTTCCGTGTTATCGAAACCGAAGATGGCTTCGTACGCGTAAATGGGGAAGCCATCGTCATGAAGGGCTTTAATCGGCATGAGGATCATCCATTGGTCGGCGCAGCTTTTCCGTTAGCGCTCATGGTTCAGGATCTCGATCTCATGCAGGATATGGGTGCAAATGCGGTACGTACAAGCCATTACCCGAATGATGAACGCTTTCTGGATCTTTGCGACGAGAGAGGCATTTATGTGTGGGAAGAGAATCATGCACGGGGTCTCAGCTTAGTGCAGATGCAGAATCCTCATTTTATCAAGCAATGTGAGGATGTTAACCGAGAAATGGTGGAGCAGCATGCGAATCACCCCTCTATTATTATCTGGGCTATACTGAATGAGTGTGCGAGTGATACAGTAGAGGGACGAGTACATTATAAGCGGCAATTGGAGCAGATTCGTTCCATGGATCAGAGTCGTCCATTGACCTTTGCATCCCACCATCGCGATCGAGAACTCTGTTTTGATTTGGCTGATATTGTTTCCTTCAATTTATATCCACTCTGGTATGGTAATGAAAATCCAGGCGAGCTCTGCGATGCAGCTAGAGGATGGGCGGATGCCGCTGGTGGCTTAGGAAAGCCTATGATCATGAGTGAATTTGGAGGGGATGGCTTCTACGGCCACCGCAGTCCAGCGAAAGTGAAAGGTTCGGAGGAGCGGCAAGCGGATATTATTGAGCAAAATCTAGCAGCATATACGTCCCGTCCGTATCTCTCGGGCATGTTTATCTGGCAATTTTGTGATTGCAGGGTAGTAGAAGCACTAGGTTGGCTAATGACGAGGTCAGGCACCAAGAACAGCAAAGGCATTGTGGACGAATATCGTCGTCCTAAGCTAGCGTACTCCATTGTGCAAAAATATTATAAGAACAAGTGAGGTAGACGATGTTACGAATCGGGCTTATCGGTACGGGTGGGTTCAGTAAGATGCACACGGGAATTCTATCTGGGATGAATGACGTGCAGGTGGTGGCGGTATGCGGGACGAGTCTAACAAAGACAGAAGCATTTGCAGCGGCATATGGAATTCCATCCAGCTATGAAAGCTTAGATAAAATGTTGGATGGAGAACGCTTGGATGCCGTATACATCTTAGTACCACCTATGTCACATGGCGAATATGAAATGAAGCTCATTGAGAGAGGTATTCCTTTCTTTGTTGAAAAACCGCTAGGTCTGAATACAGACCAGCCAGAGCAGATTCGAAATGAGATAAGGAAAAAATCATTGATTACATCCGTAGGTTATCATTTCCGTTATACAGATACCGTAATTCTAATGAAACAACTGTTGAAAGAGCAGTCCATCGGTATGTTGACTGGTTATTGGATGGGGAGTATGCCACAGGTTGCCTGGTGGCGAGACCAAAGTAGATCAGGTGGTCAATTTATTGAACAAAGTACACATTTGGTTGATATTATGCGTTATTGCGTAGGGGAAATTGATGAAATCTACGCGATGTATAGCCATCAAGTGATGCATAAGCAATTTGAAGGTGTTACAGTGCCTGACGTGGGGACGGTTACTCTTAAATTTAAGAGCGGAGTCATTGCGAATATTTCGAATACATGCGTACTGCCTAATGGTGTTGGGAAGACGGGGATTACCTGCTTCACGCAACAAGGTATACTGGAGTGGGATTCGGAAAAATTGACAAGGATTGAAGCGCATGAAACCACGATTAAGAGCAAAAAGGTTAACCCTTATCTAGCAGAGAATGAAGCCTTTATTTATGCGCTGAAAACGGGTGATACGGGACTTATTCTTTCGGACTACGAGGATGCCTTCAAGACACAGCAGGTGACGGTTGCTGCTTTGGAGTCGGCAAAATCGGGATTGCCAATTCGCTTAACATGAAAACAGCTGACCCTTTTGTTAGTAACAAGGGTCAGCTGTTTTTTAATTTTACAACCTTATGGCCATTTGTGTTCCAGCAGCTTCAGGTGTAAGCACGATACCAATGGAAGAATCGGTCCAAGAAGCACCTTCTACTGTAGTGAGTTGATGTATGCCTCTTAGCACGATAGTGTAAGGTTTTGATGATTCACCTTGAATGGCAATGTGAATGAGATCCTCATGTCGAGTAGCTTGAACACTTAACTGTAATTTCGTGTGAGTATCATATACCTGTGATTCCGCAGCAGCGCCATCCTCTAACTCAAATAAATGAAGTGAAACACCGTCTACATAATCATAATCGGGCTTTTGATCATTAGCTCCAATGGCCAGCAGCGTATTGGGTTTAACCAACAAGGGAATGGACAGGTAGCCATGTGTTTCTTGGTACCATTTACCGCCTTCAACGACACGCTCACTGAAGAAATCACTCCACCGTCCTTCAGGAACATAGTACTGAACATACCCTTGTTCATTAAAGATAGGGGCAACGAGTAAACTGTCACCGAGCATGTATTGCGTATCCAAGTGATGCGTAGTCGGATCCGCAGGGAAATCCAATACCATGGCTCGCATCATGGGAATCCCGATTTCTGTCGACTGTATGGCACTTCCAAACAGATAGGGCATTAAAGTGCTTTTTAGCTTTGTAAAATAGCGGAGCACATCTACTGCCTCTTCATCAAACAGCCATGGTACACGATAGGATTCATTACCGTGGAGGCGACTATGAGAAGATAATAGACCAAAGGCTACCCAGCGTTTGTAGATATCTGGCGGTGCAGTTTTCTCAAAGCCACTAATATCATGGCTCCAGAAACCGAAGCCGGATAAGCCCAGGGAAAGTCCACCGCGAAGTGATTCCGCCATGGAGTCGTAATTGGCAGAGCAGTCACCGCCCCAATGAACTGGAAATTGTTGTCCTCCTGCTGTAGCGGAGCGGGCAAATAACATCGCTTCGTTCTTACCTAGCTTTTCCTCTAACACTTCAAATACGGCTTTATTGTAAAGGAATGTGTAGTAGTTATGCATTTTATACGGATCGGAACCATCATAATATTTGACATCTGTTGGGATCCGCTCGCCAAAATCTGTTTTGAAGCAATCCACTCCCATATCTACAAGCCGTCTTAAATGACTCTTGTACCATTCTGTCGCATCTGGATTTGTAAAATCGACGAGACCCATACCTGCTTGCCAAAGATCCCATTGCCAAACGTGATCATCCAGCGTTTTAACCAAATAACCCTTCTCCATACCTTCTTTAAAAAGCGGTGACTTCTGACCGATGTACGAATTAATCCAAACACAAATTTTAAGTCCCTTGTCTTTCAGCCGTTTGAGCATGCCAACTGGATCTGGGAACATATCTGCATCCCACTCAAAGTTGGTCCATTGATATTCTTTCATCCAAAAACAATCAAAATGGAAGACATGTAACGGAAGGTCACGCTCGAACATACCGTTAATAAAACTATTGACTGTTGCTTCGTCATAATCCGTTGTGAAAGAGGTCGTTAGCCATAGTCCGAAGGACCACGCGGGTGGCAGCGCAGGTTTACCGGTAAGCTTCGTGTAATTATTCAAAACATCTTTAAGCGTCCTACCGCCTATGATGAAATACTCCAGTGTTTCACCAGGTACGCTGAACTGGACTTTAGATACAACTTCAGAGCCGACTTCGAACGAGACATGCTCAGGATGGTTAACGAACACACCATACCCTTTGCTGGATAAGTAGAAGGGAACATTTTTGTAGGATTGCTCCGAACTCGTGCCGCCATCTTCGTTCCAAATATCTATGGTTTGTCCGTTCTTCACGAGATTCGTAAAGCGCTCGCCAAGTCCGTAGATATGCTCACCAATGCCTAATTCAAGCTGTTCACGAACAAATACTTCTTTGTTATCTGTTGTAATATGACCTGCACCTTTGCTGTTAGTGCCTGTTAGCCGACGATCTTCAAAAAAGAATTCAGTCCCCCATGCACTATGGTTGTTAACTTTCACGCTTAGGTTACCAGATGATAAAGTCACATGGTCGCTGCTATTTTGGATAGAAAGAGGCGTATGTGGATTGGCAAAGAGTGTAAAGGCAGGTCCTGTCGAAACCCTCCCAGCATGATGAGTCCAGCTTACCCGAATAATATCAGGCAGGGGAGAACTCAATTCACAGGTTAACATCGCACCATTTAGCGTATCTCCTTTTCGCTGGATTTTTCGTGTGGCTGTATAGACAGTCAGCTTATCTTCATCTTGATGAATATCGCGAACATCGATCGGATTTTGAACGTTATATCCTTCCTTTGCCATCCAATAACCATTTGAAAATTTCATTGCCAACATCCTCTCAACATTTATAATATAAGTATATTGATATGAATAATTGTTTTCTTTCGTTATTTTATTAATAAATATCAGTATTTTGACATTTTATTCAAAGTTGTTCATTAAGGAGAAGACCGTCATGCAGCATGCTAATTTAAAAGAAGACCGCATACACGGTGATCCGCTGTACCCAATACGCGTGTACGAAATCTGCTGCCAACCAGGAGAAGAACTCCTTGAGCTCCATTGGCATGATGAGTTAGAGTTTCTTATGGTAACCAAAGGCAAAGCGGTATTCCGTGTTTCAATGGATGACTATGCCTTGGAAACCGGCGAAGCGATTTTTGTAAATACAGAAGAGCTGCATTCCGGTCAAATTGTGGCTGATGAGCCTTGTTCCTTCACGGCTGTGGTGTTTCACGCGGATGTCCTAGGAGGCGGGCAATTCGACATTGTCCGTGAGAAATATATAATCCCATTGCTTCACCAGAATTTTGCTATTCCTGTTCACATCACTCGGTGTACCGAAGGGGAACGGGAACTGTTGGCGTTGTTACTTCAGGTGTTTCAGTTAAATGTGAGCGAAGACCCCTTGTATGAATTGTCGACAAAAGGATTACTGCAAATGATCATTTCAAAGCTTATCCTGCTAGGGGGACCAGCCTTTCGTGAACTTCCGTTATCGGTTAATCCTACGCACATAGATCGATTAAAAATAATCATTGCACATATGCAAGAGAATTTTAGTCTTCCTATTCGTTTGGAGGAGTTAGCAGCGTTAGTCTCATTTAGTGAGTCCTATTTCTGCCGATATTTCAAGAGCTTCACAGGAAAAAGTCCACTGGAGTACTTAAATTATCTGCGCGTGCAACGAGCGGCAATTCAACTCCGGGATACCGATCGTAAAATTACAGAGATTTCGTTGGATGTCGGATTCAATACCTTAAGTTATTTTATTGGTGTATTTAAAAAGCATTTTGGTCAGACTCCTTCTGAATATAGGAAAAAGGATAGAAAAGAGGAGAAGGAATCCACTAGAAAAGTATCCCTTTGATACATACTCATTAGCAACGTTCTTGATCTGGAGGTTAGGTTCCTCAAAAGAATTTCCACCAGAGAAATAGAACGGAAATCTCGTTAAGCTAATGGGTAGATTAGTTCGGTACTATATCTTGTATAACGATGTACTATGTATTATATTAAGTTTAGATCATCAACTCGGAGGTGAGTATGTCATGGACAAAGAAATGATGAAAGGAAGTATTGATATTTTACTGTTAGCAGAGTTAAATAGAGGCGATTCTTATGGATATGAAATCGTTAAAAACTTAAAACAAAGAAGTAACAATTTGTATGATATGAGTGAAGGGACATTATACCCTGCTTTAAAACGTTTGGAGGGAAAGGACTTTGTGGTTTCATATTGGGGAGAATCTAATGATGGGGGGAGAAGAAAGTATTATCGCATTACGGAAAGCGGCAAAACCGAACTTAATCGGAAACTTAGGTATTGGAACGAACTTAACATTATGATATTAAATGTTACGAAGGGGGCATTATGAGTCATATCCAACGGTATTTACAACAGGTTTCTTCAGATCTTAATTGTAATACAAGGGTAAAGGAAGAACTCATTGAGGAGTTTCAAGAGCACTTGATGTTATTAAAAAAAGAATACATAAACAAAGGAATTCCAGAGGATATTTCTGAAAAATGTGCTGTTTTTGACTTTGGAGATTATAAATTATTGCAAAAGAAATTAAATCAGACACTAAATCCTTTTAGAGGAATTATAAAAACTATGCAATGGTTATTATTTATTGCATATATATGGTTCGCATCAATGACTCTTTTTATAGGCAAATTTGATAATTTATCGTATTTAAACAATGCAGATAGGGGAGTTACGTTAAGGTTCGATTGGGGAATTTATACAGACTATAACGTAATTCCATTTAAAGATATAAAACGAGAAATCGTTCAATCGGTATTTTGGGTCGCCAATAGAAATGCTTTTGATATTACCTTTTTTAGAACTGCATTAGGTGTTGCTTTACTGTTTATTCTTTTCAGCATTATTATTCAGATATTATTTAACGTCAACACTTTAAAGAGAATAATATTTTTTTCTGTTGTTACGGGTATAATTATTGAATTGGTTCAGTACATCACAAATACTGGAGTATTAAATGTGAATGATATTTTATTTTATGTTGCTGGTTCAGTTTTTGGCTGGTTAATAAATACTTCAATAAGAAAAATAAACGTTCCACGATTAAGAAAAATCAAAGCCTGATTGTTGAAATAACTTGGAACGATAGTGAAATAAGTAGGAGCAGATTGCCTCGACCGGCAACTGTTTTTTTTTTCTATATGAATTAACAGAAAGTTGACAGTTAATCATGGGATTAACTTAATTAGAAGGATGATCACCATGCATGAGCTGACCGAATATACAGTATAAAGAAATCCTTGAGGTGTTTTTTGATGCTGTTTTCTGTAATGCAACTTATTGGCGGCGTTATTCTTTCTTTAGGTTGGATTCCTCAAATAATTCAAATTTTGAAAACTAAATCAGTTTCAGACTTAAGTTTAAAAGCATACTTACTTATGTTTTTAGGAATTAGCCTAATGGAGGTTTATGCTATTAGTTTGGCTGTCACTGGTGCTGGCTTAGCTTTTTTGGTAACAAACACGCTATCTTTATGTGTTGTGTTATTCGTTATCACTTTAATTTTACGGTATCGATAACTCTTAATGAATCGACGTGGGTTCTATTATACTACCGAGAACAATTTAAGAAGGCAACTGACCCATTGGATCGGCTGCCTTCTTAAGTAATTGGAATCTCACTTGGAAGTATTTCAGTGATTGGGGTTGTCTGAAAAAATAGTCTCTAACCTAGAGTTGCTACAAGCTTTCCCAAAATTACTTCTAAGCATTTTAAGGAAAAAGGAATGCAAGCAGAAATTGTTAAACTAAATAGCGGACTAGAATTAGCTCTCCTTTCTGGCTTAGTTGATTACATTGTTGAAGCAGTATACGAAGGTACAATTTCGAAGTTTAATTTTATTGAAATAGAGAAAGTATGTAATATTTCTTGTCGTTTTATTGCAAATAGAGTAAGTTTTCATATAAACAATATTCATGTAGAAAAAATTTGTGAAAATATATACCGTCATTCGTTAAACTCTAACGGGTAACGTTAATTCAATAAAAATTAGCAAGGCTGCCGGCAAATTTGATCCGGCAGCCTTGTTGTTGTTAACAGGCAGATTTGTTTCATTCCCTACGATTAAAACATGGTATTATATGGATATCAATTTGAAGTGTGGAGGACTAAACAAGGAACTGGGGGAGATCGGTAATGATAAATAAAGCACGTCTTTTTAATATAATAGTTCCATTCTTCATTGCGATAGTAACTATTTCCATTGTAGTTGCAGGCATTATTTTATTAAATACGGAGGGAACTACACATAAGTTTTTATTGCCAAAAGGGTTTACGGGATGGGTTGAGGTTACATACGAACAACCTGGTTCTCCTGCTTTAAAAAAAGAGGACCATACTTTTATCTATGAGGTCCCACCTTCTGGAAAACTAATGACAACAAGCAAAAATGTTTCAGGAACAATGGTGTTAAGTTATGTTGAGCAAGATGGTCGGCTAATTGAGTTACCAAATGATGTGCCAATGATCCATGGGCAGGGCACATCAGGGGGCGGGCAGGGTGTATCCCATGGACAAATTGAAAAGTTCCCTGAAAAACTCACTTTTTTTGTAGGAACCGAAGAACAATGGCGAGCGGCGATGGAAAACAACCAGTTTCATGAATAGAAGAAGGCCTAGCATATCGCAGCGGCTGGCAAATTTAACTGTGATAAAACGCTTATATTAGAATGGAACATCAGTTTGCTATGCTAACGGGACACGATATTTCAATAACGCAGCCTGCTGGAGTGCAGAAATCACGTGTCTTGAACTATCCCGAGAAACGGCGACTTGCTAGCCGTTAAAAAAATCATACAAGGGGTGGCGAATATGAGGAAGAAATATCTTTGGGTCATTTTTTCAGTATTGCTCATTATTTATATAGTGTTTTTTCCATCAGCAACCGCAGAATTAGCAGTTCGTAAAGATTTATTTTTTACTTTCCATCCAATAAAGGCATTCAGCAATTCAATTTATGAAGGAAAAATTAAAAATGATGCAAGATATGGCGACTTATACGAAGTAGAAGGGATTAATTCTTCTTTTATATATGTAAAGAAAAGTGCACTAGGTTGGAGAGTAACTTCTAATGGGTCAGCTCCCTAAACTCACAGTGAAGAATGATTACGCTAACTATTTTTATTATAAACATAGCCTTAATAACTGTAGGAATAACTATTATTCATCGATTGAGTCAGCCTCTAATAACTGTTATTTGGGTGTTGATTTTACTATCAACTTTGGTAGTTACCATTTTGATTTACCCTCAAGAATATGGTCCAAGTGTGATTAGTCAATTGTGGAGTATGATGCCCTTCGTGCGTTGATCTCTAAAGGGACACGTTTGTTCAATACATAGCAATGGGAGGCTTCCGGCACGATCGGCAGCCTTTCGCTCACCTAAAGGGCAGGAAAGCTCCAGTATTCAAGTCCTGCCGTGAGGTATTGCGAAAAGAACAAAACTAATCATCGCGAAGAAGACGCCGGGGAGGATGCCCGGCGTCTTTCTTTTTGAACCCTAGTACGTGCGTGTTCTCCGTTAGCCTTAACCTTGTGCCGCATCCATGTTCATGTAGTTAATAGCCCACAGATGGCCGTCCAAGTCCACGAAACCCCAATGATACATGGACCCATAATCTTCAGGTTCCGCATGCAATTTCCCGCCCAAGGAGACCGCGGTATTCACAATTTCATCGACCTTTTCCCGGCTCTCGAAGGCCAATGCGATCGTCATCTGCGCGTACTTGCTCGTATCGACGGATTCCTTCTCCGTGAGCGTATTAAAGAATGCTTGATTGATCAGCATGACTTGCAGGTTGTCGCCGATCACGATGGCTACCGAATTCTCGTTATCGGGGAATTGCGGGTTGAGCTCGAATCCGAGTCCGGTGAAGAACGCTTTCGATTGTTCTACGTTTTTTACAGGCAGGTTGAAGCTCGTGAATGCGGATGTTAATGCCATTTTCAAAACACCTCTTCGTCAAATTAGTTTGTGTTCATTTATGCCTTCGTTTAAATAGACGACAGCCGATCCGGGAATTCATCGGTTTCATGGATTCGGAAGGCCGTAAATTCTGAAAAATAACTTTCAGTATTAGGTTAAATGTCTTTTCATGCGTACATTTCTCCTGTTCTCTTCACTAATCGTACGTTTTGCTTATCTACAGTTCGTCGAGAGTCCGAGTCTCTAGGAACACCAGACACGCATGATCACGAAGGGCGTATCCATCCAGCCCATCCTCGGCAATATTTAAGATTCGGCAGGACAGCAGATCGCATATTCGATCTCAACTCAGTCTCTTAATTTTACTTTCAAAAAAGGCTTTGAGCAAGAAGCGGCGGAGACGCTGGGTGCAAAACTCGTGCAGCTGTTAAACGAAAAAGGCGAAGTGAATTCCAAGCCGTTGACGAGTTAGGAAGTTATCAAGGCTATGGACATCAAAGGCAGATCGCATCTCCCATTCCAATAACGACAGATCAAATCGGGACTGGTAAAAGAAGAAATCGCCTATCTTAGCGAGCACCGCGACGAATATCCGGACATGGAGATCGTTGATGAGCGCATCCGCCAATACAGAGTAATAGTTGAAGAGAAAAAACATAACTTCTCTCAAATTAAATGTGATATTATACAAAATAATCCATTTAAATTTAATGAATTAGGACGTAATACACTTACTTGAAGATACATTCAAAACTAGGATCGGAGGTACAGCATTTTTGAAAACAGATAAGCTAATTAAAGATTTTGGTGAGGTTAATATATCAAGAGCATTAGTAGAGGATTTACCAAATGTATTGAGATTATGGCTAGAAGCAGCAGAATGGCTGTCGAATAAGGGGATTTACCAATGGAAACCAAATTCTTTTACTCAGGATAATGTACAAGAACATTTTCGAAAAACTGAACTGTATGTGGCAAAATTGAATGATGTATTATTAGGGAGTTTTTCAATTCAATGGTCTGACGAATTCATTTGGCAGGATTGTAACGATGATAACTCAGGCTACATCCATAAGTTAGTAGTAGGGAGAGAATATAAAGGGTGGAATTTAGGAATTGATTTACTTGCTATCGCTGAGGAGTACATAAAACTTGCTGGGAAAAAATCAGCGAAGCTTGATTGTATGGCAGATAATGATCGACTTAATAATTTTTATTTGGACGCAGGGTACAACTTAATCTCAAGGATTGATAGAAAGAATTGGAGTGCAAGTTTATTTGAGAAAATTTTAACATAAAGAGAAATCACGTACTTAACTAACGAATAACTAGTAGAACGAATTCAAATTAGAATTAAAATTGTGTGAAATTATGGAATTTTTATGGATAGTGAACGTCTAAAGGATTAGTAGTAATTATAGGAAGATGTTTCATTAATATTGTGTTGGGTTGGTGATTAACCTCTTCTTCAATCTTCAAATGCGCAATCCAGTTTAGTGTTTTGCAAAGTTATTACTATAACCACTTTCAAGAGTTTTAACGATTTAACTATTCTTTGTAGATTTCGCGACTTCCAGATTATTTGCAAGTTGAATTTTTTGTCGAAGGATTAAGGCTGGAAATGTCGAATGAGATAAGCATAAACGAATAAATGGAGATCTCATGAAATCAATTCAGAGTAATGACATTTCAGCTTTCACCCTTTTTACGATGCCTGCGAATCGTTCGCAGCAGCGGTTTGCTCTTCTCATAGGAGCTATAATCGCACTCATTACGCTGTTGTCTGTGCCTTTCGCACAAATTGAAATGCCGAGACTTAACACGACTTTACCAACTTTGCTTGGGGCGATGTTCTGCTTCGAGATGTTTACAGTCTTCATCCTTTATAATCAGTTTCGGATTGGTCGGTCACCTCAGATTCTGGTCTTATGTGCGGGCTATTTCTATTCCGCTCTTATGACATTAGCCTATATGTTAACTTTCCCCGGCTATTTTCCTCCGAACATCTACCGCCCCGGGACTCAGACAGCGGAGTATTTATATGCGCTCTGGCATGCCGGGTTTCCTGTTGCCATCCTTGTATTTACCGCAATGTCAAAGCGGTATGCACATGCAAAACTGAGTAGAATGCAGTCGCTGTTGGCGACGATAATTGTGTGCCTAGGTGTCATAGGTATTGTTGTCCTCTTCGTTTATGGAACGACGGTCTACGAACGAGAACTGCCCCTTCTCATGTCTTTCGGTTATGTGACACGGTTATTCAATTACGGAATTGCCCTTCCGATTCTGTTGCTTAGCTTAGCTGCTCTAATATGTTATTATCGGCTAACCCGCGGGAATACCGTCACTTCGATCTGGCTTTGCGTTGCCTTGTTTGCGAACATGTTAGATGTGGCTATCACATTGTGCGGAGGGAATCGCTTCAGTTTGGGATGGTACATATCCAAGTTTGACTCGTTTATTTTTGCCAATATTGTTCTAGCTGGATTGATCTATGAATTTACCCAAATGTATGTCAAGATGACTAATCTGTATGATGAGAGTCGAAGAGATCAGCGGACAATTGCGGAGAAAAAGAAAATTATTGAACGTATGCTTACATCCAGTGATGAAGCCATCGCGATGTGTGACAGTCATGGGATGATTGTGTTTGCCAATGGCAGATTCGAGGAGTTGTTCGGAAGGGCGCTGTCCGAGGGTGAGTCACTCGCTTCCTATTGCGAGGGCATGAAGTTGTTCAATGGGGGATCGCTTGACGGATTGATTCGTAAGTATTTTGAACAACAGCAATCTGCATTTAGGGAGATGGTTTCTCTCTATGGGGCGCAGGATGAGATACGACACTATGAATGCTATGTGAATCCAATTGCCAGCGAGGATGGGGACGCTTCATATGGACATTTGTTTGTCTTTGGTAATCGGACGGAAGCTGTTCGCAAGGCGCATTATGATGAGTTAACAGGCTTGCCAAACCGCCGTTATGTGCAGGAGTGGTTGGAACGCCGCGCTACACCGCAGGAGTCCAACGACTTGGACATTTATGGATTGCTCTTCTTAGACCTAGACGGGTTCAAACAGGTGAATGATACGTATGGGCACGAAATCGGAGATAGGCTGCTCAAAGAGATAGCACTTGTTCTCAATCGATGTATGAACGAGCAGAGTACTGGAGCCCGTTGGGCAGGCGATGAATTCGTGATCATGGTTGAACAAGTAAGGGATGCCAAACAATTAGAAAAGATCGCCGGAAATGTCATAGCCGCTGTTCGGCAGATCAAGGAGATAGATGGCTTGCCTATCCATATTTCTGGCAGCATCGGAATTGCGATTGCTCCCCAGAATGGAGTGTCTGATGCCAAAACACTGCTTCAACACGCGGATGAAGCAATGTACAAGGCAAAATCGAGTGGTAAGAACTGTTATTGTTTATATGGGAAGAGTTCAATTGTTTCATAAATCCATAAATGGTTTGTTCCAGAATTTATAAGAAAACAGGATTTATGTACGTGAATGTATGAATATACAAAAAAATGCCAAGACGGATTTCAATAGTCTTGGCATATTTTTTTTGAGGTGGAGTATATGGATGTATCGTCCATTTTGTTCCGTAACTGAGTCTGTTGAAGGTTATTTCTATAAATCACTAATATGACATTATTAATACTTATTACAAAGAAAAGATAAGCGATTAAGAGTGAGTAATGTTATGGGAAAATGACGAAAATGTGCACATTTATTATATAAATTCAATTAATCTTTAGTGAATTTTATGCAAGGAGGATAATGAATGGAGCTATCTGAAGAAATACTAAATTCATTTCATCTTAGTGGGGATATTGTTCCATTGAGTGGTGGACAAAATACGTCAGTAAGAGTTCGTAATGCTGTATTAAAACCTGTGGATGATATAAATCTTTCCGAATGGATGCTAAATATTATTTATCATATAACCCCTCAAGGTTATAGGGTATCAAAACCTATTAGAAGTAAATATGGGACTTTTGTAAGTAGAGGATGGGCTTGCACTCAGTATGAGGTTGGTAAGGATGTAATAGGACGAATAGAAGAAAAACTTAGGGTATCGAGGATGTTTCACCGTGATCTTTCTACCATTCATTTTTCGGACTTCCCTTATACTGATAATCCTTGGACCAAGGGTCACCGTATAGCATGGCAAATAGATGAATTACCAGTGGAATTTCCAAAAGAAGCACGAGAAATAATTAATGATTTGCTTAGAAGGGTAAGCCTAAAAGAGCGCTATAAGGTCCAGATAGTACATGGCGATTTGTCAGGAAACATTCTTTTTGACCAAGCTTTGAGTCCTTTAGTAATTGATTTTTCACCAACAGTTGCCCCTATAGAATATTCAGAAGCCATTTTAGTTTGTGATTGTATAGCATGGCAAGGAAGCAATGTATCTGAGATAGACCTGCTTCCAGATAATGAACTATATAAAGAAATGATTATACGAGCTATTGTTTTCCGTTTAGCGGTTTCCGCTATATTTTCAAAAGGTAATAACAAGGTTTTTTCCCAAGAGTATCAGGCATACAAACCAATAATAAAGTATATAACGTAGCAGTCTTTTTGAAGTAACAGGCAGGATACTTGCAAGAACATGCAGAATTGAAACATGTAATTTATGGATGAGAAGTGCTAGTTGAATGTATTAAGTAGGTGGCAGAGTGGGAGTATTCGATTTTCTAAAAAAACAAAAAAATTCGGAGCTGGAAGTAAGAAACGTAGATCTACATGATATTGAGAATTTTTCATCGTTGCAAGAATTATTAGAGCGATATAGTGGTATTGCTCTCGAGAAACAACTAGCAATTAACGATTCAATCGGCAACCTTGATTGGAATGTTGATATGCGTGCAGGAACAGCGACTTTTGGTAATGATTTAACTTTCCCTATTCAAATGTTGGGTAGTGTTTCGCATCAATCAAACACTTGGTTATGGGCTTGGGGAAACGATCAAGCACAGATTTCCTCAGATAGTTTGACACAAGCCATGCAATTGAAAGCTTATGGCATAAAGAACAACATTCCTGAACTGAGAGAAAAAACAATCTCTGCGACCGATAATGAAGGACATGTAATTGCATGTATTGCTTCTGGAATGTTTAAAAAACGTTTTTATTATGCTGGCAACTATGGTGTAGGTACAGCATTTTTTACTATTGATATAGCAGAAGAGGGGTTATTGGAAAAACCCGAATCGGTTTTAACTGTATTTCCTCAACTGATTACGGCATTTGAACTCAATCACAGAAAAGCATTACTCTTTTATCTGAAAGACAAAGGGTTTAATGTTTCTGAATCGCATGACAGTTTAACGGGTGTTTCTGCTAAGCTAATGGTTACAGCACATTTCGATGAGCTGAACCGAATGACCAACCTAGAGGCAACTAATAAATAAAAGTGTTGGTCATTGGGCTAACGGATAACTATACCATAATAAACAGGGAGCAAACTGCCATGACAGTTGCTCCCTGATTTCATTCAAGCAGTATCCTATGAGATCGGTAAACTGCAATTAGAGGGCTGGGAATTGGCGAAAATGAATGAACGATCTGGTCTATACTATTCGTTATTCCTGTTCCTATATGCTTTCGGGCTTATCCCATAAGTCTTTTTAAATAATCGACTATAATACGATAAGCTTGAAAGGCCTGTTGTGAATGCAATTTCTTGTATAGGTTGGTCAGTGCTACACAGCAATTCTAACGAGCGTTCTAACCGAATTTGATTCATCCGGTCCATGATGGTATGACCGCTTAGTTTCTTGTATTTTCGAGCCAAGTGACCATAGCTCATATGCAGGGATGCAGCCAGTCGATGAACGTCCACCTCATAGCTTTGATCATCATTTAAATAGATTTCAACTTTACGGAGCAAGGAATAATCAGAATTGGATTCGGTTTCAATCCAGTGTTTTCTTTCTGGTGACAGCTCTGTTATAGCGAAAATGACTTGCACGACTTGCAGCAATGTGGCAACGGAGGGGCCATACTTTTTGGCATTTTCAAAGGATGACGCAAGTAGTTGACCGAGCCCGAACTCATCAGCGTAGACCCCAGGCTTCCAAGTCGATAGGACGTTAAGTTGTTCGAAGGTTGACAACGTTTCTTCCGAGCTAATCGTTGTGCCACGATCCACCTTCCACCTCAAGCATACGCCTGTATGCGGATCATCGGGTTCATAGGCATGCGCATGTTCCATTCCCGGAGGGATGAGGAAAAACTCACCTGCGTGAATATCCAACATCGATCCCCCGAAGCTCGTTTTCATGTGTCCCTTAAACACATAGTTAAGCTCATACCATGTGTGTAGGTGTGCTGGACACTGAGCGAAACCAGCAGGTACTTCTAGTAAAAGATCAATGATTTCAATGACAGCATCATTGAGCATGATGTTTCCACTAAGCATGGTTTGATAAGGGGGGATGTCGGGTAATGGACTTTCTTGCGGATTCAATGGACTCATTAGGATCACCTATATCGATAGTTAAGAAGTATGCTCTTAGTATAGCACAGCCCTCTTGGCATGTTATTTTTGTTCAAAAACATGTGATTTCAGTGAATATACGCTGAGGTGAGATTTTGAGAAAATGGATGCAGATGATATCGATTCATGACCAAAGAGGAGAGATTATTTTGCGGAAATTCCATTTGTTAAGCAATGCTCATTTGGATCCTGTATGGCAATGGGAGTGGGAAGAAGGAGCTGCAGCTGCGGTATCCACCTTCCGGGCTGCGGCAGCATTTTGTGATGAATATGAAGGGTATATATTCAATCATAATGAAGCCTTGCTGTACAAATGGATCGAGGAGTACGAGCCTTCGCTGTTCATGAAAATCCAGGGACTTGTTCAAGCCGGTAAATGGCACATCATGGGAGGATGGTATTTACAACCGGATTGCAATATGCCTTCCGGGGAGTCGGTGGTCAGACAAATTTTGCTTGGAAAGACTTATTTCAAAGACAAATTTGGTGTAATACCAACCACAGCGATCAATTTTGACGCCTTCGGGCACTCTAGGGGGCTTGTACAGATCATGCGAAAAGCTGGTTTCGATTCCTATTTATTTATGCGTCCTGAGGATAGAGTAGCGGGCCCTGCACAAGAGTTCGTTTGGGTTGGTTTCGATGGCTCTGAAGTACTTGCCCATCAAATACAAGACGGATATAACACGCTGCTTGGTCAAGCGCATATCAAGGTGGAAGAGAGAATCAATAAGCAGACAACTCAGGATGTTGAGCTAGTGCTTTGGGGCGTCGGCAATCACGGTGGAGGGCCATCTCGTTTAGATCTAAACCATATTGGCGCCTTGATTGAATCAACGCAGGGAAAAGATGAGGTCTTACATTCAACGCCAGAGGCTTATTTTGCGGATCTCGCAAAGAATGCGGATGCTCTGCCACGCCATAGGGATGATCTGAATCCACGTTTTGTGGGATGCTACACCTCGATGATTCGAATCAAGCAAAAGCATCGTCAGCTTGAGAATGAGCTGTATCAAACAGAAAAAATGCTGTCATCCGCTGGTATCCAAGGTTACCTTCGCTATCCCAAAGAAGAGTTGAACGATGCGTTACATGATCTAATGATGGCTGAATTCCATGATATTTTACCAGGAACCTCTATACAGCCCGCGGAAGAAGCTTCCCTTCGCTTAATTGATCATGGTTTGGAAATTGTCTCAAGGTTGAAAGCACGAGCCTTCTTCGCATTATCGAGCGGTCAACGAGTGGCAGCTGAAGGCGAGTATCCAATTCTCGTTTATAACCCGCATCCTTATCCTGTTCGTGGTGTTTTTGAATGTGAATTTATGCTTGCAGATCAGAATTGGAAAAATGAATTCTCGATGCCTATCGTCTTTCAGGATGGTGTGCGCCTGCCATCTCAAGCTGAGAAGGAACATAGCAATATCAATTTGGATTGGCGCAAAAGGGTAGTGTTTGAAGCGCAATTAATACCATCTTCCATGAATCGATTCAATTGCCGAATGGAGTTGCTGCCTTCGAAGCCTAAACCGCAGGTAGATCTTGAAGATGGTAATATTCATTTCCGATCTCATGCCTTACATGTGGTGATTAATACACAAACTGGACTTATTGATCAGTATGTTGTAGGTGGTATTCCTTATCTAAAAGGGGGGGCATTCCAACCCTTGGTCATTGCCGATAATGGGGATCCTTGGAGAATGGATAAGGATGGATTTGAGAAGGTAAAAGGGCGTTTTCGACTCATGCTGCCGGAAGAGGGGACAGCCTTCTCGGGTATTAACGAAGGGATTCTTCCTTCAGTTAGAGTCATTGAAGACGGTGAAGTTCGTACTGTCATTGAATCCCTATTGATGTATGAACATTCGGTGGTCATCATCACGTATAAACTACCCAAGAGAGGGACGGAAATAGAGATTCATGTTCGTGTATATTGGCAAGAGAAGGATACCATGCTGAAGCTCGCCATTCCAACCGTATTGAAAGAAAGCAGTTATGCAGGGCAGACGGTCTACGGCGTGCAATCACTTGCGACGGATGGAACGGAAGTTGTTGCACAAAAATGGACAGCACTTATGTCCGAGACTGACGCTGTTACATTAATTAATGATGGGATTTATGGATCAGATAGTTCGAATGGTGTCATGAGACCTTCCTTATTACGAGGGGCAGCTTACACAGCACATCCAATTCTTGAGCGACCTTTGATGCCAACGGATCGTTTCTCTCCACGCATTGATCAGGGCGAACGTATTTTTAGATTCTGGTTGAACGCAGGTTCGAGGGTGGAGAGACTTGCACATATTGACCGTGAGGCGCTGCAATGGAATGAGAATCCATATGCACTTTCGTTCTTCCCCCATGGTGAGGGGCAAATACCTGCAGCTGCTATCCAACTAGAAGATGATGTGATCCAACTGACAGGATTTAAGCGTGCCGAAAATAGTGAAGACTCTTATATCTTGCGTTTTTTTGAGCCAACTGGGCTAGCTAGATCAACTGTGGTTAAGATTCCGAGCATGGACATCGAACTGCCCATTGGTTTCAATGGTTTTGAACTAAAGACATACAAGTTAGATAAGCAAATGAGAACTTTACTCGAATGTGAACTCATGGAAGGGTAAGTGAGATTTATTTTACCTGCCTGCAGCCTTACGATAACTCGTAGGGCTTTTTGTATGTAAGGAGTGACGAGGGCATTTCCAAGTACCATATTTATAGGAAATGACTTATATTAGAGTGTACATTCGAGCAGAGAACAACTACATTTAGATGACATTCTATAGAAAAAATTGAATTGAACATGTACATCTCAGTAATTTCAATGATGCTGTTTCACCAGAAATTGATGTATACTTGGTGAAGATATGCTTGTATAAAGGAGAACATAAATGTATGAAGATCAAATCTCTTTTAGGAGCAAAAGCTTACTTTATTAAAATGGTGCTATGGATAAGTGCGGCAATTCTGCTTCTTGTTGTTGTTCTTTCCTTTGTTGTTTATATCAATTCACAAAATCTCTTGGTCAAAAATGAATATGCATCCAATCAAAAAATACTGTATCAAGTCAAGTATAATATGTCGTTCATGGATCAAACGATTTCCAATTTATCGAAGTTTCTTTACTTAAATAGCGATGTAACCGCTATCATGTATGCGAAGCAGGAAGATATGATTGCAGTGTCAAGCCACTTATCGAAAGTCGTGAGTTCTGTCACTTCAGCAAATCCTTATATTCATTCCATTGGCATTTATAATCGGAATTTGGATCAATCCTATAGTTCGGGCTTTCCATTGTTTTTTAAAGATCAGATGCTCTACGATTTTATTAATTCGAATCAAGCCCTGCCAAAGTTAAAGCCGATATTTCGCGATATCAAAAAACTGGTAAACGGGGTAACCGAGCCCGAGTATGTATTCTCCTATTTCATATACGAAACTACAGCGAGTGAAGCTAAGCCGGACGGCGTTGTCGTCATTAACGTTAAACCGCAGTGGTTGCTAGAGAATATTAATCAAATTAATATGATTGATAAGAAAAAAGGCGATAATGTATTCATTTTGGACCAGTATGGTAAGTACTTGGATGATGGCACCAATGACCCGACGATTAAGGAGTGGCTGAAAAGTGACTTTTTGGGGTATAAAACGGAACATCCACAAGCAGAACGAGATGGTTTTTTTCAAAGCAAGCATGGCGGAACGCAATATTTAGTGACGTACACCAATGTCGATAACACGGGGATGACGCTGCTAAAAACACAGCCAATCCTTGAAATCTATACCTATATTAATAGCTTAAGAAATAGTATTATCATCATCACGCTCATTTTTCTTGTCATGGCCATTGTGATATCCATTGGTATTTCCCGGAAAATATATGGGCCAGTGGGGAAACTGGTGAATTCGATCATGTTGGATCGGATCCGGAGATCGGACAAAGACGAGGTCGTCGATGAGATCTCTTATTTAAACACCGTCTACAGACAATCTATGGAGATGCTTGATCATTTTGATCAGGAAAAGGTTCAGTTCAAAGATGTTATGAAGCATTATTGGCTAAGCAGGCTGCTCACAGAGAGTTTATCCATCGGCAGATCTGAATTAGAAAGTATTTTTAAAGAAATGAGAATTTCATTATCCTTGGAAGGTTCATATGCCATATGTGTATTGAAAATCGATAATTATAAGGAATTTCAGCGTTCGTTCCATGCCAAGGATAAAGATACGATTCGCTTTGCTATGATCAATATTGCTTCTGAAATTATGGCCAAAAAGTTCCCTAACGAAGGACTGGATATGAAAGACGATCATGTCGTATTGATTGTAAGTATTCCAGAGGGGGATGACCAGTTCCCTCATCATATTGTTCCTCTCCTTAAAGAAGCTCAGGAGAACGTTTCCCGATACTTTAAAGTTTCCTTCACGGCATCGATCAGTGAGAAGACGACTCACATGCAGGAACTACACGGATTGTATAATAAGGCGCTTGATCAAGCGATGTACCGCTTATTATTAGGGCACTCAGCTGTCCTGACATATGAAACGGTTAAGAAAAATGTGGAGAGTAAAAAAACAGGGCATCCCAAAAGTCTGGAGGATCAGTTTCTGGAAACGATGAAAACGAGTGATATCACCGCGATGGAGGGGGTATTGGCACATATATTTGAAGAGTTGGGCACGCTAAACTATCACAATGCGTTAGTTTCTATCATCAGACTCGTGGATGCCGTCATAGATACGCTCGAAGAAATGAAAGTGACGGTAGCGCCATCTTTGCATATTTCATCCATTAGCCGCAATATTTTAGAGAAAGAGACGATTGTCGATATCCACCTAATTATTTTAGGTGCCCTGCAAGATTCGTTCAAAAAAGATCACGAGGGAAATACCAATAAACTCAACTACTTCTTAGTGGATGCGGTTACGGAATACATTCAAATTCATTTCCAAGATCCTTCTTTAAGCCTGACTTCGATCGCTTCGATCATGAAAATTTCCACAAGAAATCTAAGCAAAATATATAAGGAAGCTACGCAGATATCGATTCCTGATTATATTAATGAGTTTCGATTAGCCAAAGCGGCAGAGCTGCTTATCCAAGATAACCTGAGTGTATATGAAATTGTTGAAAAGGTCGGCATCATGAATGAAACCTATTTTTTCAGTATGTTCAAAAAGAAATACAAGGTCACACCGAAGGAGTATGCCTTGCGCAGAAATATGACGAAATTGAATCAGTAGAACAAAAGAGAGGATATCGGATAGGTCACATCACCTGATATTCGGCAACAGATAGACTGGCGTAATCACCTACATGTTCGCCTAAACCTGATGGAACTACGCGGCATACACGATGAGCATGAGGGAGCGCTTCCCTCTGAAGTTCCTGAAGTGTGTGAACTTCAAGCAGGTCGCGCTGTCTGGCATAAATGCTGCCAATGACGATTAACTCAGGGTTGAGAAGGTCCACCAGGACAGATAGCCCTCTTCCAAGCTGTTGGCCAACGATACGAAACACTTCTAAGGCTAAAATATCGCCCGATTGCGCGGCCTCCGCTATGTGCTGTGCCGTAATGGATGCCAATTGCGACTCGTATCGGCAATAGCAGGGGGGCTGCCCAAGTGCCAAAGCCTCCTTGGCTTTCATTTGTCCCAATTGGACGATGCCGCCTCCGCTGCAGAAGCCTTCGAAGGACCCTGGTTTGCCAAAACCGATGGGGCCGGTAGGCTCAAGCCGCATATGACCAATTTCACCAGCCATATCATTCGTACCCGCATACAATTTGCTATCCAAAATAATCCCAGCGCCCATGCCCGTACCGAAAGTTAGGAAGATCATATTTCGTGTCCCCACGCCAGCACCCCAGCTCCATTCTGCCAAAGCACAAGCATTCGCATCATTCTGCAAGCCAACAGGCACACCAAAGTGTTCCTTGATTAGCGTAACAATAGGGATGTGATCCCACCCAGGCAAATTCGGGGGTGAGAGAATGATCCCTTGTTTGCTGTCCAGCGGCCCCCCGCAGCTGATACCAATTGCTGCGAGTGAACCACCTTGCTCAAGCAATAATTGCTCTAAGACAGAAATGAGCTTCGTGATCGTCTGATACGGATCTTGGGGCGTTGGAAATTGATCTTTTCCAAGCAGGGTAATCTTCTGATGATCCATCCGTCTTCCAATCGTAACGGCACACTTCGTACCTCCAATATCAATGCCGGCTAGAATTGTCATCATCCGAAAAACTCCTTTTCCAGCAGTGTACATAGGACATGGTAAATCGGCAGGTGGCGCTCCTGAATATCTGGTGTTCGATCCCAAGGTACGGTTATCGTCACGTCGCATAGCTCTTTTAATCGGCCACCGTGTTTCCCAGTTAATCCGATGGTACGCAGGTCTATTGCTCTCGCGGTTTGAACAGCCCGAATCACATTCGTGGAATTACCGGAAGTCGAGAGCGCCAGGAGGACATCGCCCTTTTTACCATAGCCATACACTTGTTGCGCAAAGATCATTTCCGGTTCTACATCGTTGGCAAAGGCGGTTATCAGCGCAGAGTGATTGGTTAAGGATATGGCGGGGAGCGCCTGTTGCAGATGATCGGCTAAATAATCTCCTTCCTGTTCATCCCATTCTATGACTAACGAATTACGAAAAGAGGAGGGGACAGGCCTTTTGGATAGAAAGCCTTTCATGAGCTCACCGACAATATGATCACAATCAGAGGCGCTCCCCCCATTGCCGCATAGCAGCATTTTTCCATCGGAATGGAACGCTTCCGCACATAATTGGAATGCCGCTATAATATCATGCGTACATATGTCTAAGTCTGGATAACGGGCTACAAGCTGCTGTATATGGTTTTCCAGTGCCATTTTCTCCATCGTAAAAGTACCCCTATCTGCCGATCTCATCGGCTCGAAAATCATTAGAAATAGCGGCAATTTGAGGCAGCCAGCTCTTATAAGTTTCCAAAGAGAATGCGGGAAAGCCAAGCAGGTAGTGATTGCCATAGGTTCGTCCCTGAATGATCCATTCAATGAGCAGTAATTGCTGCTTGGCGTGTGAAATCGGGATTTTCCCAAGCTCGGAAGTACCGTTAGCCTCGACCTCAAAGCTCCCTGCCAAAAGCGTTTCTTTGGAATCTGCATCCCATATGCGATAAGAACCAAAAGCGGATTGCCGGGAGTCATTGCCTGCGGCTACTCGCACATGCCAATTCTCAGGCTCATCGATCATGATGCAGACAGGGACTTGGCTTCTTTGAATATAATGAAAAGCCAACTTTTTGCCATAGTAATAATCAACGACGCTATCCGAGAATTGCGGCCAGCCGTCAATCATATTCCACCAGATGATACCTGTTTTCCGCCATTTTTTGAGCCGAGCCGTCTCGATAAAAAACTTTTTCGCCTCAGCTTGGGAAATTTGCGAAGCAAGTATAAAGTCTTCAATAGATTCGGGAATGGCACCGAACAGTTCCTTAATTTGATTCGCCATTAACTGAATACGCGTTGCGTTATGTCCCTGTGAGCCGCTAACTTCCGTTGCATGGGCGATCCATTGCTCATTCTGATTATCAAATGGCCATAAATGCTCAGGCTCTATGAACTTCTGGATCGAAGATAAATTCGGGCAGCCATGATAGCCAATTTCACTAATAAAATGGTCCATACTCGTCTTATAAAAGGAGCTTTTATAGTAATCCCGCGGGCCCCAAAGATGCCGTTCGGGAGCTAGGTTCATGTTGCCTGATCGGATAACCTCAGGTGACAGATAAGGAGAGCTCGGCAAATAAGCCCGGTGAGGATCGTATTGCTGGATAACTTGCGGAAGCAAGCTTCGTGTGATCTGATTCACGCCAGGATCAGGCAGACCATACCACCCATAAGCCTCGTCACATTCGTTATCTCCGCACCAAAGAACAAGCGAAGCGTGGTTCCGTAATTTCTTGACAACGGAGCGAGCTTCAAGCTGCATAGACTCGCTGAATTCCGGCGTTTGCGGATAGACCGCGCAGGCCATTGCAAAATCCTGCCAAACCATTAACCCATGACTGTCGCAGAAGTCAAAAAAAGCGTGGTCCTCGTAGACATTGCCTCCCCAGCAGCGAACGATATTGCAACCAGTATCACAGAACAGCTGAAGAGCTTTCTCGTAGCGGCTGGAGTCTCGGCTATGAAACGCATCCATCGGCACCCAATTTGAGCCTTTGCACATGATCGGCGTGTGGTTGACTTTGAAAAGAAATTCGCCTCCGGCTTCTACGGTGGTTGTTTCTGTGCGAATCAATTCCACTAGACGAACGCCGATCTGCTCCGTACGTGAAGCGAGGACACGTCCCTGATGGAGCAATTCGGTCGTAACCTCATAGAGAGGGGCATCCCCATAACCATGCGGCCACCAGAGCCGCGGATTCGTAATGGTTATCGTTAAGGAGCCTGTGTTGAATAAGACAGGCCTACTCATCTGAAATTCGGATGCACCTGATTTGCCTGTGACCCGAATCTCCAATCCATGATAAAAATACGCAGGATTTGTGGCCACTCGGTAAAATAATCCGATTTGAGCAGCTGAAAGATTTTTATCTACAGATAAGGTATAGAAATAAAGGTCCGTCAAAGCATGATCCTCACATGAGACTAAGGATACAGATCGCCAAATGCCTGCAGAAACCGCGCGGGGCATAATATCCCATCCGAAGCTATGAGCGGCCTTACGTACGAATAACTGCTCGCCATTGGTAATTGGTCCATAACAAATGGCGTCGGTGCTACGCTCCATGGCTTCAATAATGGGAGAACGCAATCGTACGAACAGCTTGTTCACACCCTGGCAGAGCAACGAATTCGTTGTCTCGAGCCTAACCTCAATAAACATATTATCGCTGGAGCCAAGTTCCTCCCCATTCAGCCAATAGGTTGCAAAGCAATCGACACCTTGGAACACCAGTTCGGTTCGTTTTCCTTCCATCTGGGGCGGAGCGATGAACTCTAGACTGTACCACCACTCATAAAGCTCGTAAGGACGGAGTTCATTGATATTCGTTCCGAGAAAGGGCTCAGGAAGTAGACCGATGCTTACCAAATCGAGCTCCACATTTCCTGGCACAGATGCGTGTATAGAATGCAAATCGTAGTTACTCAATTCATCTGGATGGTGGACTTGCCATTCTCCTTGAGGAAAATAAACGAGCTGCCATTGTCCATCTAGGCACAATTCATTTGTCATCTGAAAACCTCCTCGATTAAGTACCAATGAACTCATTGTAAAAGGGAGGCTAGGATAAAACTTGCCGTATGTTCAGAAAAATTGCACGATTTTCGGATTAATTTGAAGGAAAGCGCCTAATGTGCAATATACTTTACCGTAACCAACGCCTAAAGTTGAAGTGTGACGTCAGATAAATATGATTTTACAATTGAAGGAGTTGCGAGCCCATGAATCCAGAGAGCTGCCGACAGACGGCAGAAGCATTCATTTTTGTCCAAGAAGAGAACATGTCGATCCGATACCGTCCTTTAGCCAAGCAGGGTATGGTATTGCGGAGTCATGCGGATGAGGATCATCCGGACAATATCCTTTACACAGAGGGAATCGATTATGTCGTGGATTACGATCGCGGTGTCATTCGCCGGACGACGCAAAGCGGAATCCCAGATTGGTCTCGTCACGAATTATATAGCCAATCGGAGTTTGATCATACCGTGTTCAAAAACTGCAGCAATCGTGAATTTACCGTGTATGGGGATTATGTGTATGAGAGCGATCCGTTGGCAGACGGCTTCGTTGCCCACGATAATAGCGGAAATCGAGCTAGAGTGGAGCGCTGGCTTTCCAAATTGCGAACCAGCGAGGAGAGTTCAATCGTTGTTTTTGGCGACAGCATTAGTGCAGGCGGGGAGGCGAGCGAAGAAAAGTTTATGTACTTCAACCGAGTTCATCAATTTCTCAATGATCACTATCCGCGCAGCCGAATCCGTCTGTTGAATAAATCAGTCGGAGGTGAAACGAGCAAAGATGGAAAGAATCGCCTAGAGCGCGATGTCATTCCTTTGCGGCCTGATCTCGTAATCATCGGATTCGGGATGAACGATCAGAACAAATATGGGGAAGGAGTAGGTGTTTCGCCGGCGGATTTTGAAAGCAATCTACGTCAAATGATCGAGGCCATTAAGAAGTTGGGCAACAGCGATATTGTGCTCGTTACGCCTTGCCTGCCGAATCCGAAATGGTGGTATGCCAGCGGATGGACTGGCCGGTATGCGGAAGTCATCCGCCGGCTGGGCCGGGAATATGGTGTCGGCGTAGCTGACGTCACTGCGCTTTGGGAGCAGGAACTGGCAGCCGGCAAATCACCGGAAAGTCTGCTCCTGAACAACATCAATCATCCGAATGATTATGGGCACTGGCTGTATTTCCAAGCTTTTGTCCCGCTGCTGAAAGCTTGAGAAATCAAGCTTTTTTGTCATTGGCCTCCTTCACAAAACCCGCCGTCCAGCACTCGGAGAAAACCCATACTTCTTTTTAAAACAACGAATAAAATAAGGCAAAGAATTAAAGCCCGACGCCAGAGCTATTTCCGTAACAGGTAAGCTGGAATTATGAAGCAGCCTATGAGCATATTGTAGTCTGTGCTCCTGCACATATTGCTGAAACGATTGACCGATGATGGTACTGAATTTTTCGCTAAAATAGTTCGGGCTCCATGTTGTGTATGCTGCTGCTTGTTTCAATGTAATGGGTTCACGAAAATGGAAATCGATATAGTTCAAAGCTTTGCGCAGCTTGACACGTTCAGGGACATCGCTGGAAGAACTCTCTATGGTAGTGTGGAGATCAGTCGGAATCATACGCAACAGATCAACAAGCAATCTGTCCAATGTGGCACGGATGGCTTGTTTTTTGCCGATTCTGGATGCTGTGCACTCCGCTAATAATCGGCGGCATTCCTTCTCTACGTAAACCAAATGTTCACCCTCGCAGCGGACGGATAAACGATTAGGCTGCCTAAAGAGAAAGAGTCGCAGCTCCTCATCGAGCCATTCCTCGGTAAATTTCAAATTGATTAAACGAAGCGGGAAACCTGGGTCAGGAATAATGGTATGGAAATCAACAGGGGTTAAAAGGTAAATCGAGCCTGGGACGAGTTGGGACGACTCACCGTTTAAGATTTGCGTACCTCTTCCAGATAGAATAATCTCCATCTCAAAAAATTCATGGCCATGCAAATCGTGAAATCGACTTACCTCATACTCGGAGATGCTGAAATGAAAGGATGGTGTGAGAAATTCATCGATCATATACCGATAGGGTGCTGGCACTTTTCGCATAACTACGCTCCTCTCCTTACTTCCCATGTGTGTAGTATACAATATCAACCGTATTCGTAGGTGGGGACAAGCCTGTTTTCCTGTGAAGCTTACCAAGGTTAGAGGAAAACACGTGATTTGAAGGATTCTAGCTCAATGGAACTTACACAATTTTGGAGGAAAATACCTAGTTTATAATATACATTCACTGGGGCATCCCCTAAAGTTGGGGTATCGACCAAGATGGCAGTCAAAATTACAAAGCTAGGATGTGTTGGATGGATGGTAAGAATTTTCAAGAAAAATTTCGGAGTGACCCTACTGGCACTACCAGGATTCCTGTTGATTTTACTATTTAATTATGTGCCGCTTTACGGATTACTGCTTCCTTTTAAAAATTATAAGTACAATTTGGGGATTTGGAATAGCCCTTGGGTTGGGTTAGACAATTTCGGTTTCTTATTTCATGGCAATGTGCTGTACAGGGTTCTGCGCAATACGCTCCTGTATAACACGGTTTTCATTATTTTGGGGACGTTCCTCTCCATCGTCATTGCCCTATTGCTTTTCGAGTTGAGTCGCAAATTTGTGAAGGTGTATCAAACGATTCTGTTTATTCCTTACTTTATTTCCTGGGTCGTTGCTGGATTTGCCTTTCGGGCCCTGTTTGATATGGATCATGGCGTTATCAACTCCCTCTTGGTTGCTATGGGCAAAGCGCCGATCCTCTGGTACAGCGAACCTCAGTATTGGCCGTACATTTTAGTGGCAGCTGCTGTTTGGAAGGGACTTGGGTATGGATCGGTCATCTATTATGCTGCTCTCATGGGGATTGATGCCGAGTATTATGATGCAGCAAAAATCGATGGTGCCAGTAAGTTTCGCCAAGCATTTTCCATCTCCATTCCGATGATCAAACCGATGATTACCATGTTGGTAATCCTGCAAATCGGAAGTATTTGTTACAGTGATTTCGGTTTGTTCTACAATGTCACGTTGAATTCATCCTTGATTTATCAGACGACAGACGTCATTGATACTTTCGTGTATCGCTCTCTGATTGATATGGGGGATATTGGGATGGCATCAGCAGCAGGCTTCTTTCAATCGATCGTCGGGTTTTGCCTGGTTCTGTTAACCAATACGATCGTAAGACGGATTAATCCTGAAAATTCACTTTTCTAAGGAGCATCGACTATGAATTCTTACAAAGCAATTCGGTTACGACCTACATTGACCATAGGAAAATTAGTGATTCATATCTCATTTATCTTGTTGTGTGCGGTGTGTGTGTTTCCTTTTCTTGTCATTATCGGCACCTCATTTCAAACGGAAAATGACATTATCAAATTTGGCTACTCCATGATCCCCAAAAATTTTACGTTAGATGCGTATAAGGTGATTCTGCGTGAGCCAACTGTTCTGCTGAATTCGTATCTGGTTACAATCGGTACGACGATCATCGGTTCTTTGATTGGGATGTGGGTAACCACGACCTACGCCTATGCGATTTCGCGCAAAGATTATTCCTATCGTACGTTCCTTGCCTTTTTCATCTTCTTCACGATGCTCTTTCATGGCGGGATGGTTCCTTCTTATATCCTGATGGTGAAGTGGTTAGGACTCCGTAACAACATCTTGGCACTCATTTTGCCATATCTGATTAGCGGTTGGTTCGTGCTGTTGATGAAAGGTTTCTTGCAGACGATACCAGATGCCATTATTGAATCAGCTAAAATGGATGGCGCAGGCGAGCTGCGCATATTTACCCAAATTGTTTTGCAAATATCCAAACCAGCACTGGCAACATTAGGCCTGTTCTTTGCTCTCCAATACTGGAATGATTGGTGGCTGACCTTGCTTTACATGGATCAGAGCAATTTAATGAAGCTGCAATATTTACTTATTCGTGTTCTAAAAAATATGGAGTATTTGAATTCGGCTGAGGCCATTCAATATGGACTTGTGAAACCAGGGATGCAAGTACCTTCATTAACGGCTCGCATGGCGATGTGTATTTTGGCTGCAGGACCGATGCTGCTTGTTTTCCCACTGTTTCAGAAGTATTTCGTTCAGGGATTAACGGTAGGTTCTGTCAAAGGTTAATAGTTTCAGGTGCAGGAAAACCACGCTGCATCTGTAAATTATATAAAGACAAGATAAGGGAGGCAATCCACGTGAAAGGTCAAAAAACAAAAGCTTCAAAATGGTTTGGACCAGGAACATCCGTCTTGCTTGCAACAACGATTGTGATTAGCGGCTGCTCCACAACTGAAAAAGCAAGTGAAAGCGCAAGCCCAGCTGCTAGTACGGCAGCAAGTACGACAAGTACGAGTCCGACGAAAGATTATGTGGAAATTAGCTGGTTCATGCCCAAACCGATCGACAATATGAAAGATCAGGAAGCGGTTGAAGCGGCAGCGAACAAACTCATTAAGGAAAAATTGAATGCCAATGTAAAATTTAACTTAATTGATAATGCGGGATGGGAAGATAAGATCAAGCTGAAGTCCGCTGCCGGCGAGCCCTATGATCTCGTATTTACGTCCAATTCCTCTAATAACTTGAATGCGAATGTGCAAAAGGGTGCCTTTATGCCCCTCGATGACTTATTGCAGAAGTATGGTCAAAATATTTTGAAGAAAGTAGATCCTCGCGCTTGGAAAGCTGTTACTTACAAAGGGAAGATCATGGCGATACCTGCACAGACCCCTTATAGTCCGGCATCTGCTTATGTATTTAAGAAGGATTTAGTTGAGAAATATAAATTTGATTATAAGAACGTCAAGAGCCTTAGTGACTTAGAGCCATTCCTGAAAACGATTAAAGAAAATGAGCCAAACATGATTCCAGTTATTGCAACCGCTAATGGCGCGACTTCTGGCGTAGGATTACCTGACTATACTACCGTTGTAGGTGGGATATCTTTTAGCGAGAAGGATGGTAAATTCGTCAAGACCCTTGATATTCCGCAGAATTATGAAAATTATCGCGTTATGAATGATTTTTATAAGAAAGGCTACATTGCCAAGGATGCAGCGATCAAAACGGATTATCTAGCTGAAGCGAAATCCGGGAAATATGCCGTACTGCGCGATTCAGGCGGTTATACCGAGGATGGGTCGAAATCGACGAGCACGTATGGATTCCCAACGGTTGAAACATTCAGCTCCCAGCCGACCATTTCAACTGCTTCTATGACTGCTGCTGCGACAGCGATTAGTGCAACGTCGAAGAATCCAGAAAGAGCGATGATGCTGCTCGATTATATTTGGAGTGACAAGTACTTATTGAATACACTTGCTTATGGCGTTGAAGGTAAAAATTACACGGTTAAATCGGGTACGGTGAAAGATCCTAACCCAACGATTGAAGCTAAAAGCGGTGCTGAACAAACATGGGCGATTTGGCACAACTGGCTTGGGCCGCTTTGGGATCAATGGGATTCCAACTGGAATTCAACGAAAGCTTTGGAAGCGATGAGAAAAACAAACGACAACGGTAAGGCATCAGGTCTGCTCGGATTCGTCTTTAATAACGAGCCGGTCAAAACGGAAATTGCACAAATCAATGCCGTCAATAAAGAGGCAAACCCGATCTTTACGACGGGATCCATGCCGGACTACGCGAAGTATGTTGAGGATACGAAGAAGAAACTGGTTGATGCAGGTATAGATAAAATAATGGCTGAGATTCAGAAGCAATATGATGCTTGGAAGGCAGGTAAGTAACTAACTAACGACATGTTCTTGTGACAACAATGACGCTGCTGGACCTAGGCAGTGTCATTGTTTTCAAGAAGCCAATTAATCCACTAGGAAAAGGAGTTTAATGATGATTAAAAAGCTTTTAGGCATGATCGTAACAGCTTTAATTGTATACGCTTTCAATTCTGCGTTTCTGCCATCGGATGCTCGTGCGGAAGGAGCAACTCCTGAAGTTGGGTATGTAATCGATGAGGATTTCTCGTTCTTATCAGCCTTGACGCCAGGGAATAGTCAGCCATCCGGGTGGGATGTTCGCGCTGCAGGAGGGGCGCTGGTCTCCCTGTACAATACGAATTTCAAAATCAGCGACACGAGCACGGTGCTGCCCGTTTCTATGAATAAGAAATTCGTTTCGCAAAGCGAAGGTAGTTTGACGATGGAATTTCGAATTAAGCCTTTATCTGTTATCGACGGCTTGAAGTGGCAACTGCTCAGCAATGACGTCGCAGGCGTGAGTTTAATTACGCAAAACAATACGCTTAGTCTGGAGACCGGCGCCAACTCCGTTATTCCTCTGCAAACCTATACGGCAAACATTGAATATGGCATCAAGGTCGTTATCAACCTGAACACGCACACGACAGATGTGTATATCAATGGTGTGAGGAAGGCGAACGGTGCACCCTTCAAAAATGCCGTAACGAATCTGAATCAGTTTCAAGTGAAAACAGGCGACGCCTCCATGGGTGAGTTCTTCTTTGGTCCTTTGAAAATTTATAAAGGGTATGTCGTCAATGAGAGACTGATTTCAGTTGTTGACGGTGGTGCAATTCCACAAGATTGGACTGCGGTAACGTCAGGCGGCGCAATTACCGTCGGCAGCATGCTTAGTTCCCCGCAACCGGATATCAATAGTATGAAGCTGAACGCAAGCACGGCTACAGGCAGTATGAGCCTGACTAAAACCATCTCGCCAATGTCGGATAATTTTACCTACGATTTCAAGGTTCTTTACAAGCAGAAGGCGGATGGATTGGAAGCTGAGTTAAAAAGCGGCACGACGAGCGTCATCAAATTAACGACGGCTGGCGATAAATTGGCTTATGTTAACGGCAGCGGGCAACCTGTCTCGTTGGATTATTTAGCGAATCTGTGGACGCATATTCAGATCAAAGTGAACTGGGCGACGGCTACAGCGGATATTTATATCAATGATAAGCTTCAAGAGGGAGGCTTGGCGCTCGCTTCAGGCGTGACAACTGTTGACAGTATAAAATTTACAACACCCGGTTCGTATCGGGGAGAGATGTGGCTCGATGATATTCTCTTGTATAAAATGGTGCCCCTCCCGGTCGATTATGTACCTGCTCCTGTTGCAGTCAGTAAGAGCGTGGGCGCACCGCTTGTGGGCGTTCAGAGCTGCCCGATGTGGCGAGAAGGCCATCATCTGGGGTGGGATATGATTCAGCCTTACCCGGATCGGACGCCTCTTCTTGGATTCTACGACGAAGGCAACCCGGAAACGGCGGATTGGGAGTCGAAATGGCTGGAAGAGCATGGCATTGATTTCCAGATGTCCTGCTGGTTCAGACCCCTTGGCGGAGACACCAATCGGATGCCGATTAAAGATTCTTATTTATCCCATGCTTTGGATAACGGTTATTTTAATGGCGCGTATAGCGATCAAACCAAATTCGCGATTATGTTTGAAAACCTCAATTCCAAAGTTAAAGATGCTGCAGATTTCCGAACAAATCTGATTCCGTACTGGATTGAATATTATTTTAAAGATCCGCGTTATTTGAAGATCGACGGTAAACCTGTATTCACGATCTACAATTATGAAGAGTTATTCAATGCTTTTAAAGACAGCAATGGCAACGATCATGTGAAGGAGGAGCTGGATAACTTTCGGCTCGAAGTGCGCAACGCAGGGTTGGGGGATATGATCCTGCTGAACGTATATAACGGGACGGACTCCGCGCAGTTGGCTAAACGCAAAGCGGCTGGCTTTGATGGCGTGTATGCGTATTCCTGGGGCTCCTTTGGCGGACATCCGGAATTTCAGAAATTGAAAATGACGCAGGAGAAAGATGCTGGCGCCATCGATATTATCCCCGGTTTGAGCATGGGCAGAGATGATACGGCTTGGGGACTGAACTTCGGCTATTATGCGACGCCGTCGGAATTCGAGTCTTTGGCGCAGTGGACGAAAGATAGCTTTATGCCATCGCTTCCTGCGGGCAGCCTTGGCAAGAAGTTGGTGATGCTAGATAACTGGAATGAGTTTGGAGAAGGTCACTTTATTATGCCTGCGGGGCTAGCCGGTTTCGGGTATGTGGATGCCATTCGCAATGTGTTTGGAAGCAGTGCTCCGCATACGGACAGTGTGCCAACGCAAACGCAGAAAGAACGAATCAATACCCTGTATCCCGCAGGGAGAGTCGTTCCTAATTTGAACCAACCCCAGCCAGTGATGGCCAATGTCTACGGGAATATGTGGGAATTCAATACGCCGGGCGATGCAGAGGGTTGGACTGTTGAGAAGCAGATTGTGGGCGTGACCGTACAGGACGGCACCTTTTCGGGGGTAACGAATAATACCGATCCCGGCATACGTTCTGCTGATCACCTTGGAATCAAGGCAGAGGATATTCCTTATATCGTGATTCGAATGAAGAACAGCGCGAATGATATCGACGGCCGCTTCTTCTTTACGACAGAGGCAGATGGCACTTGGAATGAGGCTAAGGCTGTCGGCTTCTATGTAAATCCGTTGGATAGTAATTATACGGAATATGTCATTGAGGCGTGGAGAAACAAGAACTGGACGGGGACGATTCGGCAAATGCGGATCGATCCGATTTCCGCTGTAGGACCTATTAGCATCGATTACATTCGAACCATTTATTCCCCGCAGCCTGGTATTCGGACTTACGTCGACGGCGTATACAAACCGTTCAGCCAGCCAGCACTTATGCAAGACGGCGTCGTCATGATGCCTATGAAAGAGACCTACCTGCAAATCGGGGCGAAGCCGGAATGGGATCCTGCGACCAATACCCTGTTGGCAGTGAAAGATAATGTTGTCTATAAAGTGAAGGTTGGCGATAGCATCGCTTACAAAGGAAATCAGGCGATTACGTTAGAGCATGCACCTGTCAAGCTGGCGAACGGAACGGTGATGGTGCCGCTTAGCTATCTTCACCAAGCTTTTGGCGCGATAACGAAGTGGAATGCAGCTGCGCAAAAAGTGGATATATATCCAACGGCGATCACATGGGATTTTACGACGAGCAGCGGTTGGACGGCCAACAGTCAGATTGCGAATCCCGTTGTTGCGAATGGCGTCTTCAGCGGAACTTCAAACGGGGTATCGGGAAGTGTCCAGCCAACGATTCTTTCACCGGATAATTTGGAATTTGCCGCTTCGGATATTAGACGGATCCGCGTCCGAATGAACAACATGACAAGCGGCAACGAGGCGAAAATTTATTTTACGACGACCGCGGATAGCACTTGGAATGAGGCGAAAATGCTCTCGTCTTATATCCTCCCTAACGATGCCGTTTATCGGGAATATGTATTTGATACGTCGAGTCTAGCTGCCTGGACGGGAACCATTAAGCAGATTCAAGTTGTGCCAACGACAGCATCCGGAGCCTTCAGTCTGGATTCTGTTCAATTGGAAATTACGCCGACGGTTGCTGTCAAAGGGGATAATCTGATTGATGATCCAGGGTTTGAAGGAAGTCAATCGTCTCAATTCGGAATGTCGGATGCGACGTTTACCAAAGATACGAGTCAGTTTCATAGCGGTCATCAGTCGGTGAAAATCACGAAAACGACGCGCTACGGAGGCATTAAATTTCCAGTAAGTGTGGAAAAAGGGAAGGCTTATACGTACTCCGCATGGGCGAAATTGGCGACTGGTGCGACAACGAACGAACCGCTGAGGCTCGGTCTCCAATATAATCTGGACGGGGGACCTCCCAAGCAATTCATTATGTTTACAAGTCCTGGCTTGAAGGCGGGAGACTGGACGCAGGTCGAAGGCACTTACACTATTCAGGAATCAGGAGTTGTATCGAACGTTCTGATGTTCCTCTACACGGAGTACAGTAATCCGAATAGTCCTGGCAGCATTTATTATGTCGATGACGTATCGGTTAAACCGATGACGGATTCGGGAAGTTCGGCTTGGATTCATCCTACAGATGTGAGCTTGAATGCGACGGCAACCACGGTAGGTCAAGGTAAAACCAAGGCATTCGTTCCGCAATTTACACCAGTGAATGTAAGTAACAAAGAAGTGATCTGGCGTTCGAGCCATCCAAGTGTAGCGACTGTGGATGTGAACGGCATGGTGTATGGCGCGAGCTTAGGCACAGCAACGATAACGGCAACGACGGTAGATGGCGGAAAAGTCGCATCTGTGCTCGTCACCGTAGATGCTACGGTTTCAGTTACGGGAGTGTCGCTAACACCAACTTCACTCAGCTTGTCGCTCGGCACTCAGCAAACGCTTGTCCCGACGGTAACACCGGCCAATGCAACCAATAAGCTCATCAAATGGGAATCCGTGAATCCCGTTGTGGCGGCCGTCGATACCAATGGGATCGTTACAGGCGTGGGTACGGGCATAACCCAAATTAAAGCAACCTCGGATGATTCCGGTAAGCAAGCTATCGTTACGGTTACGGTAACAGCACTGACGAACGTTGTAAAAGGCTCAAACCTGATTGTAGATCCTGGCATGGAAGGCAGTATATTAGCGACTCCTAACTACGCTTATCAGGCCGTACCTTCCCTGACTTCGGCGGAACAACATTCGGGCCAGCAGTCCTTACTGTTGACGAAGACAGATCAATACGGAGGCGTTAAATTTCCTGTCCCACTCGTAAAGGGCAAACCCTATTACTATTCAACCTGGGCGAAACTAGCATCTGCTCCTACTTCCACCGAGACGATTAGGATCGGCTTGCAGTATAAACTAGACGGTAATCCTATAGTTAAGCAGTATATTATGTTCATCAGTCCATCTCTAAATGCTACAGAATGGAAACAAGTGCAAGGGAGTCTCATTATTAACGAAACGGGTGTTGTAACCGAAACGACCATGTTTTTATACACCCAAACTCCGAATATCGGCACGCCGTTCTATGTGGATGACGTGGAAATCAGACCATTGACCGTCGATGATGTGCCTCCCGTTACGGTCAGTGACGCGCCGTCCGGCTGGCAGACAACGGCTCAGGTTGTTCACTTGACGGCGAGTGACTCGGAAAGTGGCGTCGCAGGCACGTTCTACAGCTTGGATCACGGCGCTTACGTGGCTGGGAATACGATCTCCATCGCTGCCGAAGGTGCGCACACGCTGGATTTTTACAGCAAGGATTTGGCTGGTAATCAGGAAGCGACGCAAACCGTCACTGTCCGAATCGACAGTACGGTTCCAACGACAACGGCTGTCGTTGTCCCATCAGCGCCAGACGGACCGAGCGGCAGTTATCTCAATCCTGTTACGGTCACGCTAAATGGTTCTGATAACTTGTCTAGCGTTGGTCAGGTCGTCTATAGCGTGAATAACGGAGTGACATGGACGCCTTACACAGCTGCGCTTACCTTTGATAAGCAGGGGGCCTATACACTCCAGTACCGTGCGACCGACTTAGCGGGCAATAGCGAGACAGCCAAGAGCATAAGCTTCAATCTCGCCGCTACAGCGGTGAAGGTTCAGCTCAAAGACAGCACCGGCAATCTGTTAAGCGGCGGAGTAGTTAAATACTACGACGGCGGATGGAAAGATTTTGGCGTAACGGATGTCTTGGGAAATGCCAGCAAGTCGTTACAGGATAAAGGCTATACCTTTGGCATCACGTATGAGGGAACGTATAAGGAAATTGTACAACATACAGGAACGGACGCTGTCGTCGTATTTCAGACCGTCAAGGCCAAGGTACAGTTAAAGGATAGTCTGGGGAATCCGCTCGATAGTGGTACGGTGAAGTATTATGCAGGAACCTGGCGGACTATCGGCAATACAAGCGGAGGCGAGATCAGCAAGGAGGTACTGCCTAGCTCCTATACCTTTGGCATGACGTATGGGGGAAGATATAAGGAAATCGTACAAAATATAGGAACAGACCCCGTAGTCATATTCCAGACGGTCAAGGTCACTGTACAGCTTAAGGACAGCCAAGGGAATCTGTTAGACGGTGGTGTGGCAACCTACTATGCGGGAAGTTGGCAGACGATTGGCACTACAACAAGCGATGGCGTTAGAAAGGAATTATTGCCTGGTTCTTATACCTTTGGCATGACTTACAATGGCACTTACAGAGAGATCGTCAGAGACATCTCCACAGATCCCACAGTTATTTTTCAACTATAGAAGGAGTTATGAAGCCTCCCCTTCCGGGGGGAGGTACTTCTCACAAACAAAGGAGCTTATCATCGTGACCAAAATAAAAGTAGGTATTATCGGTTTAGGAGAAGTTGCGCAAATGGTTCATTTGCCGATACTGGAGTCCCTGTCTGAGCTTTATGAGATCGAGGCAATTTGTGATATTTCCCCCCAACTGTTAGCCAAGATTGGGGAGAAGTATCGCGTGAAACAGCTATATCTGAACATGGCTGATATGCTTGAACAGTCTGATCTTGACGCTGTCTTTGTACTGAATAATATGGAATATCACACGGAATGTACAATTGCAGCATTGAATAAGAACATTCACGTATTTGTAGAAAAGCCCATGTGCATTACGCAAGGTGAGGCGAACGCCATTATTCAAGCGCGCGACGCCTCACGCGCACATGTCATGGTAGGTTACATGCGGCGTTTTGCTCCGGCCTATCTTCAGGCGCTCGAGGAGGTTAAGACATTAGGACCGATCATTTATGCTCGTGTACGGGACATCATTGGTCCTAATCAATTTTTCACGCGTCAATCTAGCCCTATTTATCGTTTTAATGATATCCCTGCCCAAGCCGCACAGGATCGCAAAGAGCGGAATGCCAGACTAATGAGAGAGGCGATAGGCAATTTGCCAGATGAGATGTATGGCGCCTACGGCTTGTTGTTAGGACTCAATAGTCATGACATTTCGGCGATGCGAGAGTTAATTGGCATGCCACTCCGCGTCAAAGCAGCATCCTCATGGTTGGGGGGAAGATTCAAGAATGCGATCTTTGAATATGAGGGTTTTAACGTGACCTTTGAGACAGGTATGGATCAACAAGGCAGATTTGATGGACATATCGAGGTATTTGGCGAGAATAAGTCGATTCTAGTCCAATACGATACCCCGTATATTAGACAGCTGCCAACGACACTGCATGTTAGTGAGACGATTGGAGACAGCTTTGATCGATCAACGGTCCGACCGACCTACAAGGATGCTTATGTGGTTGAGTTGGAATACTTCCATGAAGTCGTAACGAAGGGGATATCCCCTAAAACGACACCTGAGGATTACTTGCAGGATTTAATTATCTTTGGAATGATTATGGATGCCATTCAGCAGTAACTAGGAAAAGACCGAATTCCACCCCATATTAGGTGGTTTCGGTCTTTTATTTAACCATTTTTAGAAGAATCTACGTAATTCAAAGTATACATTTAGGCGCGTATTCGCTACTTTTAAATTAAATATACTCGAAATTCAAGTGGAGATGAATACAACATGGAGACGATACAGGTTCGAAATCATTTATCACAAGTAAGCAAGAAACTGCAAACAGGACATTTGACGTTAGGGTTCATTGGTGGATCTATTACAGAAGATGGCAGCGCGTTGTTGAATTGGCCAGAGCCAGTCTCACGTTGGTTTGTCGAATCGTTTCCCCATGCACGCATTACGGTGGAGAATGCAGCGATTGGTGCGACTGGGAGCGATTTGGCTGTATTTCGTGCAGAGCGAGATTTGATTAACCGCCACTGTGATCTGATTTTTATTGAATTTGCTGTCAATGACTACCTTACACCTTCCGAACAGCGGATGCGTGCCAGAGAGGGATTGATCCGTAAACTGCTGGCAGATGGACGTAGTGAACTTGTGATTATCTATACCTATAGCCAGAAAATGTACGAGGAGATGTCACAGGGTAAGGTTCCTGCTAGTATCGCTGAATTCGAAGAGTTAGCAGTGCATTACGGTATCAGCTCAGTTTGGGTGGGAAAGCACGCTTTGCTGGAAGTGAAGAAAGGCCTTATGACTTGGGAGGAATGGCTGCCTGATGGGCTGCATCCTAGGCACAGAGGCAGTCTGAGTTATGGACAATGTGTAATCTCCTTTTTGGAAAAAGAATTAATAACGGCCTCAGATCTGGATAGCGAAGTGACCTCTAGAACGCTCGCAACGCCGTTAAATGCGCATCATTGGGGGAATGTGAGTACGCTCTCCTTCGAAGAAGTCCAATTGGAAGGCCCTTGGATGATTAGACGAGCAGCAGCTCACATGCCTAGGGTTGATCAGATTTTGACCACAGCAGCAATCGGCGCGAAGCTATCCTTTTCATTTACAGGCATGGGAGTAGCGCTAGCTTTCGATTTTGGCAAAAGGTCCGCTGAATTCACGTATCAACTCGACGGGGGTCCTGCGATCACGACTTGTCGGGATCGGCCTAGCTGGTGCAATGACGGAGGATGGTTCCGCATCTACTGGCTTGCGGATGATCTGGAGGAAGGGCTGCATCATGTTGAGCTGGAGGTTGTTCACGGCAATCGAGAGGAATGCACCGGGACGAATTTTCATTTGGGACTTATTGGAATTGTAAAGAAAGAGGTGCAAGAGGATGAAACTACTTTTAAATGAAGACTGGCAGCTAACGTGGGAACCACTCTATCGCCAGACGGCAGATTATTTACAAGTTAAAAATAAACAACAGAATTGGCTGCGGGCCGATTTGCCCTGTGATGTGCATATGCCGCTCATCGCGCAAGGGATTATCGCGGAGCCGCTAGTAGCGGATCAGTGCTTTTCGAGTGAATGGACGGAGAACCGTTCTTGGTGGTTTAAGAAGAAAGTTGTGCTGACGGAAGAACATATGCGTTCAGAGCGAATACGCCTTCAATTTGATTCTTTGGATGTGGAAGCAGATATCTGGTTGAATGATTGTCATCTTGGCCATCATCGTAGTGCTTTTTATCCGTTTGCTTGTGATGTAAAAGGTAAAGCGCAATTAGGCGTTAATCAACTCTTTGTCCGCGTTACCTCTGGTTTAGAGCTCTATTCAGAGAACGATCTTGCCCTCATTAGCGAGGCGAAAGTGGTGTATGAGAACGAGCAGATCGGGCATAGAGGCGACCATCGCCGTGGCATGCTGCGCAAGCCGCAATATGTATTTGGTTGGGATTGGGGACCAAGGGTTGCGACATGCGGGATCATGGGTGAGGTGAGTATGGAATTTGCCCATGGTGTTCAAATTCGCGACATTCATGTCACAACGACAAGCTTAGATGCTGTGAGCAAAGCTGCACACGTACAGTTTCAATTAGAGCTTGAGAATCTGCACCCTTTTCAAACGTTAGAAACGGAGTTGAAGCTGGAGCTTCTTTTTAATGATAAGGAAGTTCAGCTTATTCAAAAGGATTGTTGTCTTCGGTCTGGGCTGAACTATATCGCCATCCCAATGGAGGTGTCTGACGCTAAGCTTTGGTGGCCTAATGGGATGGGCGAGCAGCCGCTGTATACGATTCGGGCGACTCTCCAGACGACAACGCGCACAGTGGAATATCCCTCTTTTTCATTTGGGATTCGTACATTGCACTTAAACATGGATAAAATTCCGGAGAGTCAGGATGAACGATCATTTACTTTTGAAATCAACGGTGTTGCACTCTTCAGTAAAGGTGGAAATTGGATACCGGCTGATTCCATCTATGCGCGGGTTACGGATGCCAAATATGAGGCATTGCTGAGTGAAGCGAAGGAAGCCAACTTCAACATGCTACGTGTGTGGGGAGGGGGTATCTATGAAAAAGATATTTTCTATAACAAATGTGATGAGTACGGCATTCTGATTTGGCATGATTTCATGTTCACCTGTGCGAAATATCCAGATCACTTGGCATGGTTTCGGGACGAAGTAGAGCGTGAGATGGATTACCAGACGCGGAGGCTCCGCAATCATTGTGCGCTCGCGCTCTGGTGCGGCAACAATGAGAATCATTGGGGATTTGAGGAATGGTGGAATGAGACAGAAGCTGCTGCTTTCTATGGGGGAGCGGCCTGTTACAATGACATCGCGCCACGCATTGTCCAGCAGAATTGCCCGTCGATTCCCTATTGGAACAGCTCGCCTTACGGTGGTGAGCACCCGAATGGCACACAAGCCGGCGATACGCATCATTGGAATGATTGCATGATGCATGTCGACATGGAGAAGCGCATTACACCCGAGGAGTATGACAAGGTGAAGGCTAAGTTTGTCTCGGAATACGGCTACATCGGCCCCTGCCGGAATGCATCCACGGAAATCTACCATCATGGTCAGCAACTGGAGCTAGATAGCAAGCTTTGGCAGCTTCATACGAACATATTTGAAAAAGACACGGTACTTGCCGGCATAAACAAACATTATTTGGCTACTGAACATGTAGAAATTGACGATTACTTGCTTTACGCAGGCTTATGTCAGGGTGTCATGCTGGGGTATTCACTTGAAGCGATGCGCACGAAGTTGTTTTGTTCTGGCGCATTATTTTGGATGTACAACGACTGCTGGGGGGAGGTTGGCTGGTCGATCATTGATTATTACCTAACTCGCAAAATCTCTTATTATTTTGTGAAAAGGGCATTAGCACCGGTAAAACTTATTTTACGTGAGCAAGATGGGATGATTCAGCTTACAGCCATCAATGAAACTAGCTCGGTTATTCGCGAAGTCCTAGAATACGGCCTTATCTACTTTGATGGAAGCGAGAAGCAATCGATGCAGGTAAAGGTTGAACTCCAGCCATTCTCGCGGGAAGTCGTTCTGCAATGGGCAACACCTGCCTATCTTTCAAGAGAGGCGTGTATCTTTGTCAGATCGTTAAGTGAATCCAGCGAAATACTCCCAGCTGTGATAATAAACGAAGTGGTTCGCAATCTGATTTTGTCTGAAGCACACTTACAAGTGTCCAACATCCAAGTCATCGAAGCTGGGCTGATTCGTTGCACGGTTTCAAGCGGAGCATTTGCGCATGCGGTTCATTTTGGATTAGACGAAACGATTCAGTTAAGTGACGAATATTTCGACTTGCTCCCAGGTGAGAAGCGGGATATTACGATACGACACGGGGCGATTTCGCTCACAGCAGATCAGATTCTACCACGATCAATCACACTACATAAGAAAGAAGGCGGCGTATAAAATGAAGCAGAAATTTGCGGTGCAACTGTATACCTTGCGTAACGAATGTGAGCAGGATTTTCCAGGGGTGCTAAGAGAACTGAAACAGATGGGTTGGGCAGGGGTTGAACTGGCAGGTCTGCATAGTTACTCGGCCGAAGAAATTGCTGAAGTGCTGCAAGAAACAGGTTTACAAACGGCGGGGATGCATGTTTCCTTTCAGCGTTTAAGCAGTGAGCTGGAGGGGGTGCTTGAGGAGGCACGATTTTTTAAAACGACTACCTTAATCTGTCCCTCCGTCCCCCATGAGCTTCGGAATGAGGAAGGTTATCAACAATTTCGGCATGGATTGAATGAGATTGCGAAGCAAATACAGCCGGATGGCTTTACACTCAGCTTCCACAACCATGCGTTTGAGTTTGAAACTAGCATAGATGGTACGAACGCTTTGGAATACCTCCTTGATCCTTCGGAGGATAATACCATATTGGCTGAAATTGATGTGTATTGGGTGCAGAAAGCTGGGCAGGATCCGGCTGCATTTATTCGGTCGTACAGCCGTCGGATGCCAACGATGCACTTGAAAGATATGAGCGACGATGAGAGTCGGACGTATGCGGAAATTGGCACGGGAGTGATCGATTTCGACCCTATTTTGCTATGGGGAGAGGGGAATGGCGTTGCCTGGTACGTTGTGGAGCAGGATGTGTGCCCAGGCAATCCAATGGACTGCGTCAAGCTTAGCTTAACGAACTTGCACCGAATAGCGGATAGACTTGGAGAGAACACCTAGTCCCATGAAGAAAGAGATGAAGGCTGCCGAGATCAATTGATCTCGGCAGCCTTCTTAGCTAATGGGCAAAATAATGGAATTTATACCCAATAAATATAGTATAATCGTGTTAGGTGATGATAATGAGGAATATTGAAGTAACTTCACAAACACTAAGGTTATTAAACTCAACTGGCAAAGTGGTAGTCGTGGACTTTGAACAATGTAATGAAAACTGGATTGCATACAACAAAAGAAATAATACATGGACGGAAGAAGAATACAAGCAATTTAGGAGTCAAAGTAAATGCGTTGGGCAAAGGGACATCTGCGCGAAGCCACCTCAGTTTGAATTTTTTACAAGACCATTTACTAAAGTGCAGTTAAAGAATAAAGATGAGTTCATAGAGTTACAGAAGATGATTTGGGACGCTGGGTGGACCACATTTGATTTAAGCTAACAAGAAACTATAGTTGCGGGTAGGGTTGCTTAATTACATCACGGATTAGGGGTGATTGTTGTAAATGCAATTTTAATTACCTTGTTAAAGATATGGAAGACTATAACGTAGCGATGGAACCAATCCATCGCTTGTTTTCGTTTCTGTGCGATCCGCTCAACTATCGGGTAGGATTTGCACAAACAATAGTTGTGCAGCAACCAATTATACAGAGTCAAGATTCCAGTTTTCCTAAAGAGGAAAACTGGAATCTTTCTATTAAACGCCCAAGAATGGTGTTATATTTATGGCAGAATGTTGCTATCACTCGAAAGTGTAGGTGTTGTATAAAGATGAATGATGTTCCAACTCAAGAAAAGGGTGAAAGCAACAGTAGAACCAAGTCATTGCTTGAGGTGTTAGCTGTTTCCACGAAACTAGGACTAACTTCGTTTGGTGGTCCGATTGCTCATCTTGGATATTTTCATAGTGAATATGTTAAACGAAGGAAATGGATGGACGAACGCGGCTATGCTGATCTTGTTTCCCTTTGTCAATTCTTACCGGGTCCTGCCAGCAGTCAGGTGGGAATTGGCATTGGCGTGATACGGGCAGGACTATTGGGAGGTTTTTTTGCGTGGATTGGTTTTACTCTTCCTTCGGTGATTGCTTTAGTTCTTTTTGCTTTTCTTCTTAAAGGATTTGATGTGGGAAATGCTGGGTGGATTCACGGTCTAAAATTAGTGGCTGTTGCAATTGTAGCTCAAGCGGTCTTGGGAATGGGACAAAAACTTACGCCAGATAGACAACGTGTCACTATAGCCATTGTTGCTACAACCATGACACTGCTTTGGCAAACGGCAGTTAGTCAAATCGTAATCATTGTTTTAGCAGGGTTAATTGGTTTGTTCCTATACAAAGGAAACGTGGAATCGAACTTACCTGAAATCAAAGTACCTATTGGTCGTTCTACTGGAATCATTAGTTTAGTCCTTTTTTTGGCTTTATTCATTTTACTGCCCGTCATGCGTAATATAACCTCATTTCATTGGTTAGCCGTCTTTGATAGTTTCTATCGATCCGGTTCTCTTGTATTTGGGGGTGGGCATGTTGTTCTGCCATTACTTGAAAGAGAAGTAGTTCCTGTCGGCTGGCTGACAAAAGAAGAATTTCTTGCTGGATATGGTGCTGCTCAAGCAGTTCCGGGACCGTTATTTACTTTTGCGGGGTATTTGGGTGCGATATTGGGAGGATGGCTTGGTGCAATCGTTGCAACAATTGGCATATTTCTTCCAGCCTTTTTACTCGTAGTCGGAGCACTACCATTTTGGGGTACACTTCGCAGCAAACCCAAAATTCAAGCGGCGTTAGTAGGGATTAACGCTGCTGTTGTTGGAATTTTACTAGCCGCTTTGTATAATCCAATTTGGACGAGTTCCATACTTTCTCCTGTGGATTTTGCTCTTACTGCTATCCTATTTATCATGCTTGTATTCTGGAAATTACCACCTTGGGTAGTGGTCATTAGTGGTGCATTAGGAGGGACACTTGTCTCCTTTTTATAATTATTAAGTATTATGAAGACTAACATAGTCTTCTTTTGTCAATAAGCTTACGGGAAACGATACAAGAGGGGCAATATTCATGTCGGATAACAACCAGGTTTGCGAGTTTGAATTACCCGAAATCAATCTTTTTGGATTGTGTATCACTTCCCCCTTTAAGGTCCATCTTCCTGAAAGAGTAGAAGAAATGAAAAAGGAATTTTTCAGACGCAAAAATGAAATTCGAAGCATAACTCATCCTGAACGTTACGTGAGTCCAAGCTTTTCTTCGGAGATTCTGTTTACTTACATCGTTTGCATGGAAGTGGCTGAAATTACGGATGTACCAGAAGGGATGTTAAGGCTTTACGATACCTCCCCATCGTTATGCAAAAGTAAAATCAACCAGTGACCCCTATCGAGTAATTCACGATTATTTGAAAGCGAACAACAAGCAAAACAATAACAGAGCACTCTCATTCGAAATTTATCATTTTGAAAATCCTGTATGGCCCGATGAAGCTGAGGTATATATCCCAATGAAGGATTAAGCTAACAAATTACGTTTGTTGAATAAACATATTCTGAGAGGCTGCCGTTACGATGGGCAGCTTCATTACGTTAAAGGGCAGAATATCGTAGCGAAACATTAAGTATTTGGCACCGTATAGAGTTATACCTACATCTTTTGGAAAGTCGTTGTATGAGGTGAAACTGTCACAGCAGCAGTAAAGCATTTGGAATGAAATTAAGAAGCGGAGTGATTATTTGAAAATGAAAGATGTCGGAAATGGTGCTTTCATAGGCGTTGGAATTGCTTTAGGTGTCGCATTTGGAGCAGTATTCGGTAATGTAGGTCTTGGAATTGTATTTGGAATTGTAGTCGGATCAGCAATCGCTTTGTTTAGAAATAACAAAAATAAAGATTAATAATTAAGGTAAACTACTCACTTTATTACTAGAAAAAATCATTACTTCACAAACGTATACTATAGTGTGGCGATGGAGTCGATCCATCGCCTGTTTTCTTTCCTGGCGTTCCTCTCAACTATCGGGCAGTTTAGTGAAATAGCAAAGGAGTAAGAATGTTATAGAATGGAAACTTTTTACATGTTCCCTTCGTCTTATTTTTAAAGAACTAAATTTTGGAAGGATGATACAATGATGTCGAAGAAAAAACAGATTTGGATTATATCCATCACATCGTTGTTAGTGATTTATTTACTTTTCTTTCCCAATCTAACGGCAGAATTAGCGGTTAGGAAGCATTTATTCTTCTCTCTCCATCCAATAAAAGCCTTCAGTGTTCAAGTTGAGGGGAAAGGTAGCACTTCTTTTGGGGGAGCAAAATTATACTATGTTAACGAAATATCCAAATCATTTATTTGGGTGAAGAAAAATTGGTTAGGCTATCGTGTGATAGGTGATGGAACTGGACCATGATTTATACGAACGCACTGAGATCCAATGCTTGTTCAACTAACGGATAACGTTGTTCAATAAGAAACCTAGATGAGGCTGCCGGCATTAAGCGGCAGCCTTGTTGAAGTAGCGGGCAGCTTAACGTAACTTCCAAGTAATGGAATCATATAAAGTAAGACGATTCAGGAGGGAAATTCGTGAAATAAGAAACAAAATAGAGGAGAGTGAATAAAAAATGGTTTTTCAACAGTTACTTTTACTAAAGTTATTATTCATGATTAGTCTAAGTTTCTCAATTTTATTAATTATCCTTTATCCACTACTACTAAAATATAGTAAGACATTTGCCTTAATTGCGATCATCTTCGGTGGAATATTTTTACTCTTTAATTTATACTATGGTCTTGTTAACTCAGTTTCACGTCAATGGATATTCGGGTTTTGATAAGTGCCCCAATTAGCTGGAGTGAACCGACTTTATTAACCTCCCTCGGTATGATTTAATTTCCTCACGCAAGCTCGTCTATTCGCAGGATTTCATCCTTTAGATATCAATGACGAATGAAAGATAGCGAGATATATTAGGATGTTTCGTT